>NZ_CP099489.1:0-660015 GCF_023923225.1 Ornithinimicrobium faecis | reverse complement strand
GCCCGCGACCAGTCCGTCTATGCCACGCCCCCGACCCACGGAGCACTCGGCGAGGCGCTGGCGGAAAACGTCCCCACCGAGCCCTTCCAGGTCCCGGTCCTCATCGCCCAGGGCGAGGCGGACACCCTCATCCAACCCGCCGATCAGCAGGCGTATGCCGACCGGTTGTGTTCCGCAGGGCAGTCACCTGACTACCGCACGTATCCAGACCGCGACCATCTCTCACTCGTCGAGCCCGAGTCGGACCTCATCGATGACCTGCTGGGGTGGACGACCGACCGGTTCGATCGGATCACGCCTGGGCACGGCTGCGGCGGCTGAGAGCCAGTGACACGGCGCGGCCCGGGACCGGTGTGGTCCCGGGCCGCGCTGCGCGCACAGTCTGTATGCCGTCAGTTGCGGACCTGCGTGAAGGCTGCGGTCGCCGGGTCGGCACCGATGTGCTCATCGGTGTCCAGCGCGCTGATGGCACCCATGTCCTCATCGGTGAGCTCAAACGAGAACAGGTCCAGGTTGCTGACGATGCGCTCCGGGGTCACCGACTTGGGGATCACGATGGTGCCCTGCTGGACGTGCCAGCGCAGCACGACCTGCGCGGGCGTGACGCCCAGGCGCTCGGCGACTCCGGTCACGGCGGCCGCGTCGAGGTCCTTGCCCTGGCCCAGCGGTGAATAGGCCTCGACCGCGATGCCGGCCGCACGGCTGGCGTCCTGCGTCCCCGGCTGCTGGAAGGTCGGGTGGATCTCGATCTGGTTGACCGCGGGCACGATGTCACTCTCGGCCAGGAGCCGCTCCAGGAACTGCGGGAGGAAGTTGGAGACGCCGATCGCACGGACTGCGCCCTCCTCATACAACTTCTCGAAGGACTTCCAGGTCTCGACATACTTGTCGGCACTCGGGTAGGGCCAGTGGATGAGATAGAGGTCCAGGGCATCCAGGCCGAGGGCCTTGCGGCTGGCCTCGTAGGCCGCGAGCGCGGACTCGGCACCCTGGTCACCGTTGCGCAACTTGGTGGTGACGAAGATGTCCTCGCGCGGCAGGCCGCTGGCCTTGATCGCAGCACCCACGCCGGCCTCGTTGTAATAGGCCGCCGCCGTGTCGATGTGGCGGTAGCCGGCAGCGAGGGCCGCCTCGACGTTGCGCTGCGTCTGGTCCTCCGGCACCTGGAAGACGCCGTAGCCGACCTGCGGGATCGTCACGCCGTTGTTGAGCTCGATGTTGGGGATGCTGGAGTTCGTCATACCTGTGCCTACACCCGAGACGGTTGACGTATTCCGGGCACGATCGCAGGCGGACGCGCGTACGGTAGAAGCCCGCAAGGTTGGCGAACACGAGGGATCTGCCGATGACCGAAGAACGCATCGCGCTGAGCGCCAGTCAGGTTCTCACCGTGCGACACCACTCACCAGACGTGCTCGAGGTGGACTCCGTCTGGCAGCAGGGTCCGCCGCCGCCCAAACACTCCCACCCACAGCAGTCAGAGGAGTTCACGGTCCGCGAGGGAGAGCTGACCGTCGAGCTCGGGACTGATCCCACACGGGTCTTCCAGGCCGGCGAGACCGTGACGGTTCCACCAGGCACGCCGCACCGGATGTGGAGTGCTGGGCCGAACGGGGCCCGAGCCACCTGGACGATCACACCGGCGCTGCGCACCCTGGACCTGTTCCGCTACATCGCCGGGGGCACGAAGCTGCCTCGGGCACTGCGGATGCTGTGGCGCTTCCGGCATGAATACCGGCTGAGCCGCTGACCTGTCGGTTGGGTCGAGCCCCGCCGAGCACTGATGATCAGTTGTTGGCCAGTGTGGTCAACGCATCTGGCAGGGACGCCTCCAGCAGAGCGCCGGCCGTTTCCTCGTCAACACCGTCCGCCATCAGGGTGACCCCGATCACGAGCCCGTCGCTGTGCCACAGGGACGTGCAGAAACCGGTCTCGGGGCAGATGGTCACGGTGTCGCCGGACACATCCCCGTCGGCCGACAGGCCCAGGTCACCCAGGAACGTCGCGAAGTCAGTGTGTCCGGACAGGTCCACGGCCACCATGCCCCCGGCCGTCCCGAAGTCCGAGTCGTGGGGATTCCCGTCCGAGTCGCCGCCACAGGCCACGCCCATCAGGTCCGGGCTGATGTCCTCATACTCATTCCACTCGATCTCAGTTGCCCACCCCTCGAGCGTGGTGTCCGCAAGGCCCACCTCCGCCATCCGCTCCTCAAGCACGCTGACCTCGAGCACCGGGCACCCGGGGATGTCCGTGCTCGTGGTCGGTGTCTCGGGCTTGTTCGCCTCGAGGTAGCGGGCCAGCCCAGCACGGGCGGCCTCGACGTCACCACCAACTTCACCACCGCCAGCCTCGCCACCGTCGGTCTCGCCACCGTCGGTCTCGCCACCGTCGGTCTCGTCGGCAGCGTCCTGCTCGACAGAGCCACCGGTCGCCCCCGTCTCGGCAGCAGCCGCCTCGGCGCTGCTCCCCTCCGCAGCGCTGCTCCCCTCCACGACCTCGGGCGCCTCCTCGGACCCACAGGCGGCAAGGGTCAGGACCAGGGCGGTGGCGGCCAGTGCAACGGTGGACCGGCGGGTGCGCATCATCGGCTTCATGACACAGGGACGTTAGCTGTCACCGATCGGTTCCTCCACCGAGTCCTTGGCCACTCCCGACGTGCTTGTGGCTCAACCGATCTCGGCCGATGCCAACGCCCGGGTGAGGGCGGCCGCCTTGACCCGGGTCTCGGCATACTCCTCGTCGGGGTCGGAGAGCGCGGTGATCGCGCCTCCCACGCCGAACTCGGCGACACCGTCAGTCAGCGTGACGGTGCGGATCACGATCGAGAGGTCCATCGCGCCGTCCAGCCCGATCCATCCCAGGGCACCGGAATAGACGCCACGGGGACCGCCCTCAAGGCGGTCCAGGATCTCCATCGTGCGGACCTTGGGCGCACCAGTCATCGAGCCACCCGGGAAGCAGGTGCCGATCACGTCGAGACAATCCATGCCGTCGGTCAGGCGCCCGCGCACGGTCGAGACCAACTGATGGACCGTGGCATAGCTCTCCACCTCGAAGATCCCCGGCACGTGCACGGACCCGGACCGGCAGACCCGGTGCAGGTCGTTGCGGAGCAGGTCGACGATCATCAGGTTCTCGGCCCGGTCCTTGACCGAGCTGCGCAGCTCCTCGGCCAGCGCAGCGTCGACCGCGGCGTCGTCTCCGCGCGGCCGAGTGCCCTTGATCGGTCGGGCCTCCACGAAGCCGTCGGCGGTCACCGAGACGAACCGTTCGGGCGAGGCGCTGATCACTGTCGGCCCGGGTCCGCGCAGCCACGCAGCAAAAGGCACGGGGCTGCCCGTGCGCATCCCTGCCGCAAGCGCGGTCTCGTCGACCGGCACGGGCCAGGTGGCGGCGTTGGTCAGACAGATCTCATAGGACTCGCCTGCCCGGATCTCCCTCTGGCACTGCGCGATCCGGTCCAGATACGCCGCTTCTGTATGCCGCCAGTCGGGTTCCACGTCCCCGTCCGTCATCCCCTCGGCCATCTCGTCAGCCGTCCCGTCGGCCAGCCCGTCCGCCATCCCGTCAGCCATCTCGTCAGCCGTCCCGTCCAACTGCATGGATCCTTCACGCTGACCCGCCGTCCGAGCGTGAAGTGTGCGTGCAGGTGCACCCTCGCTGGCGGGCCGCACGGTGGCGGGCTGCACGCTGGCCTGCTGACTGGTGATCTGCGTCAGCGCCTCCTGCGCTCGGGCGACCCAGTCCTCCTGCTCTGCTCGAGTCGCGGTGTCCCACAGATAGACCGCGTGGACCGTGCCGTCCTCGTGGTCGACCACCAGCGCCCGGTCTGCAAACACCAGTCGGGCGTCCGGGAACGGCGAGACATGGGCCGCGCTGCCATCGAACTCGGCCTTGAGCTCATAGCCGAGGTAGCCCACGAAGCCGGGCCGGAACGCCGTGGGCACGGCGCCCCCTGCGGTGCCTATTGGCTGCCCCGTATTTCGGGGCAGACAATAGGCAGCCGAGTCACCGCTCACTGCGAACCGATCTCGCAGCGTCGCCAGGTTGGGCAACAGGGGACCCTCGAGGTGCTCGCCGGTCGACAAGGTGGTGACTGAGGCCCCGACGCCGACGCCGACGCCGACCCCGACGCGATGGCTCACCACATAGGAGAGCGGTCCGGACGCGTCACCCAACACCGAGCAGCGCAGGGCCTGCGCCGGCGGGCCGGCTGCTGGCTCCCGACCACCGGAGGCCCTCCTGCCGCTGGACACGCTCTGCCGACCACCGGCCGAGGCGTCGAGCCAAAAGGCCGTCAGGCTCGCGGCATACAGCTGGTGGTGCAGTGCCCAGGTGTCGCTGATCTGTCCCACGACCACCGAGGCCAGCTGCACCGGCCGTGCGTCATGCCTGCTCGCCCGAGCGTGCTGGTGGACATCGCCGACCGCGACCGGCTGCCCACCCGCGGTATCCGGAGCGCGGGTCACTCCCGCCAGGGTCAGGAAGTTGGCGATCAGTTGGTCGCCGTGCTCAGACAGCACCGACTCCGGATGGAACTGCAGGCCCCAGCGCCGAGCCCCGAGGTCGGCGAGCGCCATGACGGTGCCGTCGTCGGCCGCGCGGGCCGTCACAGCCAGCGGCGAGGAGTCGCTGGGCTGGACCTCCAGCGAGTGATAACGGACCACGGAGAAAGGTGAGGGCACGCCCTCGAAGAGTCCGGTCCCGTCGTGCAGCACCTCGCTGACCCGGCCGTGCATGGGCTCAGCGAGCTCGACCACCTCGTCGCCCGCGAGGTGCGCCAGGCCCTGGTGGCCCAGGCAGATCCCGAGCACCGGGACCTCACGCTGTCGCAGCGCGAGGGTGCTCAGCCCCATGTCGAGGGCACGCTGCGGACGCCCCGGGCCAGGGCCGACGACGATGGCGTCGAAGTCGCTCAGGTCGTCGGCGTGATGGTCGTGGTGCCACACCGTCGGTGCCTGACCGAGGACGCGGTGGAGCAGGTCGGCGATGTTGTAGGTGAAGCTGTCGACGTTGTCGATCAGCAGCACGCGGGGCAAGTCTCAGCCCCTGGGACGCAGGCGCACCCCTGGCATGGGCGGGGCCGGCAGCGGGTCACCGGGATAGTCGAACCGGCCGAACGGGGTGTCGGCATCCTGCTCGACCCGGTCCTGCCAGAGCTCGCGGGAGGCCACGATCTCGTCGTGGTCGCGGCCGATGAAGTTCCACCACATGACGATCTGCTCACCGAAGGGCGTGCCGCCGAGGATGATCACGCGGCCGCCGTGCTCACCAGCGTGGATGTCCACCGACTCCTGGCCTGGTGCGAGATAGGCCAGGTCGTGGGCGGCGACCTGCTCCGGGCCGACGCACACGGGGCCGCCGTCGACGAGGACACCGTGCTCGAACGACGGGTCCAGGCGCAGCGTCACCACGGCCCCCGGCTGCAGCGTGAGCTCCGCGCCGAGCAGCGGAGAGTAGGTCTTCACCGGCGAGGTGACTGGCCAATCCACTGTCGGGTCGTCCACGGAGAGGCTGCCCAGGAAGACCGAGAGACGGCCGGCCTCGAGGTCGACTGGCTCCGGGGCGAAGTGCTCGAAGCCGGGGTCGACGAAGCGCGACTCCTGGGGCAGGGCCGTCCACAGCTGGACTCCGTGCAGGATCCGGGTCTGCGGGGTGGACACCTCCGAGTGCGAGACGCCCCGACCCGACGTCATCAGGTTGAGCTCGCCCGGGCGAACCATCGCGTGCACGCCCGTGCTGTCGCGGTGCTCGACCTCACCGGTGAACAGCCAGGAGACCGTCTGCAGTCCGGTGTGCGGGTGCGGCGGGACCTTCATCCCTCCGGTTTGCTCCACCGAGTCCGGCCCGTAGTGGTCCGCGAAGCACCACGCACCGATCATCGTGCGGGTCTTGGTCGGCAGTGTCCGTCGCACCAGCATCGCCCGCGGTCCGCCGAGCGGCACCTCGCGCGGGGCGATGATCTCCAGAGTGGCGTCTGTGGCGTCTTCGCCACACTCGACCTCGGGCGGGGCGACCTCGAGATTGCTCATGGCCTCGAGCCTAGTCAGGTCACCCGCCACGAGCCACCATCACGCCCGCGCACCCGTCCCCAGGAGCAGGTGCTGGCCGAGATCGACTGGTCCTGATTGCGGTTCGCGCCCACGCGGCACCACGACTGCTCCGCCTCCCCATCTCAGCGCCACCTCCCCCGTCTCAGCGCCACCTCCCGCCACCCGCCGCTGACCGCCCGGCACTATTGGTCCTGCGGCAACCACGGCATGCGACAACAACAGCAGGATCTAAAGCACAGGACATAAGCACCTGCCGGATGGTGCTGACGGGTTATCCACAGGCCCCTCCTGGTGGGGCGCGGATCAGGGCAGGGTTGACGCCATGAAATCCAAGCCCCGTCCCCGCTTCTCGCCTCTGTGCAAGGAGGTGCTCGAGCGCCGCACCCGCATCGGACGTGGCGTCGCGGAGAAGCACGCCGGCGTGGCAACTCGTCGGGCGCTGCGGGGAGAGCGCCCTGATCGAGACAGGGCTGGAGCACTGGACACCTGACCGCGAGCTGGTCACCGTCTCGGTGCCGAGCCGTAACAAGAGTCACCCGTTGCCCGGGGTGAAGTGCCATGCGCCGCGCACGATCGGCGCCACGATGACGGCCGGCCTGCCCCGAACGACTCCTGCTGTTGCTGCCATCCGGGCCGCGCAATGGGTCCGGACGGACCGGCAGGCTGCGACGGTCCTGGCCATGGCAGTGCAACAGCGACTCGTGCGTCGCGAGGACCTGCTCGCCTGCTGGGCGTCGGTCTATCGCTCACGGCGTGGAGCCTTCCTGCACGTGGTGATCCGCGACATCTGCGCAGGGGCCGAGAGCCTCGGTGAGCTGGACTTCGCCGCCCTGTGTCGCGCCGCGAAGTTGCCTGCCCCATCACGTCAGGAGGTGCGACACGGGGTTCGGGGCCGTTACTACCTCGACATCTATTGGGAGGACCCCGGCCTGCACATCGAGATCGACGGGTTCCAGCACCAGCTCGGGCTCGCCGTCGTGGACGACGCACTCCGCCAGAACGACCTCGCTCTGACGACCGATGTCACGCTGCGGATCCCCGTGCTCGGCCTACGGACCAGAGCGGCTGATTTCATGACCCAGGTGCGGCGGGCACTGGAGCGAGAGAAATCACGACGAGTGGCCTGACGCGTACACCGCAGCGCCCGGCGGAAGTGGTCCTGCGGCTGTTGTCGCATGCCGTGCCTCCTGCAGGACCAATTTCGCCTGGCGCTGGGACGTTGGTGGCAGCACGCGAACACGGGCACTGCGAGCGACCACCAGGAGAACCCCGCCGTGAAGGGCCACCGTCGGCAAAGCGCAGCAGGTCTGGCGGTGGCCCAGGTGCCCGGCCTCGCGGTGGCCCAGGTGCCCGGCCTCGCGGTGGCCCAGGTGCCCGGCCTCGCGGTGGCCCAGGTGCCCGGCCTCGCGGTGGCTCCACCACTTGAACTGCCGCTGGGACGGAACCGTGAGGCTCTTGGGACCGTCTGTGCCTGTGACAGACTCGGTCCAGCACGACATCGTCGTGCCCAACAGGTGTGCGGCGAGGTCGTGCCACCAGAAGTACAGAGGGGAAGATGGAGTGAGCAACCGATCACAGCAGTTCATTGATGCTGCCCGACAAGTCGCCGGTGGCGCGGACGTCCGTGACGTCGTCGGCCAGTCGCTGCAGCAGGCGGTGGGTGGCAACCAGGGAGGCGGGCCGGACAACGGCTTCGACCTCAACGAGCGGGACTTCCCGGCCGCACGCGCGGAGGGCAGCGCAGCGGGCACGCGGATCAACTCCGAGAACGTCTCGCTCGACGACGCTGCGGAGAAGTTGAGTCGCAGCCACTTCGAGATGGGCTCGAACGGCCCGGTGCACGTCATCACGCCGATGGTCATGCCCAAGGGCCGCAAGATCCGGGCGATGCTCCCGGTCATCCTGCTGATCATCGTCGGCGCCGTGGGCAGCGTCGTGCTGCTCCCGTTCGACGGCATGACCAGCGCCTTGTTCGGCCCGCACTACTGGATCCTGATCGTGCTCCTCGCCGCGTTCATGTGGTGGCGCCAGGGCATGGTGATGGTGCCCGAGGGCTGCACCGCGCTCATCAGCCGCTTCGGCAAGGTCGAGGCCGAGGTCGGTCCGGGCCGCGTCACGCTGTGGAACCCGTGGAAGCGCGTCTCCTACATCGTCAACACCACCCGTGAATACCCGTTCAACGCGCCGATCCGCCAGGCCCCCACCAAGTCGGGCGTGCAGGCCTCGGTCGACCTGTTCCTGCAGTTCCGGATCGTCAACGCCCGCGAGTTCGTCTTCGTGCTGGGTGCCGTCTCCGGTTTCCAGGACAAGCTCAACAACGCCATCTCGGAGACCACGCGCTCGCTGATCTACGACCAGGAGGCCTCGGGCATCTACGACCTGGTCGGCGAGAGCACCGCGCGCCTGCTCGAGCAGTTGAACGTCCAGTTCGCTCCGGCTGTCGAGCTCACCACGGCCAACATCACGCACGCCGAGCCGTCCGCGCAGGAATACCGGATGGACCTGGCAGCCCCCGAGATGATCCGGGTGGCCAAGGAGGCCTACACCTACGACTACGAGCTCAACCTGCGCAAGGAACAGAACGAGGGTGACCTGAACAAGGACCTCGCCTCGCTCAACGAGAACCTCTCGGCGATCCAGGCCGACATCGCGCGCTACCAGGCGCAGATGGACACCGCCCTCGAGCGCGAGACCAACCGTGCCAACGCGATGGCCCGGCAGCGCTTCGTGGAGTCCGAGTCCACGGCGCACGCCAACGCGGCCATGCTCGAGGCCCAGGCCCTGGACATCCGCGCCCTCAGCGCGGCCCTGGCCCCGGAGATCCTGGACTACCGCTATCAGCAGGACCTGCTGGACAAGATGGAGAGCCTGGCCCAGTCCCTGCCGCAGATCGTGCGCGTGGGTGGCGACGCCGAGGGTGTCGACTATCTGCACATCGCGCGCGAGCTCGTCGGCGGTGCGGAGCACAAGCTGTTCAGCGACGAGGACATGGCCGACATCCAGTCCCGCAAGGGCGACATCGCCGAGCGGGTCTCCGGCCGCAAGGGCGAGATCGAGCACCTGCTGCAGGCGCCCGAGGCCACCGAGGTGGAGATCCTCCCGGCGACCGAGCCGGTGGACGACCCCGAGGGTGAGCAGGTCCTGGACCAGATCCGCCGCTCCGTCACCGACGAGGCCGTGACGGCGCAGTTGGAGGAGGTCACCGAGAGCGGCGAGGTCCCGGGAGCAGATGAGCCGGCACAGCCAGGATCCGGTATGCCGACACGCACCCAGCCCAGCACCCCCCAGGGCCCGGGTGGGTCGGGTCAGGAACAGCAGGGCCGGCACCAGCAGCAGGACCCGGCTCAGGGCCAGCGTCAGCAGCCCGGTCAGCACCAGCAGCAGGGTCAGTACCAGCAGGGTCGCGGTCCGTCCGCACCCGGCCAGTTCCCCCAGGGTCCGCCCCCGGGACAGCACCAGTTCCCGGGCGCACCCCAGGGCCGCCCGCAGGGACAGGTCCCGCCGCCCCCGGGTCAGGCCCCACAAGGGCAGTTCCCCCCAGGGCAGTTCCCTCCGGGACAGTTCCCACCGGGACAGGGTGCTCCGAGACCGCAGAACCCGGCACCCCACACCAACGACGCGCAGAACAACGACGTGAAGAACGAGGGTGAGGACCGTGGCTGAGCAGATGGTGGAGCAGACCACCCGCGCAATGCGCGGCCAGGGCATGAGCTCGATCAAGGAGGTCGTCTCCGGCTGGAGCGACGTCGCCCGACTCTTGCGCGGTGGTGACTCCGGCGCGCTGGTGCCGGTCGTCATCCCCCGCGACAACCGTGGCCTGCGCTGGACCACCCTGGTGTGGTTCGGACTGTGGGCCCTGGTCAGCGGTCTGATGCTGATGGGCTCCGACCACGGGACCCTCGGCGGTCTGGCGATCGCCGTGGCCGTCCTGTCCTTCATCGGTGCGGCACTGTGGTGGTGGCGCTCCTCGATCGTCGAGATCGAGGAGGGCACCGTGGGTGTTCTCACCAAGTTCGGTGCGATCAGCGGGCCGGGCCTGGCGCCGGGCCGGCACTACCTGTGGCACCCCTGGGCTCGCGTGGCCTACGTCGTCGACGTCACCACCGAGATCCCGTATGCCGCACCGGTGCTGTCCTCGCCGACGCACGAGAACGTGCCGCTGAAGTCGATCGAGTTCTTCCTGCGCTTCCGCATCGTCGACGCGATCCGCTTCGTGCAGACCATCGGTGCCGGCAACTTCGACCTGGTGCTGTCCAACTCGGTCCAGGACGCGATCCGGCAGCGCAGCCGTCAGGTGCGCACCGAGCGCGCCTACGACCTGCGCGGCAGTGACGTCAAGGACATGCAGGAGCTGCTCAACCGCCAGCTCACCCGCTATGGCGTGCAGATCATGGGTTGCAACATCCCCGATGTCCAGCTGCCCGACCAGTATCGCGAGCACCTGGCCACCCGCGAGCGGGTCGCCAAGGAGCTGGTGGCCTATGAGAAGGAGTGGGAGCTGACGCGCAAGCGCCGCATCGACACCCTGCTCATGGAGATCGAGCGGTCCAAGAAGATCCGTGGCGCCAAGATCGTCGAGGTCAAGGCCTCGCTGAACAAGGCCCGCAAGGACGTCGCGCAGATGCTGGAGGAGCGCGAGACCGAGGCGCAGAAGATCCGCTATGAGATCGAGACCAGCGCGCGCACCAACCTGGTCGCTGCCCAGGGTGAGGCCAAGGCCCAGGAGCAGCTGGCCACGGCCTACCGCGACAACCGTGCGGTCCTGGCCTACGAGCTGGCCCGCCGCCGCCTCGATGTCGGCGCTGCCCTGGCCGAGAGCGCACCGCGACCGGTCATCGTGCACACGGACGCCGGGGCCGGGGACAACTCAGCCCTGTCCACACTGCTGATGGCCCAGCTGCTCCCGCAGATCCAGGCGGGTGCCACCTCGCGTCCGCGTGCGGTGGCGCAGCAGCCGCAGCAGCAGTCCTCCGAGGACGTCGCCCAGGCCGCCGGCAACGTGGCCCAGCGCGCCGTCCAGGCCGTGCGGGGGCGTCAGCAGCGCTGACCCAACCGCCACCAGATTGCCGGAGACCCCGGGCCGCTGACCAGCGGCCCGGGGTTTTCTGTTTGCGCACTCCTTGCGCAACCTTGACCGCGGGCGGGGCCTGAGTGTCGGCCCTGCCCACTAGGTTGGAGTGGATGACTTCGACCTACCTGCGCTATCCCCATCTCCACGGTGACCTCGTCACCTTTGTCGCGGCCGATGACGTGTGGCTGGCACCGGTGACGGGAGGGCGGGCCTGGCGCCTGACCCGTGATGGTGCGCCCGCCCGCAACCCGCGGTTCTCGCCCGACGGCCGGCACATTGCCTTTGTCTCGCACCGCGATGGCCACCCCGAGGTCGTCGTGGTCGAGGTCGCCACCGGAGCGGACCGGCGACTGACCTGGTGGGGCGCGAAGAACACCCTCGTGCTGGGCTGGACCGACGACGGCCGCGTGCTGGTCGCCTCGCACGCCGGAGAGGCCAACTTCCGCCATGTCACGACCCGGGCGGTCTCCCTCGACGGAGCAGTCGAGCGTCTGCACCACGGTCCCGCCTGGGGCGTCGCGGTCCGGCACGACGGTGCGGTGGTGGTGAGCACACCGGGCAGCCGGCAGCCGGCCCAATGGAAGCGCTATCGCGGTGGCACCGCTCCCCGGCTCTGGTTCAACCCCACGCCGTATGCCGAGGCCACCGGCCAGTGGACCCAACTGCTCCCCGACGACGAGGCCAGCCTGGTAGACCCGCTGTGGATCGGGGACCGGCTGGTGTTCGTGTCCGACCGCGCCGCACGCTTCCCCGAGGCGAGCACGGAGCAGGCCAACCTCTGGGTCTGGGACGACCTCGAGGGCGGTCAGCCGACCCAGCTCACCCACCAGGGCCCGGCCGAGGGTTATGTGCGCGACGCCAGCACCGACGGCACGCGCATCATCTGGCACAGTCACGGGGCCCTCTGGCTGCTCGACGACCTGAGCGCCGCACCGCGCCGCCTCGAGCTCGAGGTCCCCGCCGGCCAGCCAGCGGCCCACTCCGCCGACCCCGGCACGGGACTGCACACGATCGTGCCCGACCACGGTGGTGACGCGAGCCTGGTGGGTTGGCGTGGCACAGCCTTCTGGCTGAGCCACCGGGAGGGCCCCGCCCACGCGCTGGTGGCCGACTCCGCCGTCCGCGTCCGCGAGCCCGAGCTCCTCGGCCGCACCGGGCGGGCCCTGCTCGTCACCGACGCCGACGGGGAGGACGCCCTGGAGGTGCACCACCTCGACGGGAGCCAGCCGCCGCGGAGGGTGGCCGGGGGTGCGCTCGGGCGCGTGCTGCATACGGCCTCCTCGCCGGACGGGGAGCACGTCGCCACCGTCTCCCACGACGGGCGGGTCAGCCTGGTCGCCGTCGCCGACGGGGCCATCCGCCCCCTGGCCCACTCCGAGCACGGCGAGCCGCAGACGCTGGTCTTTTCACCCGACGGTCGCTATCTGGCCTGGGCCCAACCCACCCGGGAGAGCGAGCACTTCCAGCTCGTGGTCGTCGACCTGACCACGCAGGACGCCCCGACCGCGCTGACCGAGGGCAACCTCAACGACCACTCCCCCGCCTTCACCGACGACGGCCGTTATCTGGTGTTCCTGTCCGATCGGACCTTCGACCCGACCTATGACAGCCACGAGTTCATGCTGTCCTTCACCGGCTCGACCCGACCCTGGTTGCTCCCGCTGTCCGCGACCGACCCGGCACCGTTCGGGCCCAGCGCCCAGGGGTGGCGGATCAGCAAACCGGTGGACGACCCGGGCGTCGGCTCACCCGCCGGCAGGGGCCATGCCGCGGAGTCCGCGTCGCCCACGGGGCCGACGCCCGAGAAGGCCCCCGCCAGCCCCGACCTGGACGTCGACGGGGCCGAGGAGCGGATCGTGCCCTTCCCGATTCCCTCTGGCGACTACCGCGACCTGCGCGCTGCCAAGGGAGCCGTGCTGTGGGTGCGGGTCGCCGGTGACGCCGGAGAGCTCGGCACCCGGCGGGCGGGCGTGGCCGGTGACCCGACGGCCGACACCCTGGAGCACTGGTCGTTTGAGCAGCGCAAGGTCACCACCGTGGCCGACCGGGTGGACAGCTTTGCCGTCTCCGGTGACGGCGAGCGGATCGTGATCGCCACCAAGGACGAGATCAGGGTCCAGCCCGCCGACCACAAGCCGGAGGACGACTCCGGCGAGGCCGTGAACGTCGACACCTCACGGCTGCGCTTCGAGGTGGACCCCCTCACCGAGTGGCACCAGATGTTCGACGAGAACGCCCGGATCATGCGTGACCACTACTGGCGCGAGGACATGGACGGCGTCGACTGGGCGGGGGTGGTCGAGGGCTATCGCCCGCTGGTGGCGACGCTGCGCACCCACGACGACCTGCAGGATCTGCTGTGGGAGGTCGTCGCCGAGCTCAACACCTCGCACGCCTACGTGATGCCCGCGTCTGCGCCGGGTGACATCGCGCGCAGGCTGGGACACCTCGGGGCCGACCTGTCGCCGGCGGAGGGTGGGTGGCGGATCGATCGCATCCTGCCCGGTGAGAGCACCGACCCCGACGCGCGCTCGCCGCTGCGGGCCGCGGGGGTCGACGCCCGGGTGGGCGATCTGATCGTCGCCGTCGACGGCCGCCCCGTGGACCCGGCCTTCGGACCAGCCACCCGTCTCGTCGGTGCCGCCGACAAGCCGGTCGGGCTGACGCTGCGCCGGGACGGACAGGACCGTCGCGTCGTCGTGGTGCCGATCGCCGACGAGGAGGTGCTGCGTTATCAGGACTGGGTCCGCTCCCGTCGCGACTACGTCCGCGAGCACTCCGGCGGTCGGGTCGGTTATCTGCATGTGCCCGACATGACCAGCACCGGGTGGGCACAGTTGCACCGCGACCTCGGGCGGGCTGCCCGCGCGGAGGGCCTCATTGCTGACGTGCGCTACAACCGCGGTGGTCACACCAGCCAGATGGTGCTCGCGCGCCTGGTCGGTCGCGTCGTCGGCTGGGGCGTCGGGCGGCACTTCTCCACGCCCTACACCTATCCCGACCAGGCACCCCGGGGGCCGGTCGTGCTGGTGGCCAACGAAAACTCCGGCTCCGACGGCGACATCGTCAACGCCGGCGCCCAGGCGCTCGGTCTGGGGCCGGTCATCGGCGTGCGCACGTGGGGCGGTGTCGTCGGCATCGATGGCCGCTTCGACCTGGTCGACGGCACCGGCATCACGCAGCCGCGCTATGCCTTCTGGCTCGAGGGCAAGGGCTATGGCGTCGAGAACCACGGCGTGGACCCCGACATCGAGGTCGTACACACGCCTGCCGACTTCTTCGGTCCGGCCGATCCGCAGCTGGACCGCGCCATCGCCGAGGTCCTGGCCCGGTTGGACGAGGCACCGAGCGCACGGCCGCCTGAGATGCCCGAGGCACGATTCGGCTGACCGCATAGCCGCGCGGTCCCCGGATGCGCCCGTCGCTGTCGGAGTGATCGCTCTCGAAGCGACATCTGTGCAGCGCACGAGATCCCGTCCGGCAGGGGCTGATTCGGCGCCCGGGACGCGCCGTCACCGGAACGTGACCGTCGCGTGACCCCGTCGTGACTCTTTTTGCCCCTGAGCCGCAGAATCTTGCTAACGTCGAAGGGCCTCGACACCGAGCCTGCGCTTTTCGTGACGATGGTCAGTGGACAGATCGTCCCCTGCAGCGTGGGTGAGGTCGAGTTTTGGTTCATCGACCTGGGAGACCTGTGCCTGCACTAGAGGCCAATGGAGTGTTCAAGATTTTCGGGCGCCGCCCCGAGCGAGGGGTGCGCGCCCTGCAGGGTGGTGGCACCCGTGAGGAGCTGCGTGAGCAGGGGCTGACGGCAGCCGTCATCGACGCCAGTTTCAGCGTCGACCCCGGCGAGATCTTCGTGGTCATGGGGCTGTCCGGCTCGGGCAAGTCGACCCTGATCCGCACGGTCAACCGATTGCTCGACCCGACGGCTGGCACGGTCGCCATCGACGGGCAGGACATCAGCAATCTCGACGGTCGTGCCCTGCGCGAGGTCCGGCGCAAAAAGATCAGCATGGTCTTCCAACACTTCGCCCTCATGCCGCACCGCACGGTCGGTGAGAACGCCGCCTATGGCCTGCAGGTGCAGGGCGTGAACCGCAGTGATCGCCAGGCACGGGCCGAGGAGGCCCTGGGCATGGTGGGCCTCGGCGGCTGGGGAGGCTCCAAGCCCGACGAGCTCTCCGGCGGCATGCGCCAGCGGGTCGGGCTCGCCCGCGCGCTGGCGGCGGGCACCGACATCATGTTGATGGACGAGGCGTTCAGTGCCCTCGACCCGTTGATCCGCCGCGAGATGCAGGACCAGCTCATCGACCTGCAGCAGCGCCTGGACAAGACGATCCTGTTCATCACCCACGACCTCAACGAGGCGATGCGTCTCGGTGACCGGATCGCGATGATGCGCGACGGTCGCATTGAGCAGATCGGCAGCGCCGAGGAGATCTTGAACAACCCGGTCAACAACTATGTTGCCGAGTTCGTCCAGGACGTCGACCGCACGCGGGTCCTCACCGCCGCCAACGTCATGGAACAGCCCGTGGCCGTGATCGGCCCCGGTGCCGGCCCGCAGGCAGCCCACAAGCTGATGCGCGAGCACCAGGTCGGCTGGCTGCTGGTGGTCAATCGCGACCGCACCGTGCAGGGCCTGGTCTGGTCCAATGCGATCGCCGCGGCCGTGCGCGAGGGCCGCCAGGAGCTGCCGCTGCACCAGGGCGAGCTGCCGTTCGTCACCGCCGACACCACCCTCAACGAGCTCTTCCTGCCGGCCGCGAGCAGCCCCGCCCCGATCGTGGTGCGCGACGAGCAGGAGCGACTGGTGGGCGTGATCCCGGACGTCACCCTGCTGGCGGCCATGGGCAACACCCACCCCACCGCCAACGGAAAGACAGGCGATGACGCGCCCCTCGGCATACCAACACCGGCACCGACCGGGACGGAGGCACGCTGATGAATGAGGACGACCTGACCTCCGTCGTCCCCGACCTGGCGGTCGGCGAGTGGATCGACACCGGCGTCGACTGGCTGAACAGCACGTTCCGCGAGTTCTTCCGGGCCGTCGCAGACGTCGTGGACACCCTGATCACCGGGCTGATCGACGCGATGCTGCTGGTGCCGCCCGACATCATGATCCTGGTCTTCGCGCTGCTCGGGCTGCTCCTGCGCTCCTGGCAGTTCGCGATCGGGTCGGCCCTGGGCCTGGCCTTCGTCGTCTCCATGGGCATGTGGATCCCGGCCGTCCAGACCCTGGCGCTGGTGGTGATCGCCACGGCTGTCGCCGTGCTGATCGCCATCCCGATCGGCATCCTGGCCGCCCGCAACAAGGTGGTCAGCAACGTGGTGCGCCCGGTGCTGGACTTCATGCAGACCATGCCGGCGTTCGTCTATCTGATCCCGGCCATCCTGTTCTTCAGCATCGGCTATGTCCCGGGCATGTTCGCCACGATCCTGTTTGCCCTCCCGCCGGGTGTCCGCCTCACCGAGCTCGGCATCCGGCAGGTCGATTCCGAGACCGTCGAGGCCGGGCAGGCCTTCGGCGCCACCCCCCGCCAGATCCTGCGCGGCATCCAGATGCCACTGGCCGTGCCGACCATCATGGCGGGCGTCAACCAGGTCATCATGCTGGCTCTGTCGATGGCCGTGGTGGCCGGCATGGTCGGCGCCGACGGCCTCGGCAAGAAGGTCGTGGAGTCGATCTCGACCATCAACATCGGCCTCGGCGCTGAGGCAGGGCTCTCCGTCGTGGTCCTCGCGATCTATCTGGACCGGCTGACCGCCTCCATCGGCGGCTCCGGCACGGACAAGTCCCTGGCCAACATGGTCCGCCGGAGCAGGACCCGATCCGTGGCACAGCGGGCGACGACCGGCATCTGATGAGCACCCCCAACTGTCCGAGCAAGGCCGGCACCCACCGGCTCCCAGAAGGAAAGAAGGAACGATTCCTATGAAGTTGCACCGCAACCGACGCGCCGCGGGCACGCTCGCGTCCGCACTGGCCCTGACCCTCGTCCTCGGCGCCTGCGGCTCCGACGACGGCGGCGACGAGGACTCCAACGACGACGCTGCCGCGGAGGACGAAGGCTCCGACGACGAGGCAGCCGACGACACCGGCAGCGACGACGCGGCTGACGACTCGGCCGACGACACCGAGGCCGGCGGTGAAGGAGCCGGTGGCGAGGCCAGCGGCACCATCACCATGGGCTTCATCCCGTCCTGGACCGATGGTCTGTCCACGGCCTACCTGCTCGAGCACCTGCTCGAGGAGCAGGGCTACGACGTCGAGATGGAGACCCTCACCGAGGCCGGGCCGCTCTACACTGCCCTGGCCAACGGCGATGTCGACATGTATCCCAGCGCCTGGCCCGAGGTCACCCACGCGAACTACATGGAGGAGTACGGCGACCAGGTCGAGGACCTGGGTGCCTACTACCCCAACGCCAAGCTGACCTTCGCGGTCCCGGAATACAGCGACATCACCTCGATCGCTGAGCTCCCCGACCATGTCGACGAGCTGGGTGGCGAGATCATCGGCATCGAGCCCGGCGCTGGCCTGACCGGCGTCACCAAGGACTCGGTGATGCCCACCTACGGCCTGGACGACTTCACGCTCGTGGAGTCCTCCACGACCGCGATGCTCGCCCAGCTCAAGGACGCCACAGACAACGAGGAGCCGATCGTGGTCACCCTGTGGAGGCCGTTCTGGGCCAACAGTGCCT
Organism: Ornithinimicrobium faecis; assembly: GCF_023923225.1. Taxonomy (GTDB): domain Bacteria; phylum Actinomycetota; class Actinomycetes; order Actinomycetales; family Dermatophilaceae; genus Ornithinicoccus; species Ornithinicoccus faecis. The sequence continues at coordinate 642,178 of NZ_CP099489.1, read as the reverse complement.
TCCCGGTGAAGGACCTGGAGGACCCCGAGGGCGCGCTCGGTGAGGCCGAGGCCCTGCACTTCCTGGGCACCAAGGGCTTCGCCGAGGAGTTCCCGGAGGCCGCCGAGCTGATCGGCGGGATCGAGCTCGACGACGAGCAGTACGGCGCCCTCGAGGACATGGTCGTCAACGAATACGGCGAGGGCAAGGAAGCCGAGGCCATCGACGCCTGGCTGGAGGAGTACCCGGACGTCATCCCGGTGCCCTGATCTCTGCCTGAAGCACATAACAGGGCCCCGACCGCACCCGCGGTCGGGGCCCTGTTGTGTCGTCGCGGGACGTCTGCCCGGGCCGGGCACGGTGACCGGTCTCACCAGCAGAACGGCCCTGAGCACCCACCGCAGCCGGGTAGACTAGAGATGCACAGGGTTTGAGCGCCAGGGGTGGGATGGCGCGCCCTCGCTGTTCTCCCCGGAGGCTCCTCGTGTCACCCCTCGCGTCCTATCGACGCCTGTTCGCCCTGACCGGACCGATGTATGTCCTGGTCGCCTTCCTCGGTCGCCTGCCCCTGGCCATGTCCCAGCTCGGCGCCCTGCTGCTGGTCTCTGGCGTGACCGGCTCCTATGGCGCTGGTGGAGCCACCGCCGGTGCCCTCGCGGTGGCCAACGCCATCGGGTCCCCGCTCGCTGGCTCCCTCACCGACCGTCTCGGACAGCGCCCCGTCCTGCTCGTGCAGTCCGTCGTCGCCTCCCTGGGCCTGATCGGGCTGGTCCTGCTCGCGGGCAGTTACGAGTCGGGGCAGGCCTGGTGGCCGCTGCTGGTGGTCGCGGCGGTCGCCGGCGCGTTCACCCCGCAGGTCGGCACCATGGCCCGGGTGCGCTGGCGCCCGATCAGCCGTCAGGCCGGTGTCGAGCGCCGCGACGTGGTCGACGCGGCCTTCTCCTACGAGGGCGCCGCCGACGAGGCCTCCTTCGTCCTCGGCCCGGCCCTGGTGGGCGTGATCGGTGCCCTGCTCAACCCCAGCGCCGCGATCGTCGCCGCGGGCATCCTGCTGGCTGCGTTCGGCACCTGGTTCGCGATCCACCCCACGTCAGCCCTGGTGGGCCGCGCCCCGCGGGCGACGACCCCGGCCGGGCGCCTGCTGACGCCCTCGCTGCTCTTCCTGGCGGCTGTCCAGTTGTCGGTCGGCATGATCTTCGGCTCGGTGCAGGCCGGCACCTCGGTCCTGGCAACCAACGCCGGTGAGCCCGGCCTGACCGGTCTGTTCCACGCGCTGCTCGGCATCGGCAGCGTGCTGGCGGGTCTGGCCGTGGTGGCAGTGCCGGACACCTATGCGTATGAGGGCCGCCTGCGCGCCTTCACCATCGCCCTGGCCGTGCTCGTCCTGCCCATGCTGGCCGTCGACAACCTGGGGATGCTGGCCGTCGCCCTGCTGGTCCTCGGCGTGGCCATCGCCCCGACGATGATCACCACCTTCACCCTCGCCGAGCGGATCACCCCCGTGCGCCGCCTCGGTGCGGCGATGACGATCCTGGCGGCCACGACCGGCCTCGGGTATGCCGTGGGGTCCAGCATCGCGGGACAGCTCGCCGACTGGGGTGGTCACCGGCCAGCCTTCGTGGTGCCCGTGGTCGCGGCGTGGCTGGCGATGCTGCTCGCGCTGACCGGTGCCCGCACCCTCCGCGCGGCCCAGGCCACCCCAAAAAATGGGGAGGTCTCGCACGCCCCCACCACAAAAAGATAAAGGTCTCGCACGCCTCCCCCGGAAAAAGATAAAGGTTTCGCACGCCTCCTCGGAAAAAGATAAAGGTGTCGCACGCCCGCACCGCCGCTTAGGAGAGGTGTGGCCCGCCCGGCGCGACGTCGCGGACATAGCGCGAGATCACCCGCACCGGCTCATAGCCCACCGCGACATAGAGCCGATCGGCACCCGTCGGGCTGGTCGAGTCGACCTCGAGCTCGCTGATCCGGCACCCCGCCTCCCGTGCCGCCCGCAGCGACCCCAGCAGCACCTGCCGGGCCAGGCCCCGGCCGCGGGCCTCGCGGCGGGTGCCCACCAACTCCACATGGCTGACACCGGGCTCGTTCTCCGCCGCGACGGCATAGGCGAGGACCCGCTCGCCCTCCACCACGAGCCGGCTCTGCTCGGGTCGCATCGTCGAGGACTTGCCCCAGTGCTCCCACATCTCCGCGGAGATCGGGCTGAAGTTGCGGTGGTCCCGGAAGGCGTCGTTGTGCGCGTCCCTGATCTCCTCCTGCCGCGCCCGGTCCAGTCCCACGGACACCGACTCTCCGCCCGGGTCGACCCAGTCGGCCAGCGGCACCTGCATGGTGATGAAGTAGTTGTCGGGCGCGTAGCCCCGGTCCTCCAGCAGACGCTGGCCCGAGGAGTCGGGCAGCCCGCCGGACGTGCGCAGCCGCAGCGGCTCCCCCGGGTGCCGCTCCCCCGCGAGCTCCGCGGCCCGGGCCTCCAGCCGGGTCAGCAACTCGGTGCCGATGCCCTGCTCACGGTGATCCGGGTGGACCGCGCCATCGACGCTGGCCATCGCCCGCCCGTCGACCAGCGTGTCCCGGCAGAAGGTGCTGCCCAGGGCGACCAGGTCCGCGCCGTCCCAGGCCGACACGGTGTCCGTCGAGGGGTCGAAGTGCGGAGCCTGAAACATCTCGGCGGTGGACTCCTGCGTGGTGACCGCTCCCGTGCCGTCCCGCTCACCGACCAGGTTGGTGAAGGCCACCACCGCAGGGACGTCGTCACGGGACACAGTTCGCCAGGTGAGGGTCATGGCGGCAATTCTGCCTCCTCTCCCCGGAGCGCCACCACGCCATTCCACCGCGGCCGGTGCGCCGGACGTCCGCGGCGCGCCTCGGCATACGCTCTCTGGCATGAGTTTCACGGGCATCCCGCACGACGCCGCCGACTTCTATGCCGAGCTCGAGATGGACAACAGCACCGGCTTCTGGCAGGCCAACCGCGAGCGCTATGAGACCAGTGTCCGCGGCCCGATGACCGCGCTGCTGGACGCCCTGGAGGACGAGTTCGGGCCGGCCAAGATCTTCCGCCCGAACCGGGACGTGCGCTTCTCGGCCGACAAGAGTCCCTACAAGACCCATCAGGGTGGTTATGTCGCCGCAGGCACCCGATCCGGTTGGTATGCCGAGGTGTCGGCTGACGGGTTCCGTCTCGGGGGTGGGTGCTATGCCATGGACCCCGCGGTGCTGGCCGCCTATCGCACGGACGTCGACGGTCCTCGGGGCGCCGAACTGGAAAAGATCGTGAGTCGGTTGCGCGCAGCCGGGTGGGAGGTTGCCGGCGACCGGCTCAAGACCGCCCCACGTGGCTGGAGCCGGGACCACGAGCGGATCGAGTTGCTGCGGCACAAGACGATCTCGGCCATGCGGTGGATCGAGGACGGCGACGTCGTCACCACCGCGGCACTGGTGGAGCAGGTGCGCTCCGACTGGCGGGCCGTCCGGCCACTGGTCGAGTGGTTGCGTCCCGTGACCGCCGCCTGACCGACCGGCCTGCGCGGCGGGGTGGTGCGACGGCGACGTTGCGATGGCGAGGCGCGCAGCCGTCCACGCGCGTACACCCAAACAGGCAACGTCACGGTAACCACTCCACGTCAGGTCGCTGACCTGCGGTTTTGCGAAGTGGCTTGTGACGTTGCCTGTTCGGGTGCACGCGATCTTGGTGGTGCTGGGCTCAGTGGTGCTGGGCTCAGTGGTGCAGGCGCGGTATCCAGGACGGGCCGGTATGGGCCCGCTTGCCGAGCAGCGTGAGCACCGCTGGGAGCAGCACTCCGCGCACGATCGTCGCGTCGATCAGCACCGCGACGGCCAGGCCCACACCGAGCTGCTTCATCTCCAGCATCGACAGCGTCCCGAAGATCGAGAACACCCCGATCATCACTGCGGCCGCAGCAGTGACGACACCGGCCGACCGGGCCACTCCCCGGCGGACCGCCCGCCGCGGCGAGTCACCGGCGTCGAAGGCCTCGCGGACCCGACTGGTGACGAAGATGTGATAGTCCATCGACAGTCCGAAGAGCAGGACGAACAGCATCATCGGCAGCCAGGAGGCGATCACTCCGGTCGAGGTGAAGTCGAGCAACCCCTCGGCCCACGTGCCACCAAAGACCAGAGTCAGCGCGCCATAGGCTGCTCCGACCGACAGCAGGTTCAGGCCCACGGTGGCCAGCGCCAGGGTCGGTGACCCGAAGGACACCAGCATCACCAGCAGCGAGAGCACCAGCACGAAGCCGACGACCCAGGGCAGGCTGTCGTCCATCCAGCTCGTCAGGTCAACCACCGCTGCCTGCCCGCCCAGGTGCACGTCGACCCCGGGCACGTCGGACAGTTCGGCCCGCACCTGCGGGAGCAGTTCAGTGCGCACCCGCTCGACGGTGGGCGCTATCGCGTCGTCGCTCGGGGTCACGTCGATCCCGAGGTTCCAGGTGCTGACCGTGCCGTCCAGGGACTGCTCGACCTCACCGGCGGCACCAGAGATGTGCGTGATGCCCTCCGCCTCGCCCGTCGCCCCGAGGAGTGCTGCCTCGACCTCGTCCGCGGCCTCCGCCGGGGCGCGCACCACAACCTGCAGTGCATCGGACTCTGCGGGGACGGCTGCCTGAAACTGGTGATAGGCCTGCACGCTCTGGAGGTCCTGCGGCAGGGCCTCGACGTTGCCGATGGCGGTCTTCATGCCCAGGGCCGGGGCCGCGAGGGCCACCAGCAGTCCGCCCACGACGGCCACGGAAGCCAGCGGTCGGCGGGTGACGATGCCGGCCAGGTGACCCCAGAACGAGTCCTCCGAGCCGCGCCGGGCCTCCCGTCGACGGGTGAACGGCAGGCGGAGCGCCTCGACCTTGTCGCCGAGCAGGCTCAGCAGGGCAGGGAGCACGGTGACGGCAGCGATCACGGCCACGCCGACGACCAGCATGGCGCCCAGGCCGAGCGAGGTGAACATCCCACCGGCCACGAGCATCCCGGACATCGCGATGACCACGGTGAGGCCCGAGATCAGGACGGCGCGGCCGGCGGTGGCCCCTGCGATCCCGATCGAGTCCAGCACCGAGGCACCGGCGTGCCGTTCCTCTCGGGCTCTCCGCAGGATCAGCAGGGCATAGTCGACGCCCACTGCCAACCCGATCAGCAGCACAATCGCCTGGCTGTTCTGGTCGACCGGCATCCAGTTGGACACGATCGCCGTCAGCCCGAGGGCGGCTGCGACGCTGCCCAGGCCGACCAGCAGGGGCACCCCGGCGGCCACGACGGCACCGAAGGCCAGCAGCAGGATGATCAGGGTCGCGGGGATCGCAAAGAGCTCGGCCCGCTGGAAGTCCTCGCCGACGGTGTCGTTCATCTCCTGGTCCAACGATGTCTGCCCGAACTGGGAGATCGTGAGGTCGCCGTGGGCGGCCGCGAGGTCGTCGGTTGCCTGGAGTGAGTCGTCGATCTCGAGAGCGACGCCCTCCCCGTCGTCGGCAAACTCCAGAGGCAGCACGATGCTGCCGTCCTGGCCGGGGAAGGCATCTCCCACGGCGATGACGCCGGGAACGGTCTCGTAGGTGGTGATCAGCTCGGAGCCCAGCTCCGCGGCGCGGTCTGGTGACAGCGGCCCCGCCGGGTCGCTGACGATGATGAACTCGGTCGGCACGTCCCCGAAGTCGGCGCCGTCCAAGATGTCATAGGCCTCGGCGGAGTCACCGACCAGCTGGTCGTTGGAGCTCTGGGTCGTGATGCCCACCGTGCCCAGCACCCCGACGGCACCGAGCACGAGCAGCAGTGCCGTGGCCAGCACGGTCCAGCGGTGCCGTGCGGACCACAGCGCCAGTGGGCTGCGGGGGAGATCTGGGCGGTAGGCGACCTCATCGGTCGCGGACGGCACCTCGTGCTCCGATCCTTCGGGAGCGGCGGGACGCACCAACGCGTCGGTCTGGTTCTGGATCATGCTTCAAGCCTCCCGAGCCAGCCTCGCCAACACACTGGCGCGAACACCCAGATCGGCACGGGGGGTAACCCCACTGCGACCCGGTGGTCTGCAGGCTGCCGGCCGCCCGGCGCGATCCCTAGTGTTGAGGCATGTCTACCGCCGTGGCGTCACTCCGCCCCACCCTGGTGCAGTCGTGGCTGCGTGGGTGGCGACACATCGCCTTCCTCGTGCTCAACCTGCTGACCGGCACCCTCGCCGTCGGCATCGCCGTCGGCGTCCTCGTCGGGTCGGTGCTCGTGGTGGTGGCTGGCGCCGGGCTCCTCCTGCTGGTGCCTGCCCTGTGGCTGGGCTGGTGGTTCGCCAAGGAGGAGCTCGCCAGGATCGAGGCGTTCACGGGCCGACGGATCACCCTGCAGCCCGCCTCACACAGCAAGGGCTGGATGGTCGCGCTGGGGTTCACCCGGACGCACTGGCGGGCTGCGGCATACGCCGCCCTGCACGTGCTCTGGGGGCTGTTCTCCGGGGTGCTGGTCTCCGGCGCCCTCTCCGGAGGCCTCGCTGTCCTGGCGATGCCGCTGTATCTCGACCGCATGCCGGCCGAGGGCACGCTGCGCCTGTTCAGCCTGTTCTCGCTCGACTCGACCCAGTCCAGAGTCACCATCTGGATCCTCGCGCTGGCCGTGCTGGCGATCCTCCCGCTCGCCGCCCGCCACCTCACCTGGGTGGACGCCACCATCGCTCGCCTCACCCTCGGCGAGGACCCGGACGCGGAGATCGCGCAACTGTCGGAGCGGGTCGAGGCCCTCACCACCTCCCGGACCGAGACCGTCGACTCGGTGGAGTCCGAGCGGCGGCGCATCGAGCGGGACCTGCACGATGGCCCACAGCAACGGCTGGTCGCGATCGCGATGGATCTCGGCATGGCGCGCGAGCGTCTGGCCCACGACCCCGAGGGCGCCCGAGAGCTGCTCGACAAGGCCCACCTGGCCTCCAAGGAGGCCATCGTCGAGATGCGTCACGTCGCGCGCGGCATCACGCCGCCGATCCTGGCCGATCGCGGGCTGGATGCTGCAGTCTCCGCGCTGGCCGTGCGCTCCCCGGTCCCGGTCACGGTCGAGGCAGGCGAGGTGGGCCGGCTGGACCCCACGACAGAGGCGATCGGCTACTACTGCGTCTCCGAGCTGCTCACCAATGTGGCCAAGCACTCGCAGGCCCGGCAGGCCACGGTGCGCCTCGACCTCCACCAGCACCTGACACCGCCCGCCCTGGTCATTCAGGTCGAGGACGACGGAGTTGGCGGCGCCGACCCACGCGGCGGCACCGGCCTGGTCGGCCTGCGACAGCGCGTGTCCTCGGTGGACGGCACGATCGCGGTCCGCTCGCCCACTGGCGGCCCGACCGCCGTGCTGATCCACCTGCCCGCCCGACCCGCCACCACCCCTGAGCAACCCACCTCCACTGAGCGACCCACCACCACTGGGCAACCCACGACCACTGGGCAACCCACCACCACTGAACAACCCACCCCTGAGGAGATGCGATGACAACGCCCGTGCAGGTCGTGCTCGCCGAGGACTCGGCCCTGCTGCGCGAGGGCCTCGTGCGACTGATCCGGGAGGGTGGGTTCGAGGTGGTCGAGGCCTGCCCCGACGCCGCGACCTTCCTCGAGGCCGTCGATCGACACCGGCCGGGGCTGGTCGTGGTCGATGTCCGGATGCCGCCCACGTTCACCTCCGAGGGCATCGTCGCCGCGCTGACGGTTCGCGAGCGTCATCCCGACACGGCCGTGCTGGTGCTGAGCCAATACGTCGAGGAGCAATACGCCACCGAGTTGGTGGCGAGCCACGCGCGGGGCGTCGGCTATCTCCTCAAGGACCGGGTCGCCGACACGGCCGACTTCATCGCGGCGCTGCGCGACGTCTCCGCCGGCGGGACCGTGCTCGACCCCGAGGTGGTCATGCAGCTGCTGTCCAGGGCGCGCAACGCGGACCCCCTGGGGCGGCTGACCCCGCGCGAGCGGGAGGTGCTCGGGTTGATGGCCGAGGGCCGCACCAATGCGGCGATCGCCCGGGGACTGTTCATCGGAGAGGGTGCGGTCGAGAAGAACGTGTCCTCCATCTTCACCAAGCTCGACCTGCCGCCGACTGACCAGGACCACCGCAGGGTGCTGGCCGTCCTGCGCTGGCTGGAGCACGGAAACCCTCAGGAGCAACCATGACCAGCTCGGCCAAACGCACCTTCCGCATCGTCGGCGGGATCCTGGCCCTCGTCATCGTCATCGGGCTGGCGATCCCCGCCGTGGGACGGATCCTCGGTCGCACCGAGACGACCACCGACGACCTGCCGGCCGGGCTCACCAGCCTGTCCCTCGACGGCGACGTCGGCGACATCGAGGTGGTGGCGGGCGCTGCGGGTGAGCAGCCCCGGGTCGTCGCCACGGCCGCCTACGGTTTCTCCAATCCCGACGTCACCATCTCGGTCTCCGGCGACACAGCTGCCCTGTCCGCCACGTGCCTGACGATGTGGCTCGACAACTGCTCGGTCCGCTGGGAGGTGGTCGTCCCCACCGACACGGCGGTGGCGATCGACAACAATGTCGGCACCATCGAGGTGGCCGGCCTGGCCGGCGAGCTCGACGTCACCACCGATGTCGGCGGCGTGGCAGCCGTCGACTTCACGGGGGAGCGAGTGTCGGTCCACAGCGACGTGGGCGACGTCAGGATCGCCGCGACCGGCGCACCCCAGGAGGTGACGGCCAGTTCCGACACCGGCGACGTCGTCGTGGAGGTGCCGGACGACGGCACGGCCTACCGCGTCTCGACGACCACCTCGCTCGGCACGGTCCGCAACGACCTCGGCTCGGACGAGACCCAGAGCCGCCTCATCGACGTGCGCACCTCTGTCGGCGACATCTTCCTGCGCCGCGCTGACTGACTGCTCAGGCCTCCCGGATCATCGTCAGGTGCATGATCCCGTCCTCGTCATAGTCGGGGCCGGAGCGCTTGAAGCCGAACCGTCCATACCACTGCTCCAGCTGGACCTGGGCGCCGATCTCGGTGCGCCGGTTGCCAATTCGCTCCAGCGCCAGCCCCATCAGCTGCGCCGCGTAGCCGTGTCCACGGTGACCCTGCGCCGTCACGACCCGGCCGATGCGTGCGACGTCGCCGTCGTCCAGCACCCGCACATAGGCCGCCATCTCCCCGCCCACGTCCACCCACAGGTGCTCGGTGGTCGGCTCGTCGTCACGCCCGTCCAGCTCGGGATAGGCACACTCCTGCTCGACCACGAAGACGTCGACGCGCAGCCGCAACACGGCATACAGCTGGTCGGTGGTGAGGTCGGCGAACGAGGCGACCCGGAGCTCTGGTTGCGTCATCACCCCAGCGTATGCCGAGGCGCACCTCATCCCGTTCCTCACCGTTCGGCCCGTGGTGAACTGGCTCAGGGCGAACTGGCTCGGGGCGAACTGGCGCGGGGTGAACTACCGTCGTCCCTATGACCATCGAGCCGGTGGATGCCCTGCGACGGATCGCCTTCCTGCTGGAGCGCAGCCGCGCCTCGACCTACCGGGTGAAGGCCTATCGCCAGGCCGCGGACACGCTGCTCGCGATCCCGGAGGCTGAGGTCCGCGAGCGGGTGCGCAAGGGCACGCTGAAGCAACTGGAAGGCATCGGGCCGTCCACCGCTGCCGTCATCGAGCAGGCCGCGGCCGGACGCGACCCGGACAAGCTGACCGAGCTCGAGTCGACGGTCGGCGGCCCGCTCGTCGAGGGCGGCGAGCGGGTGCGTGACCAGCTCCGCGGCGACCTGCACAGCCACTCCGACTGGTCCGACGGCGGGTCCCCGATCCAGGAGATGGTGGCGAGCGCGATGGAGCTCGGGCACGACTATCTGGCGCTGACCGACCACTCGCCGCGGCTCACCGTCGCCAACGGCCTCACCGCCGCGCGACTGACCCAGCAGCTGAAGGTCGTCGACGCGATCAATGCCGCTGTCGGAGAGGACTTCCGGCTGCTCAAGGCGATCGAGGTCGACATCCTCGACGACGGGTCCCTGGACCAGACCGACGAGCTCCTCGACCGGCTCGACGTGCGGGTCGCCTCGGTGCACTCCAAGCTCAAGATGGAGTCCGCGGCGATGACCCGCCGGATGGTCGCGGCAGTGCGCAACCCGCGGACCAACGTCCTCGGACACTGCACGGGTCGGTTGGTGACCGGCGATCGCGGCAAGCGGGCGCAGAGCACCTTCGACGCGAGCGCGGTCTTCGCCGCCTGCGTCGAGAGCAACACGGCCGTGGAGATCAACAGCCGACCCGAGCGCAGCGACCCACCGGACGATCTGCTCACCCTCGCGATCGAGTCAGGGTGCCTGTTTGCGATCAACACCGACGCCCACGCCCCGGGCCAACTCGACTTCCAGGCCTACGGTTGCGAGCGCGCCGAGCGCCTGCGTGTGCCGGTCGAGCGGGTCGTCAACTCCTGGCCCCTGGACCAACTCCTCGACTGGGCCACACCCTCCTGAACTGGGCTCACGGGACCCGTTTTGGCAGCAGCCGGATCCGTCACGTATGCTCTGTCACTGTCCTCGACGGATCCGAGCTGCGCTTGGCGGCGAGGGGGCGGCAGGACGGGTCCCCATCGTCTAGCGGCCTAGGACTCCGCCCTTTCACGGCGGCAACACGGGTTCGAATCCCGTTGGGGATGCGTGGTTTGACACCACTGGTCTTCGGACCGAGCAGGAACAGGTAGCCTTCACGGGTTGCTGCACAACGGCCTGACACCAGGCCCCGTAGCGCAGTTGGTTAGCGCGCCGCCCTGTCACGGCGGAGGTCGCGGGTTCGAGTCCCGTCGGGGTCGCCGAGAGGCGCCGTCACCCACCAGGGTGCCGGCGCCTTCGTCGTGCCTGAGCCTTCTCGCACAGAGTGCCTTCCTCGTTTCCGGAACGAAGTGGGAGATCCTGGCGTCGTAGCCGCAGAGCTGCCACCGCACCGGAGGATCACGACCATGCGCTTTCGCCTCACCACGATCGCCGCCACCACGGCCGCCACCGTGCTGCTGACCTCCGCCTGTGGGTCGATCTCACCAGCACAGTCCGCGGCCGAGGAGTTCGAGTCGCACTTCACCTCGACCTACCCCGACGAGGTCCTCGAGGCGGTCACCACAGCGTCGGGCAAGTGGCCCTGGGCCCGCGGCGACATGTCCGGGTCACTGGTCCTGGCCGACGACACCAGCCCGGAGCAGCTGGCCACGATCCTGGACGACGTCACCGCCTGGGCGCCAGAGGAGAACTCCAGTTATGACGGCGTCGGCGTCCTGGCCAACGGCCTCTGCCTGTCCAGCTCCGATCCCCAGCTGGAGCACAAGCACCTGCTGCGCGACCGGCTGTATGCCGAGGGGCTGGCCCTGCAGGGCACGTGGCCCTGCCCGACGTGGCTGAGCGGGACGACGCAATACACCGGCACACTGGCCGAGCTGATGCAGGACACCGAGACCGTCCGCAGCCTCTGGACCGAGGCCGACGGCGAGCTGCGGGTGGTGGCAGCGGTCAACACTCCGCACGGTGCCGTGGACCACGTCTGGACGCAGATCCCCCAGACCGCGCACGAGGTGCTCACCGCCGTCCGCCAGGAGCACCCGCTCCGGACCTTCGAGCTGACCGACGCCGGCCTGCGGGTCGCGGTGACGGCCACGACACGGATCGATGAGCTGCAGGAGCTGGCCGACGGCGTCGCCGGGGCCGACCTGATCGTGGAGGTCATGCAGGGCAGCCTCGACGCGGACAAGGCCGCACAGATCGAGGAGCTCGCCGCCGTCGTGGATCAGGTGCGCGCCGTCCCCGGCGTGACCGCAGCTGAGGTGCCGCTGCCCGGTCAGCTCGTGATCGGGGTCGAGGACAGCGCGGCGATCCGGGCAGCCCACGAGGCGGCGACCACCCATCCGGACCTCGGTGCAGCCAGGGTCGAGATCACGCTCGATGCGCAGGACCCGGAGGACGAGTGGGCCCGGCACCGCTATTTCTGGGCGCAGGGCGGCACCGAGGAGGCCCTGGATGCCTTCCTCGCCCTGACGGCACACGACACCGTCTCGTTCGTGAGTCTCAGCAACACCCCCGCGCCGAGCGCATCGGTGAACCTGACTGTCCCCCTGGCTGACGGCTTCGCCCACCTGAAGCCGGCCCTGCCCGATGGGCTGCCCGTCGAGGTCTCCGGCAGCGACGCGTTGGCCAGCGTCGAGTTCACCGCGGCCCGCACCCTCGCCCCGGACGACCTCACCTCGCGCTTCACCACCCCGGACCTCGACCAGCTCGCCAGCGACTGGAACGCCGCACCCTGATGGGACTCGCCACGATGCAGACCACGCGCCCCCTCATGGCTCTCACGGCGCTCTCCGTCGTGCTCGCCACCTCGGCCTGTGGGTCGATCTCCCCGGGCGCCTCGGCGGCCGAGGAGTTCACCGAGCACTTCTCCTCGGCCTATCCGGATCAGGTCCTCGAGGTGGTCACCACCGCCTCGGACGAGCTGCCGTGGGTCAGCGGCGACATGGGCGGCTCGCTGATCCTGGCCGACGACACCCCGCCGGACACCCTCGCTGCGATCGTGGAGGAGGTCACCACCTGGGAGCCGGACGCTGATGCGGACTATGACGCGGTGGGTGTGCAGGCCAACGGCCTGTGCCTCTATGGTTCCGACAGTCAGCAGGAGCCCAAGACGCACCTGCGCACCAAGCTGTATGCCGAGGGGCTGGCACTGCAGGGCACGTGGCGGTGCCCCAACTGGTTACGTTCGTATGAGACGACCTATCGCGGCGAGCTGAGTCAGCTGATGCAGGACACCGAGACGGTCCGGTCGCTGTGGGGCGAGGAGGAGGGCGAGCTGCGGGTGGTGGCCGACATCAGCACCCCCTCCGGCTCGGTGGACCACGCCTGGGCCACCCTGCCGCAGACCCTGCCGGACGTGCTCGCCGCAGTGGGCGAGGACCACCCCGTGAAGGTCTTCGACCTGACCGACGGCGACCTGCGGATCGCCGTGCAACCCACCACCGAGCTCACCGACCTCCAGGCGGTCGCGGAGGCCGCGGCGGGGCCGGACCTGACCGTGCAGGTGATGCAGGGCAGCCTGGACTCCCAACAGTCCGAGCGACTCGACGCCCTCGCACCCCTGGGTGACGCGCTGCGGTCCCTGCCGGGTGTGGAGAACATCCTGGTCGAGCAGGATCGGGTCACGCTGTCCACCCGTGACCTGGAGGCGGTCCGCGGCATCTACGACGCGGCGATGGAGCACCCCGAGTTCCAGGACGGGTTGGCCCTGCGCATCAGGTATGACCGCCTCGTCCCGGACGCAGACCAACTGTCCTTCTTCTACGAGCACCCCAGCGGCTCCGCGGGCGAGCGTCTGTCGGTCTTCGAGGAGCTGGCCGCCCTGCGCACCGTCAACCGGTTGTGGGTCGCCGACTCCCGCCAGGAGGGGGGCAACCTGGACGTGCAGGTTGACTTCACTCGCCCACTGGTCGACGCACTGCCGCAGGTGAAGGAGATCCTGCCTGACGGCATACGGCTGAAGGTCGCCGGAGCCGACCACCGGGACAGCGTCACCTTCACGACCGCCCGCAGTCTCGCGGAGGACGACCTGCGCTCGCTCTATGAGATCCCCGACCTGGGCGCCATCGCGCAGGCCTGGAACGACGCGGGATAGCTCCCCCGCTCAGCACCGACAGGAGGAGCCGTCAGCGCTGGGCGCTCACCTCTGCCAGGCGGCCGGGCTCCAGGGCGACCCACACCGTCCAGTCCGGGGCGACGGCGAGCCCGTGCGGCTGGCTGTCCGGCGTCGGCAGTTCGGCCAGGGTGATCGCGCCGTCGTCACCGATGTGACCCACCTGGTTGGAACCCCACAACGTGAACCAGCAGCCGCCTGCCGGGTCTGCGGCGATGGCATGGGGCTTGCTCTGCCGATCCGGCAGGGCGTGCTCGACCAGCGTCCCCGCGGCGTCGACCCGACCGATCAGCCCGGCACCGATCTGCACAAACCATCCGGCGCCATCCGGCGCGGCAGTGATCCCGACCGGGCCAGCCCCCTGAGTGGGCAGCGGCAGAATCTCGACCTGCTCGTGATCAGCCCGCAGGCAGCCGACGGCGTGCGCCTGGTTGAGGGTGAACCAGACGGCGTCGTCAGCACAGGCGATCAGCGAGGGCATGCCCCCGGCGGCTCCAGTCGGGAACTCCCGGACCCGGCCGTGGGCATCGACATGTCCGATCAGGTCCGACGCCATCTCGGTGAACCACAGCTCGCCCGTGCCGGTGGTGGCGATGCCAAACGGGTGCGCCTCCGGAGTCGGCACCGGCACCGCTGCCCGGACCCCTTCTGGCCCCACGTGCACGAGGCGGTTGCCGACCGACTCGGTGACCCAGACCGTGTCCTGGTCCGTGGCGACGAGCAGCAAGGGCCGGCCGCCCTCGCCCAGCGGAATCGTCGTCAGGGAGCCGTCGGCAGCGCGCCTGACGACGGCATCGCCCTGGGCGAGCGTGGCCCAGACGGCGCTGTCATCAGTGACCGCGACGGCATACGGCATGGCCGCGGCGTCGGACACCTGGTGCTCTCGGATCAGCGGCTGACCTGACATGCCACCACCGTATGACGGCAGCACCCGCAGGTCATGTGGATTCTCTGCTCGCGGCGACTAGCCCCGCTGAGCACCCACCCGACGCGACCAATCCGCTCCGCTGACGGCTCCGAATCACGAGGTGACTGACCACCACCACTGAGGAGTTGTCATGCGCACCACCCGCAACCGCACCGCACCGCTGGCCATCCTGGCCCTCGTCGGCCTCCCGCTGCTCGCGGCAAGCCCCGCCTCGGCCCACGAGGACGGCGGCACCGAGCTCTCCGGCACCCTGACCGAGCTCAACGACTCGGGGGCCTCCGGCACCGCCTGGGGCATGCTCGAGGGCAACGAACTGCACATCATCCTGGAGACCGAGGGCCTGCTGGACGGCGCACCGCATGCCCAGCACATCCACATCGGCGGCACCAACACCTGCCCCGGGGCAGACGTGAAGGGCACCGGTCCGGGCGGTGAGCTGCAGACCTCCGACGGCGTCCCGGCCTACGGGATGGTGAAGGTGAGCCTGACCAACGAGCCCGGCATGACCACGGGTGACCACGCGCTCGACGTGGAGAACTTCCCGGCCACGGGCAGCTACACCTATGAGCGCACCATCGAGCTCGACGACGAGACCGCGGCCTCCGTCGCCGCGGGCGACGGCGTGGTCGTCGTCCACGGCGTCGACCACGACGGCAGCGGCGCCTATGACGGTGACGCGAAGTCCGACCTGGACCCGGCCCTGCCCGCCGAGGCCACCAACCCCGCGCTGTGCGGTGAGTTCGAGGTCGCCCAGATGACGATGCCCGAGGACGGCGTCGCCACCGGTGGCAGCGGGACCGCCGGCACCGAGCACGTGGGTCTCATGGCCCTGGGCGGTGTCACCCTGGCCGTGGCCGGCCTGGGGCTGGCCGTCACCCGCCGTCGCGCGGACCAGCGCAGCTGAGCGTGAGCACCTCACCGACCGAGGGACACGGGCGGCGTCTGTCGTTCGTGGCCTTCGGGCTGCTCCTCGCTCTCGGCGTGGGCCTGCTCTGGTGGGCGCTCGCCCACCAGGTCGGTGAGCCGCCCGTGCCGGAGGGCACCCGACAGAGCGCCGGGTCCACCGCATCGGGCACCCCGGAGGATGCTGTGGCAGCGACCTCCGCACCGACGCCACGGCCTTCCCCGGACTCGCTGCCCGACGCCACAGTTCCCGGGGCCACTGGCAGTGCAGGGGAGGCCGTGGCCCCGGGGTCGACACCCGCAGCGCCGCAGACTGTGGTGGCACCCGAGACAGGCTCCGCACCAGGAGGCGACGCATCCTCGCCCGCACCTGCGCTGCCTGCCTCTGAACCCGTGCGGGTGCGGGTCCCCGCGTTCGACGTGGACAGCCCCTTGCACCCCCTGGGCCTCGACGACGAGGGGCGGCTAGCGGTGCCCAGCGGCGAGCTCTATGACGAGGCCGCCTGGTATTCGGGCTCGCCGACACCGGGCGAACCCGGGCCGTCGGTCATCGAGGGCCATGTCACCAGCCAGGGGTCGGTCCCCAGCGTCTTCTTCGAGCTGGGAGCCCTGCAGCCCGGCGACACCGTCGAGGTCGACCGGCAGGATGGCACGACGGCGACCTTCGAGGTCTACGGAGCGGACAGCTTCCCCAAGGACCAGTTCCCCAAGACGACCGTCTATGGCAACACCAGCGGCCCAGAGCTGCGCCTGATCACGTGTGGCGGGACCTATGACGCCGAGCTGGGTGCGCACGTGGACAACGTCGTGGTGTTCGCTCGCCTGGTCGACCCACGTGGAGGTTCCGGTTGACGCATCGCCCCCTCGAAATGAACGCGCGGGCTAGATGACCACCGTGCATGATGAACGGGTGGCCGACCCGGGGCAGGACCTTGCCCGCCTGATCCAGGCCGCAGGACGTGGAGACCAGCAGAGTTTCGCCGACCTCTACGACGCCACCGGGCCCCGGGTTCTCGGACTTGTGCTGCGGGTGCTGCGGGACCGGGCTCAGGCGGAGGAGGTCACGCAGGAGGTCTTCCTCCAGGTCTGGCGCAGCGCCAGCTCGTTCGACCCCGCTCGCGGGAGCGCGTTGTCCTGGTTGCTGACCCTGGCGCACCGTCGGGCCGTTGACCGTGTCCGGTCTGCAGCGTCCCAATCCAGGAGGGACCAGGACTACGAATCACTGCAGGCACAGACACCCTTCGACAGCACCGCCGAGTTGGCAGAGGGCCGGTTGGAAGCCACCCGAGTGCGCTCGGCCCTCGGTGGGCTGACTCAGACCCAGCGCAGCGCGGTCGAGCTCGCCTTCTTCGACGGTCTCACCCATCAGGAGGTCTCGGAGAGACTGGGGGTGCCTCTGGGCACGGCCAAGACAAGGATCAGGGACGGACTGCGACGGATGCGCGATCAGTTGGGAGGTGCACAGTGAGCCAGCAGGTGCCCCCGGGTGAGCCCGGTGACGACGTGCACGCCCTTGCTGCGGCGTATGCGCTCGACGCGGTGGACGCTGACGAGCGGGAGACCTTTGAGTTGCATCTGTCGACCTGCGCGACCTGCAGGCGCGAGGTGGCAGAACTGCGCGAGGCCACGGTCGCGCTGAGCGACGATCTCGCCGTGGAGCCGCCACCGGCTCTTCGGGAGCAGTTGCTGACCCAGATCGCGCTCACACCTCAGGACGCGCCCACACCCGTGGACGCACCGACGGACCAGGTGGCGCCGACACCCGTGGACGCACCGACGGACCAAGTGGCGCCGACGGACGAGGTGGGAGCCCACCGCGCCCGACGTTCCCGAGGGCCGGGGCGCTGGCTGCTCGCCGGCGCTGCGGCGGCGGCCATCGCGATCGGCGCCGTGGCGATCACGCAGTGGCCGACCGACACTCCCGATCCCGCGATCGTCGCGGTGCAGGAGGTGCTCGAGGCCCCCGACGCGATCGAGGCCACGGAGTCGGCGGACGGCGCCACCTTCACCGTGGTGACGGCATCCTCCCTGGACCGGGCGGTGCTGCTCACCGAGGACCTGCCAGGGGCTCCCGACGGTGAGGACTATCAGCTGTGGTTCGTGCACGAGGACGGCACTGCGGTCTCCGCGGGGCTCATGCCTCGAGAGGGCGACGAGGTCGCCCTCGAGGGAGCTCCCGCGGGGGCGGTCGCGGTCGGCATCACGGTCGAGCCGGCCGGGGGGTCCGAGCAACCGACCAGTGATCCCATCGTCGCGGTGCCCTTGCAGGGCTGACGTCGCGGCCCTGCAGGATGAAACAAAACGGCCGTGGTCTGACTCAGGGTCAGACCACGGCCGGTGCGGCACGGAACACTCAGGCGGCGCTGCGGTCCATCTCGTCACGGAGCACGGCAGTGCCGGACGGCACCCGCTCGTCGGTGTCGATGGTGACGAAGTCGGCGACCAGCGCGCCGTCTCCGAGGGCGACACGCATGCCGAGTCGGGCACCACGGCCCAGGCGGGCGCTGCGGCCAACGCTGGCGTTGGTGCCGACCACGGCGTCCTCACCGACGAAGGCGTCCTCGGCTACCCATGCGCCGGAGCTCACACGCGCGCCAGGAGCCACGTGGGCCCCCGGGTCGACATACGCCGACTCGTGCACGTAGGCCTGCGGGTCCACCACGGCGCCCTCGGCGACCAGTCCGCCTCCTAGCGCGTGCGGCCAGTAGCGCAACGGCTTGCCAGGCACCTCTTCAATCTCGACGTACTTCTTGCGACGCCTCGCCAATCTGATCCCTCCTCGGGACATATCGTTGGGGTGCGCGGTCTCACGGTGACCTCGCAGTAGCAAAAACGCCCGTGTGCCCTCCGATGTTCCCGATCGCGGTTGTTTCTGTGGACTGTGGTACACGTCACGAACGACCACGGGGAACGCATCCTCCCGAACGTCCTGCGCCACAGGGCAACCGATCGCGTCTCCCCAGCGTCACAGCACCACCAATGACGGTAGGTTCACCTCGAGGGATCGGGGACAAGGAGATCGAGATGCGTAGATTCACAAGGCGTAGGTATGGAGCCGGGCTCGTGGCGCTGGCACTGCTCGGAGCGGCCGGGTGCAGCACCTCGGGCGAGGACACCGGTGGCGTGGTCACGGTCACGGGCGACGCGGAGTCTGCAACGCAGGGGACAGCGGGATTCTCCATCCGCGGGACCATCGAGTCTCTCCCCCGACCGACCGAGCCCTCCTATCCGATCGCGGTCGGCGATCTTGAGGCCGGGGCTGCCGCGATGGGCCTTCAGGCACCCGAGACCGTCGATGAAAGGCGGGACTGGATGATGGCCCTCGCAGTCGCCGGCCCGGACACGGCGGTGACCTTCCTGCTGCCTCGTGACCTCAGCAGCGACACGGGCGTGGCCGAGGAGCCCGAACTGGGCTTCGACATCACCCAGGTGGCCTCGGTGGCCGAGGTCGGCCTCCAGCCGGATGCCGTGGTGCTATCCGGCGATTTCGACGAGGACACCCTCTCCCCCGACCTGGTCGACCTGGGCGACGGCGTCGTGAGCGCGGGTGAGGGCGAGGACGGCTACTCAGACCTTGAGGCGCGCACGGTGCTGCGTCCCCTCGGGCAGCCGCTGCGCGTCGCACAGGATGGCGACCGCATCATGTTGTCGGGCAACACCCGCACTGCCCAGAACTGGCTGACCGGGCAGGGGCCGACCCTGGCCGATGAGGAAGCCGTGCTGGAGACTGCCGACCAGTTGGACGCTCTCGGGGCGATCAGCGGCTATTTCCTGGTGCAGCCAGGGGGCGGAGCTGGGATGGAGGCCCTGCTGGGCGAGTCCGCCTCACCGGAGCAGGTGGAGCAAGAGCTCTCCGAGATGGAGCAGTCATCGATCACCACCCCGTTCGGTGTCGTGGCCGTCGGCACCACCGTGGAGGGCACCGCAGTCCAGGACGTGGTCGTCTATCACTTCGGCTCCGAGGCTGTGGCGCAGGACGCCGTCGAGGAGGTCGAGCGGGCGTGGAACGACGCGCAGCTCCTGCAGGGGCAGCCGGTCGTCGAGATGTTTAGCCTGGACGAGGTCAGGGCGGAGGGCTCCGCGGTCATCGCCGTGCTGGATCGGGAAGAGGCCAGATCCGACACCCTGACCAGGATGCTCGTCAGTCGCGACGGTCCGCTCAACTATCTGTGACCGCCGGGATCAGTCCGCCGCAACTCGGACGCGCTCACAATACGAAGGCCGCGAAGCCTCCGAGGAGCAGCGTCGCACCGGAGCCCACACAGAGCAGGGCACCGTGGGACCGCTCCCGGTTGAGATCGATGGCGACCACCGTGGCGGTGAGGACCGCCACGAGCGCAGCGACCACCAGATACGCGGGGGTGCCATACAGCCACGCGTAGGGCACGAGGTGCACGGCCAGCACCAGGGCCATCACTGCCGCCACCGCCAGATAGCGGTGCTGGACGATCAGCACGATGGCGAGCGGCAGCACCAGGAGCTGGCCGGCGCCGAGATAGATGGACAGAGCGTTCATCGACGGGTCGTCGGGCCGCCCTGCCGTTGCCGTCAGCGATGTGAGGAGCAGGCCGAGGGGCACCCCGACGGTGCCCTGGAACAGGGCGGCATAGGCGCCTGCCCTCTCCCCGAAGCGCAGCCAGATGACGCCGGCCACGAGCCACGTCAGCCCGAAGGCCACGAGGAAGCCGAAGCCATTGTGGTTCACCTCGGCCAGGGCCTCGAGGTAGTCCTGGACGTCGGTGGTCGACGCGTTCGGGCCTGACATCATCGTGGCTCCCTCCCAGCGGTCAGCACCCTGCGAGGCTAACCCACCCACAGCCGACACCGCTGATAATGCCAGCGGGTGGGTTTCAGGTATAGTGAACGCGCGCCGGAGCGATCCGGCGTCATGTTTGCGCAGGTCAGATCGCCTCTGAGTGCGCAGGCCCGGCCAGGTAGCTCAGTTGGTACGAGCGTCCGACTGAAAATCGGAAGGTCGGCGGTTCGACCCCGCCCCTGGCCACCATCCACAGAGCCGCAGGTCAGCACGACTGACCTGCGGCTCTGTTGTGTCCGAGGTGACTCTGGTGGTCCGCTCGGGGGTGGGCTACGGTTCGCTGTGGAGGGATCGTGACCCTCCCAGACCCGGAGACCGTGACCCTTCGGGCTGCGCCTGAGATGGAGCCCCTGCCGTGCGCAAGACCACCCGCCCCTACCCTGCCCAGCCACGACGCCGCTCGCGTCGCAAGGGCGGCGCCATCGCGATCATTGCGGTCATCGCCGCTCTCGCCTACGGGGCGAATCTCGACGAGGACGCTCAGCCTGTTGTTGAGGCGGCGCCCGTCCAGACCACTCGCGAAACATCCGCCACACCCGAGCCCACGGCTGAACCGCCGACTGCCCCGACATCGGAGTCGGAGCCCACGCAGGAGAGTGCGCCGAGCCCGACGACGGAGGCGACACCGACGACCGAGCCCGACACCGTGGAGCCGGAGATCGCCACGGCCGAGGTCGTCGAGGCCGAGCCGGCACTGGCCGCGGCTCCAGGAACCGCGCTGGCGACCCTCGCCGACCTGGAGATCAAGGGGCGTGCCGCCACGACCGGCTATGACCGCGACCTGTTTCAGTACCGCTCCCACGACCTGGATCGCAACGGGTGCGATGCCCGCAACGACATCCTGCGCCGCGACCTCGCGGACCTGGTCACCAAGGCGGGCACTCAGGGGTGCGTCGCTCTCTCCGGCACGCTGACCAGCCCCTACTCCGGGGAGACCATTGACTTTGTGCGTGACAGCACCGGTGGCTCGATCGAGATCGACCACGTCGTCGCACTCTCGGACGCCTGGCAGAAGGGTGCGCAGGCCTGGGACGAGGACACCCTGCGCACCTTTGGCAACGACCCGCTCAACCTGCTCGCGGTCGAGGGCAGGCTCAATGCCCAGAAGGGTGCCGGCGACACAGCGACCTGGCTCCCGCCGGACAAGAGTTTCCGCTGCGAGTTCGTGGCCCGGCAGGTCGCGGTCAAGCACGACTACGCACTGTGGGTCACCCAGGCAGAGTTCGACGCCATGGAGCGGATCCTGACCAGCTGCCCCGACGAGCCGTTGCCCGAGGCACAGCATGCGCAGCTGCGGCCCGAGCTCGCTGCCGCACCGGAGCCCGAGCCGTCCCCGGAGCCGACTCCCACACCGGAGCCGGTGGCCGCCCCGCCAGCGACCGCACCGGCGCCGATCATGGCACCGCCTGCTCCGGTGGAGGGCACCAGCACCGATCCACGGCACAAGACGTGCAAGTCCGCCAAGGCCGCCGGCCTCGGCCCCTACCACCAGGGCACGGACCCCGAGTACGACTGGTATCGCGACGCCGAC
This sequence comes from Ornithinimicrobium faecis, assembly GCF_023923225.1. GTDB lineage: Bacteria > Actinomycetota > Actinomycetes > Actinomycetales > Dermatophilaceae > Ornithinicoccus > Ornithinicoccus faecis. Next base: position 620,381 of record NZ_CP099489.1, on the reverse strand, counting down.
AAGGACGGCATCGTCTGCGAGTAGGGGCACAGGACTACGCTTGCCCTCACGCCCGAGCCGACCGGGCGGCATACTCCTCCGCACCCCTTGGAGCACCACATGGCCCGAACCCAACTCCGCCTCCTGGCCACCCTCTCGGCTGCGGCCCTGCTGCTCACTGCCTGCGGCGGCGACGAGGAAGAGCCGGCCAGCGACGACGCGACGGCTGGTGCCGACGCTGCCGGTGACAGCGCGGACGGCGACGACTCGGCCGCCAGCGGTGGCAGCGAGGACGCGGCCGGAGCCTGCTCGCCCGACTCGCTGGAGACCGTCACCGCGGGCACGCTCACGCTCAGCACGTCCGAGCCAGCCTTCGAGCCGTGGATGGTCGACAACGACCCCGCCAACGCCGAGGGCTACGAGGCGGCCGTGTCCTATGCCGTGGCCGAGCAGCTCGGCTACGAGGCCGACGCGGTCGAGTGGGTGCGCAACCCGTTCGAGGCGACCATCGCTCCGGGGCCGAAGAACTTTGACCTCGCGATCAACCAGTTCTCGATCACGCCGGAGCGCGCGGGGGCCGTCGACTTCACCTCCGGCTACTACGACGTGCGCCAGGCCGTGGTGTCCAAAGAGGGCGCGGGAGCGGCCGATGCCGCGAGCCTGGCCGACCTCAAGGACAGCCTGCTGGGAGCCCAGGTCGGGACCACGAGCCTGGCCTCGATCGAGGAGTCGATCGACCCGAGCAACGACCCGCTGATCTTCAACAGCAACGAGGAGGCCAAGCTCGCCCTCGACAACGGCCAGGTGGACGCCATCGTGGTGGACCTGCCGACCGCTTTCTATCTGACGGCGGTGGAGATCGAGGGTGGCGTCATCGTTGGTCAGTTGCCGCTGACGGGCGACGCCGAGCAGCTGGGCTTCGTCCTCGACCTCGACAGCCCGCTCACCGACTGCGCGACGCAGGCCGTCGACGCCCTCCGCGAGGATGGGACCCTCGACGACCTGGCCACCGAGTGGCTCGCCGATGTCGCCGGCGCTCCCGAGCTGCAGTGACCCTGGAGCAACCCACCCCGCTCGAGCCCACCCCGCTCGAACTCTCCCGCCGCCAGCTGCGGGCGGGTCGTTCCCGGCGGTCGACTCTCACGTCGCTGATCAGCACGCTGGTCTTCGCCGCGGTCCTCTATCTCGCCATCACCAGCGCACCCGGCTGGTCGCGCACCCAGGCGACCTTCCTCAACCCACAGGTCGCCTGGGAGTCGCTGCCCAAGATCCTCGAGGGACTGTGGTTGAACATCCGGGTGCTCGTGGTCGCGGCCGTCGCCACCCTGCTGCTCGCGCTCGTCCTGGCGGTCCTGCGCACGCTGCGCGGCCCCGTGTGGCTGCCCCTGCGGCTGCTGGCCACCGGCTATGTCGACCTGTTCCGCGGGATCCCGCTGATCGTGCTTCTCTATCTGATCGGCTTCGGCGTGCCGGCGCTGCGGTTCACTGACGGGCGGATCAACCCGGTCTATCTGGGCACGGTCGCCCTGGTCCTGACCTACGCCGCCTATGTCTCCGAGGTCTTCCGGGCCGGCATCGACAGCGTCCACCCCAGTCAGCGTCTGGGTGCGCGCTCGCTCGGTCTGAGTTATGGCCAGTCGATGAAGCTCGTCGTGCTCCCCCAGGCGGTCCGCCGGGTCACCCCGCCGCTGCTCAACGACTTTGTCGCCATGCAGAAGGACGTCGGCCTGATCTCCCTGCTGGGCCCGCTCGATGCGGTCCGCGCCGCCCAGATCGCCTCCCAGAGCACGTTCAACTTCACCCCGTATGTCGTGGCGGCCCTCCTCTTCGTCCTCCTGTCAGTGCCCACGGCCCGCCTCGCCGACTGGGCAGCGTCCCGGGCCGCACGGCGCGAGCAGAGCGGGGCAGCACTGTGATCGGCTGGCGCAGGTCACCCGCCGGCGACGGTGGCCGTATGCCGATGGGTCCCGCCGAGCGGGACACCTCCCTCGATCTGCCGCCGGGTCCGCGACGGAGCCCGGACGTCGTGCTGGACGTGCGCGGCCTGGTCAAGGCCTATGACGACACGGTCGTGCTCAGCGGGATCGACCTGACCGTGGCCGAGCACGAGGTGGTCACCCTGATCGGCTCCTCGGGCTCGGGCAAGTCGACCCTGCTGCGCTGCGCCGGGGTGCTGGAGCCGATCAGCGACGGGCAGATCCTGCTGGACGGGCAGGACATCAGCGACCCGCGGGTCGACGCCGACGCCGTGCGGGCCCGGTTTGGCGTGGTCTTCCAGGCGTTCAACCTGTTCCCACACATGAGCGTGCTGGACAACGTGATGCTCGCGCCGCGTGTCGTGCACCGGGTCTCACCGAAGGAGGCGCAGGCACGGGCCGAGGCGCTGTTGGAGCGGGTGGGGCTCGCCGACAAGGCCGACGCCTATCCCGACCGCCTGTCCGGTGGCCAGCAGCAGCGGGCCGCGATCGCCCGGGCCATCGCCGTCGAGCCCCGCGTGCTGCTGCTCGATGAGATCACCTCGGCACTCGACCCCGAGCTCGTCGGCGAGGTGCTCGCGCTGGTGCGTGAGCTCGCCGCAGGTGGCGCCACGATCCTGATGGCCACCCACGAGATGGGTTTCGCCAAGCAGGTCGCCGATCACGTCGTCTTCCTCGATCAGGGTGTTGTCTGCGAGGAGGGACCGCCGGCCCAAGTGCTGGGCGAGCCGACGCAGCCACGCACTCAGGAGTTCCTGCGGCGGGTCATCGACGCCGGCCGGCTTTGACCTGAGGGGGCGCCGGTCTGACCTGAGGGGTGACTGTCTGACCTGAGGGGTGACTGTCTGACCTGAGGGGCGCCTGTCTGACCTGAGGGCAGCGCCTGTCTGACCTGAGGGCAGCGCCTGTCTGACCTGAGGGGTGACTGTCTGACCTGAGGGCAGCGCCTGCGTGTCGTGCACAGTGCCGTCATCGTTGCGGCGTGTCCCGTGCCCCGACACGGAGTTGGCAACGCCGATCACGCACATGTGGCCATTGGCGACATCCAGGGGATCCACCCGATGCAACGTGAGGGCTCCCCCACGGCGTCCTCACTGACGAGGTCCGGACGGGCCACCAAGGAGGGGAGCACACGATGAGGTCCACCCGCTGGCTCGCGATCTTGACTGCGGCGACACTGACCACCACGCTCACCGGGTGTGGTGAGGACGACCAGCCGACGGTGGCGGGCCCACCGCCAGCCGAGCAGACCTCTGCCACGACCGAGGCACCAGCAGACCCCGCACCCAGCACCGAGGCACCCAGCACGGAGGCACCCAGCACGGAGGCTCCGGCCGAGCCCAGCGACGACGCACCGACGTCGCAGGCGCCCGAGCCGACCGATGAGGCCCCGGCGGGCGACCTGCCAACCGAGCCCACGGCATACGGCGACATGTTTGTGCAGGCCTGGGTCGACCAGGACGAGACCCTGCTCGAACAGCTCGGCAACCCCGATGTGGTCGCCAACATGGACGTGTGGGGCGGTCAGGGCTGGACCAGGGGCGAGGTCCGGCAGGAGACGCACGGTGCAGTCGTCATCAACTATGCCGACGACCAGAACATGCAGCTCGAGCTCTGGGTGCAGGAGGGGATCACCCAGGGCGGCGAGCCGCACGGCGTCGTCAGCGCGACCGTGGCCGAGGGGGCCTACCCGATCCCGGAGACCGTCGAGGACTACGCGATGGCCTTCGTGGACGCGGCCGGTGGAGATGCCGAGGACCGGGCCTACCTCGAGCGGTTGGGCACCCCAGAGGCCGCCGCTGAGGCGCAGGACTGGTTCCGCGACTTTGTGTGGACCAACCCACAGGTCTCCGACGGCCCCGACGCCAACACGGTCGAGGTCACCTTCACTGGCGACCGTGATGACGTCAAGCTCGTGCTCCTGATCGACCGTGAGCTGGCCGAGTCGGCCGCCGAGGACGCGGTGCTGAAGGCGCGGCTGGACGGGGGCCTGCCCGACATGAGCATCAAGACCTATGCCGACACCTTCGTCCTCGCCTTCGGCGAGGGTGACGCCGAGGAAATGGGTGACTACGCCACCGACGAGGTCGTCGATGAGCTGCGGGACTCCGGTGGCCCGGGCTGGCAACACGTCCACTCGGGTGAGAACGGCGGTGAGCCCGTTGAGGTCTATGAGGACACCGAGTCCGGCCGCGAACTGATCCTGACCCTGGACGCCGAGAAGGTTGACGCCCGGGACTATCAGGCGATCGTCGGCGCCGAGCTCAGCGCAGGCTGATGCTCAGTCGGCCCTGCGGCGGTAGGTCAGGACAGCATTGCCCGCTGACGTCTTGACCAGGTCGACCAGTTCCAGCCGGGTGGTGGGGTCACCCGGCTGGAAGAGTCGCCGAAAGGAGCCGCCCGCGATGACCGGGTGGGTGATCAAGATCAGTTCATCGAGCAGCCCGGCCAGGAACAGGTCGCGCACGATGCTGATGCTGCCCTGCACGCCGATGTCCTGGCCCGACGACTCCTTGAGTTGGCGCACGTGGTCATGCAGGTCGTCCTCGATGAGCCGCGAGTTCTGCCACTCCAGGGGCCCGGTGAGCGTGGTGGAGGCCACGTGCTTGGGGACCTGGTTGATGAACTCCGCAAATGGGTTGTCCTCCGACGGAACGGAATTGGGCCAGTAGTCGGCCCACTCCTGGTAGGTCACCCGACCCAGGACGGTCTCGTCGATGCTGCCGATGGTGCGGGTCATCAGCTCGCCCAACTCCGCATCAAAGCTGTCGAACTGCCACTGGTCGGGTCCCTCGACGGCTCCGTCGAGGGAGTGGAACAGACCGGAAACTACCTTGCGCATGAGTCCTCCTGTGGGGTGGGTTGTGCCTCATCTGGACCGACCACGCCGGGTCGGCAAACTCATCGCACGACGATCGACCTCGCCTCAGGATCCTCCACGTCAGGACCGTGGACCACTCGCCGGTTGCGGCGGTGTCTTCTAGCCGATAGGACGGAGACGAGGCGTCCGACCGGGGCGGCGGGACGGAGGACAAGTGGCACTGGCCATCGAGGACTACGGGGTCATCGGGGACATGCACACGATGGCCCTGGTCGGCAACGACGGCTCGATCGACTGGTTGTGCCTGCCCCGCTTCGACTCCGGTGCCTGCTTCGCCGGATTGCTCGGCACCGAGGACAACGGCTACTGGCAGCTCGCACCGGTCGGGGCCGACCGGTGCACCCGCCGCCAGTATCGGGGCGACACGCTCATCCTGGAGACCGAGTGGGAGACCCCCGACGGGTCCGTGCGCGTCATCGACCTGATGCCGGTGCGAGACAAGGCCGCCGACATGGTGCGCATCGTCGAGGGCATCTCCGGTCGCGTCCGGATGCACAGCGATCTGCGGCTGCGATTCGACTACGGCAACATCATCCCGTGGGTCAAGCATCACGGCACCCAGCTCTCCGCCATCGCGGGGCCGGACTCCGTGTGGCTGGACACCCCGGTCGAGGTCCACGGGCACGACCTGATGACGACGGCCGAGTTCGAGGTCTCGGCCGGTGACCGCGTGCCGTTCATCCTCACCCACCACCCCAGCCATGAACGCGAGCCCGCTCGCCGCGATGCAGAGCGCATGCTGTCGCACACCGAGGCTTTCTGGGCGGAGTGGATCTCCCACTGTGACTACGAGGGCGGGTGGGACGAGGCGGTCCGGCGCTCCCTGATCACGCTGAAGGGTCTGACCTACGCCCCCTCGGGCGGGATCGTCGCCGCAGCGACGACATCACTGCCCGAAGACATCGGCGGGGTCCGCAACTGGGACTATCGCTTCTGCTGGCTGCGTGATGCCACCTTCACGCTGCAGGCCCTCCTGGGCACCGGCTTCGAGAGCGAGGCCCACGCGTGGAGGGACTGGTTGCTGCGGGCGGTGGCCGGGGACCCTGCCGACCTGCAGATCATGTATGGCATCGACGGGCGGCGGCGCCTGCCCGAGTATGAGCTCGACTGGCTCACCGGCTATGAGGGATCACCCCCGGTCCGCGTGGGCAACGGTGCCGCCGGCCAGTTCCAGCTGGATGTCTGGGGCGAGGTGCTCGACATGCTGCACGTGGCCCGCGAGACGGGGCTGTCGTCCGCCCCCGACGCCTGGGACCTGCAGCGCGAGATGCTGGACTTCCTCGAGGGCAACTGGCAGCAGCCGGACAAGTCCCTGTGGGAGATCCGCGGGCCCGACCGACAGTTCGTGCACTCCAAGGTGATGGCCTGGGCTGGGATCGACCGGGCCGTGCGTGCCGTCGAGGACTTCGGGCTGGAGGGCCCGGTGGACCGGTGGAAATCATTGCGGCAGCAGATCCATCACGAGGTGTGCACTGAGGGCTTCGATGCCTCCCGCGGGACCTTCACCCAGTTCTATGGTTCGCCCAGCCTGGACGCGTCCTTGCTGCTCATCCCCCAGGTCGGTTTCCTGCCCTGGGACGACGAGCGGGTGGTCGGGACCGTGGATGCGGTCCAGCGAGAGCTCACCGAGGGCGGGTATGTCCTGCGCTATCGCACCGAGCACGGTGTCGACGGTCTGCCCGGTGAGGAGGGCGCCTTCCTGCTCTGCAGCTTCTGGTTGGCCGACGCACTCGTCGGCATCGGCCGCGTCGACGAGGGCCGCGAGCACTTTGAGCGGCTCTTAGCCCTCCGCAACGACCTGGGCCTGCTTGCCGAGGAGGTCGACCCCGTCTCGGGCCGCCACCTGGGCAACACACCACAGGCGTTCAGCCATGTGGGACTGGTCAACACTGCACGCCACCTGAGCGCGCTGTCGCCTGGCCCATCGCCGACCGGCAACAGGTGACGGACGCGGGACCGGCAGACCCCGCAACCTGACGAGCACTCACGACTGAGGCGTGGGAGGGGGAGTGGTGCGTTGCTTCAGACAGCCTCGCTGAGCAGACCCGCGAGGAAGGTCTCCAGCGGACTGGATCCGTCCGCAGCGTCCTGGGCGTGCCGTGAGCCATCGCGTGCAGTGTTGCTCCCCGGTCGCCAGATCCCGGCCTGGATCAGGGAACGTCTGGCTCCAGGTGGTCGGGTGCTCGACGCGCGAGCACCTCGGACCAGCTCACCCGCCGGTGCGGAGAGTCGGATCGTGATCGTTGCTTGCTGGTTGGCACGCCTCATGGCGCAGGACCTGCCAGCCTGCGCAGCGGACCCTGGTGGCACCTCACGGGCAGACCCTGGCGGCTGCTCGGCGACAGACTCCTGCGGGAGACCGCCGACGGACCGTGAGGTCGACTCCGGGACAGACTGCTCCCCTGAACAACCGAGGGTGGGCAGGACAGGTGGGGGCTTCGAATAATAGGTGTGGCCCGTCTGCGTGGTGATTTTCACCGTGTGCGTCCCGTCGGCCAGGTCCACGACCTCGTGCGACAACCCGTCAGCCTCTTTGCCATAGTTGCAGGCCTCACACAACCCGTTGGCGTTCACCTTGCTCGTGCGGCCACCCCGGGCAAAGGCGAGGACGTGGTCGGCATGCCGCACCGGTGCATCGCACCATGGCGTCCGGCAGACCTGGTCTCGCGCGACGATGAACCGGCGCAGCGCTCCGGTGAAGGTGCGCCGCCGGTCGTCCTGATTGATCAAGACGCCGGTCTCCTGGTCGGCATAGAGCCTCCGGACCCAGATGACCGCCTCTCGGCGGGCTCGCTCCTCCGTCGAGTCCGGCTGGTCAGAGCCAGGGTTGTCCGCGAGGCCAGGATCCTGGACAGCCGGGGTGTCGTCGACCTCGTCTGGCCGGTCGCTGCGCGGCACGGCGCTAGTGCCGTCAGGCTGCAGCAGGTCGCGGGCCATCGGGGCCGGGATCGGGCCATAGCCCTCCAGCCGGGCTGGAGTCTCGTCCAGTCCCACGAGCGCCTTGTCCGTGATCACAAGCCCGACCTCGATGTGCTGGCCGTCAGCGGGGGCCCTGCCGGTCAACCGCTCGGCGAACAGATCGGCACGCAGCTGATCCAGAGACCGCTCATCACCCTGTGTCTTCAAGGACTTCGCCGCCTGGTCCAGGGCCTTGTAACAGGCCACGCCGTCGGCCACCGGCAGATAGCCCGACACGATCGCCATCACGTCCGGAGCCGGACGCATGCTGACTCGGCGGTCGGACTTCGCCTTGCGTCCCCGGTTGGTCACTGAATAGGGGTCCAGCTCGTAGGCCTTGGCCTTGGCAGCCGCGACCAGCGCACGGTGCGAGTCCCCACCGAAGCGGCCGGCCAGGTGGGCGTCCACCAGGCCGCGGTGCTCCACCGAGAGGCAGGCGGTCTCCTTCACCAGTTGCGTCGCCGTCCACTCTCCAATCAGCCCAGCCGTCAGCGCAGCATGCGTCGCCGGCATCTCGGTGACGATCGCCGTGGCGAACCCGACGTGTCGTGACCCCGCGTGTGGGGACTCCCGTCGCGCCATCGCCAACTGCTGGGCGATGCCCTTGTCGGCCTTCTCCCGCGGGACGCCGTCAGCCAGCGCCTGGTCACCCAGGGCGGCGTGGGCCAGGAGGGTCACGCGTGCCTGCGCCGCGGCCGACGCGTTCTTGAGCACCTCGAGCTGAGTCAGCACGTCACACAGCTCCGCGGGCGAGCTGGCAGCCAACGGCTCCAGGTCGCCACCGGTGGCCATACGTGTCGCCCAGGAGGCCACCTCTGCTGCCGACATGGCCGGCTCGGATCCGGGCGACGTGGTGCGCTCGGCGTTGGAGGACGTGGCTAGTGCGAGCGCCTCACCTGGCTGTGTCTCGATGCTCATCGTCCCCTCCTCCCGAGTCTGTGACGGGGTGTCCTGATCGACACCAACAACATTAGTACAGACGTCGGACAGTGCCCTTGGGTTGTCCACAACGAGGCGCTCGGGCCTGCCTCCACGAGCGCGGTGGCAGGCGCGGTGACGTGGGCCGTGACGACGGGTGCCCTGGGGCGGCAGCCGTGACGACAGGTGCCCTGGGGACAGCAGTCGTGACGACGGGTGCCCTGGGGCGGCAGCCGTGACGACAGGTGCCCTGGGGACAGCAGTCGTGACGACGGGTGCCCTGGGGCGTGGGGGCGTGGGGGCGTGCACCCGATTCTGTGTCCGCCAGTGCGACTCGTTGCGTCGCGGCCCGCTCAGAGCGCGGCAGCCACCTCGGTGCCCTGCCGGATCGCACGCTTGGCGTCCAGCTCTGCGGCGACGTCGGCGCCGCCGATGACGTGGACCGGCCTGCCTCGAGCGGCCAGCTCGGCACCGAGGGTGTTGACCGACTCCTGCCCGGTGCACAGCACGACCGTGTCGACCTCCAGAACAGTCGCCCTCGAGCGGTCCTCACCGAACGAGATGTGCACCCCCGCGTCATCGATCCGCTCGTAGTTGATGCCGGTGTGCTGCCGCACGCCCTTGGCCCTCAGGGAGAGGCGGTGCACCCAGCCGGTGGTCTTGCCCAGCCCCTTGCCGATCTTGCTGGTCTTGCGCTGCAGCAGGTGCACCTCGCGTGGCGACGGGACCGGCTCGGCCGGCACGAGACCGCCCCGCGCGGCGTCCGGGGAGCCCACGCCCCACTCGGCCATCCACTCCGTGACCCCCATCGGGCTGGGACCGGTGTGGGTCAGGAACTCTGCGACGTCCACGCCGATGCCGCCGGCACCGAGCACCGCGACCCGCTCCCCCACGGGCCGCCCCTCCAGGACCACCTGGGCGTAGGTCAGCACCGACGGGTGGTCCACCCCGGGGATGTCCGGGATGCGCGGCTCGACGCCCGTGGCCACCACGACCTCATCGAAGCCCTCGAGGTCCGCAGCGCCCACCCAACGCCCGAGGTGCACCTGCACGCCCTCCAGCTCCAGCCGACGCCGGTAATAGCGGATGGTCTCGGCGAACTCCTCCTTGCCCGGGATCCGCAGCGCGATCGCGAACTGACCGCCGAGGTCGTCAGCCGCCTCGAAGAGCTCCACGCGGTGACCGCGCTCCGCCGCCGTGACGGCAGCCGCCAGTCCGGCCGGCCCGGCGCCGACCACAGCGACCGACTTCGCAGCGCGGGTGGGCCCGAGCACCAGCTGTGTCTCGTGCCCCGCCCGCGGGTTGACCAGACAGGTCGCCGTCTTCCGCGCGAACGTGTGGTCCAGGCAGGCCTGGTTGCAGGCGATGCAGGTGTTGATCTCGTCGACCCGCCCCTGCTGCGCCTTGAGCACCCAGTCCGGGTCTGCGAGAAAGGGTCTGGCCATCGAGACCAGGTCCGCGCTGCCGTCCGCGATGACCTCTTCGGCGAGCCTCGGCATACTGATGCGGTTGGAGGTGACCACCGGGATGGTGACCTCCGGGCGCAGGGTGGCGGTCACGGCCGTGAAGGCGCCGCGGGGCACCGAGGTGACGATCGTGGGGACGCGCGCCTCGTGCCAGCCGATGCCGGTCGACAGGATGGTCGCACCGGCCGCCTCGACCTCCCTTGCGAGAGAGACGATCTCGGCCCAGCTCTGACCGTCGGGGACCAGGTCCAGCAGCGAGATCCGATAGATGATGATGAAGTCCGGTCCGACGGCCTCGCGCACGGCCCGGACGATCTCGACGGGGAGCCGGCGTCGCTTCTGAGGGCTCCCTCCCCACTCGTCGGTGCGCTGGTTGGTGCGCGGCGCGAGGAACTGGTTGATCAGATAACCCTCCGAGCCCATGATCTCGACGCCGTCATAGCCGGCCTCCTGGGCGAGCCGGGCACAGCGGGCGTATGCCGACACGGTCCTCTGCACGCCCCCTCCGGTGAGCGCTCGGGCCCGGAAGGGTGTGATCGGTGACCTGCTCGTGGAGGCAGAGACGGACAGCGGGTGATAGCTGTAGCGCCCGGCGTGCAGGATCTGCAGGGCGATCTTCCCGTCCCAGGCGTGGACGGCGTCCGTGACGACCTGGTGCTGGCGCAGCTGACGTCTGCTGATCAGCGCGGAGGCCCCGGGATAGAGCGAGCCGGTCAGGTTGGGCGCGTAGCCGCCGGTGACCATCAGGCCGGGGCCGTTGCGGGCACGCTCGGCATAGAACGCCGCCAGCCGGTCGGCGTCGCGACCACGGTCCTCCAGGCCGGTGTGCATCGAGCCCATCACGACCCGGTTGCGCAGCTCGGTGAAGCCAAGGTCGAGGGGCTCAAGCAGGCGTGGATACTCAGTCACGGTGTGAGCGTACCCAGTCGTGTTACCCCTAGGTAATATCAGCGCCCCGGTCGGTCGTTGCCCCAGAGGTCACTGGCTCGTCAGAACGCTCTTCGGCAGTGGCCTGCTCCGCGGTCACCTGCTCCGCGGTGACGTGCTCTTCGGTGACCGCCTCACCCCGCGCCACCATGCCCGCGATGTCGGAGAGCTTGATCTCCTTCAGGAACAGCGTGAGCAGGAAGCCGAGGGCCAGTAGCGGCACGAGATACCAGAAGGACGGGGCGAGCGCGTTGGCATAGCCGTCGATGACACCGGTGTGCAGCGGCTCCGGCAGGTTCTTGACGATCTCCGGGGTCAGCGACTCAGCGCTGCCGCCACCTGCCGGCGCCGGGGCGCCGCCGAAGACACCCTCGAGGTTGTCGACCAGTCGTGAGGTGAAGATCGTGCTGAACAGCGCGATGCCGACGGCCGCACCGATCTCACGGAAGAAGTTGTTGGCACTGGTCGCGGTGCCCAGCTCGTGCGGGTCAACCGCGTTCTGGACCGCGAGCACGATCGTCTGCATGACCAGGCCGAGGCCGGCGCCCAGTGCGAAGATCATGATGCTGAACAGCCAGAGCGGGGTGTTGGCGTCGAGCTGCGTGAGCCAGATCAGGCCGAGTGTGGCGATCGCCATGCCGGCGATCGGATAGCGGCGATAGCGGCCGGTCTTGGTGATCGCGAAGCCGGACCAGATCGCCGTGCCCATGACGCCGACCATCATCGGGATGAGCAGCAGACCGGACTCGGTCACACCGACCCCGTTGGACATCTGCAGGAAGGTCGGCAGGAAGCCCAGCGCGGCAAACATGCCCATGCCGATGACCAGACCGATCGTGGTGGTCAGCGTGAAGGTCGGGTTCTTGAACAGGTGCAGCGGCAGGACCGGGTCTGCGGCCCGCTGCTCGACCGGGATGAACAGCGCGATCGAGACGACGGTCAGCGCGGCCAGGCCCAGCAGGCGCCAGTCGGACCAGTCATAGCCGGCGCCGCCGCTCAGGCTCTCCCAGCTGGTGATCAGCACGACGGAGGAGGCCGCGATCACCAGCAGGGTGGCCCCGGCGATGTCCAGCCGCTTGCTGGCGCGGTGGCTCGGCAGCTGCAGTGCGAACCAGGCGATGGCGATCGCGATGATGCCGATGGGGATGTTGATCCAGAACGCCCAGCGCCAGTCGTGCTGGTCGGTGAACCAGCCACCGAGCAACGGACCGGCGACGGCCGCGATGCCGAACAACGCGCCCATCGGCCCCATGTACTTCCCGCGCTCCCGGGCCGGGACGATGTCGGCGATGATCGCCTGCGACAGGATCATCAGGCCACCACCGCCAAGCCCCTGGACGCCGCGCCACAGGACGAGCTCGGTGAAGGTGCCCGCGAAGCCGGCGCCAGCCGAGGCGACGGTGAACAGGGTGATCGCCACGAGGAACGGCCAGCGGCGACCAAACAGGTCACCGGCCTTGCCATAGAGCGGCATGACGATGGCCACTGCCAGGATGTAGATCGTGATGATCCAGCCCTGGTGGGCGACCCCGTCGAGCTCGCCGACGATCGTGGGCATCGCGGTGCCGACGATCGACTGGTCGAGCGAGGAGAGGAACATGCTCGCCATCAGGGCGCCGAAGATCAGCCAGACCTTGCGCTGGGTGAGCACGATGGGCGCGCGGTCGAGCGGGACTGCGGGAGAGCCCGCAGGAGAGCCCGTTTCTGGGGTCGACAAAGCCATGAGATCCCTCGTGGATTAGGTGGTGCAAACGTTGATAGCGACATCAGAACGTCACGGCACGCCGTGCTGTTCCGGCTCCGTCCCCTACTTAAGTATCGACTCTGACACTCACCGACCGCCGCCACCCGCACTCGAACGAGCACAGTGAGGAAACCCATGCCGACCCGACCCAGTCCAGGACAGCCGCACCTCGGCACCCGATCGGCGCCGACCCTCCAGCTCGACGGCCTTGAGTTCAAGGACCTCGACGGGGACGGGCAGCTGGCTCCCTATGAGGACTGGAGGTTGTCCGCCCGGCAGCGCGCGGCCGACCTGGTCTCCCGGATGACGCTGGAGGAGAAGGCTGGCCTGATGCTCATCGACACCGTGAACGCCGGCTGGGGTGGCACGGTCACCAGGCAGGGGCGCGAGCACCTCGAGGGTCAGCACATGCGCCGGATCATCTTCCGCAACGTCGTGGCGCTGCCCGGCCAGGAGACACGGGGCGACGACGACCACCCGTTCGTCGCCGGCTCGTCCCTGACACCCCAGCAGGCGGCACGTTTCCTCAACGCCGTGCAGGAGCTGGCCGAGAGCAGCCGACTGGGCATCCCGGTGCTGGCCAAGTCCAACGCCCGCAACCACATCGACCCCGATGCCCGCGCCGGCATCAACGAGAGTCACGGCGCCTTCAGCGGTTTCCCCAAGGAGGCCGGGCTGGCCGCCGCTGCCCTGGGCGCCGGGAGCATGGCCCCGGTCGTCAGCTTCGCCGAGGTGATGGGGGCGGAGTGGCGCGCCATCGGGCTGCGCGAGATGTACGGCTACATGGTCGACCTCATCACCGAACCGCGCTGGTATCGCACCCACGAGTGCTTCAGCGAGGACGCGACCCTGACCAGCGACATCGTCACCGCGCTGTTGCAGACCCTGCAAGGAGCAGAGGTCGTGGACGGTTCCTCGCTGAGCCCCGCCACCGACGTCGCCCTGACCATCAAGCACTTCCCCGGCGGCGGCCCCCAGGAGCGCGGGCTCGACCCGCACTACTCCTTCGGCAAGACCCAGGTCTATCCCGGTGACAACTTCGGTCACCACCTCGAGCCGTTCAAGGCGGCCGTCGCCGGCGGTGCGGCCGCGATCATGCCCTACTACGGCGTGCCGATGAATGTCACCCACGACGGGGTCACCTACGACCACGTCGGTATGGCGTTCAGTGACCAGATCGTGAACGGGCTGCTGCGCGGGGGGCTGGGTTTCGCGGGGTATGTCAACTCCGACACCGGGATCGTCACCGAGCGTGCCTGGGGCCTGGAGGAGGTCACGATCCCGGAGCGGGTCGCGGCAGCGATCAACTCAGGCTCCGACACCCTGTCCGGGTTCCACGACATCACGACCATCACCAGCCTGGTGGAGAACGGTCTGGTCTCCTCGGCCCGGGTCGACCTGGCCGCCGAGCGGTTGCTCGTCCCGATGTTCCTGATGGGCCTGTTCGAGAACCCCTATGTCGATGAGACGGCACCCAACCACGTGCTGTCCAGCACTGCCCACGCGGAGGTGGCCCTCGGCATACAGCGTCGTTCGGTCGTGCTGCTGGAGAACCGGGACCGGGCCGACGGCACCGGACCGGCGCTGCCGCTGCGCCCGGGGTCGACCGTGTATGTGCTGGGCACGATCGACACGGACGCACTGACCTCCCGAGGTTTCACCGTGGTCGATGGCAACGCCGAGGACCGCCCGAGCGCCGAGGGCGCCGACCACGTGCTGGTCAGTCTCAGTGCCCTGACCCTTGGCACGGCGGGTTATCGCAGCGCGGAGCCGGACTCAGGGATGCGACCGGACAAGATCAGCCCGGTCGTCTTTCCAGGTGTGCGCGGACTGGACGGCAAGACTCCCTACGGAGCAGCAGACGCGGGCGTGGCCTATGGCGCCGAGACGTGCACCGACGACGGCCTGCCCTTTGGCGGCCCGCTGCCCTGGGAGAGTGGGGTGATCGACTTCACCGGCATGGAGGCTGCCGAGTCGTGGGCCGTCCAGCCCTCACTGACCACGATCCAACAGGTCATGGACGAGGTCGGCGACCCAACGAAGGTGGTCCTGGATGTCTATTTCCGCCAGCCGTTCGTGCTGGATGAGCAGAGCGGCCTGCGCGACGCCGGGGCGATCGTGGCGACCTTCGGCATCACCGATGCGGCGCTGCTGGACGTGCTGACCGGCGAGTTCGCACCACAGGGCAGGATGCCGTTTGCGCTCGCGGGCTCGGCGCGGGCCATCGAGGAGCAGCACAGCGACCTGCCCGGCTATGACACCACGACCGACGGTCCGCTCTACCGCTATGGCCACGGCCTGACGTTTGCGGCGCGGGAGGACTAGTCCGCAGGGCCGTCGATCGCGACGGGACGTGACGCGCGGTTGGACCGACCTGACGTCACAGGTCCTCGAGCATGCTGGCGAGGAACCGGCGGGCGTCCTCGTCGGTGTCGAGCTGCGGGAGGTCCTCGTCCTCCTCCCGGGCCTTGCGCACCAGGTGCCGGATCGCCGACCAGGGACTGGCCAGCCACGACAGGTCCATCAGCTCGTTGAACTGTGCCGCGGTGGCGACGCTGAGGTCGCCCTTGGCCACGTCGGCCGCCGCGTGCTCCGCCTGTGCCTTCTCGCGGTGCTCGATCAGCAACTCCTGCTGGCTCAGCCAGAGGTCAACCTGGTCGTCCACCAGCTCGTGCCGCTTGCGTCGCCAGGGGTTCCGGTCGATGAGTGCGTCGAAGATCCACTGCTCCTCGTCCCACCACCGGCCACTGGCACCGAACGTGATGGCGGGGCTCACGGTCGGCCAACCAGCCCCGACGGCTGGCAGTGCCGCGAAGGCCTCCTGCAGTGCACCCTGACCGCGGCCCCTCCAGAAGGGCCGGGCATCGACGGTGCGCACCACCTCGTGGAGACGGGAGCGGATCAGCTCGGCGCCCTCGCGGATCCGCGCCAGCTCCCGCTCGGGCGCACCGTTGCCCCGGGGGTCCTCGTCCAGGTGCGTCAGTCGGTCGGCGGCCTCCTCCGTCTCGCTGGTGAGCAGGTGGCGCAGTGGGATCCCGAGCGGCACCAGCAGGGGGGCGACGATGGGCTTCCAGAGCCCCCTGCCGACCACGCGCAGCGTCACCCGGAGCTGCTCCCCGGCCTCGGCTGGCGCCACGCGGGCCCGGACCTGCACCAGCAGCCAGTCAAGGGTGACCTCGATGTCCAGCAGGCGGTCCCGCTCGGGGACGAAAGACGCCTCGGCGCCCAGGTGCTTCAAGGTGCTCGTGGCACTCGCCGAGCCGCACGCGTCGAGGCCATCCACGCGGACCACGACACGACGTCGGGGGTTGGCGCTCTCCTGATATTCCAGATAGACGTCCCGCCGGTCGGGCCGCCCGCCGATGCCCCACGCGGCAGAGCCGACGACGCCGCCCTCTGGAGGAACCCAGTGATAGACCGCGCCGGGCCGCAGGTGCTCGCCGGAGACAAGTCGCACGTGCTCTCCGTCGACCTCGAACACCCCGGCCACATCCCCACCGCCACCGACCGCGCGGTCACCAATCGCGCCGCCACCGATTGGGCCATCACCGATCGCGCCGCCACCGACTGCATCCGCTGTGGCCGCACGCCACCAGGCATGGAACCCCTCATCGCTGGGCCAGGTCACCGGGGCCACCGCACTCCACCGCACCCGCTGATCCTGTCACCTGGGGCACCCACAGCGAGGCGGCTGCCGCGCTGTCACACTTGAGCATGCCGACCGACACCGACATCGCCCGCTGGCGACTGCGCAGCCAGGGCCTCGTCGCCCCAGGAGCTGGCGATGCCACGGGGGTGGTCTCGTCGCTGTTGGCCGTGCAGGCCGAGAACCCAGCCCAGTCCGCCTGGGCCGTGGCGACGCGGACGTCCACGCCTGATCCGAGCGATCTGGCCGCTGCCCTCGCCGACGGGCGCGTCCTGCGCACCCATGTGTTGCGCCCCACCTGGCACTACGTGTGCGCCGAGGACCTGTCCTGGCTCCTCGAGCTCACCGCCCCGCGGGTGCGACGCATCACCCGTCAGCAGTTGAGCGGCACCCACGGGTTGGATCAGCGGACCGTCGACCAGCTCACGGACGTCGTGCTGACGGCACTGGCCGACGAGCTGACGCGGACCCAGCTGGCCGATCTCCTCAGCGCGGCCGGTCACGAGCTGAGCAGTCACGCGCTGATGATCCTGCTGTCCGATCTCGAGCTGCAGGGGCTGGTGTGCAGCGGCGCCCCCGTGGAGGGAGTCCACACCTATGCCCGGCTCACCGACCGCGTGCAAACCCCTCGGCGCCTTGCTCGTGACGAGGCCCTCGCTGAGATCGCCCTGCGCTATGTGCGTGGGCACGGTCCGGTCACCGAGCGCGACCTGGCCTACTGGGCCACCCTCACGCTGACCGACGTCCGGGCCGGACTGTCCGCTGTCGCCCACCGACTCGCAACGTTTGAGCACGACGGTCGCACTTTTTGGCACGTCCCCGGCGAGGAGCCTCCGGCCGGCCCCCAGCGTCCGGCGGCACACCTTCTGCAGTTGCTGGACGAGACCTATCGCGGATATCAGGACTCGCGGATGGTCCTCGATGCGGCCGGCGTGGTGCCCCAGGGTCGTGAGGCCATGATCGGGATGGCCCTGGTGGACGGCCAGTTGGTGGCCGCCATGAAACGCACTCTCACCGACACCCGGGTCACCTTCGAGCTCCGGCCCCACGCGTCGTGGACACCTGACCACCTCGCCGACGTTGAGGATGCCGCCGCCAGGTGCGCCGCCTTCCTCGAGCGTCAGCCGGAGGTGCGGCTCGTCGGCTGACCGGGGCTCCGACGCCAGACTGGCTGCCGCCGGGCCTACTCCGCCAGGTCGAGCAACCTGTCGAGATCGAGCAGGCGCACGGTGCGTGACCCCCGCTGATCAATCACGCCGGAGTCCTGGAGTCGGCGCAGCCCCCTGCTCAGGGTCTCCGGCGTCGTGTCGAGCAGGGAGGCGATGTCCTTCTTGGCCAGCGGCAGCCGGATCGCGACCGTGCCGTCCGGCTCCCGGTGGGTGCGCAGGTCGACCAGATAGCGGGCCAGCCGCCCACCCACCTCCACCGAGGTGGCGGCGGCCAGGCGCTCCTCGGTCTGCTCGAGCCGGCGGCTCACCCCCTGCAGCATCCGCAACCCGATGCTCGGGTGCCGGGCGATCAGCACGCCGACGTCCTGGTGCCGGAAGACGCACATGCTGCCCGCCTCCAGCGCTGTCGCGAAATGGTCCGGCCGACCTCCAGTGAGGAAGGCCGACTCCCCGACAAACTCTCCGGGCTCGAGCACCCGGATGATCTGCTCCTGTCCCTCGGCGGAGATCCGGCTGATCTTGAGCAGCCCGGTGTGCACCACCATCAACTGGGACACGTCGTCACCGGCGGAGTAGATGCGGTCGCCGCGGGCGACCCGGGTGGGCTTGGCCAGCTCAGCCACCGCCACCTGCTCCTCGTGGGTCAGGGCCTGGAACAGCGGCACCCGCGCGACGCACAGGTCGTCGGATGGCTGCGTCACATCGGTGACCTCAAGCACGGCTGCCCTCCTGCTCTCCTCGTCCGGCGATCGCCGGCTCGATGCGGTCGGCCCGGGTGTAGGCATTCAGCGTCTCACCGCGGTTGAAGCCGATCACCGTCACACCGAGCTCGTCACCCAGCTCGACCGCGAGCGCGGAGGGCGCCGAGACGGCTGACAGCACGGGGATCCCCGCCATCGCGGCCTTCTGCACCAGCTCGAACGAGGCCCGCCCGGACACCTGGAGCACCGTGCCCCCCGCCGGCAGCCGCCCCTCCAGCAGGGCCCAACCGACCACCTTGTCGACCGCGTTGTGCCGTCCCACGTCCTCGCGCAGGCACACCAGCTCCCCGTCCACGAACAGCCCGGCCGCGTGCACCCCACCGGTCCGGTCAAAGACCGACTGCCCGGCCCGCAGCTGCTCCGGCAGACCCAGCAACACCTCGAGGGGGACGGTCAGGGAGTCCTGCGCCACGGCATACGGAGAGGTCTTGCGCACCGCCTCGATCGAGGCGGTGCCGCACACGCCACAGCTGCTGGAGGTGTAGACGTGGCGCTCCAGCGAGGCGTCCGGCAGGGGCACGCCCGCCGCGAGCCGCACGCCGACGACGTTGTAGTCACGCTCGCCGTCGGCACCGATGCCGGAGCGATAGTCCATCGAGGCGATCTGCTCACGGTCGACCACCACGCCCTCGCTGACCAGGAAGCCCGCCACCAGCTCGAAGTCGTGCCCCGGCGTGCGCATGGTGACCGTGAAGGGGCGATCACCGAGGCGCACCTCCAGCGGCTCCTCCCCCGCGAGGACGTCGGCACGCACGCGGGTGGCGCCGTCGCGCCCCAGGCGGGTCACCCGCCACGACCTGGTCACCCGTGCCATGACACACACCACCGGACCATCGCAGCCTCCCTCTCGCAGACTCAGCGTAGCCATGCCTGCGCGGACCCGGGCGTGGTGCTGCATAGGGTTCACCCCATGACTGAGCCCCAGCCCGTGGTGGAGATGTGGAGCGACGGCGCCTGCAAGGGCAACCCCGGTGTTGGTGGGTGGGGCGTGTGGATGCGATCTGGCCGTCATGAGCGCGAGCTGTGCGGCGGGGCGGAGCTGACGACCAACAACCAGATGGAGCTGCAGGCTGTGATCGAGGGGCTGCGGGCCCTGAAGGTGCCGTGCGAGGTGACGCTGCACGTCGACTCGTCCTATGTCATGAACGGCATGAAGACCTGGATCGCGGGCTGGAAGCGCAATGGCTGGAAGACGTCGGCCAAGAAGCCGGTCAAGAACGTGGAGCTGTGGCAGTCGCTCGACACCGAGGTCGGCCGGCACACCGTGCACTGGGTCTGGGTCAAGGGCCACTCGGGCGACCCGGGCAACGAGCGCGCCGACGAGCTCGCCAACAAGGGCGTCGACGAGATCCGGGCGCACTCGTAGCTGGATCTGCACTAACGGGCACTGACTAGCCGCAAAACGGACAGTGAGTGGCCGTTTCTGCACCGATCGCACAACGTCGGGCACGATGGAGCCTGTGACCACCACGCGTGCAGAACCCTCGCCCGTTGCCGCTGTCGTCTTCGACATGGACGGCGTCCTAACTGACACCGAGACCATCTGGGACGAGGTGCGGCGCGGGCTGGCAGCGCAGGACGGCGTGCCCTGGCCCGAGGGGGCCACCGAGGCCATGATGGGTATGTCGACACCTGAGTGGGCGCAGTTCCTCGCCTCTGAGGTCGGCATCAGTGGGGACCCTGCCGAGCGCACGCTGGAGGGGATGGCGGCGCGTTATCGGGAGCACCTGCCGACGCTGCCGGGAGCCGTGGAGGCTGTGCAGCGCCTGGCTGCGCGTTGGCCGCTGGCGCTCGCGTCGTCCTCGGCCCGGCGCCTGATCGACACCTCGCTCGCGACCCTCGGCATCACCGACCGGTTCGAGGTCTCGGTGTCCACGGAGGAGGTCGCCCGCGGCAAGCCCGCCCCCGACGGCTTCCTGCGTGCCTGTGAGCTGCTCGGTGTGGAGCCCGCGCGGGCCGTGGCCATCGAGGACTCCAGCAACGGGCTGCGGTCAGCGTCCGCCGCGGGCATGCGGGTGATCGCCGTCCCCCACGAGGCCTTCCCTCCCGCTGCCGATGCCCTGGCGCTCGCCGATGTGGTCGTGCGCAACCTCGACGAGGTCACCGTGGACCTGGTGGCGGGGCTGGCTGCTGGGCGCGAGCGCCCATGAGCCTGCTGGACGAGGTGCTGACTGACCTGGGGGCCGAGTCCGACGCCCTGGATGGCGTCGTCGCGCCCCTGGACGACCTCGGCTGGCGGACCCAGACTCCCGCCGAGGGGTGGGACGTGGCCACGCAGATCGCGCACCTGGCCTGGACGGATGAGGCCACGGTGGCCGCCGCGACGAGCAGCCCGGCCTGGGACCAGCTCGTGACAGATGCCCACGATGATCTCGGCAGCCTGGTGGACCGGGCCGCGACGGCCGGGTCCGAAGCCGGGCCCACCGAGATCCTGTCCCGCTGGCGCCGGTCACGGGCGGCCGTGAGCGAGGCTCTCCGTGCGGTGCCGCGCGGCACCAGGATCCCCTGGTTCGGGCCACCCATGGGTGCCACGTCGGCGGCGACAGCACGGTTTATGGAGACCTGGGCACACTCGGTCGATGTGCACGAGGCCCTCGGGGTCGAGCCTCCCCGCACGGACCGGGTCCGGCACGTCGCCCTCCTGGGTGTGCTGACCCGAGCATTCGCGTTCACGGTCCACGACCGGCCCGCCCCCGAGGAGCCGGTGTTCGTCTCGCTGACGCTGCCCTCCGGTGCCCAGTGGACCCACGGAGAACCGGGCGCCACCAACGTGGTGAGCGGATCGGCACACGACTTTGCCCTGCGGGTGACGCAGCGACGGCACCGGGCCGACCTCGACCTGGTCGCGGAGGGTCACGTCGCCGACGAGTGGCTGGATCTCGCCCAGGCGTTCGCGGGACCACCCGGACCAGGTCGGCCCCCTGTGGACAACTCCTGACGGAAGAGCGTCCAACTCCGCATACTGGCGGCCATGTTCCGAGGAGGGCACTATGGGAGTCATGCCGACGCTGCCGATGAGCCGGTCACTGACCCTCGAGGACTTCGAGGCCGTTCGTGACGTCGAGGACGGCCACCGATACGAGCTCATTGACGGGGTGCTCGTCGTGACTCCCTCACCAGTGCCCGTGCACCAGCGGGTCGTCACCCGGGTGTGGCAGCTCCTGAGCCAGGACGCCCCACCGGGCCACGAAGCTTTCGTGGCCCCGCTCGACATCCGCCTCGCGGTCGACACCGTCGTCCAGCCGGACATCCTCGTCGCCGCCGCAGCAGCGATCGGTGCTCGTCGCCTTGA
This sequence comes from Ornithinimicrobium faecis, assembly GCF_023923225.1. GTDB lineage: Bacteria > Actinomycetota > Actinomycetes > Actinomycetales > Dermatophilaceae > Ornithinicoccus > Ornithinicoccus faecis. Next base: position 598,664 of record NZ_CP099489.1, on the reverse strand, counting down.
CGGAGTCCCGGTGTTGGCCGTCGAGGTGCTCTCCCCCAGCACTCGGCACTTCGACCTCAGCCTGAAGCACTCGCGCTACGAGGAGGCCGGTTGCCCGAACTACTGGGTGATCGACCCGCACGAGCCTTCACTGCGTGCCTGGCACCTGACCCGTGACGGTTATCACCTGGTCGCGCACGTCGTCGGTGACGAGGTGGCCGAGCTGGCCGATCCGTGGCCACTGCGCATCATCCCCAGAGCACTCACCAATGAGCCCTGACCCCTGGGGCCGGACTCCGTCACCCGGCCCACGGCATACGGCAGATCAGGTGTCGTGCGGGAAGGAAACGTGTCCCGACGTGTCCCGCACCGGTTCACCCCCGGCGGCCCCGGAGCGGCGGTAGAAGACCACCGCCACGGCCAGGCCGCCCCAGACCACGATGATGGCCAGCAGCAGGAAGGCGATCGCCATGCCGGTCATTGGACCTCCTCCAACTCGTCGTCCTCCGTCAGGTCGTCCGGATCAAACGCCGCATCCTCTTCCGCCCGGCCCCTGCGCCCGGGGATGAGCGCGAAGACGACGGCGAAGACGATCGCGAAGCCGACCACGCCCCAACCCATCAGGTTCAGATACCAGGTGGGATAGCCCGCATAGCCATCGACGAGCAACGAGTAGCCCGTCGAGCCCAGCATGATGATGAGCATCGCCGGCACGACCACGGCGATGAGCCAGTGCCACCAGACACCGATCTGGAAGGCGGAGACCCGGTTGAGGTGCGCCCGCAGTGTCGGCAGCTTGCGCACGCCCCACGCGACGACCAGGGTCATCACGATCGCCGAGGTGATGATGCCGATCTCGTTGATGTATTTGTCGACGGTGTCCAGCGTGTAGAGGCCCGTGGTGGTCGCGAACAGCAGGATCGAGATGGTGCCGCAGACACCGACGACCAGGGCCGAGGCAGCAGCCCGCCCGATGGCGAACTTCTCCTGGAGCGCCGCCACGACGACCTGGGAGATCGAGATCATCGAGGTGAAGCCCGCCAGCACCAGAGAGCCGAAGAACAGCACGCCAAAGATCGGGCCACCGGGCATCATCGAGATGATCTGCGGGAAGGTCACGAAGCTGAGGATCGGGCCGGTCAGGCCCTCCAGCTCGTTGACGCCGACCCCGCTCTGGGCGGCCATGAAACCCAGCGTCGCGAACACGCCGATGCCGGCCAGGATCTCGAACGAGGAGTTGGCAAAGCCAGCGACCAGCCCGGTCGTGGTCAGGTCAGACTTGCGCTTCAGATAGCTGGAGTAGGTGATCATGATGCCGAAGGCGATCGACAGCGAGAAGAAGATCTGACTGTAGGCCGCCAGCCACACATCGGTGTTGGTGAGTTGGCTGAAGTCGGGCGTGAACAGAGCGTTCAGGCCCTCCATCGCACCGTCGAGGAACAGGGCGCGCACCACCAGGATCGCGAACAGGATCACCAGCAGGGGCAGGAACCACTTGTTGGCCCGCTCGACCCCGCTCTGCACGCCCAGCACCATCACGACCAGCACGACGAGCCAGGCCAGCAGGAGCGGCAGCAGCAGGTGGCCGACGATGTCCAGGCTGAGCCCGGGTTCGGGGGCGAGCTCGAGGTAGGTGCCGGTGAAGAAGGCGGTCGGGTCCTCGCCCCAGGCCTCCGTGACAGAGAAGACCGTGAAGCTCATGGCCCAGGCGAGGATGACGCCGTAGTAACACATGATGACGAACGAGATCGCGACCTGGAACCAGCCCAGTGCCTCCCCGCCCTTGAACAGGCGACGGAAGACGGTGGGCGCCGAGCCCTGATAGCGGTGGCCGAGGGCGTAGTCCAGGAAGAGGATCGGGATGCCCGCGGTGAGCAGCGCCACCAGATAGGGGATCAGGAACGCACCGCCGCCGTTCTCATAGGCCACGCCGGGGAACCGCCAGATGTTGCCCAGACCGACCGCCGAACCGATCGCGGCCAGCAGGAACCCGGTCTGTCCCGACCAGTGCTCACGCTTGGTTGCCTTCGCCATAGGGGCAGTGTCCTCCCAAACCGTCCCGCCGTCCAGAGGATCCAGGATCGCCCGAGATTCCGGCACGAGTTCACCGTCAGCGCACGGCGACCACCGGGACGTCGTGCTCGGCGCCCCAGGCCTCCCACTCCTGCGCATCTCGCTCAAGGAAGGCCTCGGCGAGCGCCTCGTGGGTGCCCTCGACGTCGAGCAGCTCCTGGGTCCGGGTCCAGAAGTGCGGCTCCAGCGCCGCGAGCGCGACCCGCCCCGACCGAGCCGGATAGATGTTGTAGGACGGACTGCCGCCGCCGAGGACGCCACCCGGTCCGGTGAGTCCGTGCCGCAGCGGCTCCCCCAGGTCGCGGGCCGACTCGATGAGCCCCACCTCGGCATACCCGCCGGTGCCGTGCAGCTCCACCTCGCGCAGGGAGAGCACCACCTCGGTGACCACGCGCTCGGCACAGGACAGGTCCGCGAGCAGCACCCGCGGCAGCTCGGTGCCCGAGGCGAGCAGACCGGCCTCCGCCTGATAGGTCAGGTCGTGCCCGGCCTCCTCCGCCCGGTCGCCGGTGGCGCCGACGATCGCGACCCAGGCGAGTCGGGGCCAGCGCTGCGCGACGCTCTCCGGCGTCAGCCCGAGGCGGGCGAGCGCCGCCGGTCGGGAGGACGTCAGCAGCACGTGCGCCCCGTCGAGCAGCTCGGCGAGCCGATCCTGGCCGGCCGCGTCCTTGAGGTTGAGTTGGAGGGTCTCCTGGTCGCGCGTCAGGTCGTCGACCAGAGCGGGCGCGACAGCGCGCAGGATGTCGCCGCCGGGCCCCTCCACCCGCACCACGTCGGCACCCTCGCGGGTGAGTCTGCGGGCGGCGACCGGTCCGGGCAGGGTCCCGGCCAGGCTGACGACACGGATGCCGGCGAGGCGGCCCGTCCGCACGCTCCCGTCGCTCATGCGTCGGCTCCGGCCGGGGACGGCACGGGACGCAGCGCGTGCCGGATCAGCGCGTGCAGGGTCACCAGACCGTCGCGGGACAGGACCGACTCGGCGTGGCCCTGGATCGAGGCGATGCCCGGACCGCGCAGCCCCACGACTCCGTGCTCGGCGTGGGCGGCGACCTCCAACGCGACGTCGGTGCCGCCGCGGGTGAGTCGCGCGGTGCCCGGGCGGGCCACGAAGGTGTTGTAGAAGCCGATCCGCGCCGGAGTGCCCCACAGGTCGACCGCGAGCTGCACGCCCTGGTTGGGGCGCTCCAGCTTGGTGATCTTCAGACCCGCCAGCCGGGACAGCACCTGGTGGCTGAGGCACACCGCGAGCAGCGGTCGGGCTGCCTCGAGCCGTGCCGCCATGAGCTGGCGCAGTTGCGCCAGCCGGGCGTCGCTCGGATCGTCGGGGTCACCCGGACCGGGACCGAACAGCACCAGATCAGGCTCCAGCACGTCCTCCACCTGCACGGTGTCCCAGCGGCGCACCTCGGCGGTCATGCCCACGTGGCGCACCTGGTGAGCCAGCATCTGGGTCCACCTGTCCTCGGCATCGATGACCAGCACGGAGCGTCCGGCCAGGTCAGGATCGGGACGCGCACCCTGCGGCGAGAGCCAGAAGGCGGCCAGCGACTCGTTGCGGGCCTCGAGGGCATCGGCCACGCCGGGCAGGTCCCGCAACACCGGGGTGTGGCTCGGCTCGCGCCGCGGGCGCAGCCCCAGGGCGGCGAGCATCCCACTGGCCTTGGCGGTGGTCTCGGCCACCTCCGAGGTCGGATCGGAGTGGCGCACCAACGTGGCACCCGCACTGACCCGCACCTCGCCGGCGTCGTCGAGGTGTGCGGCGCGGATCAGGATCGGGGCATCCAGTGCCTCCGGGCCGACGGGGGCGCCGTTGCCCGGCTCCCGCTCGAACAGCGCCAGCACCCCGGAGTAGTAGCCCCGCCCGTCCGGCTCGTGCCGCCGGATGACGGCGCACGCGTTCTCCATCGGCGAACCCGTCACGGTGGGCGCAAACATCGTCTGCCGCAACACATCCCGAGGGTCCGCCGTCGACCGTCCGTCGAGCAGATACTCGGTGTGCGTCAGGTGCGCCATCTGCTTGAGGTAGGGCCCGGTGATCCGCCCTCCCGTGGAGCACACCTGGGCCATCATCTTCATCTCCTCATCGACCACCATGAAGAGCTCCTCGGTCTCCTTGGTGTCGGCGATGAACTCGCGGAAGGCACCCTCCACGTCGGCGCCGTCGCGCGGGTGCCGGAACGTGCCGGAGATCGGGTTCATCTGCACCCGCCCGTCGCGCACGCTCACGTGCCGCTCCGGGGTCGCGCCCACCAGTGTGTGACCCGGCGTGTGCACCGCAAAGGTCCAGTAGGTCCCGCGCTCATCGGTCAGCAGCGTGCGGAACCAGGTCAGCGCGGCGCTCGCGGGGGCGGTGTCCGTGTGGGCCACGACGTCGCGGCGGATCACGAAGTTGGCGCCCTCGCCGTTGCCGATCTCGTCCTCGATCACCGAGGTGACGATCTCGGCATACGCCTCGTCCGTGACGCTGAACCGCTCGCCAGTCACCTCCACAGGATCAGAGGGCAGTATGCCGAGGAGCAGGTCGAGCGGGATCCGCTCGGTCTGCGTGGCGACCAGGACGCGCAACGGCGTGCCGTCATCGTGGGCATCGAACCCGCGCTCGGTGATCTGCCGGAACGGCACCATGGCCAGCACGGGCGTCGCCGCCGTGGCGGTTGGGATGTCGGCGAGCAGGTCGACGTCCCGCACGTCGCCGACGAGGAGTTCGACCTCCGGTCCCACCTCGCGCCACAGCAGCGCCCAGGACAACCCTGCGGGGTCGGCGAGGACACGGTCGAGCAAGGGGTGCACGGTCGGCATGGGGGTGATCCTGTCACCTGGCGGGAGGCTATCGTCAACAGGCCGTTTCATGTAACGTTGCCGCATGGCATCCACCCAGGACCGCGTGCGTCGTCACCGTGCGAAACTGCGCAGGCAGGGGCTTCGACCGGTTCAGATCTGGGTGCCCGACGTCAGGGCCCCAGAGTTCACAGCCGAAGCACATCGCCAGGCCGCGGCAATCGCCGCGAGCGAAATGGAGTCTGAGGACCAAGCCTTCGTCGACGCCATCTCCTGGGAGTGGGACGAGCCGGAGCAGTCTCGGTGAGGCGTGGCGAGATCTTCACCGCCGCCGCACGCGGTCCCTACACGGGCAAACCGCGCCCCGTCGTCGTCATTCAGGACGACCGGTTCGACGCCACGGCATCAGTGACTGTGTGCCCAGTCACGACGAACCCGGTGGAGGCGCCCCTGACACGCCTCATGATTCATCCCACGGAGCTGAACGGTCTCGACCAACCGTCCAGGCTGATGGTCGACAAGGTGATGACGATGCCGCGGACCGGCCTGCGCGAACGCGTGGGTCGCCTGACTGACGGCGACCTGGTGCGTCTCAACCGGGCCTTGATCGTCTTCCTTGGTCTGGCGGGATGATGACTGCCGTCGGGCCACGGCTACGGTGACAGCATGACGCTCCCCCGGCCCGACATCGACCCCGACGGACTCCTCGAGTTCTCCGTCGTCTTCACCGACCTGGCGCTCAACCACATGTCGAAGCGGTTCGTCGGCGTGATGCAGCAGCTCAACGAGGTGCTGACCACGACCTACGGCGCCGACGCCATGGCCGTCGTCCCCGGCGGCGGGACCTACGGCATGGAGGCGATCCTGCGCCAGCTGGCCACCGACCGGCGCTGCCTCGTCGTGCGCAACGGCTTCTTCTCCTACCGGTGGTCCCAGATCATCGAGGCCGGCGGGATCACCGACGATGTCACCGTGCTGACCGCCCGGCCGACGACGGACTCCAGCCCCTCCGCGTGGGCACCGCCGCCGGTGGAGGAGGTCGTCGCCGCCATCGCCGAGCAGCGCCCGGCGTTGGTCCTCGCCGCGCACGTCGAGACCGCTGCGGGGATCGTGCTGCCCGACGACTACCTGCGCGAGGTGGCCCGCGCGACGCGCGAGGTCGGCGGGCTGTTCGTGCTGGACTGCATCGCCTCGGGCGCACTGTGGGTGGACATGCGCGACATCGGCGTCGATGTCCTCATCACCGCACCGCAGAAGGGGTGGAGCGGCAGCCCGGGCGCGGCCTACGTGATGGTCAACGACCGCGCGCGCACGGCGATCCACGAGACCACGTCGACGAGCTTCTCGGCCGACCTCAAGAAGTGGCTGTCCATCGCCGAGGGCTATGTCGAGGGCCAGCACGCCTATCACGCGACCATGCCCACCGACACGATCGCTCGGAACCTCGAGGTGATGCTCGAGGCGCGAGAGCACGGCCTGCCGGAGCTGCGCAGGGCGCAGGAGGAGCTCGGCGGCAGGGTCCGGGCGCTGCTCGCCGAGCGCGGCTTCGCCTCGGTGGCGGCCGAGGGGTTTGCCGCTTCCACCGTCGTCGTGGTGCACACCGACGACCCCGGCCTCAGGTCGGGACAGAAGTTCGCCCAGGCCGGGCTGCAGATCGCCGGCGGCGTCCCCCTCATGTGCGGCGAGCCGGAGAGTTGGTCCACGTTCCGCCTCGGCCTGTTCGGCCTGGACAAACTGGGCGACGTGGACGGCACGGTGACCCGACTGGCCGACGGGCTGGACCGCGCCCTGGCGATCTAAGCCACAGACACCGGCGAGGTCGGCGACGCACCCTGCGGTCGACGCCGAGATGAGCCCTGGGCGCAGGGATCAGGTCAGACCTCGAACCCTGTCTCGCGGATCGCCTTGGCCGGCACGCCCGCAACGATCGTGTTGGCGGGCACATCCTTGGTCACCACTGCACCAGCACCCACGACCGCGCCGTCGCCGATGGTCACGCCGGGCACGACCGTGACGGACGCGCCGAGCCAGACCTTGGTGCCGATCACGATCGGGGCCGGGAGCATGTCTCCGCGCCGGTCCGGGTCCATGCCGTGGTTGAGCGTGGTCAGGGTGCTGCCGTGGCCGATCAGCGAGCCGTCGCCGATCGTGATGCCGCCGGTGTCCTGGAACCGGCACCCCATGTTGATGAAGACACCCTTGCCGAGGCGCAGGTTCAGGCCGAACTCGCTATAGAACGGTGGGAACAGCGCCACCGACTCATCAACTGGGGCTCCCGTGAGCTCGGACAGCAGCGCCCGCACCTCCTCTGGAGTGCGATAGCCGCCGTTGAGCTCGCCCACGATCCGCAGTGCCTCCTGCGCTCGGGCGTGCATGACCTCGTGCGCCGGCGAGCCCGCCTCCACCAACGCTCCGCTGTTGACGTGGTCGAGGAAGCCCTGGATGTCCATGGCAACCATCCTGTCACCGCCGGGTGCCACCATGTCGGGCATGGATGCGAGCGAGCTGTTGACCCGTTTGTGTGAACTGATCGAGGCACGCCGGTGGGACGACCTGCCGGCCCTGCTGCACGACGACGTCGTCTGCCGCTATGTGCACACGGGCGAGGAGTTCGGCCGTGACGCCTGGGTCCGCCTGAACGCCGACTATCCCGGGTTTGACCACCTGGTGCTCGAGGATCTCGTGGGCGCTGGCGAGCGCGCCGTCGCGCGGTGCCACGTCACCGGTGCCAGCGATGCCTCCGGATCAGGCATGGACGGGCAGCTGCTGCACTTCGAGGTGGCCACCTTCATCAGTGCCCGCGACGGTCGGATCGCCGAGATGACGGAGGTCTGGACCGACGTGGCGCAGACGCCGCCGGAGGGCACCCGCCCGCAGTGAGGGAAGTTGTCGAACGCCTCGCAGGCCACGAGCGGGCAGCAGTGAGCTCAGTCGCGATGCGGCCCTCTGGGTCACGGTTGGTGACGCACCATCTCGACGACGCGTGAGAACGCGTCGGCGCCGTGCCCGGCGTCGACGGCCCGTCGCACGAGGTCGCGCATGTGGCGCGCAAGAGTGCCATCGAGGCCGGCCTCGTCGCTGGTGTGCACGATGTGGTCCAGTGCGGCGAGCTCCATCTCCAGGGTGTCCTCGGTCCCGTCGAACTGGTGCACATCCACGTCGGCGGCCAGTCCCTCCATCACGGTGCCACCCAGGGCGGCCATCTGCTGGGCGAACGGCAGGAACTCCCGCGCCGTGATCCCGGAGGCCGTGACCATGGCCGTGGCGTGCAGGAAGGACGTCATGGAGGCAAAGAAGATCTCGAGCATCGCGACGTCATAGAGCGCGGCCTGCCCGGGATCGGACCCGAGGTGGGTGGTCAGGCCCGCGAGCGGCCGCAGCCGATCCTGCGCTCGGTCGAAGGCCACCTGGTTGCCGCTGTAGAGGATCAGCGCCTCGGGATCACCGATCAACATGGTGGGCACCATGATCGCCCCGTTGAGATAGGTGATGCCCTGATCAGCCGCCCACGCCGCCGAGGCGCGCCCCTCTCCCGGGGTCGAGGACGAGAGATTGACGACGACACGACCCTCGTATGCCGAGGGATCCAGACCCCCGAGCACCTCACGGACCGCGTCATGGTCGCGCAGGCACACGATCACCAGATCGGAGGCGGCCACCGCGGCCTCGAGGCCGGGCGCGACCCGTGCACCCTCACCGGCCAGCGGCCGGGCGCGTTCACTGGTGCGATTCCACACGGTGGTCGGGACGCCCGCCCGCAGGAGGGCGCGGGCCAGGGCGATGCCCATCGAGCCGAGGCCGAGGACGGAGACGGGTGCGTGCTGTGTCGTCATGCATCAAGCGTGAGGCGGTATTGCCGATCTGACAAGTACCTACTAAATTGTCAGGTACGTACCTTTGAGTAAGTATGAGGGAGGAAACATGCCCGGTCCCGAGTTCCTGTGCGGTCTCGATGCCGCCATCGATGTGGTGGGTGGCAAGTGGAAGGCCCTGGTCCTGTGGGCGCTGAGCGTTGAGCCGCGGCGGACTGGTGAGCTGCGCCGCGAGCTGGACGGGGTCAGCGAGAAGGTGCTCATCCAGCAACTGCGCGAGCTGGAGCGCGACGGCATCGTGACGCGCACCGTGCACGATCAGGTGCCGCCCAAGGTGGTCTATTCGCTCACCCCACGCGGCGTCGCCCTGGACCGCGCCCTCGCCTCACTGGGCGAGTGGGGCGAGGAACACCGGGCCGACATCAGCGCCATCCGGAGAGCCAGCTGACGCGGCTCCTCGCTGGCGCCGGCCGCGAGCCCCCCGCGTGACCCTCAGCGGTCGCCGAGCTTGTCCTTCGTGGCCCACAACCCAGCCGACGGCGTGGAGATGTAGAAGACGCGCTCGCCGTCGGGCATCTCGTTCCAGCCGTCCTTCATGACGTCCGGGTTGTAGCGCTCCAGGGCCTCGTCGAGCGCCAGATAGCTGTAACCGACGGACTCGATCTCCTCCTGGGAGAGGGCTCCGGGGGCATAGGTGATGGTGAAGCGTCCCTCGGACGATCCGTGCACCAGGTGAGCCGTGCCGTGCGGGATGTCCTGCATGTCGGCCTGGGTCTTGTAGAGCTCAAGCACCTCGGACTGGCTCAGATAGCCATACTTGCGGATCAGCTCGTCCACCTCGGGCTGCTCACCGAAGCGCTCGACGCCGGGCGCGATCACCACCAGCTCCCCGCCGTCGGCGATCGCCATGCGGGTGCGATAGACCGCCTTGTTGGCCACCCAGGTGGCGCGGAACTCGTCGGCCTGCATGACGGCGACGATCTTGTCGACCGGCTCGTCGAAGGTGGTGATGTTCTGCGCCTTGCTGGCCCGCGCGGCATCCAGATAGGTGTCGAGGTCATCGCCAACGTAGACCCCGGTGTGCACCAGCTGACCGCCGTCGTCATAGTCCATGACGACCTGGAAGTAAACGTCCTTGAGGTCGCCCAGGAAGTGGTCCTCGGCATAGTTGAAGCAGTGCCGGACCGGGGCGATCAGGTTGCCCAGGTTGTTCTCGATGCCATAGACGGCCGAGGCCATGTGCGAGGCGCCGAGCAGTCGCTTGCCGCCGAGCCCGATGAAGTAGTTCTTGTTGTGGTTGGCGAAGCCGAGCACCTCGTGCGGCACGACGTGGCCGATGTTGATGATCAGGTCCCACTGCTCGGTCACCGTCATCGTGTTCAGGTCGATCGGGATCTCCCAGTCGACGGCGCCGCCCGTCTGCTCCTTGACGAACTCGGCGGGCACGGTGCCGACGTTGGTGACACCGTTTTTCCAGTCGTGGACGTGGATCTTGTCCTCGGGGATCGACCCGAACATCCACGTGTTGTCCTCAGGGGTGTGCGGCACGTGCTGGCCCAGGGTCGGGATGACGTGCACGTCGGCGCCCTGGCTCTCGAGCAGTTGATAGAAGGACTCGGTGATCCAGCCGACGCCGGCGTGGGCGCGGGTGATGTCCGGCGGGAGGAGCAGCACCCGGTTGAAGGCCGTGATGCCCAGGCGCTCCTGCGCCTCGGTGAGGGTCTGTTCGACCAGCTCCTCGATCGTCTCGCGGCTGATGGGCGTGGCCTCGTGGCTGAACCAGGTCATGGCGCCAACCTAGCCCTGGGGGCCGCAGGATTCTAGGGGGCCCCGCTCCAACCAGTCCACGGCGGCGTCCACCAGCTCCTCGGGGCTGAGCGCCAGGTCCAGCACGACGCCGACCTCGTCCTCCTGGAGTTCCTCAAGGATGGCGAACTGACTCGTGAGCAGGCTGGCCGGCATGAAGTGGTCGCGGTCGCGCATCCTGGCCTCGATCAGCTCGGCCGGACCGTGCAGGTGGATGAAGGCGACCTCGGTCTCCTGGGACAGCAGGTCGCGATAGCCGCGCATCAGTGCCGAGCATGCCAGGACCGTGGAGTTGCCCTGTCTGCCCTGCTCCGCCATCCAGGTGGCGAGGGTGCGCAACCAGGGACGCCGGTCGGCGTCGGTGAGGGGTATGCCGGCGCGCATCTTGTCGATGTTGGCTGCCGGGTGGAAGCTGTCGGCGTCGGCGAAGACCCACCCGACCCGTTCGGCCACCAGGGCGGCGATCGTGCTCTTGCCCGACCCGGAGACTCCCATCACGACGACGTGCCCCGTCACGACTCGAACTCACCCACCTGAGTCAGCACCTGGTCGATCAGGGACTGCGCCGGCTCCTCGATCCCCATCCACCCCAACACGGTCCGCACGGCCTCGGCGGGCTCGGCCTGGCCGAGTTGGCTCACCGTGTCCTGCTGGGCGTCGGTCACCGGTGCTCCGTGCCCGTGCAGGTGCGCGATCCAGGCCGCGACGGGTCGGGTCGCGCCCACTGGCACCTCGCCCTGGGCAGCCTCGGCGGCGAGCGCCGGACCGAAGCGGATCGGCACCTTCTGCGAGCCGTCCGCCGCGATCTGGGCGAGCAGGTGCTTGATGCGCTCGTTGGAGAAGCGCTCGACCAGCGCCTGGCGATAGGCCACCACGTCCTCGGCCTCGACCTCGAGGTGGCGGGCGGCGACGTCCCACCACTCCTCGACCCAGCCGCGCACCGTCTCGTCGGCGATGGCGGAGGAGACGGTCTCGTGCCCGAGGATCGAGGCGCCATAGGCCATCAGCGAGTGCGAGCCGTTGAGCAGCCACAGCTTGCGCTGCTCGTGCTTGCTCACGTCGTCGACGAACTGGGCACCGGGCCACTCGGGCCGTCCCCGGGGGAACTCACCCGCCAGCACCCACTCCGAGAACGGCTCGGTGACCACGACCTGGCTGTCCTGCACGGACAGCAGGTCCGCGACGGTCTCGCGGTCCTCGTCGGTCGCCCGCGGCGTGATGCGATCGACCATCGTGGTGACGACGGTGACGTTGCCCTCGATCCAGTCCAACAGCGTCGGGTCGACCTCGGTGGCGAGGTCGCGCACCACGCGGGCGACCATGGCGCCGTTGTCGGGCACGTTGTCGCAGGGCACCAGGGCGATCGGACCGGCGTCAGCGCTGGCTCGTGCGAGCAGACCGGCGACCAACCGACCCGGCGTGGTCCTCACCTCGTTGCTCTCCGGGTTGGCGCGCAACGCCTCGATGTCGGCGACGACGTCGGGGTCCTGCAGGTCCAGCCCACCGCCGGTGGCCCGGCGATAACCCGCCTCGGTGACCGTGCTGGTCACCAGGGCCAGCTCGGAGGATTCGAAACAGCCACGCAGCGCCTCGATGTCGTCCCCGGCGTGCACCGCACTGAGCGAGCTGATCACCTCGGGCCGGTCACCGTCGGGCTCGCGCACGAGCAGCGTGTAGAGGCCCTCCTGCTCAGCCAGCGCATTGGCGACCTCTGCACTGCGACCGGTGAATGCGGCATACCCCCACTCCGCGGAGTCCTGCGAGCGCTCCGTGAACCAGGCCTGGTGGGCCCGGAAGAAGTTGCCGACGCCCAGGTGGACCATGCGCACCGGGGCCGCGGGCCGTCCGTGCTCCTGTCGGGACAGCCGACCGCCGCCGGCCGCGGACTGTGGATCGCTCATGGTGTCCTCCCTCTCAGAGTTTGAACGCGGTGCTCGGGACCCTGGTGACCAGGTCGGTCGCGATCCGGTGGGCATCCTCCTCGCGCAGCCGGTGGTCGGCGACCAGCCGGGCCAGGAAGGCGCTGTCCAGACGGCGCGACATGTCGTGCCGTGCCGGGATCGAGCAGAACGCCCGGGTGTCGTCGATGAAGCCGGACGTGCGATAGAAGCCGATCGTGTCGGTCACGGCCGAGCGATAGCGGCCGATCGCCTCGGGAGCGTCGAGGAACCACCAGGGGGCACCGGCAAACACGCTCGGATAGAACCCGGCCAACGGCGCGATCTCCCGGCTGAAGACGGTCTCGTCGAGGGTGAAGAGCACCAGCTGGAAGCCGTCCGCGGTGCCGAAGCGGCCCAGCAGCTCGCGCAGACCGCGGGTGAACTCCACCTGGATCGGGATGTCGTGACCGGAGTCCGGTCCGTGCGCGTCCAGCGTTGGCTGGTGATGGTTTCGGAACGACCCCGGGTGCAGCGTCATCACCAGGCCGTCCTCGGTGGCCATCCGGGCCATCTCGACCAGCATGTGCCGCCGCAGGGCCGTGGACTCCTCCTGCGTCGCGGTGCCCGCGAGCGCCGCGGTGTAGATGCGGCTGGCCTCGGACTCCTCCAGGGTCAGGGTCACGACGTCGGCATGGCTGTGGTCGCTGGAGACCGCGCCGTGCTCGACGAAATAGCGGCGCCGGTTCTCCAGAGCGCGGACATATCCCGCATACGACGCCGTGTCCTCCCCCGAGACCTCGCCAAGTCGGGCGACCAGGTCCGCGAAGTCCGACCTGCCGGGCTCGAGATACTTGTCGGGCCGGAAGGTCGGCATCACCCGGGGGCCAAAGGAGTCGTCGGCGGCGAGGGCGGCATGGTGGGACAGGTCGTCGCACGGGTCGTCGGTGGTGGCCAGCACTGATATGCCGAAGCGGTCCATCAGCGCCCGCGGCCGGAAGTCCTCCCCCGCGATGACCTCGGCGATCCGGTCATAGCTGGACTGCGCGGTCTGCTCCGAGAGCGGCTCGGTGACACCAAAGATGCCGACCAGCTCGTCCTCGAGCCAATAGCGCACGGGCGTGCCCAGGAACAGGTCCCAGTGCCGGCACAGGTGCTCCCACGCACGGCGGGCACCGGCCTCATCGAGCTCGGCGCCACCCACGCCCAGCTCGGCCAGCGGCACCCCGGCCGCGTGCAGCATCCGGAAGATGTAGTGGTCCGGGGACAGCAACAGCGAGGTGGGGTCCGTGAACGGGGTGTCCTTGGCCAGCCACTCCGGCGGCACGTGGCCGTGCGGGCTGATGATCGGCAGGCCCTTCACCGACGCATACAGGTCTCTGGCGATGCCCCGCGTGCCGGGGTCGCCGGGAAGGAGCCGGTCCGGGTGCAACTGGGCTGTGGGCGACATGACGCAATCCAACCCGATAACGCGCGGGAGTTCTAGGGCGAGGGGCAACTGGTGGCAACCCGTTGTGACCGCGAGGGCTGCGTCGTAGCCTCCTTGCCTTGTGGTCCGAACCCGGCCAGAGTGGCCTCCTAGGACCAGCACCGCACACCCAGGAGGGCCCGATGGCCGCTGCAGACACCCCGCTCGCCCAGGTTGGCGTCATCGGACTGGCGGTGATGGGCAGCAACCTGGCCCGCAACTTCGCCTCCCGTGGCCACACCGTGGCGGTCTACAACCGCACCGTCGCCAAGACGGAGACGTTCAGCGCCGACTTCGGCCAGGACGGCACCTTCGTGGCCGCGCCGACGCTCGAGGAGTTCGTCGCGGCGCTGGAGCGGCCGCGCAAGGTCATCATCATGGTCCAGGCCGGCGCGGGCACCGACGCCGTCATCGAGCAGCTGATCCCGCTGCTGGAGCAGGACGACATCGTGGTGGACGGCGGCAACGCGCACTACGAAGACACCCGCCGGCGTGAGGCCGCTCTGCGTGAGGTCGGGCTGCACTTCGTGGGTGCTGGCATCTCCGGCGGTGAGGAGGGCGCGCTGCTCGGCCCGAGCATCATGCCCGGCGGCAGCCCCGAGTCCTATGCCGCCCTCGGCCCGCTGCTGGAGGACATCTCCGCCAAGGTCGACGGCGAGCCGTGCTGCGCCTACATGGGCACCGACGGCGCCGGCCACTTCGTGAAGATGGTGCACAACGGCATCGAGTATGCCGACATGCAGTTCATCGCCGAGGCCTACGACATCCTCACCGCGGCCGGGATGACCGCCCGCGAGATCTCCGACGTCTTCCGGCAGTGGAACATCGGCGACCTGGACTCCTACCTGATCGAGATCACCTCCGAGGTGCTCGACCAGGAGGTGGATGGCACGCCCCTGGTCGAGGTCATCATGGACCAGGCCGAGCAGAAGGGCACCGGACGCTGGACCGTGCAGATCGCCCTCGAGCTGGGCGTGCCGGTCAACACCATCGCCGAGTCGGTCTTCGCCCGCTCCACCTCGGGTCACAGCGCCCTGCGCGAGGCCTCGCAGGGTCTGACCGGCCCGGACCGCACGATCTCGGTGGACGACCGCACGGCGCTCGTGGACGCGGTGCGCGCGGCACTGTGGTCCTCCAAGGTCGTCGCCTACGCCCAGGGACTGGACCAGATCCGCACTGCCAGTGCGCAATACGGCTGGGACGTCAACATCTCCGAGGTGGCCCGCATCTGGCGGGGCGGCTGCATCATCCGCGCCAAACTGCTGGAGCGGATCCGCCAGGAGTATGCCGGGGCGAACCTGGCCACCCTCCTCGCCGCCCCCAGCGTGGCCGCCGACCTGGGCAACTCCCAGGACGCCTGGCGGCACGTCGTCGCGGTCGCGACGGGCGCCGGGGTGCCCGCGCCCGGCTTCTCGGCCGCGCTGGCCTACTACGACACCGTGCGCTCGGAGCGGCTGCCGGCGTCCCTGGTGCAGGGGCTGCGCGACTTCTTCGGCGCCCACACCTATCAGCGCATCGACAAGCCCGGCACCTTCCACACCCTGTGGTCCGGTGACCGCAGTGAGGTGGAGATCTAGAGTGACGCAGGTGCCCCAACTCCTCCCCGTCGTCGCGGTGACCCAGGGCGCGAGCGGCCCTCCCCTGCAGATCGCCGATCGGGTCGACGCCCACCAGGACGTCTCCCCCGAGGTCGCCGCGCTGATCGCCCGCGTGGCCGAGCACCTGCCCGGCGAGGGCCGGTTGGGCGTGGCCTACTCCGGCGGCGTGGACTCCACCACCCTCCTGGCCGTCGCCGTTCGTGAGCTGGGCGCGGACCGGACTGTCGGCATACTCGGCATCTCCCCGAGCCTGGCCACCGCCGAGCGGGCGGCCGCCCACGACATCGCCAGCCAGATCGGGGTCGGTGTCGTCGAGGTGGCCACGGATGAGGGGTCGTCGGAGGCCTATCGCGCCAACGGTCCGGACCGGTGCTTCCACTGCAAGGACGAGCTGTTTGCGCGCATCGGTGACGACGTCGTGGCCGCGCACGGGCTGGCGGCGGTGAGTTATGGCGAGAACGCCGACGACGCCATCCGTCCGGACCGTCCCGGTGCCCGGGCCGCGACCGAGCACCTAGTGCTGCGGCCGCTGGCCGACGCGGGGCTGACCAAGGCCGACGTGCGGGCCGTGGCGGCCGCCCTGGGGCTGCCCAACGCGGACAAGCCGGCGGCGCCGTGCCTGGCCTCGCGCATCCCGCACTTCAAGGAGGTCACCCCCGAGAAGTTGACCCAGATCGATCGGGCCGAGGCTGCCGTGCGGGCGCTGGGCTTCTCGGACTGCCGGGTGCGCCATCACGACGACGTCGCCCGGCTGGAGCTGACCGACCACGAGCTGGCCCGCGCCGCCGACCCGCAGGTGCGTGCCGCGCTGGTCGAGGGCGTGCAGGCTGCTGGTTTCCGGTTCGTGGCCCTGGACCTGGTCGGCATCCAGTCCGGTGCCTTCACCATGCCCCTGGTCACTCGTGGCTGACCCCCACCCCGACCGAGCGCACGGTGTGGCGCCCACAGACCTGACCGAGCGCGTCGTGTTGCGGGAATCGGCCCCACCGAGCGCGTCGGATGACAGTCTCGAGGGCATCGCCGAGTTCGATTTCGGCCGGGCCGCGCGTCGCGGCTATCCCGAGGCCGTCCTGTGCGAGGGCAAGACGATGGACCACCTGGTCGCGATCGCGCGCGCGGTCGGCGAGCGCGGCGCGGACGACCCGGAGGCGTTGGGCACGATCCTCTTCACCCGTGCCACGGCGGAGCAGGCAGAGGCCGTATGCCGTGAGCTCACCGGAGCCATCCACGACCCAGTGGCGCGGATGGTTGCCTGGCCGGGGCCCGTGCCGGAGCCGAGCGGCGGCACGGTCCTGGTGCTCTGTGCCGGGACGGCCGACATCCCCGTCGCCCGTGAGGCGTGGCTGACGGCGCAGCATCTCGGGCGCCCGACCGAGCTCGTGGTCGATGTGGGCGTCGCGGGACTGCACCGGATCCTGGCCCGGGTCGACCAGATCGCTGCTGCCTCGGCCATCGTGGTCGTGGCCGGCATGGATGGCGCGCTGGCCAGCGTGGTCGCAGGGCTCGCATCGGCCCCGGTCATCGGGGTGCCCACGTCGGTCGGCTATGGCGCAGCGTTCGAGGGCCTGGCACCACTGCTGTCGATGCTCAACGCCTGCTCTCCCGGCGTGGCCGTCGTCAACATCGACAACGGCTATGGCGCTGGGCACATGGCGGCCCAGATCGCGGCCACCGGCTGACCGGACCCGACCACGATCGCCGGCCCCACGGCATACGGCGCGCTCGGTGGGGGGAAGACTCAGGCGCCCACGCGCTCGGTGGGGCAAGATCTCGCTACTCGGCGATCAACCCGAGCATGTTCGGGATCCACAGCGAGAGCGGCTCGATATAGATCACCAGCAGGAGTCCGCCAACCAGGGCCAGCAAGAACCAGATCAGCTTGCCGACGACTGGCTCGATGCCCATCCCGGCGACCCGCGCTCCGACGAAGAGCACGTTGCCGACGGGCGGGGTGATCACGCCGATGGACAGCGCATAGACGATCATCGTGCCGAAGTGCACCGGGCTCATGTCGAAGGTCGTGACGATCGGCAGGAAGATCGGTGTGAAGATCAGGATGGCCGGGGTCGGGTCCATGAAGGTGCCGACCATCAGCAGGATGATCATCATCAGGAACAAGATGATCTGTGGGCTGTCGGTCAGGCCGAGCAGCCCGTCGGAGACCGCGTCGGGGATGTGCGAGAAGGACATCACGAACGACAGTGCCGTCGAGACACCGACCAGCAGCATGATGATGGCCGTCGTGCGGGCGGCATCCAGCAGGGCCTTGGGCAGGTCGGACCACTTGATGGTGCGATAGATGAAGCCCAGGACCAGGCAGTAGACGACCGCGATGGCCGAGGACTCGGTGGCGGTGAAGATGCCACCGACGATGCCGCCGATCACGATGATGATCATCAGCAGCGAGGGCACGGCCCGCCAGATCACCAGCATCGAGTCCTTGAACGAGACCGACGCCGTCTCCTGGGGGGTGCTGTACTTCTTGTAGGTCAGCATCACCACGAGGATGCAGGCGCCAGCCCAGATCAGGCCCGGGATGATGCCGGCCATGAACAGCGCGGAGATGGAGGCACCACTGACCAGTGAGTAGACGATGAAGGTGTTGCTCGGCGGGATGAGCATGCCTGCGGGGGCAGACGCGACGTTGACCGCTGCCGACCACTTCGGGTCGTAACCGTCCTCCTTCATCCGCGGTGTCATCACCGTGCCGATGGCTGCTGCGGCAGCGACCGCCGCGCCGCTGACGGCGCCGAACATCGCGTTGGCCACGACGTTGGTGTTGGCCAGGCTGGCTGGCGTCTTGCCCACCATGACCTTGGCGGCGTCGATGAGCCTGCCGGCGATGCCGCCAGTGTTCATCAGGACGCCGGCGAGCACGAAGAACGGAATCGCCAACAGGGTGAAGGAGTTGATGCCGGTGAACAATCGTTGGCTGGAGACCAGCGCGGCCTTCTCAAAGTCGAGGAGCACGACCGCTGCGAAGAACGTGCCGAGACCGATGCTGACGGCGATCGGCACCGAGAAGATGATGCCGAGGACGATCGTGCCGACCAGAACGGTGGCTGCGAGAGCGATGGGGTCCATGGGTCACACCATCTGGGGGTCTTGGTCGGTGTCGATGGCTTCCTCGGCGCCCCGCAGGACGGCTTGGAGGTGGTAGATCGCGTAGAACGTGATCAGCACGCCGGTGATCGGCATCGCCAGATACATCACGCCGACCTGGGTCGGCAGGGCGCTCAGCGACTGGTTCCAGGCGCCGTTCGAGGCGCGGACGCCGCCATAGACCAGGACAGCGAGGGCAAAGAAGATGATCGCCAGCTGCACGACGACGGCCACGACCTTGCGCGGTTTCGTCGAGAACTTCGTGACCACAAAGTCGACCGCGATGTGCCCTCGCTCAGAGAAGACGAGGGCGGTCGCGAACAGCCCCACCCACACGAACGTGTAGCGGGCCAACTCCTCGGTCCAGGCACTGGGTGAGTTGAGCACCTGACGGGTGAAGACCTGCCAGACGACAACCACCACCAACAGCGCGAACAGCACGACCGAGGCGCCCTGCAGCACCCGATCGAGTCCCTTCTTGATGGGTTCCACGTCAGTCCTCCTGCCCTGGCGCCGCGGCGCGGATCTTGTCGTAGAGCTGTCGTTGAGTGGGCGTGGTGAGGAACTCGTCGGCCAACGGCTCGAGGGCCGCCCGGACCTCCTCCTGGTCGATCTCGACCCACTCGGCCCCACCGGCCTGCGCACCCTCGATGGCCTCCTGGGTGGCCTCGTCCCACAGCTGGATGTGGTCCTCGTAGGTGTTGATCCACTCGTCCTCGAGTAACTGGCGGTCCTCGGGGGCCAGACCCTCGAGCATCTCGGTGCTCGCAACCATGTAGTCCAGCCCCACCAGGTGGTTGGAGTTGGTGAAGAAGGGCGCCACCTCGAAGTGCTTCTGCGTGAAGTAGGAGACCTCGTTGTTCTCCGCGCCGTCCAGCACGCCCGACTGCAGCGCGGTGTAGACCTCACCGAAGGCCATCGGGGTTGGTGAGCCTCCCAGTGCCCGGATCATCGCCAGGTTGAGCTCGCTCTCCTGGACCCGGATCTTCACGCCATCCAGGTCGGCGAGCGAGGTCACCTTGTTCTTGGTGTAGATGTGGCGCGATCCCTGGGTGAACCCGCCCATGACCGTGATGTCGTTGCTGTCCTCCAGGGAGGTGTAGAGCTCCCCGACGATCTCCGGGTCGTGAACGACCGGCATCTGGTGCTCGACGGAGTCGAAGACACCCGGCATGTTGAGCACCAGGAAGTCCCCGCTCAGGTTCTCCATCTGGGAGCCGGAGATGATCCCCAGGTCGATGATGTTGTCGCTGAGCAGCTGCAGCACCTCGGCCTGGGCGCCGAGTGTCTCGTTGGGGAAGATGTCCAGGCGCATCCGCCCGTCGGTCTGCTCCTCGAGCCGGTCGCTGTAGTTGGACAGCGCCACGTAGGAGGGGTGCGTCTCGGTTTGGTTCAGCGCAACTCGCAGGATGATCACATCACTGCCCGCGCCCCCTCCACCACAGGCGCTGAGGCCGAACCCCAACGCCACCACCGTGCCGAGTGCGACGATCCGCCGTTTCATAGGCGTCCTTCCTCGAGGGCGACTGCTTGGCGTCACCCTAGGCCGTGGCCGCGCTCCGGTCCACAGGCCACGGATCAACGGGATAAGCCGGGCCGGGTGGCGGAGGAGCACCACCCGGCCCGGCCGGAGACCGTCATGCAGAGGCGGTCACCCGCCACCCCCGCACGAGGTCAGTATGTGACGGCGCCCTGCGACGCCGACCCCACGAGCCGCACATACTTGTTCAGCACGCCCCGCCTGGACCGCTCGGGGGGCTCCGGTGGAGCCCACAGAGCACGACGCTGCTGCAGTATGTCGTCGCTCACCTCGACCTCGAGCGTCCC
This sequence comes from Ornithinimicrobium faecis, assembly GCF_023923225.1. GTDB lineage: Bacteria > Actinomycetota > Actinomycetes > Actinomycetales > Dermatophilaceae > Ornithinicoccus > Ornithinicoccus faecis. The sequence goes on along the minus strand of NZ_CP099489.1, from coordinate 578,344 downwards.
GTTCGCGACGTCCAGGACGATGGGGTCACCGTCCTCGACCAGGGCGATCGGTCCACCGGTGGTCGCCTCGGGCGCGATGTGCCCGACGCAGAGGCCCGTGGTGCCACCGGAGAACCGGCCGTCGGTCACCAGCAGGACGTCCTTGCCGAGCCCGGCGCCCTTGATCGCTCCGGTGATGGCGAGCATCTCCCGCATGCCCGGGCCTCCCTGAGGCCCCTCATAACGGATGACGACCACGTCGCCGGCCGCGACGGTCCCGGCCTCGAGCGCGTCCATCGCGGCCCGCTCCCCGTCGAAGACGCGCGCGGTCCCACGGAAGACGTCCGAGTCGAAACCGGCCGACTTCACCACCGCCCCGTCCGGGGCGAGGGAGCCCTGCAGGATGGTCAGACCGCCCGTCTTGTGGATCGGGTTGTCCAGCGCTCGCAGCACCTCACCATCCAGGTCCGGCGGGGGCACCTCCGCCAGGTTCTCGGCCACCGTCTTGCCCGTCACGGTGAGGCAATCACCGTGCAGCAGACCGGCATCCAGCAGGGCGCGCATCACCACGGGGATGCCTCCCACGCGGTCCACGTCGACCATGACGTGCTGCCCGAACGGCTTGACGTCGGCCAGGTGCGGCACCTTCGCGCCGATCCGACGGAAGTCATCGAGCGTCAGCTCCACGTCCGCCTCGCGAGCGATCGCGAGCAGATGCAGCACCGCGTTGGTCGAGCCACCGAAGGCCATCACGACCGCGATGGCGTTCTCGAACGCCTCCTTGGTCATGATCTGGCGCGCGGTGATGCCCTGTCGCAGCATCTCGACCACGGCCCGCCCGCTCGCCCTGGCGATGCCGTCCCGGCGCCGGTCGGTGGCCGGCGGGGCCGCCGAGCCCGGCAGCGCCATGCCCATCGCCTCGGCGACGGCAGCCATCGTGTTGGCGGTATAGAACCCACCGCAGGCACCCTCGCCCGGGCAGATCGCCCGCTCGATCGCGTCGACGTCGTCCCGGGACATCAGCCCGGCCGAGCAGGCACCGACTGCCTCGAAGGCATCGATGATGGTGACCTCACGGGTCGACCCGTCGGACAGCTTGGCCTGACCGGGCAGGATCGTGCCGGCATAGACGAACGCCGCCGCTAGGTCCAGGCGTGCCGCCGCCATCAGCATCGCCGGCAGCGACTTGTCGCACCCGGCCAGCAGCACCGACCCGTCCAGCCGCTCGGCGGACATGACGGTCTCCACCGAGTCGGCGATCACCTCGCGGGACACCAGGGAGTAGTGCATCCCCTCGTGGCCCATCGAGATGCCGTCAGACACCGAGATGGTGCCGAACTCCAACGGATAGCCACCCGCCTCGTGCACCCCGTCCTTGGCGGCCTTGGCCAGCCGCTCCAGGGACAGGTTGCACGGCGTGATCTCGTTCCACGACGAGGCGACTCCGACCTGGGGCTTGACCCAGTCGTCATCACCCATCCCGACGGCCCGGAGCATGCCGCGGGCAGCGGCGCGCTCCAGACCGTCGGTGACATCGCGTGAGCGGGGCTTGGGATCGACCTCGGTCACCGCGCCGCGGTCCCCTCGACATAGTCGGAGTCGTGCGACTTCACCCAGGACATCATGTCGCGCAGCTCACGACCGACGGTCTCGATGGGGTGCACCTCCGCCTCGGACCGAAGCTTCTTGAACTCCGGGGCGCCGGAGTCCTGGTCGGCGATGAAGCGGGCCGCGAAGTTGCCGTTGCGGACGTCCTCGAGCACCGCCTGCATGTTCTCCTTGACCTTGTCGTCGATGACGCGCGGGCCGGAGACGTAGTCGCCGTACTCCGCGGTGTCGGAGACCGACCAGCGCTGCTTGGCGATGCCGCCCTCATACATCAGGTCGACGATGAGCTTGAGCTCGTGCAGGCACTCGAAGTAGGCGACCTCCGGCTGGTAGCCAGCCTCGGTCAGCGTCTCGAAGCCCTTCATGACCAGTTGGCTCACACCACCACAAAGGACCGCCTGCTCGCCGAAAAGATCCGTCTCGGTCTCCTCGGTGAAGGTCGTCTTGATGCCGCCGGCGCGCAGTCCCCCGATGGCTGCGGCATACGACAGCGCCACGTCCCAGGCGCGCCCGCTGGCGTCCTGCTCGACGGCGACCAGGACCGGCACACCCCGACCGTCGACATACTCGCGACGCACCAGGTGACCCGGGCCCTTGGGGGCGACCATGCACACGTCCACCCCGGTCGGGGGCTTGATGTAGTCGAACCGGATGTTGAACCCGTGGCTGAAGAAGAGCGCGTCACCCTCGTTGAGGTGCGGCTCGATCGCCTCGGTGTAGAGGGTGCGCTGCGTGTGGTCCGGCGTGAGGATCATGATCAGGTCGGCCTCTTGTGCCGCCTGCTCCGGAGTCACGACCCGCAGCCCCTCGGCCTCGGCCTTGGCGCGGGACTTGGAGGTCTCGGGGAGACCGACGCGCACGTCCACCCCTGAGTCACGGAGCGACAGCGCGTGCGCGTGCCCCTGGCTGCCATAGCCGATGACCGCGACCGAACGGTCCTGGATCAGACCGAGCTCGGCGTCGTCGTCGTAGTACATCTTGGCCATCTGAAGTCGTTCTCCTTGGGTGAGGGTGAGTCCCCGTGGTGTGGGGGTGTGGGTCTTACAGCAGGGGGCCGTATGCCGTGGGGCGGGCGGCCGTGTCCCAGTCACGTGGGCGGTGGGTCAGCCCCAGGCGGCCGCCATGGCGCCGACCGGGCGTGGCCCGTTGTCGTTGATCGCCCACAGCTTGTCGCGGATCGCGGACGGGTCCGACAGCTCCTCGATGTGGATGACCTCGATCAGCTTGTCCAACTGGCTGGTGACCTTGTGCAGCTGCTCGTCACCGACGTTGAGGACGATGGTCATCCGGGAGACCTTGGGGTCCTCGGTGGGGCCAACGACCAGGTGGTCGATGTTGAAGCTGCGGCGGGCGAACAGGACCGAGACCCGGGCCAGGACGCCCGGATTGTTCTCGACCAGGACAGACAGTGCGTGACGGCTCATGATGTGCTCCAAAGGGGGTGATGGGGGTTGGAAGTGTGATGAGGGGTGGTGATCAGCTGGAGTGCCCGGCCCTTTCCCGGACTCGAATAATCAGTGCTCCGAGCCGGTGACGTGCCGAGGTGGTCACCGGTGACCGGGCCTGCACGTCGCAGGGGGTGGCCTGACCAGTCAGGTGCATCAGTCGTCCTCCTCAAACTGGGGGGCGAGGTCGCGGGCAAACTTGATGTCGTCGTTGCTGGCGCCCGAGGCGACCATCGGCCAGACCATCGCGTCCTGGTGGACGCGGAAGTCGACGACGACGGGGACGTCGTTGATGCCCATGGCGGTCTCGATCGTCTTGTCGATGTCAGCGGGGTCCTCGCAGCGCAGCGCCTCGCAGCCATAGCTGCGGGCCAGCATCACGAAGTCCGGCACGTGGATCGGGGTGCGCGCCTCCGGCCGGGCCGGCGTGCCGCGCAGGCCGGTGTTGCTGTAGCGCTCGTTGTAGAACAGCGTCTGCCACTGCCGGACCATGCCCAGAGCGCCGTTGTTGATGATGGCAACCTTGATCGGGATGCCCTCGACGGCGCAGGTGGCCAGCTCCTGGTTGGTCATCTGGAAGCAACCGTCGCCGTCGACCGCCCAGACGGTGCTGTCCGGTCGGCCAACCTTGGCGCCCATCGCCGCGGGGACCGCGAAGCCCATCGTGCCCAGGCCCCCGGAGTTGATCCAGGTCCGCGGACGCTCGAAGCCGAGATAGTGCGCGGCCCACATCTGGTGCTGTCCAACACCCGAGGTGAACACCGCGTCCGGCCCGGCCAGGGCGCCCAGCCGCTCGATCACCTGCTGGGGGGCGACCTGCCCACCCGGCGCCTCGTCATACGACAACGGGTAGCGGCCCTTGACCTTCTGGCAGAAGTCGACCCACTCGGCGTAGTCGGGGACGGTGCCGCCCTCGACGCGGGCACGGAACTCGCCGGCCAGGGCCGCGATGGTGGGGCGGCAGTCGCCGAGCAGGGCGACCTCCGCCGCGCGGACCTTGCCGATCTCCGCGGGGTCGATGTCGGCGTGGATCACCTTGGCATGCGGCGCGAACGACTCGCGGACACCGGTGACCCGGTCATCGAAGCGGGCGCCCAGGCTGATGATCAGGTCCGACTTCTGCAGCGCGCCGACGGCCGCGACCGTGCCGTGCATGCCTGGCATCCCCAGGTGCTGCGGGTGGCTGTCCGGGAAGGCACCGCGGGCCATGAGCGTGGTGACCACGGGGAGGCCGGTCATCTCCGCCAGGGCCATCAGCTCGCCGTGGGCGCCGGCGCGGATGGTGCCGCCACCGACATAGAGCACCGGACGGCGGGAGGCGAGCATCAGCGAGACCGCGTCACGGACCTGCTCGTGACCGGGCTCGGTCACCGGCCGATAGCCCGGCATCGCCAGGTCGCCGTCGGTGACCGTCTTGGTCTGAGCGGTCAGCGCGTCCTTGCTGACGTCGACCAGGACAGGCCCGGGGCGACCGCTCGACGCCAGCCGGAAGGCGCTGGCCACGGTCGGGGCGATCATCGCGGGGTCGGTCACCAGGAAGCTGTGCTTGGTCACCGGCATGGTGATCGAGCGGATGTCGGCCTCCTGGAAGGCGTCCGAGCCCATCGCCGAGCTGGGCACGTTGCCGGTGATCGCCACCATCGGCACGGAGTCCATGTTGGCGTCGGCCAGCGGGGTGACCAGGTTGGTGGCTCCCGGCCCACTCGTGGCCAGGCAGACCCCGACCTTGCCGGTCGCCGCCGCATAGCCCTGGGCCGCGTGGCCGGCGCCCTGCTCGTGGCGGACCAGGATGTGACGCAGCTCGGGACGCTGATAGAGCGTGTCGTAGAGCGGCAGCACCGCCCCGCCGGGGAGACCGAAGATGTGCTCTGCGCCTACGCGGAGCAGCGCATCCACGAGTGCCTCGGCACCGGTGCTCGTGCTCGGGAGCGCCATCTGGGCGGGCGCTGCGCTGGTGGGCTGAGCGGTCATATCACTCTCTCTGACTCGAATCTGGGTATAAAAAAACCCCCGGCCCGGATGGGCAACGGAGGTAGGACGCGTCTCGGTAGGTGGTTACCGCGTGACGCGCCCTGAGATAATAAGTACGAGGCCGAAGTGCATAGGGCAACCATGCCCCCACTCACCCGGGTCTTGTCAAGAGACTTGGCTTGTGACGCCGGTCACAAGCGAGGTGCTGTGCGCTGCGGATCGCCAAAGAATCCACGATGCGGACCGCTGAAGCACTGCTGAGAGACTGAAGGATCTGCACCGCGACGAGGGAGATGCAGCATGACCACACGGGAGCCGGAGGACCTTCGGCGGACTCAGCGCCGGGGGCGGATCGTCATTGTGACGATGATCGTGGGCTTCCTCGCCGTGTGCGCGGTGCTCGGCATCTTCCTGTGGCAGCGGGAGCAGGACGAGGCACGACTGGCCGAGCTGACCGCTCCTGGCCTGCGCTCCGTGGGCGTGCCAGAGCTGCCACAGGAGATCCACGACCTCACCGCGCTCGACAGCAACCGCGGGCTCGTCGCGACCTACGTCGACGGCGACGGTGCTGCGGTCCCTGAGCTGCGCCTGCTCAATCTCCGGGTCGGAGCCGACCCCGATCTGTGCGAGCTCCTCGGGACGGTCGAGCCCGACCTGGCCGATGGGTGCACCTCGTCCGGGGACCACCTCTCGGCGAGCGCCAACGGCCCCGAGACACTCCTGTTCGCCGAGGGAGTGGTGCGCGACAGCACGCTGGTCGTCCTGGTGGCGCACCCCGCGACCTACAGCGACGAGCGCTTGCGGACCTTCGTCGACACCGCCGAGCTGATGAGCGTGCGAGACCTCGCGGCCAGCATCAACTGACACCCCGGACAGCACTCACGCCCCGGACAACACTGACACCCGGGACGACACCGACGCCCCGGGACGACACTGAGCCCTGGAACGACAAGGGGCCTGCAGGGGTGGTCTGGTGCAACCACTCCTGCAGGCCCAGTCAGCCCTGCCCGGCGAATCGCCTTGGGGGACTAGTCAGTCGGTGACTCAGGCGTCAACGTCGACCGGGTCGTTGCCCGGCACCTGCTCCTCGGCGCCCGCGCGATAGGCGGCCTCGATGTTGGCACCGACCTCGGCGTCGATCTTGGTCCAGTAGTCGAACACCCGGCTCAGCACCGGCTCCTCGACGTCGGTGAGCGAGCCCACGACGGTCTTGACCAGCTCCTGGCGCTCCTCCTCGGTGTAGACCTCGCGGACCAGGGTGTGCGCCTGACCGAAGTCGTCATCCTCGGCGTGCAGCGTGTAGGCCGCGCGCACCATCTCACCATCGGCTTCCCAGCCGGTCTCCGAGGTGCCCTGCTCGTCGGCATAGGGGCGGCTGTAGGAGTTGGGCGAGTAGACCGGAGCTGCACCGCTGTGGTGGAACTGCATCGCCCCCTCCTTGTCGTAGGAGTTGGTCGCCACCTTCGGGGCGTTGACCGGCAACTGGTTGAAGTTGGTGCCGAGGCGGTTGCGCTGGGCGTCGGGATAGGAGAAGACGCGAGCCAGCAGCATCTTGTCCGGGGAGACGCCGGTGCCGGGCACCGTGTTGGAGGGGCTGAAGGCGGCCTGCTCGATCTCCGCGAAGTGGTTGGACGGGTTCTGGTTGAGCGTGAACCGGCCCACCGGGATGCGCGGGTAGTCCTTCTTGGACCAGACCTTGGTCAGGTCGAAGGGGTTGAAGCGGTAGTCCTTGGCCTCGTCGTAGGGCATGACCTGGACCTCCAGGCGCCAGCTCGGGAAGTCGCCGCGGTTGATGGCGTCGAACAGGTCGCGACGGTGATACTCAGCGTCGGTGCCCGCGAGCTCCGTGGCCTCCTCGTTGGTCATGTTGTGCACGCCCTGCTCGGACAGCCAGTGATAGACGACCCAGAACTTCTCGCCGGCCTCGTTGACCCACAAGTAGGTGTGCGAGGAGTAGCCGTTCATCTCGCGCCAGCTGCGCGGCAGGCCACGGGGGCCCATCACGTAGGAGACCTGGTGGGCCGACTCCGGCACCAGCGTCCAGAAGTCCCACTGCATGTTCCCGCTGCGCAGGCCGGAGTCCGGGGTGCGCTTCTGGGAGTGGATGAAGTCCGGGAACTTCATCGGGTCGCGCACGAAGAAGACCGGCGTGTTGTTGCCGACCATGTCGAAGTTGCCCTGGTCGGTGTAGAACTTCAGCGCGAAACCGCGCACGTCACGCCAGGTGTCGGGCGACCCCTGCTCACCGGCGACAGTGGAGAAGCGGGCCATCATCGGGGTCTTGGCGCCCTTCTGCAGGAACCCGGCCTTGGTGAACTTGCTGACATCCTCGGTCACCTCGAACTCGCCGAAGGCCCCCGACCCCTTGGCGTGCGGGCTGCGCTCCGGGATGCGCTCGCGGTCAAACCGGGCGAGCTTCTCGACCAGGGCCACGTCGTGCAGCAGCAGCGGGCCGTTGCTCCCGACGCTGAGCGAGTGGGCGTCGGACGGGCGCGGCGCACCGTTCTCATGGGTGCCGGCTGTGAACTCAGACATTCATCCTCCGTGGTGTTGTTGATGTGCGTGCAGTTGATGTGGTGGCGTCCGCCCCGCGGTCCCCCGCGGCACGGCAGGTGGGACAGAGCCCGGAGTAGAGGACGTCGGCGACCTCGACCTCGAACCCGTGATCGTGGCTGGGCAGCAGACAGGGCGCGGCACCGACGGCGCAGGGCACGTCGGCGAGCGCACCGCAGCCGCGGCACAGCAGGTGGTGGTGGTTGTCGTGGGTGTCCAGCTCGTAGCGCGAGGCATTGTCGATCAGCAGCCGCCGGACGAGGCGAGCCTGCGTCAGCGCGTGCAGCACGTCATAGACGGCCTGCCGGGACACTGGGCCCCCCTGCTCTCGGACCTGCGCCAGGACGGCGTCGGCGCTGGTGTGCGGCTCGCGCGCCAGGGCCTCGAGAACGGCCACCCGGGGGCGGGTGACCCGCAGCCCGGCGGCGCGGAGGGACTCTGCAGGAGTCGGTATGCCGTGACTCGCCACGCTCTGCACCTCCACTGATCCCCTGGGCCGCGTCTGGACAATATCCATTGTAGCTACCCCTCTGGACTCTGTCCAATCTAAGAACGCCCTCCGCGGAGCGGATGTCGGTGGCTCCGCCTACGGTGCTTAGCACCGTTGCGGCACGCCCGCACGAGGCGACGTGGGGCGAGCAAACGGGGTTAAGCAGCGTTAACGGTGACTAGAGGGTGGGAACGATGCGATCAGCGGACAGGAAGATACTCGGCAGCGTCAGTGCGGCGCTCGTCGTGGGGTGGCTCTTGAACCGGTCCCCCTACCGAAAAGAGCGAGACATCAGAGACCGGCCAACCGCGACACTCGTCGTTAACCAACCGCCCCAAACCCCAGAACCTCAACCATGGGAGATCGAGCAGGAGAGGAATGCCATGCGCCGCTGGGCCTGGGGTTGGCTGGCTATCAGCATCCTCATTGCCGGAGGAGGCCACTGGATGGCAGCGACCGTGCCCCCGCCTGCCATCGCGTCGTCCCCCGCGCCACTACGAATCGACGAGCTCTGGGCGTCCTTCGTCGACCGCTTCGGACAGTTGCACCACAACGTCAGCGCCGAACTACTTGGGGCATTCATCATCGGCATAGTCACAATCAGCGTGACGCTGTTTGTCGCGGTCAGCATCGGTCACGTCCGACAGCCGAAGGGGGCAGCGGGGCAGGCCAGAGCGATGCTCCTCGACTCTGTGGCGATGGCTGCCCTACTTGGCGCATCGGCCCTTTGCCTCGGAGCCATCCCCTACCTCGACCTTGCTGCATCACGGACGTGGCCGGGGGCGGCCATGCTGGCAGCACTCGCACTCCTGCTCGCTTGGCTCGCCGCACTGAGCAGCCCTCCGGTCGTGCGGCACACCTACAACCTCCACCGCGCCAAGACACATCGCACTGCCCTCCAACAGAAGTTGGTGAGAGACCTCGCGACCGGTGCACTGCCTGACGACCCCGGAGGTCGCTTGCAGCGGTGGGGGTCCACGGCGATCTGGGCAACTGGGACAGCGACCCTGCTCGCTGTGGCACAACTAAGCCTGGCACCTCAACTCAGCGGCGCGGTGCTCCTCTACAGCGGGTTGGTCCTCATCAGTTTCCCGCTCGGCATCTACCTAGCCATAGATTCCACGGTGGATGCCTCTGGATCCGCCACAAGGTCCCGCTCGCTCGGGCTCTTACACCTGGTCGTAGCCGTCTGGGGTGTAGTCGTTGTCGTGTGCACCGCACCGCTCATCTTTGAGCCCTGGTTGGCCGCAGTCACTCTCGTCATCCTCGCCGTTGGCCCGGTCGCTGCCTGGAAGGTTGGACGGGCTCGCCGGCACTTCAGGCACCTCGAGCGTCATACTCTCGGCCAACGGATCGAGCGTGCGGAGCGCTCCGAGAGAATCGCGCAGGACCGTCTACGCGCCGAAGGCCTGCGTCCATGATGCGGGGCGAGGCTGCTGGGAGAGCCGACGGACGGCATACTGTCGGCATGGCCGATCACTATGACGTCGTTGTTCTCGGTGCCGGTCCCGGCGGGTATGTCGCGGCGATCCGCGCCTCCCAGCTCGGGAAGAAGGTCGCCGTCGTGGAGAAGCAGTATTGGGGTGGTGTCTGCCTCAACGTCGGCTGCATCCCCTCCAAGGCACTGCTCAAGAACGCCGAGCTGGCGCACACCCTGACCCATGACAAGGCCAAGTTCGGCATCGAGGGCGACGCCACGATGTCCTACGGCCCGACGCACAAGCGCAGCCGCGACGTGTCGAACGGCATCGTCAAGGGCGTGCACTTCCTGATGAAGAAGAACAAGATCACCGAGGTCGACGGCTGGGGCACCCTCACCAGCTCGACCTCGATGACGGTGGACGGAGACAAGGGCACCACCGAGCTGACCTTCGACAACCTGATCCTGGCCACCGGCGCGACCACCCGGATGATCCCGGGCGTGGAGGTCAGCGACAACGTCGTGACCTACGAGGAGCAGATCCTCGACCCGGAGCTGCCCGGCTCGATCATCATCGCCGGATCCGGGGCCATCGGTGTCGAGTTCGCCTATGTGATGACCAACTTCGGCGTCGACGTGACGATCGTGGAGTTCCTCGACCGCATGGTGCCCACCGAGGATGCAGAGGTCTCCAAGGAGCTGCTCAAGCACTACAAGAAGCTCGGCGTCAAGGTCATGCTCAGCACCAAGGTCGAGTCCGTCGAGGACACCGGCAGCGGCGTGAAGGTGACCGTCTCCCCCGCCGGCGGCGGCGACTCCCAGGTGATCGAGGCCGACCGGCTGCTCTCGGCGATCGGCTTCGCGCCGCGCCTGGAGGGCTACGGCCTGCAGGAGATCGGGGTGGCGACGACCGAGCGCGGCGCGATCCAGGTGGACGGCCGCGGCCGCACCAACGTCGACGGCGTCTATGCCATCGGCGACGTCACCGGCAAGCTGATGCTGGCGCACACGGCCGAGGCGATGGGCATCGTGGCGGCCGAGACCATCGCGGACGCCGAGACCCAGGAGATCGACTTCGACTTCATCCCGCGCGCGACCTACTGCCACCCGCAGATCGCCTCCATGGGCTACTCCGAGGAGCAGGCCAAGGAGAAGGGCTATGACGTCAAGGTCGCCAAGTTCCCGTTCTCGGCCAACGGCAAGGCGATGGGTCTGGGTGACGCGGTCGGGTTCGTCAAGATCGTCGCGGACGCCGAGCACAACGAGCTCGTCGGCGCCCACATCATCGGCCCGGATGCCACAGAGCTGCTGCCGGTGCTCAACGCCGCGCAGACCTGGGACCTCACCGCGGACGAGCTGTCCCGCGTGGTCTTCGCCCACCCGACGCTGGGTGAGGCGGTCAAGGAGGCCCTGCACGGTCTCTCCGGCCACATGATCAACCTCTGATCGGCCAGCACAGCCTCGGACACCCGCCACACTCGGACACACCGCGACGGTGACCTCCCCCCTGCTGCTCGGCCCCGTGCTGCGCCACGTCGATGAGACGTCGGCCGCGATCTGGGTCGAGACCGCCCGGGCGGGCACCGTCGTGGTGCGGCTCGACGCAGACGGCCGGGAATGGAGCGCACCCACCTTCGCCGTCCACGAGCACCACTTCGCCCTCGTGGAGGTGACGGGCCTCGCGCCAGGCACCCACTCGGCATACGAGGTGGTCTTCGACGGGACCCCCGTCTGGCCGGCGCCGCACGACCCGACCCCGCCCAGCAGCCTGCGCACCCTGGACCGGAGCCAGGCGAGCCGGATCGCCTTCGGCTCCTGCCGCACGAGCGTCCCGCACGACGCCGAGCACCACCGCACCCACGGCGTGGACGCGCTGCGCACCTTCGGGATGGACGCGGCCGGGCAGAAGGTGCGGGACGGCCTGGCGCACCTGCCCGACCTGGTGCTGCTGCTCGGCGACCAGGTCTATGCGGACGAGACCAGCGACGAGATGCGCGAGTTCATCGAGTCGCGGCGGTCCCTGGACGAGCCGCCCGGGCCCGAGCTGCGCGACTTCGAGGAGTATGCCCACCTCTATCTCATCGCCTGGAGCGACCCGTGGCTGCGGTGGCTGCTGTCCTGCCTGCCGAGCCTGATGATCTTTGACGACCACGACGTGCGCGACGACTGGAACACCTCCGCCCAGTGGCGGGTCGACATGGAGGCCACGAGCTGGTGGCACGGCCGGATCGTGGCCGCGCTGGCGTCCTACTGGGTCTATCAGCACCTCGGCAACCTGTCCGTCGACGAGCGTGCGCAGGACGAGATCTGGCGCGAGCTGCAGCGGCGGCAGGCCGGCGCGAGCGGCGAGGTCGACCTGACCGAGGTGCTTGACGCATTCGCCGAGCGGGTGGACCAGGAGCCGGACACCTACCGGTGGTCCTATGCGCGCGATCTCGGCGACGCGCGCCTGGTCGTCATCGACTCGCGGGCCGCCCGGGTTCTCGAACCGGGCCAGCGCTCGATGCTCGACGGGCCCGAGATGGACTGGCTGGATCAGCAGTTGCGTGGAGACTGTCGGCACCTGTTCATCGGCACCTCGCTGCCGTTCCTGCTGCCCCCCGGCCTGCACCACGTGGAGGCCTGGAACGAGGCGATGGTCGACGGTGCGTGGGGGCGGGCGGTCGCCCGGCTCGGCGAGCGGCTGCGGGTCGAGGTCGACCTCGAGCACTGGGGCGCGTTCAACGAGTCCTTCCGGCAGGTATGCCGCATGGTCGCCGAGGTCGTCCGCGGCGAGCGAGGCACCCCTCCCGCGAGCATCGTCTTCCTCTCCGGCGACGTCCACCACTCCTATATGTCCGAGGTCGAGGACCCCTGGCGGTCGGAGGCCGGGTCGGACGTGGGGCGTCCGGAGCAGGAGCGCACCGGGACCCGCGTGATGCAGTTCGTCTGCTCACCGATCCGCAACCCGCTCCCCCGTGCGATGCGCACCGTGCTGGCCCTGCTCACCCATGGGGTGGCCAGCCCGGTCGGCGCCCTGGCCGCCCGGTCTGCCCGGGTGCCGGACGCCCCGTGGTCCTGGCGCAATCTCGCGGGCCCCTGGTATGACAACAACCTGGCCGTGCTGCAGCTGACCGACGACCAGATGGAGGTCAGCTGGTCGACCGGCGAGGTCCACGACGGCCAGCACGACCAGCCACGGCTGGAGCAGGTCGCTCGCATCGATCTCGACGTCCCACCACCGGAGCAGGAGCACCACATCGCCCGGACCGCGTTGCGGCGGCGGCACCGACTCCGGGGCCGGTTCACTGGCCGGCGCGGCGGACGCCGGGTCCGGGGCGCAGGAGCCGACTGAACACCGGCCGTTCGGGGCCCACCCGGGGTGCATTACTGTCCCGTTATGGCGCGCCAGTTTCAATTCCGCACCGACAATGGTGCCGAGACCGTCCAGATCGCTGTTCGAGGTCGTCAGGTGCTCGCGCGCCCGATGCTCAACTTCGGGCCGGCCTACACCCTGGAGCAGCGCCGCGCCCTCGGCCTGCAAGGGTTGCTGCCGCCGGCGGTGAACTCGATGAACGAGCAGCTCAAGCGGGTCTATCGGCAGTTCGACAAGCAGCCGGACGCCCTGAGCAAATATGTCTATCTCAACCAGTTGCAGGACCTCAACGAGATCCTCTACTACCGCTTGGTGTCCGAGCACCTCGACGAGATGCTCCCGATCATCTATACCCCCACCGTGGGCGAGGCGATCGAGGCCTTCAGCTCCACCTTCGACCGCGCCCGCGGCATCTATCTTGCGCTGGACAACCCGGACGACATCGACGAGGCGCTGGCCGCGCACGGGGCCGGACCGGACGACATCGATCTGCTGGTGGTGACCGACTCCGAGGGGATCCTGGGCATCGGTGACCAGGGCGTGGGCGGCATCCGGATCGCTGTCGGCAAGCTCGCCGTCTACACCACGGCCGCGGGCATCCACCCGTTGCGGGCGCTCCCGATCGTGCTCGACGTGGGCACCGACAACCTCGCCCTGCTCAACGACCCGGCCTATCTCGGTGCCCGCCACGCACGGGTGCGCGGGGAGCGTTATGACGGGTTCATCGCGGCCTTCGTGGCAGCGGTCAAGCGCCACTTCCCCACGGCCCTGCTGCACTGGGAGGACTTCGGCGCCAACAACGCGCACCGGATCCTTGACACCTATCGCGAGGAGCACGTCTCCTTCAATGACGACATCCAGGGCACCGCGGCCGTCGTGGCTGCGGCCGCCATCGCCGCCGTGCGCGCCAAGGGCGAGCGGATGAGCGACCAGCGCGTGGTCATCCACGGCGCTGGCACGGCAGGGATCGGTGTCGCCGACCTGATGCGCGACGTCATGGTGCAGGAGGGTCTGCCGGAGGAAGAGGCGGCTCGCCGCTTCTGGGGTCTGGGCAGCCGCGGGCTGCTGCACACCGACGGTCCGATGCGGCCCTTCCAGGAGCGCTATGCGCGACCGTCGCAGGAGCTCTCCTCCTGGACCACGACCGAGTCGGGGCGTTACGACCTGGCCGATGTCGTGCACAATGTGCAGCCGACGATCCTCGTGGGCACCTCGGCCCAGACTGGGTCCTTCACCGAGGCGATCGTGCGTGACATGGCGGCCGCTTGCGAGCGGCCGATCATCATGCCGCTGTCCAACCCGACGCCCAAGGCTGAGGCGGTGCCGGCTGACCTGCTCGCCTGGACCGACGGCAGGGCTCTGATCGCGACCGGCTCCCCGTTCGGTGCGGTCGAGCACAACGGGATCACCTATGAGATCGCCCAGGCCAACAACGCCCTGGTCTTCCCCGGCATCGGCCTCGGCGTGGTGGCCTGCCGTGCCACGAAGGTCAGCGACCACATGATCGCCGCGGCCTCCCGCGCCGTCGCAGAGATGACCTCCGCCAAGCGGTTGGGCGCGTCGATCCTGCCCACGATGCGCCAGCTGCGTGCCGTGTCAGCGGCCGTCGCAGTGCGGGTCGTGGAGGCTGCCGAGGAGGAGGGCCTGGCCACCGTCCACCTGGACAACCCGATCCAGGACATCCAGGACCTGATGTGGCAGCCGGTCTATCCCAACGTCGAGGTCGTCACCGAGATCGCCGAGCCCTCAGCCCGCACCACCGACCCCTAACCCCGACCGAGCGCGTCGTGTTGCGATTCTCAGCCCCACCGAGCGCGTCGTGTTGCGATTCTCAGCCCCACTGAGCGCGTGGGCGCCTGAGAAATCCCACCACCGAGCGCGTGGGCGCCTGAGATAACGAGCCACCGAGCGCACGACCGGCGGCTGTATGCCGAGGCGCGCCTCGGCATACCCGTCCCCCGCGCGCTCGGTCGACCTGAGAACCGCCTCCTCACGCGCTCGGTCAGGGGAAATCTCGCCACACGACGCGCTCGGTCGGGGTAAATCTCGCCACACGACGCGCTCGGTCGAGGATGGGCGGGAACCGCGGACGTGTGGGCTGCGTCACACCGGGGACACTGCCGTCAGCCCTTCTCGCCCAGGAGGCCACGATGCCTCGCTCCGCCGCCCTCGCCACCCTGCTCACTGGATCGCTGCTCGTCTCGCTCGCAGCCTGCGCGTCACCACCGGACCCCCCGTCTCCACAAGGCTCGCCGCCGGTCGGCACCCAGGGCACGACCGACTGGGACGCCAGCGCCGTCCGGGCCTCGGTGACCGCCCTGCCCGCCTCGCTCATCGAGCGTTTCGCCGGGTGTGACGAGCTGCTCACCTACTACCAGGCCAACGCGCTGGAGCAGGTCGGCCCCTATGGCCTCGGCGGCGGCTACGGAGGCGGCTGGCTCGAGGAGGGCGACGAGGCCGCATCAGCCGACGCGGGCGGAGACGCGTCCAGTGGGGGCTCTGCGCCGACGCACTCCTCGACCAACGTCCAGGAGGAGGGCGTTGACGAGGCCGACCTGGTCAAGACCGACGGCCACATCATCGTCACCAGCATCACCGGCCGCGTGCAGATCGTCGACGTGGCCACCGAGGAGGTCATCAGCACGGTGACCCTGCCAGGGCTCTCGGACCAGGTCCAGGCCGGCGAGCTGCTGCTCCACGGCTCGACCCTGGTGATCCTCTCGTCCGAGTGGGGCAACTGGGCTCCGACAACCGACGACCGGCAGGCGGCCTTCGGGAGCACCCGCACCGTGTTGACCACGGTGGATCTCAGCGACCCGGCCGACCCTCAGACAGTGGGCTCGGCCCGCATCGAGGGCTCCTACACCTCGGCCCGGATGATCGGCGACACCATCCGCATGGTGATGGTCACCGACCCGCCCTCGGTGGAGCAGACCTGGCCCCAGGACGGCCGGCTCACCTCAGAGCAGGAGGCCGAGGAGACCAACCGCCAGCTCATCCTCGACACCGAGATCGACGACTGGATCCCCCACGTGCAGCAGCTCGATGCTGACGGCACGAGCCAGTCCACCGAGCAGCTCCTCGACTGCGACGACATCTCCCGTCCGCGCGACCCCGCCGGACTGTCCACGATGTCCGTCCTGAGCTTCGACATCGCCTCTGGCACACCGGAGCCCACCTCGGGTGCCGGCCTGGTGGCCAGCGGCAGCACCGTCTATGCCAGCACCGACCGGCTCATTGTGGCCACCAACCGCTGGGACCCGTGGCGCTGGAGCCAGGGCGATCTGGGGGACTGGGGCGATGGGAGCACGGCCAACACCGACCTGCACTCCTTCGACATCAGCGACCCGAGCGCCACGACCTACCAGGCCTCCGGCACCGTCGACGGCTATCTGCTCAGCCAGTGGGCCCTCGACGAGGAGGACGGCGTGATCCGGGTGGCCACCACGACCGACCCCCGAGCGGCCTCGGAGCAGTCACAGTCCTCCCTGGTCATGTTCCGCGAGGACGGTGACGCCCTCACCGAGACCGGCCGCGTGGACGGGCTCGGCCTCACCGAGCAGGTCCGGGCCGTGCGCTACCTGTCCCCCGACCTGGCGGCGGTCGTCACCTTCCGGCAGACCGACCCGCTCTATCTGATCGACACCAGCGACCCCACCCAGCCCCACGTCACCGGTGAGTTGAAGATTCCTGGCTACTCGGCATACCTGCACCCGATCGATGAGGACACCCTCCTGGGCGTGGGGCAGGACGCCGACCCCGAGAGCGGGCAGACCAAGGGGATGCAGGTCTCGCTCTTCGACATCAGCGACCTCACCGCACCGAAGCAGACCGAGGTGATGACCTGGAAGAACGGCTACACCCCGGTCGAGTGGGATCACCGGGCGTTCACCTCCTGGCCGGCCACCGGGCAGGCCTTCGTGCCGATGGCGCGCTGGGGCGAGACCAAGGACGAGATGTTCGCGGGCGTGGTCGTGCTCGGCGTCGGCGGCGAGACGCTGACCGAGGACGGCACGATCTCCGTCAGCCCCGACCGGGAGGACCACTGGGGCGAGGGACCGAGCCGCACGATCGTGATCGGCGAGGACCTGTGGACCGTGGACCATCAGGGGCTGGCGCGCTTCGACCTGGAGACGCTGACCGGCGGGTGGGCCGTCGACCTGCAGTGAGGTGACGGCGACAACTCACAGCCCGGTCGGCTCCGGCAGGAGCTCGACGTCCGCGCACACGCCCAGAGGCACCAGGTCGGCCAGGGCCAGGTTGGCGGCGGCGCCCGGGTTCGTCACCGTCAGGGTCACCTCGCCGACGGAGGTGCCGACCCCGCTCACGGCGCCGTCACCGAATCCGTCGGCGAACCCGATCGAC
Organism: Ornithinimicrobium faecis; assembly: GCF_023923225.1. Classification (GTDB taxonomy): domain Bacteria; phylum Actinomycetota; class Actinomycetes; order Actinomycetales; family Dermatophilaceae; genus Ornithinicoccus; species Ornithinicoccus faecis. Next base: position 561,158 of record NZ_CP099489.1, on the reverse strand, counting down.
TCGGTGGTCGGCCAGTCTTCCGCGAGCGCGAGCCGCGCCGCCAGGTCCGTCTCGATCGCGTCCGGGCCAGGACCCTCCGGATAGGCCAGCCGCACCGTGGACGTCATCCCCGTGAACGCGATCGCCACGGCCTCCACGTCCAGCAGGCCCTCGACATCATGTGCGGCCAGGATCTGCTCCTGGTGCTCCACCGTCGCGTCGACGCCGAGCGCCGTGGTGAACGGCACGCACCCCTTGCGCACGATCAGACTCTCGGCCTCGATGTCACCGACCGCAGCCATGGCCGGGTTGCTGGCCCACACCGGCCCCGACGCGATCCCCCGCAGAACAGTGGACGTGGCCCGATCGACGTTGGCACCCTCCAGACCCGGCGCATCGTCATCGATGGCAGTCTGCACCAGCTCGAGGTCCAGCTCGGGCCGCAGGGCAAGCAGGAAGCCAGCGCCCTCCGGCCCCGTCCAGCGCGCTTCGGCGTCGACGTCGTCCTGGGTGAAGTCATAGGTCAGGTCGTAGCGGCTGTTCTCCTCGCGCAGCAGTCCGTCGGTCAGCAGGACGCTGGACGCCTCGGCTGCTCGCCAGAACTCCAGCCGGTCGGTCATGACGTCCTGCGACGTCAGCTCCGGCACACCGAGCCGCGCGCGGATCGCGTCAAAGTCGGTGAGGGTGAGGTGCGTCGCCTCTTCCGGGGTCGCCAACAGCGCCAGGCCGTATGCCGAGTGCTCACCTCCCCCTGTGCTGCTCGGCTCGACACTGGTCGCCTCGGCGGTGGTCGCCTGGTCGGTGGTCGGCTGATCGCCCGGGGTCGGATCCGCTGGCGTGCTCACCGCGGCTGCTCCCTCGTCGGACGCTGGGTCACCGCTGGCAGCGACACCTGACGGTCTGGGGTCGGACGCCGGCTCCTCACCCTCGGCGCCGCACCCGGCAGTGAGCAGCAGGACGACAGTGGCCAGGGCTGCGGCTGCGCGGGACATGACCCTGATCCTTGCATCCTTCGGTGGTGTGGTGAACTGCCTCTATGAGCACCGCGAGCGCAGGGAGCACCGTGGCTCCCGACTTCCTGGCCCCTGACGTCTTGGCCCCTGACTTCTTCGACTCCGAGCAGGTCATCACCTGCCACGACCGCGCGACCGGCCTGCGTGCCGTCATCGCCATTGACAACACCAGGCTGGGCCCCGGCTTCGGCGGCACGCGCTGGCGGCCTTACGCCACACCAGAGGCCGCCGTCATCGAGGCCCAGCGACTGGCGGCGGCGATGACCCTGAAGCACGCGTGCGCAGACCTGCCTTATGGCGGCGCCAAGTCCGTCATCCTCGCCGACGGCCCTGCGGCCCTGCAGGGCGACGAGCGTCGCGCGGCACTGCTGGCCTTCGGAGAGTTCGTGGCCCGCACCAACGGTGCCTACATCCCCGGTGTTGACATGGGGACCACCCCGACCGACATGCGGGTCATTGAGGAGCGTGGGGGCCGGGCCTTCTGCGACGAGGTCGACCCCGGCCCCTACACCGCCCGCGGCGTCTATGCCGCCATGCGCGCCGGGGTGCGACACGCCCTCCAGCGGGACATGGACGGCGTCCGTGTCGTTGTCCAGGGCACCGGCCAGGTCGGGGCCAGTCTGGCCCGCTTCGCCGCAGCCGACGGGGCGATCCTGTCCGTGGCCGACATCGATGGCGCCAGGGCACAGGCGCTCGCCGACGAGCTCGGCGCGAGCGTGGTCGACCCGCACGAGGCGCCCTTCACCGACACCGACGTCTTCGCGCCGTGCGCCGTGGCCCGGGTCCTGACCGCGGACAACGCCAGTCGTGTCCGCGCTCAGGTCGTGGCCGGCGCCGCCAACGACACGCTCGACTCGGCCGAGGCCGGCGAGGCGCTGCGCGCGGCGGGCATCACCGTCGTCCCGGACTTCGTGGCCAACGCCGGCGGCGTCATCCAGGTCCACGCCGGGGTCGTCGGCTGGGACGAGAGCACCCTGGCCGAGGCGCTCGAGCAGATTGGTGGACGCGTCGACGGCATCCTGGCCGAGGCGCAGGAGCGCGGGGTCACCCCGGAGCAGACGGCCCGGGACCTCGCTGCCCAGCGACTGACAAAGGCGGCCAACTGATGGAGGCGGACAGCTGATGGACCTGACCGAGATCACGAACCGCTACTACCGGGCAGTCGACTCGGGCGACGTCGACGGGGTCCTGGACTGGTTTGCCGAGGACGGCGTCTATCACCGCCCGGGCTATGCGCCGATGCAGGGCAGCGCCGCCCTGCGGGCGTTCTATGGCGGCGAGCGGGTCATCGCGTCCGGCAGCCACCGGATCGACCAGCTGATCGTTGAGGGATCGTCAGCGGCGGTCCGCGGAGTCTTCACCGGGACACTGCGTGACGGCACCTCGGTCACCGTCGGATTCTCCGACTTCATCGACTACGACAGTGCCGGTCGCGCGTGCGAGCGCCACAGCTACTTCGACACGCCGACTGTCTGACGTCTCGGCCGTGCAGCGCGTCGCAGCGGAGGGACAGGGCCACCTAGGTCTGGCCATCGGGCTGGCGGCTGGTCCGCTCGTGGCCCTTGGTCTGGCCAGGTTCGCCTACGCGCTGCTGCTCCCGGCCATGAGCGATGACCTGTCCTGGTCCTACTCCGCGGCGGGGGCGCTCAACACCACCAACGCAGCGGGTTATCTGGTCGGGGCGCTGCTGGCCGCCCCGCTGGCGCGCGCCATGGGCACCCGGCGGGCCTTCCTCGCCGGGACTGCGGTGACTACGCTCGCCATCGGTCTCACCGCCACGACCAGCCTGTATGCCGTGCTCCTCACCATCCGCTTCGTCGCCGGCCTCGCCGGCGCCCTGGCCTTCGTGCTCGGTGCCGTCCTGGTGGCCGAGGCTAGCCACCGCGGCTCGCGTGGCCGCGCCGCAGTGCTGCTGGGGGTCTATTTCGGAGGTGCCGGCGCTGGCATCGTCGCGGCGGGTCTGCTGGTGCCGTGGGTGCTGGAGATCACCCACGGCTCGGGCTGGCGCGAGGGTTGGATCGCCCTCGCGGCGGTCGGGGTGCTGGCGACCATCGCCGCCGGGCTGGCAGCACGACGCGTGGCCGACCCCGCACCACCCGAGGACCACGCGCGACGCTGGGACCGGCGGCTCATCGGCTGGGCCGTGCTCGCCTACACCTGCTTTGGTCTGGGCTACATCGCCTATCTGACGTTCATCAGCGAATACCTCACGGACCAGGGCATGACCGGCCCGCTGATCGCCGGGTTCTGGGCCGTCGTCGGAGTGACCGCTGCCGTCTCCGGCCTGGCCTGGGGGCCGTTGCTCGGGAGGGTCGGTGGGTCCCGCGGCATGGCTGTGGTGATGACGGCACTCGCCGTGGGCACGGTTCTCCCGGTGGTGCTGGACGGTCCGGTCGCGGCCTATCTCTCGGGCGCGGTGGTGGGCGGGAGTTTCCTGGCAGTGGTCACCGCCGTGAGCATCGCGGTGCGTGAGGCCCTGCCCCAGCCGCACTGGACCGCTGGCATCGCCTTTGCCACGATCGCCTTCGGCCTCGGCCAGACCGTCGGGCCGACCCTGACCGGCTGGGTCTCGGACGTGACCGCGGACCTCGGCACCGGGCTGCTGCTCTCCGGCGCGATCCTGGTTGTCGGTGCCGGCGTGGCCCTGGTGCAGCCGCGCCGCGCCGAATAGCCCAGCCTGCGGCATGTTCTAGCCTCGTGGGATGGCTTATCAGCGTGACGGCTCGACCCTGACGGTGTTTGGCGACCCGGCCGCGATCGAGCGGATCCGACGACTTGCCAAGATCGCCGGGATCGGCTGCGCGGTCGTGGCGGTCTGGGCCGCAGTGTGGTTCGGGCTGATGCTCTTCTCCGGCAGCGAGATCCTGGGCATCGACGACCCCGAGGGCACCTTCACCATCATCGGCGGCGTGGGGCTGGGCATCGCGGTCCTGATCGCCGTGGTGGCCATCGTGCTGCTGACCCGTGCCCGCAAACTCTCCGCCACCCAACCACCGGCCGTGCTCGTGGTCGGCCGGGAGGGGATCACCGCGGGCGGGCACGAGATGGTGCCCTATCAGGAGATCACCGAGGTGGTCTTTGACCGCGAGCAGCGCCCGACCCAGTGGGCGCCCACGCTGGGTGGCACTGCCGGCAACGAGATCGGGAACAAGCTGGTGCAGATGCCTGATCAGATGCGGGTCCTTGAGCTGCACCGCCGTGAGGGCGACCCGGTGTGGCTGAACCTGGCCCTGCATGTGCCCGATGCCGAGTTTGCCGCCCTGACCAACGACCTGGAGGCCGTGCTCGGTCAGATCGGGATCCCGGTCAGAGCAGACGACGGCCCATCGCCCACGCCGTGAGCTCGTGCCGGGAGGACAGTTGCAGCTTGCGCAGCACCGAGGAGACATGGGTCTCGACGGTCTTCACGGAGATGAACAACTCCTTGGCCACCTCCTTGTACTGGTAGCCCCGCGCGATCAGCCGCATCACCTCACGCTCGCGGGCGCTGAGCCGATCGAGCTCCTCGTCGACCTCGGCGATCTCACCGGCAGCAGCCCCGAAGGCGTCGAGCACAAAACCTGCCAGCCGTGGGCTGAAGACCGCATCACCGTCAGCGACCCGCACGATCGCTCCGCCCAGCTCCGGGCCACTGATCGTCTTGGTGACATAGCCGCGCGCGCCAGCTCGGATGACCGCGATCACGTCCTCGGCGGCGTCGGAGACCGACAGCGCCAGGAAGCGCACCGGCCCTCCGGCCTGCGTGGTCACGCCCGCACAGCCGGTGATCACGTCGCTGCCGCCGCGACCATTGCCACCGGGCAGGTGCACGTCGAGCAGGACCACGTCGGGGCGTTGCTCCCGGATGACGGCGACCGCCTGGTCGACACTGCCGGCCTCCCCCACGATGTCCAGCCGGTTGCCCGAGATCTCGTCCAGCTCGGCGCGCACCCCGGATCGGAACATCCGGTGATCATCGACCAGGACGAGGCGGATCGGTCCGCCGGCCGCGGGTGACGTGGCCGGGGCAGGCGTGGCTGCGGCAGGCGTGGTTCCGGGGGGTCTGGCACCAGGTGTGGTCCCTGTCATGACTCAGCTCCTTGTGGCTCGGGGGACAGCGGCAGCTCAAGGCTGACCTCGGTCCCGTGCTCGAGGCGGCGCACCCGCGCTGTGCCTCCGTGCCGGTGCATCCGGCCCATGATGGACTCACGCACGCCGAGCCGGTCGCTCGGGACGCCCTCGAGCTCAAAGCCCGCGCCGTGGTCGCGCACGAAGGCCTCGACCGAGGCTGCGCCGACCTCGACATAGGCCGAGACGGGCGGCTCCCCGTGGCGCACCGCGTTGAGCATCGCTTCGCGCAGGGCGTTGACCAGGGCCTGTCCATCGGAGTCCAGAGGGCGGTCGCCGGTGATGATCACCTCGATGGGCACACCGTGCAGGTCCTCCACGTCGTGCCCGGCAGCCGCCACCGCTCCGGCGAGGGTCGCCGCAGGGCCGACCGGTCCGGCATACAGCCAGCTGCGCAGCTCGCGCTCCTGGGCGCGGGCGAGCCGAGCCACCTGGGTCGGGTCGTCGGCGCGGCGTTGGATCAGGGCCAGGGTCTGCAGGACAGAGTCGTGCAGGTGCGCAGCGATGTCGGCCCGCTCGGTCGCGCGCGCGGTCGCCGCCTGCTCCTCGCGCAGGTTGCGCCACAGCCGGGTCACATAGGGCGCCGCCAGGAGCCCGACGCCGATGAGGGCGACGACCACGGCTGCTGCGACATTGCGCATCTGCCCGAGATCGGCATTCTGCGTGGTCAGCGCCACCAGCCCGACCACGGCCAGACCGGCACCGATCACGAGCCGTCCCAGCGACTTCTGACGGCTGCCGCCGTCGTCGCCCAGGAGTCGCTCGCGCCCCGAGGGGTCCAGCTGGGCCCAGATGAAGACGGCGCCCACGGTCAGCACGAGCACAGGGATCGTGACATCGAGGCGCAGGTTGAGGCCCTGGGCCTGCAGGATGCCCATGATGCCGAGCAGCACGACGGCGCCACCACCGGCGACCAACAGTTTCCCCGGGCTGGCCCAGCGCCCCAGGGTCGAGGCCGCGTCCTGCTGATCGACCGGCTCGATCGTCGCCCAGAGGAAGGCATAGATCAGCGCTCCCGCGCCACCGAGGGCGGTCAACGCCACGAACAAAACACGGATCGCGAAGGGGTGCAGCCCCAGGTGGTCGCCCAGCCCCTGACTCACGCCTGCCAGCTGACTCCCGGCACCGCCGCGGCGCAACGGCGCTCGCGTCGCGGCGGGCGGCTCGGGTCTCTGCGGGCTGGTCACGGGTCCATCCTCCCCCAGGGCACCACCGGGAGGCACTGCTGACGGCGTTCTTCAGGGGAGGATCAGGGTCGACTCAGGGTGGACCCTCATAGCGGCCCGGCCGCCGATGAGACGACCATGGAGTCATGACACAGACACCGGGCGGCCCACAGGCCGGGGGACGCCGCCCCAACGGCACCGACAATTTCGTCGACGGGCTGCGGCGGATCGACATGCGTCGGTCCGACGACGGCTGGATCGGCGGGGTGTGTGCGGGCCTGGCCACGCGACTCGGGCTCGACCCGCTGGTCATCCGGGCCCTGTTCGCCGTGCTCAGTCTCGCGGTCGGGCTCGGCGTGCTCGCCTATCTCGCGGCCTGGCTGCTCATCCCAGACACCGACGAGGACGTGCACCTCGAGGAGGCACTGCGCAACGGCGAGGCCGCCTCGGTCGTGCTGCTGGTCGCCACAGTGCTCAGCGTCTTCGGCACCTTCGGGTGGTTCGGTGGCGGCTGGTTCAGTGACGGTGCCTGGGGTGGCAACATCTTCTGGGGCCTGTTGAGCCTGGTCCTGCTGGTCGGCGGCGCCGCCTGGTTGTGGTCGGAGTGGCGCAGTCGACCAGACCCTGGCTTCTATAGCCGCCACGTCAGGGCCAGTGCGCCGCCCCCGCCGCCGAGCACCCCCGACACGCCGAGCACCCCCGACGCCACGGCCGCTGGAAACCCTGCCTGGCAGCAAGGCGCCAGCGACCCCACCTGGAACCAGCCCCTCAGCGACGCCGGCTGGAGTCACGGCACGGACGCGAGTTCGAGCCAGGGGTCCAGCGACGCCAGCTGGCCCTCGGGCCCCGCTGGCCCCGGATGGACCGGGGGCACCGGAGCCACCGCCTGGGCGCCCCACGACTCGCCACCCTCAGCGACGCCGCGCCCCCCGAAGCCACCCAAGCCCCCCAAGCGTCCGGGCCGCCGGTCCGCCGGCGCCGCTGGGACCCTGCTGGGCACCGGTCTGGCGCTCGCCGTGGGCGGCGGGCTCTACTGGGCCAGTGTCGAATACGACTGGCCGGGCAACCCGCTGCTCATCGCCCTGGCAGGCGCCCTGGCGGTCCTCGGCCTGACGGTCCTCATCCTGGGCCTGGCCGGCCGCACGTCCGGCTTCCCCGGCTTCCTGGCCATCGCCGCTCTCGTCGCGACCGCGCTGTTCCTGCCGATCGGTGATCACTTCGTGCCCTCCGGGAAGATGGGCGACTACACCTGGTCGCCCCGCACGGTGGCCGAGTTGGAAGCGGACGCGCCCTTTCGGGTGGGCGCCGGCACGGGCACGTTGCAGCTGCACGGACTCTCCCCCGACGAGCTCGATGGTGAGTCGATCACGGCCAGCGTCGGGTTCGGGCAGCTGGTGATCGATCTGCCGGACGACCTGACCGTGCGCATCGACGCAGGCACCGCCGGCGGCGTAGTCCGCAACCACGCGGGGGACTCCACCTACATCGGCGGGCTGAACGTCGCTGAGGACATCGTGATCGGGGATGGCCCGGTCGACCTGACGATCGACGCCCGCGTGGGCTTCGGCGAGATCCTGCTGAAAGGCGGCGACCGATGAGCACCTTCGACGACGACTCCACCGAACAGCGGAACAGGTTCGGCGACAGCACCACAGACGACGGCACCTCAGAACGTGGCACCACAGGCGGTGGCACTGCCGACCACACGCGGCCCCTGGCCGCAGCCGACGCCCTGGCCGCCGCCGACGCACAGCCGCGAACGCTCTCCCGCCCCAAGGGGCCCTCCTGGAGCACGATCGCCCTCGGACTGGTCTGCCTGGTCGTCGCCGGAGGGGCACTGTTCGTCGAGCTCACCGAGCTGTCCCTGGAGTGGGATCGCACCGGCCCGCTCGCCCTCGTGGGGTTGGGCGTCCTGCTCGTGCTGGTCGGCCTCGCCGCCCTGATGCGCCGCAGCGATGACGACGAGGGCGAGGAGCTGCGCCTCTAGGACCTTGTGGGCAGGTGCCCATCCACCGCCGCACGCACGTCGAGCACGGGCGTCGGCAGGCGGTTGCCAGACGGCCGGTGACGACGCGGGGAATCGTGGTCACCGGCCGTCATCCGTCGCCCCCGCGTCCATCTGTGGTCCCCCCGTCGAAGCGGTCGGCCTCGCCCATCCGCACCAGGGCGATCATGGACCACACCGCCGTGATGACGAGCCACAGCAGCACCATCCCCCAGCGTCCCTGGGCCAGATAGCTGATCGTCATGACGACGGCGAACGACACCGCGAGGGCGAAGACAACCACCCGCAGCGGCTTCGGCCAGCGGTCGAACGACCGAACGATGTCGGAACGTCGGTCAGGGGGCCCATCGGTTGCCATGCGCCGACGCTACCCAGTCGACCACAGAATCACAGGAAGATCGCACGATCCACGCAGCCACTCCGCATACAGTTGCAGAATCTGCGATCTGAGCACATTCAGGCGGCCTCTCGCCGCATTGACCACGGCAAAGATGTCTGGTACAACTACAGACAGGTCATGAGTCCCAACGCCAAGCCCCGGCTCGTTGGGCGGCAACCCTCCACTCGCGGTGGGGTGCCCCGGGTGATGACCCGGCGGATGTGGCACCGCAGCCATCTCCGCAAGCGCGGGCCTGTCGACCGATGGGCCCAGTGACGCACAAAGGAGCGCTGCTGTGACCTGTTGTCGAATGCCCAACCGCTGAGTCCGCCCTCTAGACCAGCACGCCCGTCCCCGGGCCGAGTCTGCGTGACTCAGCCGGCGCCACCACGCCGCCTGTGAACCACCCTCGAACCCGCGCTCTCGCGCACCCACACCTGAAAACCCTTGGAGCACACCATGACCTGGTCCTTTGCCACCCGTCAGATCCACGCCGGCCAGACCCCGGACGCCGCCACCGGCGCCCGCGCGCTGCCGATCTACCAGACCACCTCGTTCGTCTTCGACAACGCGGACGTCGCCGCCGCACGGTTCAACCTCGAGGACCTCGGCCCGATCTACACCCGCATCGGCAACCCGACCACCGAGGTCGTGGAGGGGCGTCTCGCCGACCTTGAGGGAGGCGTGGGCGCCCTCATCGTGGCCAGCGGTCAGGCCGCCTCCACCTTCTCGATCCTCAATGTCGCCCAGGCCGGTGACCACCTGGTCGCCTCCCCCAGTCTGTATGGCGGCACGCAGAACCTGTTCTCCCAGACGCTGCCGCGGCTCGGCATCGACGTCACCTTCGTCGAGGACCCGACCGACCCCGAGTCCTGGCGTGCCGCCTCGAACGAGCGCACCCGCGCCTTCTTCGGTGAGAGCATCGCCAACCCCAGTGGCCTCGTCCTGGACATCCGCGCGATCGCTGATGTGGCCCACGAGGTCGGGGTGCCGCTGATCATCGACAACACCATCGCCACGCCCTACCTCACCCGCCCGATCGAGCACGGGGCCGACGTCGTGGTGCACTCCGCGACCAAGTATCTCGGCGGCCACGGCACCGCCATCGGTGGCGTCATCGTCGACAGCGGCAACTTCGACTACGCCCAGCACCCGGAGAAGTTCCCGCACTTCAATGAGCCGGACGAGGGCTATCACGGCCTCACCTTCGGCAAGGACCTGGGCGTCGGCAACGAGATCTTCGGCGGTGTCAACCTCTCCTACATCCTGCGCGCCCGCGTCACCCTGCTGCGTGACATCGGCGCCGCGATCTCGCCGTTCAACTCCTTCCTCATCGCCCAGGGCGTGGAGACACTGTCCCTGCGCGTCGAGCGGCACGTGGAGAACGCCAAGAAGGTCGCCAACTGGCTGCTGGACCAGGAGCAGGTCGTCTCGGTGAGCTATGCCGGGCTGCCGGGTCACCCGTCCTACGAGCTGGCTCAGAAGTATCTACCCGAGGGCGCCGGTGCGGTGCTCGCCTTCGAGATTGCCGGTGGACTCGAGGCCGGCAAGGCCTTCGTCTCCGCGCTGGAGCTGCACTCCAACGTCGCCAACATCGGTGACGTGCGCTCGCTGGTGATCCACCCGGCCTCCACCACCCACCGCCAGCTCAACGAGCAGGCACTGGCGGCGGCCGGCGTCACCCCCGGCCTGGTGCGCCTGGCCGTGGGCCTGGAGCACATCGACGACATCATCGCCGACCTGGAGACGGGTTTCCGGGCCGCCAAGGGTCTCTGAGCAGGAGCTCTGACCAGCGCGATGACCACAGACACTGTCCGGTCCGGCAGCCGACGGCACACGCTCCCCGTCGGTGACCTGCTCCTGGAGTCCGGAGAGAACCTGCCCGGCGTGCGAATGGCCTACGAGACGTGGGGACGGCTCAACGAGGCCAGGGACAACGCCGTGCTGGTGCTCCACGCACTCACGGGAGACTCCCACGTGGAGGGTCCTGCCGGACCGGACAGTCCGACACCTGGGTGGTGGCCCGGGTTGATCGGTCCGGGGAGGGTGCTGGACACCGACCGCTATTTCGTCATCGCACCGAACGTGCTCGGCGGATCTCGCGGGAGCACCGGCCCCTCCTCGCCCGGCCCGGACGGTCGACCCTGGGGCTCGCTTTTCCCCCGACTGACCGTCCGGGACCAGGTCCGCGCCGAGGCGCTGCTCGCTGACCGGCTCAGCATCCACACCTTTGCTGCCGTGATTGGTGGGTCCATGGGTGGGATGCGCGCCCTGGAGTGGGCGGTCACCTTCCCGGGCAGGGTCAGACGCTGCCTGCCGATCGCCACCTCTGCGATCGCGTCGGCCGACCAGATCGCCTGGGCCACACCGCAATTGTTTGCCATCACCCAGGACCCGAACTACCACCGCGGCGACTACTACCCAGGTCCCGGGCCGCGGCAGGGACTGGAAGTCGCCCGGCAGATCGCGCACGCGACCTATCGCAGCGCGCACGAGCTGCAGGACCGGTTCGAGAACAGGCCGCAAGACGGTGAGGACACGCTGACCGGCGGCCGATTCGCCGTGCAGTCCTACCTCGAGCACCACGGCCAGAAGCTGGCCCGGCGCTTCGACGCCAACAGCTATGTCGCCCTGACCGAGGTGATGAACCGGCACGACGTCGGGCGTGAGCGCGGTGGAGTGGAGGCGGCCCTGCGCCGGATCACCGCAGACCTCACGGTCGTGGTGGTCGACAGCGACCGACTGTTCACCCCGGCCGAGGGTGAGCAGATCGCACAGTCACCGGCCTGCCGGGGTCTGGTGACGGTGCACTCCCCCTATGGCCACGACGCCTTCCTGATCGAGACCGATCAGGTGTTTGCCGCGATCGACGACGCCCTGCAGGACCGGCCCGTGGGGACGTCCGCGCCGGCGCGACCTGTCGAGTCGCACCCGGACCGGACCGCCACGACAGGACCTGCGACCAACGGCGCCCTGGCACCCGATTCGGGGTCAGAGCACCGGGCCGAGGTGCGCCCCGCTGTGCCGTTCGGCGCCCCCGGACTGCCGCCCGTGCTCAACGGGACGGGTCTCTGGTAGGCGGCCACTCCGCATACGAGATCTGGCAGTTCCGTGGCACGTTATCCACAGGCAGGCGTGTGACACCTGTGTGACGCGCCGCTATCGTTGCATCATGGCTATCGTGAACGTCAGGATCTCCGGTGCGGCCGAGCGTGCCCTGCAGCAACTGACGGCCGACGGCACCAGCACGTCGGACGCCGTGCGGCAGGCACTGCTGGACGCGGTCGCGCTCCGCCGCCGCCGTGCGATGCTCGACGACGCCCGGCTGGCCATGGCCGACCCCGCAGATCGTGCGGCGATCAAGGCAACGATGCAGGAGTGGGCCGATGTTGATCCGTGGTGACGTCTTCGAGGTGACCGGACCGCGCCGGCCGACCGGGCACGAGCAGCGCGGCCCTCGACTCGGGGTGGTCGTGCAGTCCGACGATCTCCCCCTGTCGACCGTGCTGCTGGCACCCACCTCACGATCGGCCCCACCGCGGTTCTTCCGTCCGCTCGTCAAAGTGGCGGGCGAGGCGACGTGCGTCCTGGTCGAGCAGCTCCGGACCGTCGACGTCAGCAGGCTGGGGCGGATCATGGGCCACCTGGACCCGGACGACCGCGAGGCCGTGGACAACGCCCTGGAGCTGGTGCTCGCCCTCGACCTGCGTCGTTGACCGCGTCAGTCGGTGCCGAACTCCATGGCCGCGTTGTCCAGCGCCTCCTCGGAGCCGTTGGTCGGCACGCCGCCCCGCGAGGCGATCCGGTCCGCTCCACCTGCCTCCAGTGAGCCGAGCAGGATGCCGTTCTCCACCAGGAGCTGTCCCTCGTCCAGCGGCTGCGAGGCATACAGCTCGAGCTTGCTGCGCGAGTCGGCGATGTCCAGGTTGCGCATCGTCAACTGACCGATCCGGTCGTGCGGGCCGAAGACGGCGTTGTCGGTCCGCTCCATCGACAACTTGTCCGGGTGATAGGAGAAGGCTGGGCCATCGGTCGCCAGGATCGTGTAGTCCTCGCCGCGCCGCAGCCGCACCGTGACCTCGCCGGTCACCAGGGAGGCCACCCAGCGCTGGATCGCCTCGCGCGCCATCAGGGCCTGCGGCTCGAGCCAGCGGCCCTCATAGAGCAACCGGCCCAGCCGGCGCCCCTCGAGGTGATAGTGCTCAATGGTGTCCTCGTTGTGGATCGCATTGAGCAGCCGCTCATAGGTCAGGAACAGCAGCGCCATGCCGGGCGCCTCGTAGATGCCGCGGGACTTGGCCTCGATGATCCGGTTCTCGATCTGGTCGGACATGCCCAGCCCGTGCCGGCCGCCGATGGTGTTGACCTCGTCGACCAACGCGACCGGGTCGTCATAGCGCACGCCGTTGATGGAGACGGGGCGGCCCCGCTCGAACCCGATGGTGACGTCCTCAGTCTCGATCTCGACGGCCGGGTCCCAGAACTTCACGCCCATGATCGGCTCGACCGTCTCGAGGGAGACGTCGAGGTGCTCCAGGGTCTTGGCCTCGTGGGTCGCACCCCAGATGTTGGCGTCGGTGGAGTAGGCCTTCTCCTGCGAGTCGCGATAGGGCAGGTTGTGCTCGGTGAGCCACTGGCTCATCTCGGCGCGGCCTCCCAGCTCCTCGACGAAGTCGGCGTCGAGCCAGGGCTTGTAGATCCGCAGGTCTGGGTTGGCGAGCAGTCCGTAGCGGTAGAACCGCTCGATGTCGTTGCCCTTGAAAGTCGACCCGTCGCCCCAGATGTTGACGCCATCCTGGTGCATCGCCTGGACGAGCATCGTGCCGGTCACCGCCCGGCCCAGCGGTGTCGTGTTGAAGTAGGGGCGACCACCGGAGCGCACGTGGAAGGCGCCGCACGCCAGGGCCGCGAAGCCCTCCTCGACCAGTGGGAGCTTGCAGTCAACGTGGCGCGCGAGCTCGGCGCCATACTCCATCGCACGACCGGGGACCGACTCAATGTCCGGCTCGTCATATTGCCCGATGTCGGCGGTGTAGGTGCAGGGCACCGAGCCCTTGTCACGCATCCAGGCGACGGCCACGGAGGTGTCGAGACCTCCGGAGAAGGCGATGCCGACGCGCTCGCCGACGGGAAGACTGGTCATCACTTTGCTCACGACTGTGAGTGTATACGTTCGACCGCATAACTATACAAATCGCGCTCAGGGCGCAACCCCCTCGCGCAGCGCCATCCCCAGCGGACTGCCCATGCGAGCTGCGGGCGTGCCTGCCCACACGGTCAGGCCGGGGACCCGAGCACTCCCCGCCAACGACCCCAGCATCGGCCGGAGCGGGCCAGCCACCCCGAGTCCTCGCCCGAGCAGATCGCGCTCCTGCACCCCGTCACAGATCCAGCGCAGGAACCTCAGCGTGTCTGGCACCGTGTAGCCCTCGATCCACTCGCGTCGCTCGAAGGCCTGCCACTCCTCGTGGGTCAGCACGCGCCGCACAATGGGCAGGCCAGCCCGCTCCTCGTGCTCGAGGTGCGCCACCAGCGGTGGCTCCAAGGCGTCCAAGGCCGCCAGGACGTCCCGCGGGTGCGCCCGGCCCGCAACAAGTCCGCGCGAGGCCTCCTCAAGCTGGAGCATCGGTCCGTCGATGGCCTCGTGCTCGCGCTCCATCTCCTCCAGCACCGCCCAGCTGTCCGGGTCTCGCTCCAGCAGCAGGGGCCACAAGCCGTGATCCTCCCCCTCGTGGTGCCAGCGGAGCTGAGTCATCATCCACAACAGGTGTCGCCCCAGGCGCCGACGACGACGCACGCTCAGCCCGCCAGGGGCGCCCAGGAGCGCTCGCGCTCTGGCGAGGTCCCGGCGCAGAGCCGCGTGGAACAGGGCCATGGTGACCGGGTCGGCAGTCGTCATTTTCATCCTCCAGCTCGACGTCTTCCACGCTCACGTGGACTCGAGCCCCAGTCGACCGCATGCCTCACTCATCACGCAAACCGATTGATCGAATGATTATGATCGAGAATTATGATCGATGTGATGAAGCTCGAGGCCTTCGTGGCCGTCGCGGAGGAAGAGTCATTCGGTGGCGCCGCTGATCGGGTCCGTGTCGCGCAGTCGACCATCAGCTCCCGCATCAAGGAGCTCGAGGCGCACCTCGGGCAACCACTCTTCATCCGGAGCAGCCGTCAAGTGCGCCTCTCAGCCGCAGGCGAGGCGGCACTCCCCGCCGCTCGTGCCGCGCTCAACGCCCTCACGGCAGTCAGCGCGGCCGTGGACGATGTCGCGGGCATCCGACGGGGAAGGGTCCGCCTTGGCCTGGTGAGCGGTGCCGACGTGCCCGAGTTGGGCTCCACGCTGGCAGCGTTTGCTGCCGACCACCCGGGCATTGAACTGGCCATCACCTCAGCCTCAACCGAGGCGCTCGACCGGGCCGTGGCAGAAGGCAGCGTGGACATCGCCCTCGTGGTGCGGGCCAGCCCCAGCCCGTTGCCCTGGCAGGAGTTGCTGCGCGACCCGTTGACGGTCGTCGGTCTGCCAGGTGCGCCCGGTCGTGCTCCACTCAGCGCCCTCGTTGAGCATCCCCTGATCGTGCTGGACGCCGGGGCCGGCGCCCGCGCGGCGCTCGAGGCCGCGGCCCGGAGGTCTGCGGTGCACCTCACCGTGGGCGTGGACGTGTCATCCCCGGGACTGGCGCACGACCTCTATCGTCACGGGATGGGCCTGTTGGTCGTGCCGCAGAGCCTTGCGCCCGCACCCGGCGCGGTGCTGGTCGAGACGAGCGGGGCCGAGATCGAGGTCCGAGTCGGGCTGACCAGTCAGCCCGGCGCGCACACCCCCGCCTCCGCCCTTCTGCTGGATCGACTCGTGTCAGGCATCCACCTCGGCACTCCCACCTGAGTCCGGCGGTGGTGGCACCGTGGCGCTCGTGGTGGTGCTGATTCGGCGCTGCCGATCTGGGGCCCTGGCACCCGACACGCCGCAACGATGACTGCACCGTGCACGACACGCCGGGGCTGGTGCACGACACGCGCGCGGTTGGGGCGCAGCCGGGGCTGGTGCACGACACGCGCGCGGTTGGGGCGCAGCCGGGGCCGGTGCACGACACGCGGACGGTTGGGGCGCAGCCGGGGCCGGTGCACGACACGCGGACGGTTGGGGCGCAGCCGGGGCCGGTGCACGACACGCGGACGGTTGGGGCGCAACTGGGGCTGGTGCACGACACGCGGGCGGTAGGGGCGCAACTGGGGCTGGTGCGCCTACTGCGTCGGCTCGTCCGGGCGCTCGGGCTCAGCAACGGGGCCCGGACCGGTCGGCATGCTGCCGAGCTCGGGCTCTTGTGAGGCCCCGCCGTCAGGCGGGCCGACCCCTCGGCGACGTGCCGACTTGGTGGACTCCTCGGCCTCCTTGGCGGCGCCGGCAGCCTCGGCCCGTGCCCGGCGCAGCGCCTCGGCCGGGTCCTCCAGCTCGATCTCGTCGACCTGCGCGTCGTCGTCCTCAGCGCCATAACCGACCACCGGCGGGTCATCCAGCGAGCCGGCGCCCGACGTGGGCTGGGAGCCGAGGGCAGCGCCGATCCCCTGCAGCGCCTGAGTGAGCTCGGTCGGGACGATCCACATCTTGTTGGACTCGCCCTGGGCGATCTGGGGAAGCATCTGGAGATACTGATAGGCCAGCAGCTTGGAGTCCGGGTTGCCCTTGTGGATCGCGTCGAAGACCCGCAGGATCGCCCGCGATTCACCCTGCGCCTCCAGGATCGCCGCCTGGGCGGTGCCCTCGGCACGCAGGATCTGGGCCTGCTTCTCACCCTCCGCCGTGAGGATCTGCGACTGCTTGACACCCTCGGCGTTGAGGATCGTGGCGCGCCGGTCCCGCTCGGCACGCATCTGCTTCTCCATCGAGTCCTGCACGCTGGCCGGCGGGTCGATCGCCTTGAGCTCGACGCGGTTGACGCGGATCCCCCAGCGCCCGGTCGCATCGTCCAGCACCCCACGGAGTTGGCCGTTGATCTGGTCGCGGCTGGTCAGCGTCTGCTCGAGGTCGAGGCTGCCGATGACGTTGCGCAGCGTGGTGACGGTGAGCTGCTCGATGCCCTGGATGTAGTTGGCGATCTCATAGGTCGCGGCCTTGGGATCGGTCGGCTGGAAGTAGATGACGGTGTCGATGCTGACCACCAGGTTGTCGCTGGTGATCACCGGCTGCGGCGGGAAGGAGACGACCTGCTCGCGCAGATCGACCGTGGCGCGGACCTTGTCGATGAAGGGGACCAAGAAGTGCAGCCCGGCGTCCAGCGTGCGGCTGTAGCGTCCGAGGCGCTGCACGATCACCGCTGTGGCCTGGGGGACGATCCGGATCGCCCGACTGATCGCGACCGCCGTGAAGACGACGAGCAGCGCCAGGACGATCCACAGGGCAATCGTGGCGGGTTCGGGCATGGTGGCCTCCTGGCTCGTTCGGCTATCTCGGGGTGGTGTCCTGAGTCGGGTCGTCCGGTTGGGTCGGGTTGGTGTCCTGGGTCAGCTTGGTGTCCTGGGCCGGGTCATCCTGGGGCATCTGGCCGTATGCCGTGGGGCCGGCTTGGAGGGGCCCGACCACCGCGGTGGCGCCCTCGATCCGCAGGACGTGAACACTCTCATCGACGGCCAGCACGGTGCCGGGCTCGGTCCGCGCCGTCCACTCCTCGCCGGTCAGCTTCACCAGCCCGCTGCGGTCGGTGACCTCCTGCAGGACAACGGCAGTGCGTCCTGTCAGGGCGTCGGCGTTGGTGCGCGCTCCCTCACCAGCGGGCTTGATCTTGCGCAGGGCGATCGGGCGCAGCACAGCCAACAGGAGTGCGGCCACGGCCACGAAGGTGAGCGCCTGCACGGTCACGCTCTGGTCGAGGCCTGCTGCCACGGCAGCGGCCACCGCAGCGACAGCGAGCATGAAGAAGACCAGATCGAGCGAGGCGATCTCGACCAGCCCGAGGACGAGGGCCCCCGCAACCCACCAGAGCCACTGCGTCTCCTTGAGCCACTCCATTGGGCCACCTCCCTCTGGGCTCAGTCTAGTCCGCTGACCTGCCGGGACCCGCCGGACGCGCGGTCGAGTCGCGCACGATGAGCTCCGCACGGGCCCTGCGGCGCCTGGGTCGCTTGGCCTGGGGAGAGAGCGCGAGCTGCAGCGCCTGCCGCCCCATGTCACCCATCGGCAGCCGCA
This sequence comes from Ornithinimicrobium faecis, assembly GCF_023923225.1. Lineage (GTDB taxonomy): Bacteria > Actinomycetota > Actinomycetes > Actinomycetales > Dermatophilaceae > Ornithinicoccus > Ornithinicoccus faecis. The sequence continues at coordinate 543,328 of NZ_CP099489.1, read as the reverse complement.
CCGTCGTCAGGCCCGGAGCCAGATCCTGCGCCACCGCGACGTCGTCGAAGCCGGTCACCGAGACCTGTCCGGGCACACTGATCCCCCGGTCCCGCAGCACCGACAGCACCCCGATGGCCATGTCGTCGTTGAGGGCGATGATCGCCGTGACGTCGGGTGCCTGCTCCAAGAGCTCAGCAGCGGCCACCTTGCCGCCCTCCCGGGTGAACACCCCCTCCACGACCGGCGTGCTCGCCAGATCCAGGCCCACCTCCTGCAGGGCCCGCCCCATGCCACCGAGCCGGTCATGGATGGTGGTCAGGGACCGTGAACCGGTGATGATGCCGATCCGACGATGCCCCAGCCCCACGACATGCTCGACGACCGCATAGCCGCCCGCGTCGTTGTCCGGCTGGACGGTGTCGACGGCCAGGTGGTGGCGACCGATCACGGCCACGCGGCCACCGTCGGCCAGATAGGAACGCAGCGTGCCGGTGACCTTCGCCCGCACGCCCCCATCGACGAACCCCGAGCCGGCCACGATGATCGCCCCGACCCCGTTCGCGATCAGGGTGCGGATCTGGGTGAGCTCTGCCTCGGGGTCACGACCGCTGTGACAGATCTGCACGGTCAGCCCCTCTGCTGCCGCAACACCCAGGACCCCGCTGGCGATCTCGGCGAAATAGGGGTCACCGATCTCGTGCACCACCAGGCCGACCACCGAGGTCGGGCCGCCCGCCAGGGTCCGCGCGTGCAGGTTTGCGACATAGCCCAGCCGGTCGGCGACCTCACGGACTCGCTCGGCCATGTACTCGCTGACACCCTGTGCGCCGGACAGCGCCCTGGAGGCCGTGGCGATCGAGACGCCGGCCTCCTGGGCCACATCGGTCAGCCGGGGACGTCGAGCAGCACCACGCCCCCGAGGGGTGCCAGCTGCCATCCGGCCTCCTTAGGTTCGCCGCGGTCACTGGACGACAGCTTCTCGCCCATATCTCTTGCCCAGATCGTAGGCCATGACCTACAGTTCACGTAAGCGGTTACGTAAGCGCTTACGTTCAAGGAGGAACGACGCATGATCACCAGCACACGCACCACCCGGAGCATCCGCAGCTGGGTTGCCGTCATGGCAGCCGGTGGGCTCCTCACCCTGGCCGGTTGCGGCATCGACGACCCCTCAGAGCCCGGTGACGCTGACGCCGGCTCGGACAGCACGGGCGGCGGTGGGGCTGATGAGGAAGCAATCCAGATCGGCATCTCGCTCCCCCTCACCGGAGACTTCTCCGAGCCCGGCAAGGGCGTCCAGCGCGGCTACGAGGCCTGGGCCTCCTATGTCAACGACAACGGCGGCCTGCTGGGGCGGGACGTCGAGCTCACCATCCTCGACGACCAGTCCAACGCCGACCGGGTGGCCAGCGACTACGAGAAGCTCATCAACCAGGACGGTGTCGACCTGGTCTTCGGGCCGTTCTCCACCCGACTGGTCGTGCCTGCGGCCCAGGTGGCCCTGGACTACGGCTTCCTGTTCGTGGAGCCAGCGGGCGCTGCCGAGGACGTCTTCACCCAGGGGTTCACCAACCTCTTCTATGCCGCACCCGCGGTCGCCCAGGACCACTACAACTACCTGGCCGACTACATCGAGGCCATGCCGGAGGCCGAGCGACCGCAGACCGCGGCCTACGCCGCCATGGACGACCCCTTCGCCCAGGGCACCGCCTACGGCCTGAAGGAGCGGCTCGAGGCGATGGGCGTCGAGACCGTCGTCGATGAGGTCTATCCGCCCAACACCACCGACTTCTCCTCGATCGCGGCCAAGATCGAGAGCAGCGACGCCGACATCCTGGTGGGCGGCTCGCAATACCAGGACGCCGTCAACCTGATCATCGCCCTCCAGCAGCTCGGCTATCAGCCCGACCTGGCCGCGTTCTCGACGGCGCCGACCAACCCCGAGTTTGCGGCCGCGATCGGCGACAAGACCGAGGGCATCCTCTCGCCCACCGGCTACACGCCCGAGGCGACCTACCCGACCAACGCCGAGTTCGTCGAATACTTCAACGCCGAGCACGGCTCCGAGCCGACCGAGGACGAGGCCAACGCCTGGACGACCGGTCAGGTCGTCGCGGCGGCCGTCGAGGGTGTCGGCTGTGCCGACCCAACGCCCGAGTGCCAGGGGCAGCTCATCGACTGGCTGCGCAACAACGAGGTCGACACCGTGGTCGGGCCGCTGACCTGGGACGCCGAGGGGCGGCCCCAGGGTGCGCACCTGATCCAGCAGTACGTCGACGGGGAGATCACCATCGTGCTGCCCGACGACGCCAAGGAGGCTGACTTCATCTACCCGAAGCCGGAGTGGTGATGGATCTCTTCATCCAGAGCCTCGTCCTCGGCATCCTGCTGGGCGGTCTCTACGCCCTCCTGGCGGCCGGGCTCACGCTCTACTTCGGCGTGATGCGGGTCGTCATGATCGCCCACTCGGCGTTCCTGATCCTCGCGGCCTATCTCGCCTGGTGGTTCACCACCAACACCGGCCTGGATCCGCTGCTCTCACTGGTCGTCACGGTGCCACTGTTCTTTGTCGTCGGGGTCTTCGTGCAGCGGGTGCTGATCGCCCGCCTGAAGCCGGCGACGCTGACCATGATGTCGGTGCTGCTGACCTTCGCGATCGCGCTGACGATCGAGGGCCTGCTGGGCTTCGTCTTCAGCGGGACCCAGCGCCGCATCCAGCTGCCCTACTCGGGGGCCAGCTTCGAGGTCTTCGGTGCCCGCATCGCGGTCGTGAAACTGATCGCCTTCGCGCTGGCCGCGGTGGCCCTCGCCGCGCTCTACTTCGTGCTCAAGGCGACCCGCTTCGGGCAGTCCCTGCGAGCCACCATCCAGAACAGTGAGGCGGCTGCCCTCGTCGGCATCGACACCAAGAAGGTCGCTGGCTATGGCTTCGGGATCGGCCTGGCCACCGCCGCCGTCGGCGGCACGGCCCTGGCCCTCGACGCCACGATCTATCCCTCGCTGCACTGGCACTGGATCGGCCCACTCATGGCGATCATCGTCGTGGGCGGACTCGGCAGCGTGCCCGGCGCTGCCGCAGCGGCCATGGTGCTGGGCGTGAGCCAGTCGCTGCTGCAGATCCCGATGGGCACGACCTGGGCACAGACCATCTTCTACATCGTGCTGTTCGCGACCCTCGTGTTCCGGCCGCACGGATTCTTCGGAGGTCGCCTTGCGCAACGCTTCTGACACCGCCCCAACCACCGACACAGGGGCACCGACCGTGCTGCGGGTGATCCGCGGCATACAGATCCTTGCCGTGGTCGGTGCCGTGGTGGGCGTGCTCGTCTTCCCGCTCACCGGACCCGGCCCGTTCATCATGTCGGTCGGCGTGGTCATCCTCAGCTATGCCTGCATGGCGACCGGCTGGAACTTCGTGGGCGGGTTCACCGGCTACATCTCCCTCGGCCATGCGGCCTTCACCGGCCTTGGTGGGTATGCCGTGGGGCTGCTCATCCTGCGCGCGGAGGTCTCGCCGTGGCTGGCTCTGGTGCTGGCCGCCGTCATCGTGGCCGTCCTCTCCATCCCGATCGGCTTCGCCTCCCTCCGGGTGCGCGGAGCGTCCTTCGTCATCATGTCGCTGGCGCTGGTGCTGATCATGCTGCTGGTCTTCCAGAGCTGGTCGGACGTGACCGGCGGCTCCAACGGGATGCGCGTGCCGCGGCCGTTCGGCCCGGAGGTGCTCCGCCCCGAGCAGCACGAGCGGTTCTACTACCTGCACGTCGCACTGCTGGTGATCATGCTGCTGGCCTGGTGGGCGATCGACCGGTCCCGCTTCGGCGCTGGCCTCAAGGCCATCCGGGAGGACGAGGACAAGGCGCAGAGCCTGGGGATCCCGACCTTCAACTACAAGCTCGCCGTCTATGTCATCTCTGCGTTCTTCACGGCCATGGCCGGCGGGCTGTATGCCTTGTGGTTCGGCTTCCTGGACCCGATCTTCCAGTTCTCCATCCTGACCGGTTCCTACATGGTGCTGATGTCACTGCTGGGAGGCATCCGGTCGCTGTTCGGCCCCGCGCTCGGCGCGGCGATCGTCGGCTATGCGATCGAGTTCTTCAAGGCGCAATACGGCGACACCCAGTTCCACCTGGTCGCTCTCGGCCTGCTGCTCGGCCTGGTGGTGCTGTTCATGCCCGAGGGGATCCTGCCCTCGCTCAACCGCCTGCTCGACCGGCTGCGGCCCAGCGCCACCAGCATCCGCGAGGAGTCCGCCGAGGACCTGGCCACCAAGAGCGCCGTCCTGGTCGGCGACAAGGAGGGAACGCCATGAGCACCGACAACCCGAGCACCCAGAGGACCGGCGCCGAGCAGCACGAGGTCGGGCTGTCCGTCCGCGACCTGTCCAAGTCTTTCGGTGGCGTCCGCGCGGTCGTCGGCGCCTCGGTCGACTTCCACCACGGCCGGATCAACGCCCTGATCGGCCCGAACGGCTCGGGCAAGACGACCTTCTTCAACTGCGTCACCGGCATGATCCGGGCCGACGCGGGCACCGTGACCTATCGGGGCAAGGACATCACCGGCAAGGCCCCGCACCGCGTGGCCCATGCCGGGATCGGCCGCAGCTTCCAGGTGTGCCGGATCTTCCCGCGGATGTCGGTGCTGGACAACGTCCTGGCAGGGGTCCGCCCCAGCGGGTTGGTCGCCCTGATGGGCTCTGGCCGCCGCGCGAGCGATGTGGACAAGGCGCGAGCCCTGCTCGCCAGGGTCGGCATCGATCACCTGGAGGGCGCCGAGGCCGGCGACATCTCCTACGGCCAGCAGAAACTGCTTGAGCTGGCCGGGGTCCTGATGACCGACCCCGAGACGATCATGCTCGACGAGCCCGCGGGCGGAGTGAACCCCGCGCTGATCGAGCGGATCAGCACCCTGATCACCGAGCTCAACGCCGAGGGCCGCACCTTCATCGTCGTCGAGCACAACATGGAGCTGGTCATGCGGCTCAGCGACCACGTCATCGTCTTCGACCGCGGGGCTCAGATCGCCGCCGGTCCCCCGTCCACGGTCCAGAGCGACCCTGCTGTCCTGGAGGCCTACCTTGGCGTCTGACCACCTGCTCGAGCTCACCGACATCGAGGCTGGCTATGGCCGGGCCGCGCTCGTCCTGCGCGGCCTCACTGTCCAGGTCCCGCCCGCCCAGATCGTCTGTCTCGTCGGCCCGAACGGCGCGGGCAAGTCCACCGTGCTCAAGGTCGCCAGCGGCATGCTCGTGCCGCGCAGCGGTCGCATCATCGTGGACGGCGCTGACGTCACCGGTCAGGGACCCCAACAGCTGCTGCGGGCCGGGCTGTCCCACGTCCTGCAGGGCCACAGCGTCTTTAAGGAGATGACGGTCGGGGAGAACGTCAAACTCGGTGCCTTCTCGGTGCGCGACGCACAGCACACTGCCGAGCGCCTCGACTTCGTCAAGACGTTGTTCCCGCTCGTGGCCGACCGCTGGGACGCCCTCGCGGGAGCCCTGTCCGGAGGACAGCAGAAGCAGGTGGAGTTTGCCCGCTCCCTGATGGTCGACCCCAAGGTGGTGCTGCTCGACGAGCCGTCCATGGGGCTGGATCCCAAGGCGACGGCGATCATCTTCGAGCAGGTGGTCCGCATGCGCGATGCCGGCACCGCCGTCCTGCTGGTCGAGCAGAACGCCCGCCGCGCCCTGGAGTCGGCGGATGTGGGCCTCGTGCTCGACCTCGGCCGGGTCCACATCAGCGGCCCCGCCCGACAACTCCTCGACGACCCCAAGCTGGGCGAGCTCTATCTCGGCGGCCGCCCCCGCACCTCCACCCCGGAAGGACAGCCCTCATGAGCACCCACACCGTCCGCATCCTGATGAACGGCGTGACCGGCCGCATGGGCTATCGCCAGCACCTGGTCCGCTCGATCCTGGCGATCCGCGATGACGGCGGCGTCGAGCTCCCCGACGGCGACCGGCTCCAGGTCGAGCCGGTGCTGCTGGGCCGCAACGAGGAGAAGCTCGCCACACTGGCACGGCAGCACGACATCGCGGAGTGGACCACGGACCTGACGGCAGCGCTGGCCGACGACACGGCGCCGATCTATTTCGATGCCGCGACCACTCAGGCCCGCAAGAGCGCCCTGCTGCAGGCCATCGCCGCCGGCAAGGACATCTACACCGAGAAGCCCATCGCCGAGTCCGTCACCGACGGCCTCGAGCTGGCCGATGCCGCTGACGCAGCCGGAGTGATGACCGGCGTCGTCCACGACAAGCTCTACCTCCCGGGCCTGCGCAAACTCAAGCGCGTCATCGACAGTGGCTTCTTCGGCCGCATCCTGTCGGTCCGCGGCGAGTTCGGCTACTGGGTCTTCGAGGGCGATGGCATCCCCACCCAGCGCCCGAGCTGGAACTATCGGACCGAGGACGGCGGCGGCATGGTCCTGGACATGTTCTGCCACTGGAACTACGTCATGGAGGGACTGTTCGGGGCGGTGGAGGCCGTCACGGCCAAGGCCGTCACGCACATCCCGCAGCGGTGGGACGAGCACGGCGAGCCCTACACCGCCACGGCTGACGACGCCGCCTACGGCATCTTCGAGCTCGAGGGCGGCATCATCGCCCAGATGAACTCCTCCTGGGCCGTCCGGGTCGAGCGCAAGGAGCTCGTGGAGTTCCAGGTCGACGGCACCCACGGGTCGGCCGTCGCCGGGCTGTTCGGCTGCCGGGTCCAGCCGAGGGTGCTCACTCCGCGGCCGGTGTGGGACCCGGACGTGCCGACCGCCGAGGACTTCCGCTCGCACTGGTCGGAGGTGCCGGACACCGAGACCTTCGGCAACGGCTTTCGCGCCCAGTGGGAGCAGTTCCTGATCGACCGGCACCAGGGGCGGCCGCACGCCTACAACTTCCGCTCCGGGGTGCGCGGTCTGCAGCTGGTCGAGGCCGGGCTGCGCTCCTCGGCCGAGGGCCGCCGCGTCGCGATGAAGGAGGTCATCCCGTGAGCACCACGGCGCGCGGCACGGTCAGCATCCCGACAACCGACGGCGCACGACGCACCATCGAGTTGCAGCCCGCCCGGGACTGGGCCACCCACCCCGAGGGCTTCCAGAGTCGGGTGGCGTTTGCCGCGGCCCACGTCGTCGCGGATCCGTTGCGAGACAACGGCCCCGGCCAGCCCGCGGCGATCGACTGGGACTCGACGCTGGCCTTCCGACAGCACCTTTTCGACCACGGTCTCGGGGTGGCTGAGGCGATGGACACGGCCCAGCGCAACATGGGGCTCGACTGGCCCGCGGTCCAGGAGCTGATCTCGCGCAGCGCCACGCAGGCTCAGGCCGCCGGGGCACGGATCGCGTCCGGTGCCGGCACCGACCACGTCACCGAGGCGGCCGACCTGGCCGCAGTGACCCGGGCGTATGCCGAGCAGGTCGCCTTTGTGGAGTCCACCGGGTCCCAGGTGATCGTGATGGCCAGCCGGCACCTCGCGCAGGTGGCAACCAGCGCCGAGGACTACCTGAGCGTCTATGACGAGATCCTCCGGCAGGTGAGCCGCCCGGTGATCCTGCACTGGCTGGGCACGATGTTCGACCCGCACCTGGAGGGCTACTGGGGGTCGACGGACATCGACACCGCCACCGCCACCTTCCTGGAGCTGGTCACCCGTCACGCCGACCGGGTGGACGGTGTGAAGGTCTCCCTGCTGTCGGCCGAGCACGAGGTCAGCCTGCGCGCCGCACTCCCGGACGGGGTGCGGCTCTACACCGGCGACGACTACAACTACCCGGAGCTGATCCGGGGCGACGGCACCCGCCACAGCGACGCCCTCCTTGGCGCCTTCGCGGCGATCGCCCCGGCGGCCTCCGCCGCCCTGGCCGCCCTCGACGCCGGTGACCACTCGGCATACGAGGCGGAGATGGCACCCACCCTCCCCCTGTCGCGGTTGGTGTTCGCCCCGCCGACGTGGTTCTACAAGACCGGGATTGCCTTCCTGTCCTGGCTCAGCGGACACCAACCCGGGTTCACGATGGTTGGCGGACTGCAGTCGGCGCGCCCGGTCCCGCACCTGGCCGAGGTCTTCGCCCTGGCCAACGACGCGCGGCTCTTCCCCGACCCGGACCTGGCCGCACACCGGCTCGGTCTGTGGCTGCAGGCCCAGGGAGCGGGGGCATGACCGCCCCGGCTGCCGCCGACCCACGCCTGCAGCGACTGTCCCTCAATCAGCGGACCTGCGCCAACTGGTCACTGCGGGAGGCGATCGACGGGTGCACGCGGGCTGGTCTGGACAGCATCGGCGTGTGGCGCGAGCCGGTCACCGAGGTCGGCCTGGACACCGCACGGCGCTGGATCGAGGACGCCGGGCTGCGGGTCTCATCCGTGTGCCGTGGTGGGTTCCTCACCGGCCCGGAGGGCGCCGACCGGCGGGCCGCGATCGACAGCAACCGCGCCGCGATCGAGGAGACCGCCGTCCTCCACGCGGACACCCTCGTCCTGGTCCCCGGAGGTCTGCCCGACGGAGACCGCGACCTGCCTGCCGCCCGCGGCCGCTTCCTGGACGGGATGGCCGAGATCGTGCCGCACGCCCAGGAGCACGGTGTGCTGCTGGCCATCGAGCCGATGCACCCGATCTTCGCGGCCGACCGTGGCGTGATCTCCACGCTGGCGCAGGCCCTCGACCTGGCCGAGCAGTTTCCCGCCGAGACCGTCGGCGTCGTGGTGGACACCTTCCATCTGTGGTGGGAGCCCGGTGTGCAGGCCCAGATCGCGCGCGCTGCGGGACGCATCGCGAGCTATCAGATCAGCGACTGGATCACCCCGCTGCCACCAGACGCGCTGCTCAGCCGAGGGATGATGGGCGAGGGTCACATCGACTTCGCCACGTTTACGCAGTGGGTCGCCGAGGCTGGCTACACCGGCGACATCGAGGTGGAGATCTTCAACGCCGATGTCTGGGCCACCCCGGGCGATGAGGTCGTCGCCACGATCATCGAGCGCTATCTGGAGCTGGTGCAGCCCTGGTCGGTTCCGACGCGCGCCTGAGCGCGCGGGCGGACAGCGCGGGTCAGCAACTCGGCTCCTCGTTGGGACGGGTGGTGTACCGTAAAGTGACTACATGTAGTCAGGAAGGTGATGTTGTGACAGTGAGTGAAGTCCCCCGCTCTCTCCGTCTTCCGGTGGAGGTCGACGAACGGCTCTCACGGCTGGCCGCTGCCACGGGCCGGTCAAAGAGCTACTACCTGCGCGAGTTGGTCACCGCTGGGATCGATGAACTGGAGTATGCCTACGGGCTGGTCACCCGAGCGGAGGCGATCCGCACCGACCAACGCGAAACCCGGCCCCTTGATGCCCTGATGTCCGAGATGGACATCAGCCGTGAGGAACTGGACGCAATGCCTGACCAGCCTGCATGACGTGGGTCGTCCGAACGGACCGTGACTTCGACCGGGCGTTGAAAAAGCTGGACCGGCAGATCGCCGCGCGAGTATTGAAGGCCCTCACTGCACTGGAGACGCTGGACGACCCAGCGAAACGGTGCAAGGCCCTCTCGGGTCCCTACACGGGCCTGTGGCGACTGAGGGTAGGCGACTACCGTGTGATTCTCGACATCCGGCGCGGAGAACTCGTCATCATCGCCCTCGACGTAGGCAATCGCAGCAGCGTCTACGACTGACGACCGCGCAGTCCCGCGGCTCAGGGCAGGTTGAGCTCGCGCAGCACGGCGGCGGCGATCCGCTTCGGTGTCGGCGCGACGTCGAACGTCGCACCCGGCTCATCTGCCCCGAGCGGCTCGAGCGTCGCCAGCTGCGAGTCGAGCAGCTCGAGCGGCATGAAGTGGTCATCGCGCCCGGCCATGCGCTGCCGGAGCAGGTCCTTCGTGCCTGTGAGGTGCACGAAGTAGGTGCCCTCCCCGCCCTCGCGCAGGACGTCGCGATAGGCCCGGCGCAACGCCGAGCACGAGATGATCGTTGAACGACCGGCCGCGGCGTGGTCGGCGGTCCACTCGGCGAGGGCACGCAGCCAGGGCCAACGGTCCTCATCCGTCAGGGGGACCCCTGAGGCCATCTTGTCGACGTTGGCCTGCGGGTGGAAGTCATCGCCCTCGGCGAACTCCCACCCGAGGGTCTTGTTGATCGCACGGGCCACCGTCGTCTTGCCCGCAGCCGACACCCCCATCACCACCAGGTGCCGGGGCGCGGGCGGATCGGTTGGCTGCTGATCGCTCACTGGTCCTCCTTGTTGATGAGCCCACGCTAGCGAGTCCCGCCAGGCTCCGTGCCCCCAGCCGACATGTCTGCCCCGTGCGCAGCCCGGGTGCCAGTAGGCTCGCCCACGCACCAGTTCTGTCCGCGCGCCTCGGCTCCGCGGCGCGCGATCCCCAAGGAGCAGCATGACCACCGTCCAGCCTGACCCGGACTTCGATGTCGTGATGCTCGGCACCGACATCGGGATCTACGCGCTCGCCCGTGCCTTCCACGAGCGCTATGGCATCGTGAGCACCGTCATCTCGCGGGTCGTCGCCGGCCCGATCAAGAACTCCAAGATCATCAACGTGATCGACCTTGGCGAGGCCGCGGGCCGCGCCGAGACCCTGGCCTCCCTTGAGGAGGAGGGGCGCAAGCGCAAGGCTGCCGGCCGGACCACGCTGCTGCTGGCCAATGCCGACACCTTCAGCCGGATGCTGTCCGAGCAGGCCGAGTGGTTGCGCCAGTGGTTCGTCGTGACGGCCGTGGACGGCTCGGTCCTAGACATCGCCGCCGACAAGGTCGAGTTCGCCCGGGTCTGCGAGGAGCTCGACATCCCGACCCCGCGCACTCTGGTGCAGGGCTTTGCCAACGCGGACGCCGACGACTGGACGCCGGACGAGGTGGACCTGACCTTCCCGGTCGTCGCCAAGCCCGCCGTCGGCGCGGCCTATGAGGGTCTGGTCTTCGAGGGCAAGCAGAAGATCTATCTCGTCGACAGCCCGGAGGAGTTGCGCACGATCCTGTTGCGCGTCAAGGGGGCCGGGTTCCGCGACCGCTTCGTGGTCCAGGAGCTGATCCCCGGCGACGACACCGCCATGCGCTCCATCACCGCCTATGTCGACTCCTCCGGTCAGGCGACCCTCTTGGCGACCGCTCAGGTCCTGCTCCAGGAGCACACCCCGCTGGCGATCGGCAACCCGGCCGCCATGGTCACCACACCGTTCCCGCAGCTCATGGAGCAGGCCGAGACCTTCCTGCGCCATGTCGGTTATCGCGGCTTCGCCAACTTCGACGTCAAGCTGGACCCCCGCGACGGCGTGATGAAATTCTTCGAGATGAACCCCCGCGTCGGGCGCAACAACTACTACGTCACGGCCGCCGGTGCGAATGTCGCGGAGTTCATCGTCACCGACCTCATCGAGAAGGCCAGCCACGACCAGGTCATCGTGCGCAACGAGATCCTCTACTCTGTGCTGCCCCAGCCGCTGCTGCGACGCTATCTCAGCGGCCCGGCCAAGGCCCTGCACCAGCGGGTCTCTGCCAAGGGCGTGCACCACCCGCTCGTCTATCGCGACACCCTGTGGCGCAAGGCCTACGTGGCGATGGCCAAGGCCAACTACGTCAAGAAATACCAGACCTACTATCCGAAGCCGACCGACTCCGGCTTCTGACGGACCTGGCTTCTGACGGACCTGGGCTGTGACGGGTCCGACCCTCACGCCAGGTCGACCCACTCGGTCTCGCCCACCACGGCCTCACCGGTGCCGCCGGTGAAGCGAGCCACGAGGTCGCTCACCTCCTGCTCGTTCCCCGCCGGGACAGCAAGATGCAGTATGACGAGGGTCGAGTAGTCCACGTCCGTCACCACAACGCCGCTGGCCCTCAGATCGTGCTCGATCCGGCCGGCGTCGGCGTGCCCCACCTCAAGGGTCACCCGCCGGCGGAGCTCACGAGCCTGCGGCTCGGCGTCCGCGAGAGCGGCTCGCACGGCGTCGCCGTAGGCGCGCACCAGGCCGCCGGTCCCCAGCAGCGTCCCGCCGAACCAACGGGTCACGACGGCCACCACATCGCTGAATCCACTGTGGGACAACACCTCCAGCATCGGCGCCCCGGCGGTCCCCGACGGCTCGCCGTCGTCGTTGGACCGGGTGAGAGCACCGTCGGGTCCCAGGACCCAGGCCGAGCAGTGGTGTCGGGCGTCCCAGTGCGTGGCACGCGCGGTCTCGATCACGCCCCTGGCCCCCGCCTCGTCAGCCACCCGCTCCAGACGGCACTCGAAGACGGATCGTTGCTCCTCGATGGAGGCAGTCACCGGTGCGTTGATCGTCCGGTATCCCGTCGTGGCCATGGGCGCAGGATATGCGCCTGCGTCACGGGCTACCATGAGCGGATGTCCACCCTCTTCCACCGAGGGCGGCGGCCAGGGGGTCGGACGGCGCTCGGCGCCCTCCTGATCGCCCTCTGGCTGACGCTCACGGCACTCCCGGCCTCGGCTCACGACTCGATCATTGACAGCGACCCGGCCGCCGATGAGGTGGTCACGACCGCTCCGGGTGAGCTCGTGCTGACCTTCTCCGGCGACATCTCCGAGCTGGGTGTGCAGTTCGTGGTCACAGGACCCGAGGGTCGCGACGTGGTCCAGGGCACGCCCACCGTGGACGGCATCACGGTGACCCAGGAGCTGGCGGACGAGCTCGTCAACGGCGACTACGAGGTCACCTGGCGCGTCACCTCCTCCGACGGGCACCCGATCTCGGGCACCATCCCGTTCACGCTCGAGGCAGCCGACGCCCCCTCGGATGAGCTGCCCACCACCGACGCCCCGACCGGTGAGAGCACCCCCACCCTGGAGCCGACGGCAACCGAGACGGCCCCGGCGGACGAGACTGAGAACGCGACCGAGAACGCGACGGAGACTGACGCTGGGGCCACCCCCGCTCCGACGACGGCGACCGAAGCGCCGGCGACCGATCCCGGGGACGACGCTGAGGCAAGTGCCGCGGCCGCCGAGACGGACGTGACCGAGCCCTCTGGCGGCATACCGGCGTGGGGCTGGTTGGTCGCGGCACTGGCCGCCGTCGGCCTCGTGGCCTGCGGATTCCTGGCGTTCCGTCGCAACTGAGCCGCTTGTCCGACCGCGCCCGCTGGCGCCTGATGAAGAATCCATCTCGCGGATCATGTAGATTGAGTCCTACGACAGACACATTCCCCGGACCGGCTCCGCGGTGTGGTGGCACGAGGGTGCCTCCGCGCAGGCGATGCTGTTCCGCACAACGCACAAGGGGGTCTCGCCATGGGGCGCGGCCGGGCCAAAGCAAAGCAGACCAAGGTCGCCCGGAGACTGAAGTACTACTCTCCGGACACTGACCTCAACGCACTCGCGCGCGAGTTGGGAGCAGACGGCAAACCCGTCACCGCTCGCGCCGACGAGTCCGTTGATGACGAGTCCGAGGAGGACGACGCCTACGACCGTTGGGCATCCTCCGAGAACTAACCGCACGACCGCCGAGTCCGGGACCTCCCGGTCACGGCGGATCTGTCCCCTGGGCCATCTGCTCGGTGGGTGAAGAGCAAGGGGATCCGGATGCCTGCCTGGCACGAGGCAAAGTGGGTCGACGACCCTGACGCGGGACCCCAGAAGAAGCGCCGTTTCCGGCTGGCTTGGGCCTGGCTGCTGCTCATCCCTGCAGCTCTGATGGTCCTTTCGGTGGCCCAGTCCAACAACTACTGGCAATACGACGACATGACCGTGTCGACGCTGCAGTGCCAGGAGCCGGTGGGTGAGAAGCCGCAGGGCGAAGAGCCGACGGGCGAGGAGCCGACGTGGGCTGACCTGGAGGCAGTTGGCTGCGCCCCTGCCGCCATCGGGGCCAAGGTCGCACTGACTGATGCCGGCCGCCACCCGGATGCGGATGTTGAGAGCGATGGCACGACCTGGACCTTTGAGCAGGTCCCGACCGCCTTCACCACCCTCGCCCTCGACGTGCAACTGCCCGAGGCAGCCGGTCGGGTGTTCCTCGTCAACCCCGAGACCTCCCCGCCCACCGTGCTCAACGAACTGTCCGCCAGCGACGTGGCCGACACCTTGTTCGCCGGCCCTGTCGGTGAGGTGAAGTCCACGTCGATTCAGGTGGTCGTCTCCCCGCCGCAGTGACCCCACCACGGTGACCCTGCCACTGCCCGTGCAGTGCAGCGCTGACCTGCCCGAGGGTCAGGAGGTGTGTGAGCCAGTGACCTGCACGGCGCCGCCGTCGACGCCCTTGGCGCCACGCACAATGTCCGCCCCGGTCTCGCCGGTGTCGGCCGCCACCTCGCCCAGCACCCACGCGGGCACGCCCAGCTCGACAGAACGCGCCACGGCCGCATCGGCCTGCTCTCCCGGGACCACAGCCACGAAACCGACGCCCATGTTGAGGGTGCGCTCCAGGTCGGCCTGCGGCACCGACCCCAGGTGCTGCACGAGCGAGAAGATCGCCGGCGGGGTCCAGCTCGAGCGGTCGACGGTCGCGAGCGCCCCAGTCGGCAGGACCCGTGCGAGGTTGGCCGCCAGCCCGCCACCGGTGACGTGCGAGAGCGCATGCACGTTGAGGCCCGGGGTGCGGATCAGATCGAGCAGCATCTTGGTGTAGATCCGGGTCGGCTCGAGGGCCTCGTCCCCAATCGTGCGCCCAAGCTCGTCGACGTGGCGGCCCCAGTCCCACCCTGCGGCAGCGATCACGCGCCGCACGAGGGAATAGCCGTTGGAGTGCAACCCCGACGAGGCCAGGGCCAGCACCACGTCTCCCTCGCGGACCCGTTGCGGACCCAGCACGTCGTCATACTCAACGACACCCGTGGCGGCCCCGGCCACGTCATACTCGTCCGGCGCCAGCAGGCCGGGGTGCTCAGCGGTCTCGCCGCCCACGAGGGCGACGCCGGCCAGCTCACAGCCCCGCGCGATGCCGGAGACGATGGCTGCGATGCGCTCCGGGACGACCTTGCCGCACGCGATGTAGTCGGTCATGAACAGCGGCTCTGCCCCGCTGACCACGATGTCGTCGACGACCATGCCGACCAGGTCGATGCCGATGGTGTCGTGCCGGTCCATCGCCTGCGCGATCGCGACCTTGGTGCCGACACCGTCGGTGCTGGTCGCCAGGATCGGGCGACTCATGCCACGCAGCGCGCTGGCGTCGAACAGTCCGGCGAAACCTCCGAGCCCGCCGACCACCTCGGGGCGCTGTGCCCGAGCCACCGACTCCTTCATCAGCTCGACAGCGCGGTCGCCGGCCTCGACGTCCACACCGGCTCCGGCATAGGTGATCGGCTCGCTCAACGGGTCTCCTCGGGCAGCACGTGGGTCAGGGTCGGGTGACGGCGTCGGCCGCGCCACCGTGGGCGGACAGCGGCACCCCGTCGGCGCGGGCGTGCAGGGGCGTATGCCGCTCGGCCGGCTTGGCCATCCGGTCACCCGTGGGGAAGTCGAGCTCGAGGACGTCCTTGCCGAGCTTCTCGAACTCGGGCAGCTCGATCGGGTAGACGCCGGAGAAGCAGGCGGTGCACAGCTGGTCGCGCGGCTGCTGTGTGGAGGCGACCATGCCGTCGTGGCTGATGTAGCCCAGGCTGTCGGCGCCGATGGACTGCCGGATGTCCTCCACGTCCAGACCGGTGGCGATCAGCTCGGCGCGGGTGGCGAAGTCGATGCCATAGAAGCAGGGCCAACGCACCGGCGGTGAGGAGATCCGCACGTGCACCTCGGCGGCGCCGGCCTCGCGCAGCATCCGCATCAGGGCGCGCTGGGTGTTGCCGCGCACGATCGAGTCGTCGACGACCACCAGGCGCTTGCCGCGGATCACCTCGCGCAGCGGGTTGAGCTTGAGCCGGATGCCGAGCTGGCGGATGGTCTGGCTGGGCGCGATGAAGGTGCGCCCGACATAGGCGTTCTTGACGAGGCCGTTGCCGTAGGGAATGCCGGACTGCTCCGCATAGCCGATCGCTGCGGGGGTGCCCGACTCGGGCGTCGGCATCACCATGTCCGCCTCGACCGGGTGCTCCCGGGCCAGGGTCCGGCCCATCTCCACGCGCGACTCATAGACACCACGGCCGTTGAGGGTGGTGTCGGGGCGCGCGAGATAGACATACTCGAAGACGCAGCCCTTGCGGTCGGTCTCGGCGAACCGTTGGCTGCGCAGGCCGTTCTGGTCGATCGCGATCAGCTCACCGGGCTCGACCTCGCGGACGAACGAGGCACCCACGATGTCCAGGCCGGAGGTCTCGGAGGAGACCACCCACCCCCGCTCCAGCCGACCCAGGACCAGGGGACGGATCCCCTGGGGGTCGCGAGCGGCATACAGCGTCTGCTCGTCGCAGAAGACCAGGCAGAACGCGCCCCGCAGGGTGGGCAGCACCTGCAGGGCCGAGGCCTCGAGGGAGAGGTCTGGGTCGGCGGTGAGCAGCCCCGTGACCAGGGCGGTGTCGGTGGTGTTGCCGCGGCGGAGCTCGCCGGGGGCCTTGCTCAGGTCGCCGCCATAGGCCTCGGCCAGCTGGTCGCGCAACTCCCCGGTGTTGATCAGATTGCCGTTGTGCGCGAGGGCGACGGTCTGGTCCTGCGTGCCGCCAAGCGTGGGCTGGGCGTTCTCCCAGGAGTTGCGTCCGGTGGTGGAATAGCGGCAGTGGCCGACCGCGAGGTGACCGCGCAGCGAGGCCAGGCTGGACTCGTCGAAGACCTGGGACACGAGGCCGACGTCCTTGTAGACCAGCAGCGATCGGCCGTCGCTGGTCGCGATGCCGGCCGCCTCCTGCCCGCGGTGCTGCAGGGCATAGAGGCCGTAGTAGGTGAGCTTGGCAACCTCCTCCCCCGGCGCCCAGACACCGAAGACCCCGCACTCATCCTGGGGGGCCTTCTCGTCGGGCATCAGATCGTGGGAGAGCCGTCCGTCTGCGCGTGCCACGAGTCCATCGTCCCACACACCGCCCCACCACTTCACCGAGCGCACCGTGTTGCCCCCCAGCCCCAGCCCCACCGAGCGCGCCGTGTTGCGAGTCACGAGGGCACCGAGCGCGCCGTGTTGCGAGTCACGAGGGCACCGAGCGCGCCGTGTTGCGAGTCACGAGGGCACCGAGCGCACGGCGTCGCCCTCGCGCCTACCCTGGACGCATGCGTCATGGCATCTGCATCCTGCCCGAGCACCCCTGGGCCGTGGCCGAGCCCCTCTGGCGGCGTGCCGACGAGCTCGAGTTTGACCACGCGTGGACCTATGACCACCTGGTGTGGGGCGGGCTCCCGGACTCACCGTGGCACTCCACCGTCGCCACGCTGACGGCGGCCGCGATGGTCACCGATCGGATCAAGCTGGGCACGTTGGTCAGCTCCCCGAACTTCCGGCACCCGGTCGAGTTGGCCCGTGATGTCGTCACACTCGATGACATCTCCGGTGGGCGGGTGCTGCTGGGCGTTGGTGCCGGTGGCGACCTCGATGCCGCTCTCCTGGGCGAGTCGCTGACCCGGGGCGAGCGCTCCCGTCGGTTCCGCGAGTTCGTGCCGTTGCTGGACCGGTGCCTGCGCGAGGACCACGTCGACCATGCCGGGGAGTTCTTCACCGCTGTCGACGCCCGCAACCTCACCCCGGTCGCGGCGCCGTTGGTTGTCGCCGCGGAGGGGCCGCGGGCGATGGAGCTCGCCGTGACGTATGCCGAGGGCTGGGTCACCACCGGCCCTGCCAGTGGCGACTGGGCCCAGCGGGATGCGGTGGACGAGTGGTGGCGGGGCGTCGCAGAGCGCGCGGAGCGGTTCTCTGAGGCTGAGTCTGTGGGGGCCGCTGGCGCTGGCGCCCGGCCGCTGGACCGCTATCTGACGCTTGATGCCTCGGGACCAGCCGCGCTGAGCAGCGTGGAGTTCCTGACCGAGCAGGTGGGGCGCGCCGCGGGGCTCGGGTTCACCGACGTGATCGTGCACTGGCCGCGTCCCGAGGCGCCCTATTCGGGAGACCTCGGTGTGCTGGAGGCCTACCTCGCGTCGGTGCCACCCCCGAGCACCTGACGTCGCACTCCGCCCGAGTGCCTGTTCTCAGGTGCGCGTGGCATCCTTGAGGGCGTGACCACCCCGCAGCGCCGACCCATCACCCGCCGTCCCCGGATGGTGCCGTTCCTGGCGACTGGCGCCCTCATCGGGTTGATCGTCGGGGTTCTCCTGGCCTACTTCGGGCCGGCATCGCCCTACGCTTCTCCGGCACAGGAGATGATCGTGATGGCCGTGCCTGGCGCTCTCGTTGGCGGTCTGCTGGGCGGCATCATCTATCTCGTCGCGGAGCGTTTCACCCGCCGATAGCGCGCTGGCCCCAGCACTGTCCACCTCCGCACCAGCCCCCCCGCCCCGCGAGCACTCGCTCCAGCGCTAGTCCGCCTCCAATCACCGCGGTCAACGCTGACCTTGCGATTGAGACCTTGCAGATGCCTGAACGGGCAGGCATCACCGTGGTCGAATTCTCAAGGTCAGCTCGCCACGGGTGGATCCTGCTCGGCGAGCGCCAACCGGATCTGCGCGAAGAAGTCGTCTGCGCGAACCCGCAGACCGAGGACCGGCACCTGCAGGCTGGTGATGTTCTTGTCCTGCAGCCCAAGGTGGTTGAAGCGCAGAGAGTCCTCAACCACCCCCAAGCCTTCGTAGTGATGCGCGCCCTGAATCTCGACGTGCAGATTGGGGTGCTCCCAGTGCACGTCGAGATAGACGCGGCCCCGTGGTCCGGTGCGGACGACCTGGCGGACTGGTTCGGGCAGCCCCCGTCTTCGGCATTCCCGCGCGAAGTCCAACTCGCCCAGGGAGTGCGCGCCGTTGCAGACGTCCTGGATCACGTCGTGGAGGACTGTCCGCCGGGCCGAATAGTGAATCCCCGACCACCGAGCGAGCACGGCGGCTGGAGCGACGAGTCGCTGCTGCAGAGTCATCGCGACGAGCGTGGCTGCCTGCCGATCCGAGGTGGCCCACTGTGCACCTCGGATCACCGCCACCTCCGGTCGCGTGCGCCGCAGCCCTGAGGTTAAGGCAGGGCCAATGTCACGCAGCCGGTGGTGAACAACTCCGTCAAGGGGACGGACTGTGGCCCGGTTGGGGACACTCACATGAATGACTGACTCGTTCCACGACTTCAGGCCAGCTGCAAGCAGGGCAGTCGGCCCGTCCAGCACCGCGTGGCTGCCGGACTCCCACAGTGCTGTCCACCACTGGGCCCGCTCGGAGTCGGAGGGTGGCGTGATCCTTAGGGTGTGGCGCCCCTCGCGCGCCCACGCACCCCGGTCCACCTCGCCGGCCACCTGGCCTCGCGTCAAGCCTGCCTTCACCAGCATGGCGATCGTCGCTCGCCCGTCATACGGAGCAGCAACTGACTCCGCCAAGGCGTGACGGCGTTCCCGCTTGCGGCGCGCGGCTGCTGTTCGCTGGGCACGATCCGCCGACTTCTGTGCGCGTCCCTGCTCGCTGTCGGTGTCCATGCGCAGCCAGTGTGCCTGGGCATGGAGCGCTGCTGTGCCACTTATCCACAGGCACTCCTGGCCGGCCACATCGTCCAGTTCGGTGGCGCCACACGTCACCCACCCCAGCCATGCCCAGCGCAGGCGGCAATGACCTTGAGATTGCGACCTTGCTGATGCGCGGACCGGAGCGAGAGTGCGAGGTCGAAATCGCAAGGTCAGCACAGAGCCGTGCGCAAGGTCAGCACAGAGCCGTGAGTCGCGCCAATCACACGTCCAGCAGAACCACCAGGTCACGCGCCCACACCGCAGAGCCGTGAGTCGCGCCAATCACACGTCCAGCAGAACCACCAGGTCACGCGCCCACACCGCAGAGCCTGGGATATCACCGCAGAAACTAGAACCAGCAGGTCACAGGTCCAGCGGGAGCCACTCCGAGAGGTCGGCGCGCTGGCCGCTGGCGCGGACAGCGCCCGCCTCGCGCTCCTGCTCCCAGGTGGAGGCCCCGGTGACCATCCGCAGCCAGGACTGCGCGTCGGCCTCCACCACGTTGGTGGGGGTGCCGCGAGTGTGGCGCGGGCCTTCGATGCACTGCACAGCACCGAAGGGCGGCACGCGGACCTCGACCGAGCGGCCGGGTGCGCGCTCGGCGAGCTCCTCCAGCGTGTATCGCACAGCCGTGGCGAGCGCCTGGCGGGGCACCTCGTCCGGTGCCGAGCGCCAGAGCGCCAGGGCCTGCTCGCCCTGGTCCAGCGGGGTGCGTCGACGTGGCGGCAACCCTCAGCCCAGCGGATCGCGCTCGATGGGGCAGGACATGCAGCGAGGACCGCCGCGACCGCGCCCAAGCTCCTGGCCGGCGATCTCCAGGACCTCAAAGCCCAGTCCGCGCAGGAAGTCGTTGGTGACCGTGTTGCGCTGATAGGCCATGACGACACCCGGCTCGAGAGCCAACACATTGCAGCCGTCGTCCCACTGCTCGCGGGCCGCGGCGCGTGGGTCCTGGTCTGCGGCGACGACACGAGGCGTGCCGATGCCCATCGCGTCCCCGATCACCTGCATCATGTCGGCCGGGTCGTTGGAGCGGATGTGCAGGTCGGGCAGCGCGGAGTCCCCGGCGCCGTTGGAGGTGATGGTGTAGCTCGAGAGGTCGGGCAGGCCCGAATACTTGGTGAAGGTCTGCTCGTCGAGCATCGTCATCACGGTGTCCAGGTGCATCACGGCCCGCGCCTTGGGCATGTCCAGCGCGATGATCGTGTCGATCTGGTCGGAGGCGAGGGTGCGCTGCGCGAGGCGCTCGACCCCCTGCGTGGTGGTCCGCTCGCTGACGCCGACAAGCAGCACCTTGTTGCCGAGCACCAGGATGTCGCCGCCCTCGGCGGTGGCGGGTCCCGCCTCGACGCCCTCGGTCCACCAGTCCATGCCGACGTCCTTGAACATCGGGTGGAACTGATAGATCGCCTCATAGTGCACGGTCTCGCGGCGCCGGGCCTTCTTGTGCATCGAGTTGACCGCGACCCCGCCATAGAGCCAGGCGGACGTGTCCCGGGTGAACAGGTGGTTGGGCAACGGGGCGAGCAGCGCCTCGTGCGGGTCCATCTGGGCGATGACGACCGAGCGCGGGGCGTCCATGCGCTCCAGCACCTCAGCCTTGGTGATGCCGCCGATCAGAAACTGCGTGAGCTCCCGGTCGGCCATCTTGTCGAACAGCTCATGCATCTCCTGGGACGCGAACGGACCGAGATGGCGGTCATCCAGGGTCTGCGACAGGATCTGCCGCCGCGCCTCGGGGATGGCCAGCGTCTGCTCGAGCAGCTCGTGGAAGTGGTGCACGGTGACGTCACGCTCGCGCATGACGCGGACGAACTCGTCATGCTCCTCCTGCGCACGCTCGACCCAGAGGATCTCGTCGAACAGGTAGCGCTCCTTGTTCTCCGGGGTGAGGCGGTGCATCTCCAGGTCAGGTCGGTGCACGATCACCTGCCGGAGCCGGCCCACCTCGGAGCCCACGTGGAGTGGCATTGCTGATCCCTTTCGTCGCTGCGGTGCGTCGGCGGTTCCCATCTTCGCACCGATCGGGCGTGGAGAGACCCGGAGAGTATGCCGTGGGGCAGCTCTCCCGGCACGTCACCTCCCGCGCCGGCCGGCGAAGAGGCACGTGGCAGGCTGCAGGGATGCACCTCGTTGTGATCTTCGGACCCCCGGCGGTGGGCAAGATGACCATCGGACGCAGGGTCGTCGAGCGTAGCCAGTTCCGACTCTTCCACAACCACGCCATGATCGAGCCGCTGCTGGAGGTCTTCGACTACGGCACCCCGCCGTTCCGACGTCTGATCGGCGCCTTGCGCCAGCAGGTCGTCGAGGAGGCTGCTGCGGCCGGGACGGACCTGGTGATGACCTATGTGTGGGGGCTCGAGATCCCCGAGGACGCGGAGGAGATCGCTCAGCAGATCTCTCCCTACGTCGACCGTGGTGCCGCCATCTCGTTCGTGGAACTGGCCGCGGGGCTGGACACGCGGCTCCAGCGCAATCGCACCGAGCACCGGCTGGCGGAGAAGCGGTCCAAGCGCGACGTGGAGTGGTCCGACTCCAACGTGCGCGAGATGCAGCGGCACGTGATGAACACCGGCGGGGACCAGGACGCGGACCTGCCGGGCCTGCGGCTGCTGAGACAGCACCCGCACCTTCGCGTGGACACCAGCGAGCTGGCTCCGGAGCAGTCCGCCGAGCGCATCCTGGCCTGGCTGTCGGGATGAGCGATCTGCTGCCCTGTGCGGACACGGTGCGGGTCGGCATACAGAATGGGCACCATGGACGCCACTGTGCTGCACGCCCCGGGAGACATCCGCCTCGAGCAGGTGCCCGACCCCGAGATCCTCCGCCCCACCGACGCCGTCGTCAAGGTCGCAGCGACCTGCGTGTGCGGGTCGGACCTGTGGCCCTATCGCGGCGTCTCAAAGGTCACCCGGCCACGGCGCATCGGCCACGAGTTCATCGGCGTGGTCGAGGAGGTCGGCGCCGAGGTGACTTCGGTGCGCCCCGGCGACTTCGTCATCACGCCGTTCCTGTGGTCGGACAACACCTGCGCCCACTGCGCGGCTGGGATGCAGTCAGTGTGCGCCAACGGCGGCGGCTTCGGCGGCAAGGACCGCAACGGGGACTTCGTGGACGGCTGCCAGGGCGAGTTCGTGCGCGTGCCCCTGGCCGACGGCACGCTGGTCGCCACGCCCGAGCAGCCAGACGAGGCCCTGCTGCCGTCGTTGCTCACGCTCACCGACGTGCTGGCCACCGGCTGGCACGCCGCCGTCTCCGCGCGGGTGCAGCCCGGCAGCACCGTGGTAGTGGTCGGCGACGGTGCCGTCGGGCTCTGCGGGGTGCTGTCCGCCTCGCTGCAGGGTGCCGAACGGGTGATCGCGATGTCCAGGCACGCCGACCGACAGGCCGTGGCCACCGAGTTCGGCGCGACCGACATCGTGGCCGAGCGCGGTGACGAGGGCGTGGCCCGTGTCATGGAGCTCACGGACGGCGTCGGTGCGGACGCCGTGCTGGAGTGCGTCGGCACCAAGGAGTCGATGGACCAGGCCCTGGCCAGCGCCCGCCCCGGCTCGAGCGTCGGCTTCGTGGGTGTGCCACACGGTGCGGAGCCGCCGATGGGCCAGATGTTCAGCCGCAACGTCGGCCTCGCGGGAGGCGTCGCGCCGGTGCGCGGCTATCTCGCCGATCTGCTCCCCCGGGTGCTGGATGGTCAGATCAACCCCGGCCGGGTCTTCGACTCCGTGCTGCCGCTGAGCCAGGTCGCCGACGCCTATCGCGCGATGGACGAGCGCACCGCCATCAAGGTGATGCTGCGCCCCTGAGCCGGCCACCGGCCCCGGTGAGCCGAAGATCGGACGCCGGCCCCGCGGCATACGGACTCCACGATCGGGCCCCACCGATTTCGGAGGTCAGCAGCCCGTCAGGTAACCTCTGCGACGGAGGATTCGCATAGTGGCCTAGTGCGCACGATTGGAAATCGTGTTGGGATAAAACCCTCGGGGGTTCAAATCCCCCATCCTCCGCCACGAGTCCTGACCCAGGACGACGAGACCCTCGGCCCCCAACAGGGCCGGGGGTTTCGAGGTCTCCGGGTCCACGAACAGGGTTTCGTCAGACCCCGCCCTGCCCTCTACACTGGAGCCGGTCCCCCGTGCGGTGGTACCTCACTGAACTCCCCCAGGGCAGGAATGCAGCAAGGGCAGGTGAGCTCTTCCAGGTGCGCGGGGGGCCTTTTCATGTCTCCGCCCAGGGCACGTGACGCCGTTATGCCTTCGTGACCGAGTCGGTGGGAACCGCTGCGGCACCACCCACCGTCGCAGGGTCATGAAGAAGACGATGCTTGCAGTGCTGCTCGTGGTGGGGCTCGGTGCCACGGCATGCTCAGGGGACCCCGAGCCGAACGACCCCGACAAGGGCACGAGGACGACGGGCCCTGAGCGAACCGCCGATGATCACGAGGGCGCGCGCCGCTACTTCGAGGACTACACCGAGGCCGCGGACGGGGATGGTGCCGTCGGGGCCGCAGCACCCTCCGCCGTCGACTCCGCGCAGGAGGAGGGGGCCGTGGAAGCCGATGTCGCTGAGCCCATGCCGGTGCCGCCGGGACCGATGCCTCCTCCTCCAAGCCCCGGGGAGGACAACGAGTTCACCGACGTCGGGGACACGAAATGGGTTGCGGCCCAGGAGAGCCCGCAGTCGACCTTCGCCCTGGATGTCGACACCGGCTCCTACCGCGTGGCGCAGTCCCAGGCCGCCGAGGGCCTGGCCCCGGAGCCGGACTCCATCCGGGTCGAGGAGTGGGTCAATTCCTTTGCGTATGCCGACAACTCACCTGAGCAGAGCGCGTTGGGCCTGCAGGTGGAGACCGGGGCGGCGCCGCGTGCCGAGGACGGGACCGCCCTCGTGCGCGTCGGCATCAGTGCGCAGGATGTGGCCGGCGAGGACCGCCCGCCGGCGAACATCACCTTCGTGATCGACACCTCGGGCTCGATGGACATCCGGGAGCGGCTCGGGCTGGTGAAGTCGTCCCTGGCGCTGCTGGCCGAGAGCCTCAACGAGGACGACACCATCGCGATCGTCACCTACGGCGATGACGCCGAGCCGGTGCTGGAGCCGACCAAGGTCGCCGACCGCGACATCATCATCGGTGCCATCGACGACCTGACCAGTGGCGGCTCCACCAACATGGAGGCCGGTCTGCGGATGGGCTATCAGCAGGCCCGCGAGGCCCACATCGAGGATGGCATCAACGTGGTGGTGCTGGCCTCCGACGGCGTCGCCAATGTCGGCATGACCGACGGGGACGCACTGGCCGACGAGATCGCCGGCGCGGGCGAGGAGGGCATCCACCTGGTCACTGTCGGCTACGGGATGGGCAACTACAACGACACCCTCATGGAGTCCCTGGCCAACCAGGGCGACGGCTTCTACGCCTATCTCGACACCTTCGAGGAGGCCGAGCAGCTCTTTGTCGAGGACCTCACGCAGACGCTGACGGTCGTGGCGCGCGATGCCAAGAGCCAGGTCGAGTTCAACCCCGAGTTCGTCGAGTCCTTTCGCCTCATCGGTTATCAGAACCGCGCACTGGAGGACGACGAGTTCCGCGACGACACCGTGGACGCCGGCGAGCTCGGTGCGGGACACCGCGTCTCTGCCCTTTACGAGCTGATCCCGACCGACGCTGTCACCGACGGTGCTGCCGTCGGTGAGGCCCGGCTGCGCTGGGCCGACCCGGAGTCCGGGGAGACCGCGGAGGTCAACGCGCCCATCACGTGGTCCCAGGACGAGTCGTCACAGACCCTGCGCCTGGCCGCCCTGGTGGCCGACTCGGCCGAGCTGCTCAAGGGCAACAGCATCGTGACCGAGCGCGGCACCACCCTCGAGCAACTGCGCACCGAGGCCGAAAGCCTGGCCGCTGAGGACGTCGACGGCGTGGAGGAACTGCTCGGCCTGCTCGACTCGGACCTGGAGTTGTCCGAGCGGCCCAGCGACGACTAAGCACCGGCCGGGGAGGCGTTCTCTAGACTGTGGCCATGATCTTCCAGGGAGTGGGCGACGGGCAGCCCTACCCACCCCACCATCTGGAGGACTGGTCCCACCTGCCACCGCGGATGATCCGGCTCGATGAGTTGATCACCACGAAGTCGACCCTGGACCTGCAGCACCTGCTGGCAGCGGACTCCACCTTCTATGGCGACATCTTCTGCCATGTGGTGGAGTTTCGCGATCAGCTCTATCTCGAGGACGGCCTGCACCGTGCGCTGCGGGCCGCTCTCGCGGGACGGCCCTTCGTGCACGGGCGTGTCCTCGTGGTCACCGCACCGAGTGCTCGATAGCGTTCGCTCACCGGATCTAGAGGAGTTCTCCCGTGGGATATGTCCGCACTGCCGGCATGTCGACTGCCGCTCGCCGTCGTCGCCGTCGCGCTGCCCTTGTGCTGACCGCGCTGGTCACCGTGCTGGCGGCCGTTGGTCTCTACGCCCTGGCCTACTTCCAGGGTTGGTTGCCCGACGATGATGGTGGCACCGGTGACAGTGACCAGGTGACCGCCACGACGGCGGCGCCGTCGCTGCAGCCGGAGGAGGTGACGGTCAACATCTACAACGCCTCGGGCGCGGTCGGCATCGCCGGTCGCACCAGCGAGGCCCTGGCCAGCCACGGCTTCGAGATCGACGCGGTGGACAACGCCCCCCAGGGCACCGAGGCCCCACAGGTCGCCGAGATCCGGCATGGCCCGGAGGGCGAAGACGCAGCCAAGCTGCTGAGCACGCTGGTGCCCGATGCCGTGCTGGTCGCCGACACCCGCGAGGACGCCGAGGTCGATCTCTATATCGGCACGGACTTCGTGGAGGTCGAGCCCGCGGAGACCGACGAGTCCGCCACTGAGACCGAGTGACCATGAGCGAGGCCACCATCAGCCGGGTCATCACGGCCTCTCCCGAGCGGGTGTGGGAGGTGCTGACCGACCTGGAGCACGCGGCCCAGACGCTGAGCGGCGTCGCCTCCGTGCACCTGATGACCGACGGACCGTATGCCGTGGGGACCCGGTGGCGCGAGACCCGCACCATGTTCGGTCGGTCGGCCACGCAGGAGATGTGGGTCGCCGGGTGTGATCCGTTGCGGAGCACCGAGGTCCAGTCGGAGGCGGGCGGCACCCGGTTCACCACGACCTTCACCCTCGTGCCGCAGTCCGACGGAGCCCAAACGGAGCTGACGATGCGCTTCGCCGCCGACGTCAGCACTGCCTCGGGTCTGCAGTCCATGGCGATGAAGATGTTCGGCAGGTTCGCCGCGCGGGCGAGCAGCAAGGCGCTGGAGCAGGACCTGGCGGACATTGCGACCGCCGCCGAGACGCAGGCCTGAGAGCCCAAAACCCTGCCCCTCCGCCCCGTTGCGCCGCCCCTGTCGTGCAACACCGGGCACCCGTGACCGCTCCCGCACGACACCACCACCGCACCCGCCGCCCCTGTCGTGCAACACCGGGCACCCGTGACCGCTCCCGCACGACACCGCTGCCACTATTCGCTCGACTCCCGACCGGCGAGCAGCCGCTGCACCTGGTCCATGAAGGCGTCTGGGTCAGTGCGCAGGCCGAGCACCGGGATGCGGAGCACGGGGTTCTTGACAATCACCAGCTCGTTGTCGCGCAACGAATCCTCGACCCGCTTCAACCCCAGACCGTGCTGCCCTCCGTCGATCTCCGCGCCCGCACGGTGCTCTTTCCACTGGACGTCGAGATAGATCCGGCCCTTGTGTCCACGTTGAACGACCTGCCGACTGGGCTCAGGCACCCGGTGCTCTCGGCACAGCTTCGCGAAGTCCAACTCCCCGAGCGCCTGCGCGCCGTTCGTGACGTCGTCCAGGATGGTGCTGATGAAGTCGACTCGCCCAATGCTCCGACGTCGTGCTGACCACTCCGCGAGCAGACGATCCCCCGTCGTCAGCTGCTGCTGGACCGGCATCACCAGGAGCAGCGCGGCCTGACGATCACTGACAGCCCACCCGGCCGCGTTAAGTCGCCGCCTCGACAGACACTCTGGGCAACCCCGGCCCAGCCGATCGGTGCGCCATCCGAGGTCGGTGCAGGCGCACCCCCGGGAGCCGCTTCGAACGAGAGCCTCGAGGCACCGTCACGTGGATCACGGAGTCATCAAAGTTGCTCAACCCAGCCATCAAGAGCGCTGAGCTGCCGTCCAGCAGGGCACCAGACCCCGACTCCCACACCGCCCACGCAGCCGTGGCAGGCCAGGTCGTTGGCCTGCGCCAGGGCCAGGAACCGTCGGGCGCAGCCAGCCCGCCCGCTGTGGGTGGCCCGATGAAGATCGTGTGCCTCCCCACGACGGTCCAGCGGCCTCCCCGCACCTCGCTGCGCTCCTCATCACGAGAGATCCTGTCCGCCCGCAGGGTGCGCCGATGCACCACCCCGCCGTTGCGCTCGGCCTGAACACTCGCGAAAGTGCGACGTCGTTCCTGTCGCTCGCGCCGCGACGAAGGCTCCCGCGTCTCTCGCTGCTGCTGCGTCTCTCGCGGCAGCGTCTCTCGCGGCTGCTGCGTCTCTTGCGGGGGCGTCTCTAGCGGCTGCTCTGACCCCCGGGTCGAGACGCTCCCACGGCCATCGGTCACCCGTTTCATCGCGCCACTGTGCACCAAACCGCCACCACCGCGCAGGAGTCCCTGTGGACAAGCTCTCGGGTTCCTCAAACGACCACGTGACGTCGTGCAACACCGGGCACGGGTGACCGGTTCTACACGACACCGCCGTGATGGTGGCGGCGGCGCGGAATCACCCATGGCAGACAGGGGCAGGCCCCGCGAGCGTGGGGCGGCGCTCACGGGGCCTGCTGGGACGTGCCGGCTAGCTCTGCGGGGTCAGAGCTTGCGGCACTGGTTCTCCTTGTTGCCGTCGACCTTGTTCTGACCTCCGAACGGCGCCGGCTTGTTGGACTTGCACTGCAGGTTGCCGTCGACCGTGTTGCGGTAGACGTACTTCGCGCCGGCCTTGGTGTTGCTGAACAGCTGGATGTCGCCATCGACCACGTTGGAGCGCAGGTTGATCGCTCCGCCCGACTTCAACTGGATGTTGCCCTCGATCCGGGACGTGGCCGCGGAGACCCACTTGTGTCCCTGGGACTGGATGTTGCCGTCGACCCGGACGTTGGTGGCCTTCAGCGTGGCGCCGCTCCTGACCTCGACGTTGCCCTTGACCTTGGTGCCGAGCAGGGTGCAGGTCTTGCCCTTGGGGACGATGACGTTGTCGTCGATGGTGACCGCCTTGATGGTCCCGGAACAGGTCCGGTCCCCCGCCTGGGCGGCTGGGGCGGTCATCATCATGCTTGCCGCCAGGACCGCGCCTGCGGCCATCGTGCTGAGGATGCGCTTCACAAGAGTTCCTTTCTCAGGGAGGCAGTGCCTCGCCAACGCCCGGGGAGGAGGTTCTCCGGGCTTGAGAAGGACGCTATGAAGCGCGTGTGAGGGTGGCATGAAAGCACGATGAGACTTCTCTCAGGGTTCGTTCAGGAAATGTTCACCACGGTGGTCCAAACGTCGTGCAACACCGGGCACCGATGACCGCCCCTGCACGACACCCACCGGCACACCCCCGCGACCGTCGTGCAACACCGGGCACCGATGACCGCCCCTGCACGACACCCACCGGCACACCTCGCGACCGTCGTGCAACACCGGGCACCGATGACCGCCCCTGCACGACACGGGGAGGCGCGAGGGGAGGACACCGGCGAGGCACAACGCCGCGAGGGCGCCCCGGAGACTCCGGGACGCCCTCGCGGGTCAAGCTGAGACGTGCTCAGCGGGTCACGCCTGATCAGCCGGCGTAGTTGTGCTGGCGCACCTGCTCCACGACCGTGTCGGACACGGCGGCCGTGCCACCGAGCACCAGCACGGCGCGAGCAGCGAGCCGGTCAAACTCGGCCAGCGAGGCGTTGGGCACGCGCTCCTGCTGCACCAGCAGGACCGGGTCCTCGCCCATGGCCGCATAGGCCGCACCAGTCAGCGCGTCCGGGAAGTCCTGGCCGGTCGCCAGCACCACACCGTCGGACTCGCCACGCTGCGCGGAGAGCGCGGAAGCAGTCTCATAACGGTTGTCACCGGCGACGCGCTCGACGGTCTCGACGTACTCGCCCAGCTCCTCGATGGTGGCCTCGGACACAGCCTCGGTGCCACCGAGCACCGTGACGGAGGACGGCTTGATGTCCTCCAGGTAGGCCTCGACCACGTCGGGGACGCCGCCCTCGTTCACCAGCAGGACCGGCTCCCCGTCCGCCCCGGCAGCAGCAGACGCGGCCAGCGCGTCGGCATACTCCGTGCCGGTGGCGACGAAGACGTGGTCGACATCGGTGAACTCGCCGGCAACGTTCGCCGCGGTCTCGTAGCGGTTCTCGCCAGCGAGGCGGGTCACCTCGGTGCCAGAGATCTCAGCGAGCTGCTCCACGACGTCATCGGAGACGGCGACCTCGCCGCCGAGCACGACGACCGAGCCGGCGTCGAGCCGCGCAAGCTCGGCGGAGGTGGCGGCTGGCACGTGGTTCTCCTGGACCAGCAGCACCGGAGCGCTCTGGTGCCCGGCCAGGGCTGAGCCGGTCAGGGCATCGGCGTATTCCTGGCCGGTCGCAACATAGACGGTGTCGACAATGGGCTGGAAGGAGCGGGAGCTGGCAGCGGCGGCCGTCTCATAGCGGTTGTCGCCGCCCACGCGGGTGACGCTGTTGGCCCGGACGTCGAGCTCGACGGTGTCCGTGCCGCCCTCGCCGACAGAGAGGTAGCTCTCGCCGGCCAGCGGCAGGATGCCCTGCGTGGTGGCCACCAGGTTGCTCTGCTCGCCGCCGATCTCAGCGGTCAGGCCGCCGTCGTCGACCTGCTGATCGGCGACCCACTCGACCGTGGTGTCGATGTCGACACCGACGGTCTGCAGGGCCGGAGCCACCAGGCCGGTGGTGTTGACGGGCACGTAGCCTTCCCAGTAGCCGTCCTCGGTCTGCGTGTCCACCAGGTAGTCACGAGCCGCCGCGGCAGACAGCGCCGCCTCGCGGTCGGAGGCAACGCCGGACAGCGCGTTGAGCATCAGGCCGGTGGAGTCAGCGTCGGCGACGAAGCCGTCGTCACCCTCGAAGCCGAAGGCGCCGGTCGCAGCGTCCTGGAAGCCCAAGGAGTTGGCGAGCAGCTCGTCCGGCACCTCGGCGTCGTTGCGGTCCAGGCCGATGATGCACCAGGCGTTGCCGAAGGCCGAGGGGAAGCCGGCGTCACACGCGCCGTCCTCGGTGATGGAGTCCTGGATGACCTTGATCAGGTCGACCTCGCCAAAGGAACTGGCGTCAGCACCGGTGGCGGCAGCCACCAGGGCGAGCTTGCCCGCGGCCGGGCCGGTGACGGCGTAGTCGGGTGCCTGCGCCTCGAGCGTCTCCACGAGATCGGCGACCCGCTCGTCGTGGCCACCGGCGGCCAGCAGGGCCAGCACGGCGTCGGCGGTGGCGCCAGCACCGGCGGTCTCGGGGTCGATGTTCTCGGCGATGTAGCCGGCAGCGGCCTCGGTGGCCTCGGCGTCATTGGGTGCGGCAAGGGCCGCAGGGGCGAGCAGAGCAAGTGACGCGGCCGAGGCCAGCGCCACGCTGAGAGTGCGGGACATGTGGGACCTTCCCAGGTGCGGTGGTCCACCTCACGTGCCGACGGGCCGGACATCCGGCTGGCGACTCGATCCGCGGACCACGACGGATATCAATGAGCTCCAGGTCCCGCGGGCACTCCGGCTCCCCACGAATGGGTCACGGCTGCGGGTCAGCGCCGGACTCGCACCGGCTTCCCCCACGGGACCTTGGTGATCTCGACTCTAGCGGGTCAGGATGGGGACCATGACCACGCCGTATGCCGAGCGCCCAGCCCTCAGCCACCGCACCGGTGCGGTGGGCGAGGGTGGTGAGCCCTCGGCATACAGAGCTGTTGACCCCACCGAGTTGGTGACCCGCGCGGTCGGCCTGGCCCGCGAGACCCAGCGGTGGTGGGCGAGCATCGGTTTCGCCGGGCGACGGCACCTGTTGGACCGGTGGCGCCAGGAGCTCACCGACGGCATGGAGGACCTGGCAGCTGTGGTCCGGGAGGAGACCGGCAAGCCGCACGGCGACGCGATGCTGGAGATCGGTCTGGCCGTCGAACACCTGGCCTGGGCCGCACGGAAGGCGCCAAAGGTGCTGGGCCGCAGGCGAGTCGGGTCGACCCTGCTGGCCGCCCACCTGGCCGCGACGGTGGAGTATCTGCCCCAGGGTGTGATCGGCGTGATCGGCCCGTGGAACTATCCGGTCTTCACGCCGATGGGCTCGATCGGTTATGCCCTCGCCGGCGGCAACACGGTGGTCTTCAAGCCCTCCGAGCTCACCCCGCGGACGGGTCAGTGGCTCGCGGACAGTTTTGAGCGCGCCGTCGGCAGCCCGTGCCTGCAGGTGGTGCAGGGCGAGGCGCAGGTGGGCGAGGCGCTGTGTCGCTCCGGGGTGGACAAGCTCGGTTTCACCGGCTCGAGTGCCACGGCCAAGAAGGTGATGGCGACCTGCGCGGAGACGCTGACCCCGGTCCTGATCGAGGGTGGCGGCAAGGACGCGCTGATCGTCGACGAGGACGCCGACGTGGAGGCTGCCGCGCAGGCGGCGGTGTGGGGCGGTCTGAGCAACGCCGGTCAGACCTGCATCGGTGTCGAGCGGGTGCTGGCCCACACGGCCGTCTATGACGAGGTGGTCGCTGCGATCGTGCGTCAGGCCTCTGCGGTCCGGGCTGGCCTCGATGACTCCGCGGATCTCGGGCCGATCACGCTGCCCAAGCAGGTCCGCATCATCCACGACCAGGTCGCGGAGGCGGTGGCCGACGGTGCCCGCGCCGTGGTCGGTGCCCCGGCCTCGACCGATGGCGTGGGGCCGGACAGCGCGCTGACCGATCCCGCGCGGCTGCTGCAGCCGGTGGTGCTGGTGGACATCCCCGAGGGTGCCCGGATCCAGACCGAGGAGACCTTCGGGCCGGTCATCACCGTGGAGCGGGTGGCCGACATGGACGCGGCGGTCGCGGCGGCCAATGCGGTGGACTACGGGCTCGGTGGTGCCGTCTTCTCCCGGCGCAACGGGCCCGAGATCGCCCGGCGGGTCCGCAGCGGCATGACCTCGGTCAACAACGTGATCGGCTTCGCCGGGCTGCCGGAGCTGCCCTTCGGTGGCGTCGGCGGCTCGGGCTTCGGGCGGATCCACGGGGCCGACGGTCTGCGCGAGTTCTGCTATGCCAAATCCGTTGCCCGCCAGCGGTTCACCCCGCCGGTGAGCATGACCAACTTCCAGCGTCGCGCACGCGTGGACGGGATCTTTGCGAGCGCCGTGACTCTGCTGCACGGCACGCGCCCCTGGCAGAGGTGAGCAACAGGGGCCGGTCGGGCACAGGCGTCCGGTGCGCCACGGCATACGGCCTCTAGCCCCTCGCAGACAGCCCCTAACCTGGGAGGATGAACGACTCCCCCGCCCGGCTCCTCGTCGTCCACCACACGCCCTCGCCCGGCATGCAGGCGATGCTCGAGGCGGTGCTGGCCGGCGCCCGCGACGAGGAGATCTCGGGCGTGGACGTGGTGGTCCGTCCCGCCCTGGTGGCCAGCGCTGTCGATGTGCTGGAGGCAGACGCGTTTCTGCTGGGGACGCCGGCCAACATTGGCTACATGTCCGGGGCGCTGAAGCACTTCTTCGACCAGATCTACTATCCGTGCCTGGACGCCACGACCAAGGCTCCGTTCGCTGCGTATGTCCATGGCAACGAGGGCGTTGAGGGCGCGGTCCGCGGCATCGGGGCCATCACCTCTGCCCTGGGCTGGGAACCTGTCGCGCCCGTGCTCGAGGTCATGGGCGCACCCGACAAGGCGGCCCTGGAGTCCTGCCGGGAGCTCGGTGCGGTCCTGGCTGCCACGATCATGCCCGAGGGCTGATCCGGCGCGAGGTCAGTGCGCTCAGGGTCTTCCGCCAGCGGCCTGGGACCGCTACGTTCGTTGATGCCCTGCTCACCCTCAGGGCTGGTGGGAGGCCCCCCTCCCCCGAGCGACATGGAGGTCGCACCGATGAGTCAATCCACCCGAGTTCGCAGTGTCGGCGTGCTGTTCGCCGCAGGAGCGTTGGCCATCTCCGGCCTGGTCGCCCTGCCCAGCACCGCCGCCCAACCGGCAGCCAATCCGGTCGCCTGCGACAACCGCAACAACAACACCTATGACAAGTTGCTCGACTGTGCGACCGGCGACGGCGCGATGGAGCACCTCGAGGCCTTCCAGGCGTTCGCCGACGAGCACGGCGACCGGTCCGAGGGATCACCTGGCTATCAGGCCAGCGTCGACTACGTCATCGACACGATGGAGGACGCCGGCTGGACCGCCGAGGCCGTGCCCTTTGACTATGAGGGCACCGACTCGCTCGTTGAGCAGCTGACGCCGGTGGCCGTGAGCTACGACCACTACGTTGCCGAGGGCTCCGGCGAGGGCGACGTGACGGCTGACGTGGTGCCCGTCGACCTTGCCCTGGCCCCACCGAGGGCGAGCACCAGCGGCTGCGAGGCCGCGGACTTTGCGGGCTTCACGGCCGGCGACATCGCGCTCGTGCAGCGCGGCGCGTGCGCCTTCGGCCTCAAGGCTGAGAACGCCGAGGCTGCCGGAGCCAGCGCCGTGGTCATCATGAACCAGTGCGACACACCGGACCGGTGCGGCCCGCTCAACCCCACGCTTGTGCCATCGGTCGTGACGATTCCGGTCGTCGGGATGACCTTTGACGACGGTGTGGCACTGGCGGCGGACGGCTCCTCGGCCCACGTCCAAGTCGACTTCGTGACCAAGCAGTCGCTCAACGTCATCGCCGAGCTGCCGGGCAAGAACGACAACAACGTCGTCATGGCCGGTGCGCACCTGGACAGCGTCCCCGGCGGCGCGGGCATCAATGACAACGGCAGTGGCTCGGCGGGCCTGCTGGAGATCGCGGAGTCGCTGGGCAACCACAAGCCGCAGAACACCGTGCGCTTCGCCTTCTGGGGCGCGGAGGAGATCGGCCTGGTCGGCTCCACCGAGTGGGTCGCGGACCAGCCGCAGTCCGAGCTGGACCGGGTCGCGCTCTATCTGAACTTCGACATGATCGGCTCCCCGAACTACTTCCTCGGGGTCTATGACGCCAACGAGTCGACGTTCCCGGCCCCCGCCGGTGTGCCGATCCCGGACGGCTCGATCGCCATCGAGGAGACCTTCGAGTCCTTCTATACCTTCGCCGGCGAGCCCTATGACGACACACAGTTCAGTGGTCGCAGCGACTATCAGGCGTTCATCGCCAACGACATCCCCTCCGGTGGCCTGTTCACCGGGGCCGAGGGCGTCAAGACCGATGAGCAGGCTGGCATCTGGGGTGGCACAGCGGGTGACTGGTTCGACCCGTGCTATCACCAGGCCTGCGACGGCATCAACAACGTGGACGCCCACGCCCTGGACGTCAACGTCGACTCGGTGGCCTTCGCCGTGATGACCTTCGCCTACTCCACGGAGTCGGTGAACGGCATCAAGGGCAAGAAGGTGCCGGGCAACTTCAAGATCCCGGCTCCCGCCGGCCCGGAGGGCACCTTCTAGGGTCGTCTCTGCGTCGACTCACACGTGCGGCCACTGGTGACCCGCCTCGCGGGCACCAGTGGCCGCCCTGCGTGTGCGTGCGTACGAGACCTCTATCAAGATGCGGGAGGACGTACGAAACCTTTATCAAAATGCGGGGCGACGTACGAGACCTTTATCAAAATGCGGGTGGGCGTACGAAACCTTTATCTTTTTGCGGGGGAGATGGGGAGGCGCAGCGCACCGGGCGCGGGGCCGGGGACCGCGGGGGTGAGAGGCGCGACGGGGCGAGTCACGGCATACGGCTGGCCGAGCTCTGGCCGGGGGTCCGGCTCGCCCTTGTTGGGCCACAACGCCATCGCGCGCTCGGCCTGGGCGGTGATGGTCAGGGACGGGTTGACGCCGAGGTTCGCCGAGATGGTCGACCCGTCGACGATGTGCAGGCCCGGATAGTTGAACACCCGGTGACAGGCATCGACCACGCCCGTCTCAGGGCTGTCACCGATCACGGCGCCCCCGAGGAAGTGCGCGGTCAGGGGACGGTTGAACTGCTCACCGATGTTGCCGCCCGGGGTGCCGCGCACGATCCGCGCCATCCGCCGCACCGCCTCGTTCGCGACCGGGATCCAGGTCGGGTTCGGGGCGCCGTGCCCCTGCCTGCTGCCGAGCACGCGACGGCCGGTGAGGCGGCTGCGCCGCTGATAGGTCGTGATCGAGTTGTCCAGCGACTGCATGACCAGTGCAATCACCGTCCGCTCGGACCAGTGCTTGCGGTCATAGAGGCGCGGCAGCACCCGCCGCTGTCGCCACATCTCCCCCGCCCAGGTGCGCCACCGCGGCGTGCCCGCGACCTCGTCGGTGAGCACGGTCTGCAGGGCCGACATGGCGTTGGAGCCGTGGCCATAGCGCACCGGCTCGATGTGGGTCTGCGGGTCGGGGTGGATCGAGGAGGTGATCGCGACCCCCTGGCTGAAGTCGGGTCCCTCGCCGGTGCGGATCGCGCCGAGCAGCGACTCGGAGTTGGTCCGCGAGAGGTGGCCCAGCCGCGGAGACAGGTCGGGCAGGTCACCGGACTCGCGCAGGCGGTGCAGCAGCCGCTGGGTGCCCAGGGCCGAGGCCGCGAGGACGACGTGGTCGGCGGTGAGCTCGTGGCCTCCGAGCCGCGTGGGCCGGGTGTCGCGCACGGTCACGACATACCCATTTTTCAGGGAGGTCTCGCACGCCTCTCGCGCATTTTGAGGGAGGTTTCGCACGGCCGTGCGCGGGCGGATCCGGGTGACCGTGCTGAGCGCCCGGACCTCGGCCCCGAGTCCCTCTGCGAGGTGCAGATAGTTCTTGACCAGCGTGTTCTTGGCGTTGTGGCGACACCCCGTCATGCACTCACCGCACTCGATGCACCCAGCACGGGTCGGCCCGGCCCCACCGAAGTAGGGGTCCTCGATCTCGACACCCGGGCCGTCACCAAAGTGGACACCAACGGGCGCGGGACGGAAGGTCTCCCCCACGCCCATCTCCTCAGCGGTCTGCCGCATCACCTCATCGGCAGGCGTGTGCGTCGGGTTGGTGACCACGCCCAGCATCCGCTTGGCCTGGTCGTAGTAGGGCGCCAGCTCGGCCCGCCAGTCAGCGATGTGCGCCCACTGCGGGTCGGCATAGAACTCGTCCAGCGGCTCGTAGAGGGTGTTGGCATAGACCAGCGACCCGCCCCCGACGCCGGCCCCCGAGAGGATCATCGCGTTGTTGAGGGTGTCGATGCGCTGTATGCCGTAGCACCCGATCTCCGGGCGGAACAGATAGCGGCGCAGGTGGAAGGAGGTCAGCGCGAAGTCCTCGTCGGCGAACCGGGCACCGGCCTCCAGGACCAGGACGCGATAGCCCTTCTCGGACAGGCGCAGCGCGGCCACGGACCCACCGAACCCGGAGCCCACCACGATGACGTCCCAGTGTTCCGGGACTCGCGGAGCCCTCACAGCCCGATGCGCGCTGCCGCGAGCGAGAACTGGTGCCCCATCAGCTCATCCGCGGGCTCGAAGGTCGACTGGAGCTGGCCGAACAGCTCGAACGTGATCAGGCCGTAGACCTGTGTCCACGCCGCGATGCCGCGCAGCACCAGCTCGTCGGGCAGGTCGACCCCGCCGAAGAACTCCCGCACCGACTCACACTGCGCCGCCAGGGCTGGCGAGATCGGCGGTGCTTTCGGATCCGGTGGGGCGACCCGCCCCGCAGCGTGCTCCTCGATGAGCAGACCGATCATGGCCGCGGGCACCCGCGTGCCCGAGACGATGGTGTCCTGGGGTGCGCTGTAGCCGGGGACGGGTGACCCGTGGAGCAGGGTGTATTCCTGCGGGTGCTTCCTGGCCCAGTCACGGACGGCGTGCGCGATGGCCACGAAGCGCTCCACCGCTGAGCCGTCCTTGGCCGCAGCGCGCTCGGCGGCCAGCCCGATCGAGTCATAGCTCTCAACGATGAGCAGGGTCAGCAACTCGTCGCGGCTGGCGACATAGCGATAGACGGCCGAGGAGACCATGCCGATCTCGCGGGCGACCGCGCGGAGTGACAGGCCGTCGGCCCCGTGCTCGGTGAGCTCGCGGCGCCCGGCCGCCATGATCTGGGCCATCACCTCGGCCCGGTTGCGCTCCCGCGCGCCCGGCTCTGCTGGGGCCTTCGCCGTCGCTGCCTTAGCCATACCGGCGATCCTCACATCCGAGAGCAGTGTTCGCCAATCGACCGAGCGGGTTGCCGACACAATGGCGAGATGGAACCTCGAGGGCTGCCCCTGGTGATCGTGCCGTTCGCCGTGTCCGGCGTGATCCACCTGGTGCGCCCCGAAACCTTCGAGCCCATCGTCCCGAAGCCGCTGCGCGAGTGGTCACGGGAGCTGGTCCTTGCCTCAGGAGTCGCC
The DNA here is from genome assembly GCF_023923225.1 of Ornithinimicrobium faecis. Taxonomy (GTDB): domain Bacteria; phylum Actinomycetota; class Actinomycetes; order Actinomycetales; family Dermatophilaceae; genus Ornithinicoccus; species Ornithinicoccus faecis. Next base: position 505,424 of record NZ_CP099489.1, on the reverse strand, counting down.
GAACTCGCGTGCGCCGCAGGCCTGCTGCACCCGCGCACCCGCCCGGCAGCAGGTCTGGCGAGTGCGGCCCTCCTCACCGCGGTCTGGCCCGCAAACGCCCAGATGTCGGTGGATCTGGGGCGGCGCGCAAACCGACGTCGCGACGCGAAGTCGCTGACGGCGTTCGCCGTGAGCCTGGCCCGGCTGCCGTTGCAGGTGCCACTGATCAAGATCGCCTGGGCCGCCGGTCGCCCATGACGCGCGATCACGCGCTCAGTCACCAAAAAGTCAGGGCCCTCACGCGCTCGGTCACCGCAGAATCTCGTCGCTCACGCGCTCGGTCGTTCAGGGTCAGGAGGCGGACTGCGCTGCCACGAGCTGGCGAGCGCGGTCTCGCGCCTGGGCGCTGGAGGCAAGCAGGTCCGCCGGAGCACCAGCTGCAGCCCGCTGCTCGTAGGCGACCTCGAACTCGGCCAGGGCCTCCTCGACCCGCCCCGCTGCCAGCAGCGCCTTGCCGTGATGCTGTCTCAGCACCGGCTCCCAGGGTGTGCCGGTGCACTCAGCCAGCAGGTCGGCATACGTCTGCAGTGCCTGGTCCGTCTCCCCCAGGTCACGGGCGCAGTCGGCCAACAGTGCGCGCACGCGCACGCTGGGATCTGCCGTATGCAGCAACTCACGTGCGCGGACCGCGTCACCTGACCAGAGGGCCTCGACCGCGTCGGCCAAGGGGTCAGCGGTCATCCCGGCGCGGAAGGCGTCCAGGTCGGTGATCCTCGGCAGCAGCGTGGTGCCCTTGATGATCCAGCCCGGGCCACCCTCGATGTCAGCGGGCGGCTCGGCGTCGGTCATCCGGGCAGTATGCCGCCCCGAGTGAAAGGAGGCACCATGGGGACCATGACCGTCATCCCGCACGCGGGTCCGCTGACCCGGGACGACCTCGAGTTGCTGCGCGGCGTCGAGGGCGGGTCTGCGGTGCGTTACGAGCTGCTCGACGGGAGCGTCATCGTGACGCCAGCACCCGGTAGGTGGCACCAGACGGCGGTACTCACGCTTGCTGTCTTACTGCGGAACTCCAAGCCGGAAGACCTCGCTGGCGGTCGAGGTGCTCTCACCGAGCACTCGGCGCATCGATCTCACGCTGAAGTTGGATCGGTATCGGGAAGCGGGGACCGCGTCCTACTGGGTCGTCGACCCGCTGGTCCCGTCGATCACTGCCTGGGACTTGCGGGACGGGGACTACGTCGAGGTGCACAGCGCGCAGGGCGCGGAGCAGGTCAGCGTGAGCGCACCGTTCCCGCTGGAGTTCACACCGGACCACCTGCTGCGCGACTGAGTCGCCGCCGTCCCTCCACACCGGCGGCCAACGCGTCAGACGTGGTCCAGCACGATGCGCACGGTGACGGCACCTTCGGAGTCACGGGCGCTGCGGCCGTGGCCGGCCCTGGTCTGCCCGTTGAGCTCCAATGACACGGGTGCTCCCTCATCACCGAAGTTGCGCCACCAGTTCTTCTGGTCCGGGAGCGCGACAGGCACCGTGAGCTCGTCGGCCTTGCGTCGATAAGCCACGGGGAGCTGGAACTCACGACCAGAGCGGCGCCCCGTGTAGGTCAGCACGGTCATCGACCGGCCGAGCAGCGGCCTCAGGAGGGGAAGACGCACCAAGGGCGTCGTCACCGTGTTGACGACGCGCGCCGCGCGCTGGAGTCCATTCACACGGGCACCCTAACCTCGGCGCCTGCGAGGCAGTTGAGCCAGACGGGTGAGTGAGTCAGGAGGTGACTCATCCACCCGTCCGGCGTCAGGGCCACGACACCCAGGAGTCCGGCGCGGTCGGCCGATTCATGCGGGTGGCCTCCGGCGTTAAGAACCGAGCGGCTCGACCGGAAAGATGGACACACGCTGCGCCTGCCCCTGCGTGCTGGTGGTGAGGACGATCCCGCGCTCGGTCCAGTCCACGCCGTCGTAGTAGAAGGAGTCTCGCGGCCGGTCAAAGGTGAGGGTCTCCACGATCGCCATGCTCCGGTCGCGGATGGCGAGCTCGCCGTGAACATCGACGTAACTCAGCGTCAGCAGGTGCTGATCATCGGGCGCAAAGTCGGCTGCAGAGGCATAGCGCGCAGGATCGGTCTCACCCAGCTCGACTTCCGCCCCGGAGGTCGTCTCGACCACCGCCAGCGGGAGGGCTGTGTGGGTGTCCCACCGCTGCACGGTGATCCGCTCGCCGATGCTGTCGACAGCGACGACAGCACTGGCCCGAGCCGTGGGCACGCGCAACTCTGGACTGGTCGCGCCGTCACCAAGGTCGAAGACCCCTTGCTCCTGCCCGATCTCTCCCTCCGCCAGGAGCCCGGAGCCGCCCGCAAACAGGCCGTCAATCGTCGCTTCCGGGATGCTCTGCAAGGTCTCGGCCGGTGCTCCGGGGACCGTCGGGTCCACCGCACGGATCTCGGTGCCGTCCGCCGTGGCCCAGGTGAAGCCGACTCGACCATCCGCCAGCCACGTCAGCACCACCGGGATCTCAACCCGCTCGTCCGGGTCAGTCACCGCACGGACCTCACCGGTCGCCACGTCCAGCAGGCACACGACGTTGACCTTCTGGTTGCTCGGATAGACGAAGGCCAGGATACTCTCGTCCGCGCTCCAGGCCGCCCCGCGCGGATAGCGCGCGAGCGCCCCACCGTCAGCGCATTCTGCCGTCTGATAGCCCGGCCCGCTGCGGACGCAGACCTCCACGACCCAGTCGTCCTGGCCCTCGGGGACCGTCGGCTCTGTGACCGTCACCAGGTGGTCGCCCGACGGCGACACCGACAGGACACTCTCGTCCTCCTCGAGCGTCACGACCACCGGCTCGCCGATGACGCCGCCCCCGACTCCGGCAGCGGCGGCGGTGCCGACAGCACCCGTCTGACCGGGGCCGTGCTGCTCACCCGCCTGGCCTCCCGACGAGCAGGCAGCCAGCAGTCCCAGCGCAAGGACACCGGCCGCGCGACCGAGACGTCGAGGAGTCATGCCCATGCGACGGGAGGCTAGCCCGTTTCGTTCCCGGCCACAGAGGAGGCGGCTGACAGGTGACGCCGGCCCCTCGGCATACGAGGGACCGGCGCCTGTGCCCCAGCGGGCGACGGGTCAGAGGCGCTCGATGATCATGGCCATGCCCTGACCACCGCCAACGCACATCGTCTCCAGACCGAACTGTCCGTCCCGCTCCTCCAGCGCCCCGATGAGGGTCCCGGCGATGCGGGCGCCGGTCGCGCCGAAGGGGTGGCCGAGGGCGATGCCGCCCCCGTGGACGTTGAGTTTGTCCAGGTCCATGCCCAGCTGCTGGGCACTCGGCAGCACCTGCGCGGCAAAGGCCTCATTGATCTCATAGAGGTCCAGGTCACCGATGCTCATCCCCGCCTGGGCGAGCGCACGCTGCGAGGCCTCGACCGGGCCGAGCCCCATGACCTCCGGGTTCAGGGCCGACACCGCGGTGCTCACGATGCGAGCCAGCGGCTTGATGCCCCGGCTGCGGGCAAACTCGTCGCTCGTGATGACCAGCGCCGCCGCCCCGTCGTTGAGCGGACAGCTGTTGCCGGCGGTGACCGAACCACCCTGCCGGAAGACCGGGTCGAGGGTGGCCAGCTTCTCCACCGTGGTGCCCGGCCGCGGGCCGTCGTCACGCGTGACGACCGTCCCGTCAGCCAGCTCGATCGGCACGATCTGGGAGTCGAACAGCCCGGCCTCGATCGCAGCGATCGCACGCTGCTGACTGGTGGCTGCCCAGGCATCCTGGTCGGCCCGCGAGACGTTGCAGAGCGCGGCAACGTTCTCGGCCGTCTGCCCCATGGCGGCATAGACGTCCGGGAGCTCGCCCTCGGCGGTCAGGTCCTGCCACTCGCTGCCACCGCCCGCGAGAGCCTTGGTGCGCGCCTGGGCCGCCGCGAAGGCCGGGTTGTTCCACGCCCGGGTGTCGACGCCTGCCTCCCGGAAGTTGGGCGTCCTGGACACACACTCCACCCCGGCGCTGACCAGCGCCTGGGCCTCGCCGGCCAGGATCGCGTGGAAGGCCATCCGGGTGGTCTGCACCGACGAGGCGCAATAGCGGTTGACCGTGGTGCCGCCCATGCCCTGGGCTCCCAGCAGCACCGACACCACCCGGGCCAGGTTCTGACCGTGCTCCCCGAACGGCTGGGCGCAGCCGAGGTAGAGGTCCTCCAGGTCCTCAAACGTCAACCCGTCCGTCCCCTCGACCGCGGCGGTGATGACGCGCGCGGCCAGGTCGTCGGGACGGACGTCCTTCAGGCTGCCCTTGAACGCCCGACCGAGCGGGCTCCTGCGAGCACCGACAATCCATGCTTCCACTGTGCTGGCCTCTCTGTTGGTCCGCGCTCAGCCGAGCGGGCTGCCGCTGACGTAGATGACCTGGCCGGTGACAAAGCCGGAGCCCTCGGAGGCCAGGAAGGAAACCGTGTTGGCGATGTCCTCGGGCTGGCCGACTCGCTTGACGGGGCTGCGCTCCTTGGCGCCCTCGATCATCTGCTCGAAGGGAATCCCGACGCGGGCGGCCGTCGCTGCCGTCATGTCCGTCTGGATGAACCCGGGCGCGACCGCGTTGGCGGTCACGCCGAACTTGCCGAGCTCCAGGGCGACCGCCTTGGTGAAGCCCTGCAGACCAGCCTTGGCCGCGGAGTAGTTGGTCTGGCCACGGTTGCCCTTGGCTGACGAGCTCGACATGCTGACGATGCGGCCATAGCCCTCCTTGGTCATGTGCGCCTGGCAGGCACGGCTCATCAGGAAGGCGCCGCGCAGGTGCACGCTCATCACGGTGTCCCAGTCCTCCACGGACATCTTGAAGAGCAGGTTGTCCCGCAGCACGCCGGCGTTGTTGACCAGGATCACCGGTGGCCCGAGCTCAGCGGCCACCTTGTCGACGCCCGCCTGCACGGCGTCCTCGTCGGCCACGTCGACCCCGACCGCCAGGGCCTTGCCGCCGGCAGCCGTGATCTCTGAGACCACCTGCGCGCAGTCGGCCTCGTTGAGGTCAAAGATCGCCACGGCGTGGCCGTCCTGCGCCAGGCGCTTGGCCGTCGCGGCACCGATGCCTCGGGCTCCGCCGGTGACGATGGCGACCCTGTTGTCTGCAGACATGTTTTCTCCTTTGTGATGGGGTGATCTGTCGTCCCGGACGCAGTGGGCCGGGTGGGGTTCAGCGCAGCCGGGCTCCGCCGTCGATGGTGTGCAGGGTGCCGGTGATCCACGCGGCCTCGTCAGAGAGCAGGAAGGCGACCGTTGAGGCAATGTCATCCGGTATGCCGATCCGCTCCAGTGGGTAGCGGGTCGCCGCCACCTCCTCGCCCTGGGACATCAGCGGAGCAGCGAAGCGGGTCCGGACCAGGGCCGGCGCAACAGCGTTGACCCGCACCCGCGGAGCGAGCTCGAGGGCCAGACCGCGGGTGAGGTGGTCCAGCATCGCCTTGCTCGCGCCATAGAGGTCGATGCCCGGGGCGGTGCCCTGCCCGGCGGTGGAGGAGATGTTGACGACGGCCCCCGACTCTGCGGGTGCAGCCTCGGTCACCCCCGCGCCAAAGAGCGCCTGGGTCCAGGCCAGTGGCGCCAGGGCGTTGACCTCGACGATCTTGCGCGCGGCCCCCAGGTCGGCCGCCATCAGTGGTCCATAGACCGGGTTGATGCCGACGTTGTTGACCAGGAGCGTGGCCGGACCGAAGGTCTGCGCAGCTGCGGCCACCGCCTCGACCCGGTGGTCCGGGTCGTCGGCCTTGCCGGGCACGCCCAGACAGACCTCCGGCCCGCCGAGGGTGGTCACCGCCTCGGCCAGGGCGTCCTGCTTGCGCCCGGTGATGACGACGCGCACCCCCTCGGCGATGAGGCGCTCGGCGATGGCATAGCCGATGCCACGGCTGGCTCCGGTGACGATGGCGGTCCGTCCGCTCAGTCCTCGCATGGGGTCACTTCCTGAGATGAGGTGGGCGCATGATGCGCTGGTTGTGGATGCAGACCAGGAGGCCGCCGACGGAGAGCACGATCATGGCGATCAGTCCCCACTGGAAGCCGGGCAGCAGCTCGCTCGGGTCCATCCCGCCGGGGTCGCCGCCGAGGACCGCGCTGCGCAGCCCGGGGGCCGCCGAGCTGGTGATGATCGTCAGCACGGCCGCCGTGGCGACCAGGGTGCCGCCGTTCTGCACCATCAGCCGGACCGCGTTGCCGACCCCCGCCTTGCCCTCGGGCAGGGCCTGCAGCAGGGCGGTGGCGTTGGCGCCCAGGAAGACTCCGGTGCCGCTGCCCGTGATGGCCAGGCCGACCAGGATCCCCCACTCGACTCCGGTGGTGATGCTGAGCGTCACGGTGATCAGGCCCATCAGTCCCAGGGCGGAGCCCGCGGTGCTCAGTTGGCGTGCGTTGCGTCGTGAGCTGAGCCAGCCCATGCACATCGCCGCGCTGATGGTGGCGATCGGCATCGGCAACAGCCAGAGACCAGCGGACAGGGCGCTGCGGCCCAGGATGATCTGGAAATACAGACTCATGATGGTGACCAGGGGGAACCGGCCGGCAGCGTTGAGCGCGCCGCCGACATAGATGCCCACCACGCCGTTGGTGCGCAGCACGCCCGGGTCGAAGATCGGGTCCTTGGCCCGGCGCTCGATCCGGACCAGGACCGGCACCAGGAGCACCGCCACCAGGGCCAGCCCCCAGACCTGGACGTTGGCCCACCCGAGATCGGTCGCCTGCGAGATGCCAAAGGTCAGCAGGAGCAGGCTGACCATCGTGATGATGTTGCCCCCCACGTCGAGGGACTGGTCCCCGTCCAGCGGGGGCTCGCCGCGCAGGTGCCGGGCGCCCCAATAGAGGCCCAGCAGACACAGCGGCACGTTGAACCAGAAGACCCACTGCCACCCGGCCGCCTCGACCAGGAAGCCGCCCAGGGTGGGACCCACCAGGCTGGCCACCGAGAACGAGGCCGTGTAATAGCCCATCGCCTTGCCGAGCAACTCGGGCGGGAAGGCCCCGTGGATCAGCGTGGCGCCGTTGGTGAGCAGAATCGCCGAGGACAGCCCCTGGATGCAGCGCACCACGATGAGGGTCTCGATGTTGGGAGCAAAGCCGCACAGGATGCTGCTCACCGTGAAGGTGGTCAACCCGATGAGATAGATGGGGCGCTGACCGGTCATGTCGCCGAGGCGACCAAAGATCACCAGGGTGGCGCTGTTGGCCATCATGTAGCTCAGGAGCAGCCAGCTGCCGGCGCTGGCATCTGCATCGAAGTGCCGCACCAGCACAGGCAGTGCGATGTTGAGCGTGCTGCCGTTGAGGGCCAGCAGGGTGCTGACCGTGCAGACCACCAGGAGTGTCAGCCATGGCGACTGCACTGGCTTGGCATGGTCGTGCACAGCACCTCCTGGTGTGTCGACCGTGGGCCACGCCCCCGTGCAGGGCATGACCCACGGCCAACAGGTCCGTGGTCATGAGACGTCAGGCTCCGCGCCGACTGACCTCGTCGTCGGATGGGGTGGAGGCGCCCTGACCGCCATTGGGCTCGCCGTCCGAGCGCCAGGTGATCAACGCGTCGAGCGCCTCGATCCGGTCGCCGTGGACGAGCAACGGGTTGATCTCCAGGGACTCGAGGTCATCGCCCAGCCCGACAGCGATCTCGCCGACCTGGTGGATCACCGCCGCCAGCGCGTCGAGATCCGTGGCCGGCGTGCCGCGGGCCCCCCGCAGCATGCCGACGCCGCGCAACTCCTCGATCGCCTCACGGACCTCCTGCCGGTCAACCGGCAGCACCCGCAGGGCCGAGTCGGCCATGACCTCGACCCAGATGCCACCCATCGCCACAGCGAGGGTGGGGCCCCACTGCGGGTCCCGCACAACCCCGACCAGCAGCTCGGTCCCGGAGGACCGCATCGGCTGGATGATCGCCTGTGACTCCGGGTGCCCGTGCTCAGCGAGGCTGGCCTGCATCGACCCGAAGGCCTCTCGGACCGCGTCGGCACTGGCCAGGCCGAGATGCACCCCACCGATGTCGCTCTTGTGCGCCAGTCCCTCGGCAGCAGCCTTGAGGACCACCGGATAGCCCACCTCGTCCGCCGCCGCAGCCGCAGCGTCGGCATCGGAGACCAGCTCGGTCGGCACAATCGGCACGCCGTGCTCGCGCAGGAAGGACCCGGCGCGATGCTCGGCCCAGACACCCGAGGCATCCGTGGTGGGCAACCGGACCACGGACCCGCCGTCGCCGGTGCCCCGGCGCTCCTGAGCCCGCCGATAGGTCTCACTCCACCGAACGGCGTGCCCGATGGCAGCCATGCCGTGCTCGATGCCACCAAGGATCATCGGATAGTTGCTCCGTCTGGTGACCTCACGCCCGACCTCGTTGATGTCGGTGAGCACGTTGCCCATGATCACCACCGGGACCGGTGACTTGGCCAGGATCTCGGCGTTGGCAGTGAAGGCCGCCACCGTGTCGTCCATCGAGGGCGTCGACTTGGGCAGGTCCTGCAGGAGGACCACCAGGTCGATCGCCGGCTCCTTGGCTGCAGCCTCGGCCGCCCGCCCCAGCAGGGTGCGGTCGAGCAGCACGAAGCCGGTGACGTCCAACGGGTTGGCGACCGTCGCGAACTCCGGCACGATCGCCTTCAGCTCGGCGGTGATCTCCGGGGAGAAGTCGGGCAGGTCCAGCCCCTCCATATCCGCCCGGTCGGCGATGATCTCCGAGGCACCTCCGGAGGGGGTCACCACGCCGATGCGGTTGCCCGGCAGCGGTCCGGTCTCAGCCAGCAGGCCTGCGGTGACCATGAGGTCCTCCAACGACTCCACCCGCACGACACCGAGCTGCTTGAAGACCGCATCGATGGTCTTGTCGTCGCCCACCAGCGCACCGGTGTGCGCCTGCGCTGTCCGAGAGGCCTTCTCGCTGCGCCCGACCTTGAGCGCCACGATCGGCTTGCCGGCGGCGAGCGCTCGGTTCGCCACCTCACGGAACTCCTCCGGGTTGCGGATCGCCTCCAGGAAGAGCGCGATGCTCTTGGTGTTTGGGTCGTCGACGAGGGCGGAGACGACGTCGGTGACACTGACGACGGTCTCGTTGCCCATCGACGTGAGCAGGCTGACGCCGATGTTGCGGGCCTGGGCGAAGGCCAGCACGTTGCTGGCCAACCCACCGCTCTGCAGCACGACGCCGACGTTGCCCGAGATCAACGGCTTGGGGATCGGCAACCCGTAGGGGTTGGTCTTCATCGCAGCATTGATGAAGCCGTTGCCGTTGGGCCCGAGCACGACCAGGTCGAGCTCCTCGGCCAGGTCCGCGAGCTCCTGCTCGCGCACCGCACCCTCGCCGCCGACCTCGCCATAGCCTGCGGTCAGCACGACATAGTGCCGGGTGCCGAGGGCAGCACCCTCGCGCAGCACCTGGGGCACAACCGAGACCGGGGTCATCACATAGGCCAGGTCCACCGGCTTGCCGATGGCCGTCAGGCTCGGATAGGCCGCGGTGTCGTGCACCACCTCGGTGCGCGGGTTGACCAGATACACCTCGCCCGGATAACCGTGCTCGGGGTCGCGCAGGTTGTTGAAGGTGCTGAGTGACCAGCCGGACTTGTCCGTGGCCCCGACCAGCGCGACGCTGCTCGGCGTGAAGAACCCGTCCATGGTGGTCATCGCAGCGAGTCACCAACCTTGACGTGCCCCTTGAGCAGGTTGCGCGCGATGGTGCGCTTCTGGATCTCGTCGGTGCCTTCAAAGATGCGCAGGAGGCGCAGCTCGCGATACCAGCGCTCGAGTGGGAGCTCCTTGGTGTAGCCCATGCCGCCGTGGATCTGCAGCACGCGGTCGACCACCTTGTTGGCCATGGTCGTGCCGCTCAGCTTGGCGATCGAGGAGGCCTGCCGGGCGTCCTTGCCCTCCTGGACCTGCCAGGCGGCGAACAGGGTCAGCCAGCGCGCGGCCTCGAGCTCGACGGCGCTGTCGGCGATGTGCCACTGGATGCCCTGATACTCGGCGATGGGGCGACCCATCGAGTGGCGCGTGTTTGCATAGTCGATCGCCATCTCGAGCATGCGCTCGGCGCCGCCCAACGCACCGGCCGGGATCATGTAGCGGCCCTGACCGATCCAGCGCATGGCCAGCTCGAAGCCCTTGCCGACCTCACCGAGGATGTTGCGGCTCGGGACGCGGACGTTGTCGAAGTGCAGGGACGCCGGTCCCCACTCGCCCATCGTGGCGATCGGGTCGGAGGTCCAGCCCATGGCGCGGTCGACCAGGAAGCAGGTGACGCCGCCGTCGGCGCCCTTCTCCTTGTCGGTGACCGCGAAGACCATGACGAAGTCGGCCTCGTTGCCGTTGGTGATGAAGATCTTCTCGCCGCTGATGATCCAGTCGTCGCCGTCCTGGACGGCCTTGGTCTGGATGCTGCGGGCGTCGGAGCCCGCACCGGGCTCGGTGATCGCAAAGCAGCTGCGCCGCTCGCCCTCGATCGTCGGCAGCAGAAACTCCTCCTGCTGCTCCTTGGTGCCGGCATACAGAATGTTGTCGGCGGAGCCACCGAAGCGGAACGGGACATAGGTCCGGCCCGCCTCGCCGGCGATGATGGCGCTGAGCACGGGTCCGACAGCCATGCCGCCGTAGTCCTCCGGGGTGTTGATGCCCCAGTAGCCGTGCTTGCGCGCCTTCTGCTGCAGCTCCTTGAGCACGCCGGGCTCCAGGCTCGGCCGGCCCTCGCGCTCGTTGCGCAGCACCTCAGCCTCGAACGGCATGACCTCCTTCTCGATGAAGGACCGCACTGCATTCCGAACGTCCCGCTGCTCCTCAGTGAGGGAGAAGTCGACCATCCCAGCTCCTTTGCTCGTGTCGAACGCGTTTCTAGAATCATCCTCTAGAATCCTGGGGTTGAGCATGCCTGACGGCTGCGACCCCGTCAAGACCCTTTTCCAAAACTTTGCCGAACGCGATCCTGATGGTCGCCGCCACCTGGTCACGCGAGACCCCAGGGATTGACAGCGCGACACATCCGTACTAGAACGTTGCTCTAGAATTCCACTCTAGATCTAACCGGAGGCCCACATGTCCCTCAACCACGACCTCATCGGTGTCCCCTCAGAGGCGGTGCGCCGCTCGTGGACCAGCAAGGACACCCTGCTGTATGCCGTGGGTTGCGGTGCAGGACACGACGATCCCTTGGCGGAACTCTCCCTGACAACGGAGAACAGCCACGACATCGCCCAGCAGGTGCTGCCCACCTATGGCGTCCTCGTTGCCTCTGGCGGCGGGGGCCGCAAGCTGGGCGACTTCAACCCGGCGATGCTGGTCCATGGCGGCCAGGAGGTTGAGCTGAGCCGACCGCTGCCGGTCGAGGGTGAGGTCGAGGTGACCAGTGTCATCACCGGCATCGAGGACAAGCGCTCGGGCGCCCTGATCTCCTCCGAGAGTCGGGCCGTCGATGTGGCAACGGGCGAGGACCTGGTGCTCTCGCGCAGCCAGATCTTCATCCGCGGCGAGGGTGGCTTCAGCGACGGCACGACCGGGGGCTCACCCGCCCCGGCACACGAGTGGGTCCTGCCCGAGCGCGAGCCCGACCTCGTCGCCGAGATGCCGACGTGGCCAGGTCAGGCGCTGGTCTATCGCCTCAGCGGAGACCGCAACCCCCTGCACTCCGACCCGGTGTTCGCCGCCCGCGGCAACTTCGAGCGCCCGATCCTGCACGGGTTGTGCACCTACGGCATCAGCGCCCGCGCCCTGATCTCCGGGCTGGCCGACGGCGAGGTCAGCGCCCTGACCGCGATCGGCGGGCGCTTCTCCGCGCCCGTCACTCCCGGTGACACCCTGACGGTCCGCGCCTGGCGCAGCGACGACGGCGATGTCACGTTCCAGACGCTGCGCAGCGACGGCACGGTGTGCTTCGACCGCGGCACCGCCCGGGTCTGAGTCGACCTCAGGGCCCGGGCGTCGGTCTCAGGGCGGGCGTCGATCTCAGGGCCGGGCGTCGTAGAGGCCCTTCAGCAGTCCGACGGCGACCTCGGTCACGCGGCGTGCCTCCTCCTCGGTGTCCACCTCGATGATCACGCGGCAGGCCTCGGCGATGACAGCGGTGAGTGACATCGTGACCAGGGCGTCTCCCCGGTTGTCGCCCAGGTCCAGCAACTTGGCGTTGCGCCGCAACCACCGGCTGTTGCCCTTGCGGCGCAACTTCTCATAGCCCGGCGGAGTGTCGCCGGAGTAGAACAGGCTCAGTCCGCGCCGACTTCCCCACGTGTGCAGGCAATAGGCGCGGGCGCCAGCGCAGAAGGCATCGATGGGCAGATCGTCCGGGTGCTCGGTCAGGTGGGCCTGGCTGGCCTCGTTGGCCACGCCTCCCATGGTCTGGGAGTAGTTCTCCCAGAGCGCCGTGAACAACTCGGCCTTGCCGCCAAAGTGGTGATAGATGCTGCCGACGCTGGAGCCGGACCGCTCGACGATGTCGGAGATGTTGGACTGCCAGTAGCCCAGATCGACGAAGACGTCCTCGGCTGCGGACAGAATGGTCCGCCGGGTGTCATTGGTCTTGCCCCACTGGCGAGTGCTTGCCGGGGCCGGCGTCTGGCCCGCTTCGTCTTCCTCATTCAAGATAGTCATGCAATGCCATCCTCTCCATTCACGGGTCTGGATTGGTGTCGGGCATCCCCGTTGTGGTGGCAACGGAGCCTAGCCCGAAACCGGCTTCCCTGACCGGTGGCATTTAACAGGGTAATGGGTGCGCAGGACCGTCGAACCCGCACTGCGGGTCCGACGGTCGCGAAAGATTCGGTCAGGCGGCCGCCTCGTTTCCGAGCACGAGGGTCGCTGCGCTCATAAACATTCCGCCGTTGCCCAGCACCAGGCTGGTGCTGACATCGGGCACCTGGGCAGCCGCCTCACCACGCAGTTGACGGACCGCCTCCTGGATCGCGAACATGCCATACATCCCGGTGTGGGTGTAGGACAGCCCTCCTCCGTTGGTATTCATCGGCAGCGATCCGCCGGGTGAGGTGTTGCCTTCGGCGACAAAGGCACCGGCCTCCCCACGCCCGACAAAGCCCATGTCCTCGAGCCCAAAGAGCGGCACGTGCGCAAAAGCGTCATAAATCATCAGGTGGTCGATATCGCTGGTCGTCATGCGCGCTTCCTGCAAGGCGTGCCGACTCGAGACCTCAAACTGCTCGCAGCGGGTCATATCCGCCATCTGCGAAATCATCGGTGTGGTCGCGCACTCACCGGTCCCCAGCACGGAGACCAGCGGGTGGTCGGTGCCGCGGGACTCGGCGAACTCGCGCGAGGTGACCACGAGGGCACCGCCCCCGTCCGTGACCAGGCAGCACATGAGCAGGGTGAGTGGGCTGGCGACCGGCCGGGAGTCGAGCACGTCCGAGACGGTGACCTCCTCCTGGAACATCGCTCGCGGGTTCTGCGAGGACCACCGCCGCTGGGCGACGGCCACCTCGGCGAGCTGCTCGATGGTCGTGCCGGTCTCCTTCATGAAGCGCATGACCGGCAGGCTGAAGGTCGTCGGCGGGCCGAGCACGCCGAACGGAAACTCGAACTGTCCCGAGAGGGAGTCCTTGGCCATCGCCCATGGCGGTGCCCCAACCCGGGAGCGGCCGGACTCTCCGTGGGTGACCAGGACGGCGTTGGCGTGACCGGCCCTGATGGCCGCGACCGCGTGACGCACGTGGAACAAGAACGACGCCCCGCCCACCGAGGTGGTGTCGACCCAGCGCGGGGTGATCCCCAGGGCGTGGGCGATCGTCACCGGCCCCGGCGCCGAGACGGAGGCGATCCCGTCGATGTCCTCGATGCCCAACCCGGCGTCACGCAGCGCGTTGCGGGCGGACTGCAGGTGCAGCTCGAGGGTGCTGATGTCGGGGAGCTTGCCGAGCTGATCGGTCTCGGCAGCGCCCATGATGACGACGTCGCTCATGCTGCCGCCTCACTGTCGGCGGGGCGGAAGACCGGCACCAAGACATCGTCGCCACGTGCCTCGAAGTCGACGACCAGGTCCATGTCCAGCTCGAGGTGCTCCGGGTCGGGCTCGACCCCGACCAGGTTGGTCATCATCCGTGGCCCCTCCTCGAGCTCGACCACCGCGATGACATAGGGCGGGGTGAAGCCCGGCGCCGGGCGGTGCGAGATGACGTAGGTGTGCAGCTGGGCCCGACCCGAGGCCGTCACCCACTTCACCTCCTCCGTGCCACAGACGGGGCAGCTGGTGCGCGGATAAAAATAGGTGTGCTGCTCGGGGACGCACTGCTGGATCCGCAGCTCCCTCGCCGCCGTGCCGTCCCAGTAGGGCTGGGTCTCCGGGGTGGCCTGTGGCACGAACTTGGGTGGTGTGCTCAACGATCAGTTCCTTTCAGTGATGTGGGCGAGCAGCGCGCTGACGGTCGCGGCGGCGGCGCGTTGCGTCTGCTCACCGCGGTCGCCATACATGGCTGCGACGATCTGGGCCTCGTCGAGACCGTTCTCGTGGTGGCCGCGCACCTCCGCGATGCGTCGCTGACGCGACTCCATCCGGCGCACCAGGTGGGTGCGCGGAGAGGTGATGACCGGCCCGTGCCCGGAGAGCAGGAGCCAGGAGTCGTCGACCAGGCCGGCCATCTTGTCCATCGACTCCAAGATGTCGGTGATCGTCCCGTCGGGGTGGTGGATGTAGGGGTTGACCCGAGCCATCGCACTGTCCCCGACAAAGGCGACCTTGTGGCGCGGCCACAGCAGCGTGATGCCGTCGCTGGTGTGGCCGGGGGTGCGATAGACGAGCAGCTCCTGGTCGCTGTTGGCACCGAAGGGCAGCGAGGCCCCGTCTGCACTGCCCCGCAGATCGGTGACACCGGCGACCCCGGTCAGCGCCGCCAACGCCTTGAGGCCGCCGGAGTGGTCCCAGTGCCCGTGCGAGATCACCAGGTGCTCCAGGCGCAACTCGCGCGCCCGGATCCAGTCGGCGACCGCCCGCTGGTGGGGCTCGTCCTCCGGCCCGGGGTCGATGACGATGGCGTGACCGGCGTCGGTGAGGACCCAGGTGTTCGTGCCCTCAAAGGTCCACGAGCTGGGGTTGTTGGCCAGGAAGAGCTGTATGCCGTTGCGCAGGGTGAGCGGGATGCCTGGCCTGGGTGGGGGGCTGCCTTCCAGCCAGAGCTGGCTGGTCGCCACCTCTTCCTGGGTGTCACTCACGGTGTCACTCACCACCATCGACCAGCCAGATGTCCATGTACTCGCGCGAGGAGTAGTCCGGGTGCGGGTAGTAACCCTGCACCGCACCGGAGAGCATCGTCTGACCGTCGTAGACATACAGACTCAGGGGCGCAGCGACCTCGGTGATGATGTAGCGCTGGATCTCCTGGAGCGCAGCGTCTCGCTCCGCGGCATCGGTGATCGTGCGCTGCTCCTTGATCATCTCGTCGAGCTTCGGGTCGTCCACACCGTTCCAGTTGCGTCCGCCGTCGGAGAGATACTCAGAGGTCAGGTATTCGTCGGCCGACAGCATCGGGGTCTGCAGGCCGTAGGCGATGGTGTAGTTCTCCTGGGCCCACGAGTCGCCGTAATAGGTGGCGTAGTCCTCCATCTTGATGTCGACGTCGATGCCGACCTCGGCCAGGTCCTGCTGGACCCACTGGGCCTCCTTGACCACGGTCCCGCCGTAGCCGTCGGTCACCTTCATCTCGGCCGAGAAGCCGTCGGGGAAACCGGCCTCAGCCAGCAGCTCCTTGGCCTGCTCGGGGTCGTAGGGCGTCAACTCGCCGACCTCTTCCGAGGTCAGGGCCCCCTCGAAGGACGGGGTCACCGGTCCGGTGAGGCTGCCACCCGCGCGCAGGCCCTCGATCATGCCCTCGCGGTCGATGGCCAGCGCCACGGCACGGCGGACGTTGAGGTCGTCGAACGGCTCCTCGTTGGTGTTGAGATAGATGCGGGTCTGGGTGGACCCACCCTCCTGGCGCAGGCGGAGGCCCTCGACCTGGGAGAGCAGGGTGTCGACCTGGCGGGCGTCGATGGACAGGCCGGCCATCAGGTCCAGCTTGCCGCTGCGCAGGGCGGCCTGCTGCGACTGGGCGTCCGGCATGATCGTGACGTGATAGCCGTCCAGATAGGGGCGGTCCTCGATGAAGTAGTCGGGGTTGGCGCTGAGGACCCGCTCGCGGTCCCGGGTCCAGCTGTCGAGCACGAAGGCACCGGTGCCGATGGCGTCGGTGTCGAGGTCGACGTCACCCTCCGTGGCCTCGCACGGCAGGATCACCAGGAACGGGTTGGCGAGCACCCGGTCGAAGTCGACGTTGGGCGACGCGAGCGAGAAGGTGACCGTGTAGTCGTCCGGCGCGGCGAGGTCCGTGACGTCGCTGATCAGGGTGAGCTGGTGACCGGGCAGGGTCTGGATGCGGTCGATGGTGCACAACACATCCGCGGAGGTGAACTCGCGGCCATTGACCGGCGGCTTGTTGTGGAACTTCACGCCCTCGCGCAGGTGGAAGGTCCACTCGGTGCTGTCCTCATTGGCCTCCCACTCCTCGGCGAGGTCGCCCTCAACCTCCGTGGTGCCGTATTCGACGTCCTCACCGGTCTTGAAGGCGGTCAGCCGGCTGTACACCGAGCCGATGGCGCCGTGCGTGTTGTAGGACGCCTCGCGGTGGGGGTCCAGCGAGCGCGCATCCGAGGGAGTGGCCATCTCCAGGATGCCACCGGGCACCGGGTCGCCGGCATCCTCCTCGGGCAGGTTGGCGCTGGCCGAGGAGCCGGCGTTGTCGTTGGCGCCACTCTGACCGCTCGCACCCCCAAAGCAGGCGCTGGTCGTGGCGACCACGGCGACACCCGCGATCAATAGTCGGGTCCTGCTGCGGGCTGTGCTCATCATTTCTCCTAGGAAAGGTGCCAGGGCGGCGAGGGATGAAACGGTGCTGACAGAGCTGTTCTGGGTGCCTCAGCGGCGTTGTTTGGGGTCGAGGAAGTCGCGCATCGCATCACCGAGCAGGTTGAACGCGAGGACGGAGACGGACAGGGCCAGGCCCGGATAGAAGGCGATCCACGGTGCGATCTCCAGGGAGGACGACCCCTCGCTGAGCATCCGCCCCCAGGACGGGGTCGGCGGCGGCGTGCCGATGCCGAGGAAGCTGAGGGCCGACTCGGCGATCATCATGCCCGCGAAGACCAGGGAGCCCAGCACAAACAGGGGCGCCATCAGGTTGGGCAGGCCATAACGCGACAGGATGCGCCACGGACTGCACCCGATGGCACGGGCGGCCTCGACGTAGGTCTCCTCACGGATGCGCAGCATCTCCCCGCGGGTGACTCGGTTGAACTGCGGGATGACCAACAGGCTGAGGGCAATCACCGTGTTGCGGATGCTCGGGCCGAGCAGCGCTGCGACAAAGAGCAGCAGGACGATCGACGGGATCGCCATCAGCGTGTCCATCACCCGCTGGATGATGGTGTCCACCCAACTGCCCCCCAGATAACCCGACAGGGTGCCCAGCAGGATGCCGACCACCCCACCCAGCCCCAGGGTGGCGACGGCGACCAACAAACTGGTGCGTGCGCCATACAGGGTCCTGCTCAGCACGTCCCGACCCAGGTCATCGGTGCCCATCAGGTGGTCCGGGCTGGGTGGCATCATGATGCTGCCCCGCTGTTGCTCCAGGGGGTCATAGGGCGCGAGCCAGGGACAGAGCGCGGCCATCGCCACGAAGGCCACGATGAGCACCAGTGCGGCCAACCCAAAGGGTTGCTGCCGGGCGAACCGGCGGAAGGCACGCCGCCTGGGTGGCCGCTCCACGGGTGGCGGGATGGTCCCGTCGGCGATGACGGCATCGTGCGCCTCGGTGGCATCGGATTGCTGAACGATCGACATGGCGGAGATCTCCTCAGGAGTATCGGATGCGAGGGTCGATGACGGCGTAGACAAGGTCCACCAGCAGGTTGACCAGGATGAAGACGGCGCCATAGAAGATGACGCAGCCCAGGACGACCGGATAGTCACGCATCTGGACCGAGGTGAAGATCAGCGATCCCATGCCCGGGATCGAGAAGATCGACTCCAGAATCACCGTCCCGCCCAGGATGTGACCGACCTGCAGACCGAGCAGGGTGAAGACCGGCAGGATCGAGTTGCGACCGGCGTGCTTGAGGATGACCAGCCCCTCGGATGCTCCGCGGGAGCGGACGGTGCGCACAAAGTTGGACTGGGTCACCTCGAGCATCGAGGAGCGCAGCATCCGCGAGACCGCCGCCATCGCGGAGGTGCCGAGCGCCAGCGCCGGGATGATCATGATCGACAAGTTGGTCGAGAGGTCCTGCCAGGGCGTGGCATAGACCAGCGGTTGGGACCAGCCGAACCAGATCGACAGATAGGTGATCAGCAGCAGCGCCAGCCAGAAGTTCGGCACCGAGATGCCGGCGACCGACACCAACCGCAGCGACTGGTCCAGCACGGAGTTGCTGCGCATCGCCGAGATGACACCGAGCGGGACGCCCAGCAGGACGCTGAAGATGATGGCCAGAGCGCCGAGCTCCAGGGTGGCCGGCAGCCGCTCGACGATCATCTCGGTGACCGGCAGCCGCGTCTCAAAGGACGTGCCCAGGTCACCGGTCAGTGCCCCGGACATGAAGGAGAAGAACTGGGTGAACACGGGTTGGTCGAGGCCGAGCTCGGCGGCGAGGGCGTCGACCTGTGCCTGGGTCACCCCGGGGGCGTCGGCCAGCTGCAGGCGCACCACGTCGCCGGGGATGAGGCGCAGCACGACAAAGACAAACGTGGTGACCATCAACAGCACGAGCAGCCCATAGAGCGTGCGTCGGATCGAATAGCCGATCATGCGGAGGCCTCCGGGCGGTAGAGGTGGCAGGCCGTCAGTGAGCCGTCGCGCTCGTGCAGCTGCGGCTCCTCCTGCTCGCAGAGGTCGAACTTCAGCGGGCAGCGGGTGTGGAAGCGGCAACCGGCGGGCGGCTTGCTCGGGTTGGGGATCTCGCCCTGCAGCGGGATGCGCTCGACGCGGCTGGAGCTGGCGGTCACCGCCGGAATGGAGCGGATCAGCGCCTGGGTGTAGGGGTGCAGCGGGTCGGCCATGATCCGGTCGCTCCCGCCCACCTCGGCGAGCTTGCCGAGATACATCACGCAGACCCGGTCCGAGATATAGCGGACCACGTTGAGGTCGTGGGCGATGAACAGATAGCTGATGCCCTGCTCCTGCTGGATCGACTTGAGCAGGTTGAGCACCTGCGCCTGGATCGACACGTCGAGGGCGCTGACCGCCTCGTCACAGACCAGCAGGTCCGGGTCGGTGGTCAGGGCGCGGGCGATGCCGATGCGCTGGGCCTGACCGCCGGAGAACTGGTGCGGATACTTCGCCAGGGCGCTGGAGGCGAGACCGACCTGGTCCAGGAGCTCGGCGCAGCGGCGCTTGCGCTCGGCGGGGGTCCCAATGCCGTGCACGACCATCGGCTCCATGAGGAGGTCCTCGATCGTCATCCGCGGGTTGAACGAGCTCACCGGGTCCTGAAAGATCAGCTGCATCCGCCGCCGCAACGGCTTGACCTGCGACTGCCGTGCCGTCGTGATGTCCTGACCGTCAAAGGTCACCGTGCCGCTGGTGGGGTCGAGCAGGCGCAGCACGAGCCGCCCCAGGGTCGACTTGCCCGAGCCCGACTCACCGACCAGCCCGAGGGTCTCACCGCGACCGATCGAGAACGAGACGCCGTCGACCGCCCGCACCGGAGGAGACTCCTTGCGGAACAGCCCACCCCCGACGGGGAAGTGCTTGACCAGGTCAGTGACCTCGAGCAGCGGGGCGACGCCCTGCCGATCGGTGGCACTGTCGGCCGTGGCTGACAAGGTCATGCCGGGCTCCCTTCGAGGACGACGGACGCGCGGTCATCGGCGGCCAGCCAGCAGGCGGCCGAGTGCTCTGCCGTGATGGCCACGGGCGGCGGCTGCTCCTCGCAGGCGTCGTGCGCCAGCGGACAGCGGGCCGCGAAACGGCAGCCGGACGGCATCTCGTGCAGGGCGGGCACGTTGCCCGCGATGGCCGGCATCGGCTCGTCACGCGGTGTGGTCGGCCGCGGGATCGCCTGGAGCAGAGCCTGGGTGTAGGGGTGGCGCGGGTTCTGCAGGATGTCGTCAACGCTCCCCTGCTCGGCGACCCGCCCGGCATAGAAGACGACGACCCGGTCGGCCATCTCGGCGACCACGCCCATGTCGTGGGTGATCAGCATCAGGCTGACGTTCTTGTCGCGCTGCAGGTCCCGCAGCAGGGCCAGCACCTGCGCCTCGACCGTGACGTCGAGCGCCGTCGTCGGCTCGTCGGCGATGAGCAGGCGCGGGGAGCAGGCCAGGGCGATGGCGATCATCACGCGCTGCCGCTGGCCACCGGACATCTCGTGCGGATAGGCGTCCACCTTGGAGTCGGGGTCGGGGATCCCGACCATGCCCAGCAGCTCGATGGCCTGGGTGCGCGCCTCACGACGGCTCATGCGCCGGTGCAGGCGCAGCGTCTCGCAGAGCTGGTTGCCGATGGTGTAGAGCGGGTCGAGCGAGGTCATCGGGTCCTGGAAGATCATCGCGATGTCGTTGCCGCGGATCGCCCGGAAGTTCTTGGGCTTAGCCGTCGCCAGGTCGGTGAGGCCGTCCCACATGATGCGTCCGCCGCTGACCCGACCGTTGCCCAGCAGACCCATGATCCCCAGTGCCGTCACGCTCTTGCCGGAGCCGGACTCGCCGACCACGGCGACAACCTCGCCCTCACGCACGGTGAAATCCACCCCACTGAGCGCCTCCAGCATGCCGTCGCCGGTGCGAAACTCCACTGACAAGTCCTGCACGTCCAACAGGACGCGTCCGTTCTCGTTCACCACTGCGGTGCCTCCACTCTGAGGTCATGGGCGACTCCTTGGAGCCCTCGTCAAAAATGTGACGTGACCCATATTCCGAAGCCGGTCCTAGAATGACACTCTAGGATGGACAGCGAGTCTAGCCGGGACGGATCGGCTGTCAAGGCTTTGAACCAAACCTTTAACTCCAGCGGGGCTGTCTCGGCCAGAGCCGGGTGCCGCCTGGCTGGTTGACACCTGAGAAGGGACGCAACAGATGCACATCGTTGTCTGTGTCAAGCACGTGCCGGACGCACAGTCCGACCGGAGTTTCGAGCCCGACCACACGACCGACCGGGAGGCCGTGGACGGCCTGCTCTCCGAGCTGGATGAGTATGCCGTGGAGACGGCCCTGTCTGTGAGCGAGGCGGGGGACGGTGGTGAGGTGAGCGTCCTGACCATCGGTCCGGACGACGCCGCCGACGCGATCAAGAAGGCCCTGCAGATGGGCGCCGACAGGGGCGTGCACATCCTGGACGACGCGATCGCCGGATCCGACGCCCCCGCGACCTCGCTGATCCTGGCCGAGGCCATCAAGAAGATTGGTCCGGTCGATCTGGTGATCACCGGCATGGCCTCCACCGACGGCACGATGGGGGTGCTGCCCGCGATGTTGGCGGAGCGACTCGGACTCCCCCAGGCCACGCACGCCTCCGAACTGACCCTGAGCGACAGTGGGGTCCAGATCCGTCGGGACGGCGACACCGCGAGCGAGACCATCGAGGCCTCGCTGCCCGCCGTGGTGTCGGTGACCGACCGGATCAACGAGCCTCGTTATCCCTCCTTCAAGGGGATCATGGCCGCCAAGAAGAAGCCGGTGGACACCTGGTCCCTGGCCGACCTCGGCGTCGACGCCGGCCAGGTCGGGATCGACGCCGCCTGGACCCGGGTGCTCGAGGTCTCGGCCCGCCCGCCCCGCGCCGCCGGACAGGTCGTCACCGACGAGGGCGAGGGCGGCACAGCCCTGGCCCAGTTCCTGGCGACCCACAAGTTCGCCTGACCCACGGCATACACCCGACAGACAAGGAGAGTCCTGATGACTGAAGTTCTGGTGCTGGTCGACCACGTCGACGGCGCAGTGCGCAAGACCACCGGTGAGCTGCTCACGGCAGCGCGCCGCCTCGGTGAGCCGTCGGCCGTCTTCGTGGGGTCCGGTTTCGACTCCGCCCGCGAGGACCTGGCGCGCTTCGGCGCGGTCAAGGTCTATCGGATCGAGGACCCAGCGGTGACCGACCACCTGGTGGCCCCCACGGCCGAGATCCTGGCGCAGCTCGTGTCCCACACCAGCCCCGCCGCGGTGCTGATCCCGTCCACCGCCGAGGGCAAGGAGATTGCGGCCCGGCTGGCGATCAAGACCGAGTCCGGCCTGATCACCGACGCCATCGACGTGCAGGCAGGCGGTGACGGTGTGCAGACGCTGCAGTCCGCCTTCGCCGCCTCCTTCACAGTCACCTCCACGGTGACCCGTGGAACGCCGATCATCACGGTAAAGCCCAACTCCGTTGCCGCCGAGGAGATCTCGGCTCCTGCTGCGGACGACGTCGTGACGATCTCGCTGTCCGAGCAGGCCACCGCCGCGAAGATCGTGGACCGCAAGGAGAAGGCCGCTTCCGGTCGCCCGCAGCTGACCGAGGCCGCGATCGTGGTCTCTGGTGGTCGTGGCACCGGCGGTGACTTCAACCCGGTCGAGGCGTTCGCTGACTCTCTCGGTGCAGCCGTTGGTGCCTCCCGCGCCGCCGTCGACGCCGGGTGGTATCCGCACGCCAACCAGGTCGGACAGACCGGCGTGCAGGTCTCCCCTCAGCTCTATGTCGCCGCCGGCATCTCCGGTGCCATCCAGCACCGCGCCGGCATGCAGACCTCCAAGACGATCGTCGCGGTCAACAAGGACCCCGAGGCCCCAATCTTCGAGCTGGTCGACTACGGCATCGTCGGCGACCTCTTCGCGGTCCTGCCCCAGGCGACCGAGGCCGTGATCGCGCGGAAGAGTTGACCCAGCCCGCCCCTGCGCCAGACACCCGCGGGCTCCGAGCCATCGTCACGACGGACTCCCTGGCGTCGGGTCCCCCGGCTTCCGTGGCGGCGGCGGGGTCACCGGAGGGGTCGCTGGCGACGTTGCCGGACACGACGGCCCGGACCGAGAACTGGATCCTCGCCCTCGTCACCCTGACGGTGCTGATGGTGTCGTCGTCGGGGACGATCCTGAGCATCGCGGTCCCGGTCGTGGTGCGGCAGTTCGAGGCGAGCGCGCTGGCCTCGACCTGGCTGCTGTTGGCGCCCGGCCTGGTCAGCACGGTCCTGTTGGTGACCTTCGGGCGGCTCGCGGACACCTTCGGTCGGCGCAGCATGTTCCAGGCCGGGCTGATCCTGTTCGGCGTCAGTGCGGTGCTGATCGGTTTCGCCCCGTCGGTCGAGGTCGTCCTGGCCCTGCTGGCGCTGCAGGCGGTGGCGGACGCCATGTTGTTGTGCAACACGGGAGCGATCGTCGCCTCGGTGTTCACCGGCGCCCGGCTGAACTTTGCGATGGGGATCTATCTCGCCGGGGTCTCGGTGGCGCAGCTGCTCGGGCCGGTGCTCGGCGGTTTCGCGGCCGACGTCATGGGCTGGCGCTGGATCTTCTGGATCCAGGTCCCCCTGTGTGTTGTGTGCGTGGTGCTCGGTGCCTTCCTGCTGGGCAAACTGCCTCCCCGAGCTCCCCGCGAGGGCCGGATCGACCTGCTCGGGGCGTTCGCGATCCTGGTCTTCCTCGCCTCACTGCTGATCGCTCTCTCCTTTGTCCAGAACGAGGGCTTCCTGCACGTCAGCGTGTTGGCCGGGCTGGCCGTGGCCCTGGCCGTCGTGCCGGTCCTGGTCTGGGTCGAGCGCCGGGCGGTCGACCCCATCCTGCCGATCGCGTTGTTCGGCAACGCCCAGTTCCGCCTGGCCAACCTGGCTGGCCTGGTCGCGGTCATGCCCCGCTTCACGGCCGCGATCCTCGTGGGCCTGTACTTCCAGGTCGTCATGGGCGACTCGCCAGTGGACGCGGGACTGAAGATCATCCCCCTCGCGGTCGGCGTCACGATCGGCTCGGTCGTGGCCAGCCGGTGTGCCATGGCGCTCGGGGACCGGCGAGCTGCCGTGTTCAGCGTCGTCCCCACCATCCTGGCGCTGCTCGCACTGCTGCCGACCCTGCTCTTCGAGCTCGACTACGCCACCGTCGTCGTGCCCCTGCTGGTGCTCGGCCTGGGCATCGGTGTCTTCTCCACACTCAACTCGGCAATGATCATCGGCTGCGCCCCGCAGAGCGAGGTCGGCGTCGTCAACGGCGTCCGGCTCACGGTGATGGGCATCGGCGGCTCGGTCGCCACCGCGGTCAGCCTGTTCCTGGCAACCAGCCTGCTGCCAGCGCACGCGCGATCATCGTTCTATGAGGCGACGCTGGGCAGTGAGCACTTCGACAATCTCAAGCTGGGTTTCGTGGCGGTTTTCGTCATGATGATCGTCACCAGCGCACTGAGCGCGGTGTTCACCGCCCGGATCACGGACGAGGACCGGGTCCCAGCAGAGGTGGAGACATGATCAGGATCGAAGAAGCCACCACGGTGCACACGGACTAGTTTGGTCAGCATGACCATCACCTTCGAGGCACAGACGCAGCGCATCGGCGACCGGCTCATCGTGCCGTTGCCGCAGGAGGCCAGCCAGGAGTTGCCCTCTCGCGGTCAGGTCGCGGTCGAGGCCGAGCTCAACGGCCACAGCCGCACGATGGTGCTCGAGCCAGACGGTCGCAAGGGCCACTGGGTCGCGGTCGACGAGGCACTCCAGGAGGCCCTGTCCCTGACCGACGGCGCCAGCGTCACCGGTCAGCTCACGCCGACCAAGGCCTGGCCCGAGCCACAGCTGCCCAGCGACCTCGACGCTGCCCTGGCCGATGCCCCCGAGCTCGCCGAGACGTGGGCCAGCCTGACCCCGATGGCCCGCTGGGAGTGGGTGCGCTGGGTCCAGTCGACCCGCAGCCCGCAGACGCGCGAGCGCCGCGTCGAGGTCACCATCTCCAAGTTGGAGGACGGCAAGCGACGCCCCTGCTGCTTCGACCTCTCCTCCTGCACCGACCCTGAGCTCTCCAGGAGCGGCAAGCTCATCGAGGTCGGGTGACCAGCTGGCAGGCGCGCGCAGTCTCGCTCTATCTGCGCGCCACCCGCAAGCGCAGGTATCGCACCACTGAGCGCCACGTGTGCTCAGGGAACGGTGATCTGCACCGTGCGCACCGGGTTGTCGAACTCCGATGTCCGCAGCGACACGTGAACCGTCCACTCCCCGTTCGTCGGCAGCACGATGTCGCCGGAGTAAACACCCGGAGCGCGGGAGCGGACCACCACCTCCCCGAGATTGACAGCAGGCGAGGAAACGCTAAGCCGAGGCGTCTCATATCCCTCGGCGGGAGCACCGGAGGCGTCGGTCATCTCGATGGTCAGGGTGTTTGGTCCAACCGCGGCCGGGGCCAGCACGATGTCCGCGGCGATCGCCTCGAGCTGGACGCTCTGCCTGACCTCGGATGACTGGTCCTCCGACGCGGCCGTGAGCTCGGCCTGCGGGCTGCGGTCCACCAGCACGGCGGTGACGAGGAGGACTACCACCAGGATGGCGGCCTCGGCGGCAGTGGCCCGCACCAGCGCGGAGGCGCTCGCCTGCCGGTCCTTGCGCTGGGTGGCCGCGCGCAGCCTCGGCAGCAAGACCCGGCGGTTCCACGCGCCGATGGCCACCGCCACCAGGGCCACGATCACCTTGATGAGCAGGACCGTGCCATAGCTGGTGTCCATGAGCGCCTGCACCGAGCCGGCGATCCACCAGGCCTGCAGGAGACCCACCACGACCAGCACCGCGAGCACCCAGGCCGCGCCCGCAGAGAACCGGGCGATCACCACCGCACCGGAGTCACCCCGGGCGGCCAGGTCGCCAAGCACGAGGACGATCGAGACGAGTCCGCCCAGCCAGACTGCGGCGGCCACGAGGTGGAGCACGTCGGCGCCGATGGCCAGCACCTCGGGGGAAGCCGCGCGCGTGTGACCCGTCAGCGCGGGTGCGGCGAGCGCTAACGCGCAAGCGGCCAGCACCAGGGCGGCGCGCCGGCGACCGGGCGCCGCGGCGCTCGGCACCTGCGCCGCGGCCAGCGCGAGGCCAACGACGACAGCCGACGGTACGGCATACTCCCACGCGGCGAGAGCCGCCCAGGTTGAGGCGTCCGCGAGCGCCGAGGCCGGCACTCCGAGCTGATAGATTGCCACGAGTGGGACGGCCGCCCACCAGCCGACCGCGGCCACGACCACCGCCGCGCGGACGAGACGGCGCAACCTGCCCCGGGCGGCATCGGCGGCACGCTCCCGAGGGAGGAAGAGGACGCTGAAGGCGGCGACGCCGGCGCCGACGAGCAGCCCGAGGTAGCCCAACCAGCGCATCGCTGTGAGCAGCACGGGAGGCTGCGCGTCGACGTCCGCGGCGGCGGCGCCCGGAATGTCCACCACATCGCTGGGACCACCGACGCTGAAGCGCAGCGAGCCGCCGATCGGGTGACCATCGCGGGAGACGAGCCGCCACACCACGACGAGGGTGCCCTCGCCCACCTCCTCGCCCAGGTCGACAAAGAGCTGTGAGCCGGTCACGGTCGAGGTGGAGGCCACCTCGGCCCCGGTGGCATCGAAGACGGTGGTGCCCGACGGCACACCGATCACCGACTCGTTGAAGGTGAAGGTGATCCGCTCCGGCGCGACGTCGAGCACGGCGCCCTCAGTCGGGTCCGACCCGATCAGGGTCGCGTGGGCGGAGGCGGCGGGGACCATGCCGAGGAGGAGCACCACCAGGCAACTGAGCACCGCGACGAGACGGAGCTTCGCCTGCCCGAGGGGCACGGCGGACGTCATGAGCGACGGCGGCGGATCAGCAGGAGGAGGCCCGCTGCCGCGCCACCCACGACCAAGGCGCCGGCGGCAAGCGCCCAGACCGGGGCGCCGTCAGCCGGTGCTTCCTCGATCGCAGCGGCACTGGCCTCACGCGTGGACTCGGCCGAGGGGGCCTCGACGGTCGCGGTCGCTGCGCGCGAGTCGGTTTGCGGGGCTGAGTCGGGCTTCGCAGGTGAATCGGCTTGCGGGGCTGAGTCGGTCTGCGCAGGTGAATCGGCTTGCGCGACTGAGTCGGTCTGTGCGGGTGCGTCCACCTCTGCCGTCGGGTCGGTCACCGGTGAGTCACTGGCCGCGGGCGTTCCGGTCACCACGATGAGGGGAGCCGGTCGAGCCAACGCCTCCCGGCTCGCGTCATCCTCGGCGACCTCGGTCCAGGCCTCCTCGCCCACGTCGCAGCGCTGCACCACTGGGAAGACGAGCACCTCGCCCGGCTCGTCGGGCAGTCGGATCGAGAACTCCACGGTGGCGTGCTCGTGGTCCGGGACCGGCTCGTCAGCGTGGAAGGTCACACCGTCCACCGCGGCCGAGGCCGACCAGCCGTCGGACTCCGCGACCTCGAGGTCGCTGACACCCTCCGGCATCCTGATGGACAGCTCGGTGGTGCCGGACCCCTCACACCCGTGCGGCACCGCCACAGTGACCCGGGCGTGGGCTCCGGCCTCGGTCGTCGACGGGTCCAGGGTCACGTGCGCCGCAGCCGAGGTGGCGGCGGCCAGGACCAGGCCAGCAGCCAGCAACCCCGCCAGACCCCCGGACAAGGCCACCCGCTGAGCAACCTGTGGACGGCGCATGACTGCTCCTCAGAAGACGACGATGGTTCTCTGCATCGTTTCAGCCTGTAGAACTGTTGTCAAGGATGTGAACGTCAATTAACGTGGTCCCAGATTGCAGGACTGCGGTCACATACATGAACCCTTAGGCGACGGGGTCACCCGTGCGCCACCACCCCCGAAGGAGCCCCACATGCCCAACATCACCGTCGAACTACTCAAGGGTCGGTCGCTGGAGCAGCGGCGCGAATTTGCGCAGGCCGTCGCAGACAGCGCCGTCGAGATCCTCGGCGCGCGTCGTCAGGATGTCCGCATGGTCTTCACCGAGATCACGGCCGACACCGTCGCCAACGGTGGCGTCCTCGCCAGTGAGGACGGGAGCCGAGCCGGCGTGGTCTCGGCGCTGGCCGACGGCTGAGCTCGGCCGGCAGGACGACTGCGCAGCACCAGCCGTCGACGCGAGCACACCACGGCGCGGGCCCGGAGGATTCCTCTTCCGGGCCCGCGTCATGTGCGTGACCCTCAGGTCAGGTGACTCGGAGGGTCACGGTCCTCACCGCCTCTTCCACCAGATCACTGCCTAGATAGGTCGTGGTCATCGTCAGCCGATTGAAGTTGGGCACCCTGGGCAGCTCGAACGTGGCCAGACCGTTGCTGATCGTCGTGGTCATCGTCTCGCCGCGTTCGATCTCCACGCGCACCTCGCCATCCACCGGCACCTCGTTCGGCGCGGACAGTGCCACCGTGACCAGGACTGCCCGGCTGTTCTCTTGCCGGACCGCCGTGACCTCCATGGTCGGCAGCGCCTTGAGCACCTCGACCCTGACAACCGACGACGAGGGCTGGTGGTCGCCGTCACCGAGGTAGTTCAGCGACAGGTCGTGAACAGCCGGTGGGAGCGAGCCAGCCGCTAGCACCAGCGTGGCCTGCCCCTGAGCCACCGTGGCCGAGGTGAGCACCGTGTCACCGTTGCGCAGTTCGACCTCCCCGGTCGCCGTGACCGGGGACACCGCCACCGACACCGTGACTGCCGTGCCGTATGCCGTGGGCTGGGCGACGCCAGCCACGGCACTGGTCCTCGGTGACTTGACGGTGATGGTCACCGTGGCCGGCGCCGAAGAGGCCAGCCCGTCGTGGGCCCGGTAGGTGAACACGTCCTTGCCTGCGAACCCCTCGACGGAGGTGTAGGTGAAGGACCCATCCTCGGCCAGTGCCACCTCGCCGTTGGCCGGCTGTGTGACGCTCGTCGCGGTCAAGACGTTGCCGTCGGCGTCCGTGTCGTTCGCCAACACACCGGGTGCCGGCAGGGTCAGCGGTTCACCTCCGACCGCGTCGTAGGCATCGTCAGCGGCCACCGGTGCCGTGTTGTCCGGCGGCTGCTCAGCCGGCTCCACGGTGATGGTGACGGTCGTCGCGGCCGAGGTCGCGGTCCCGTCACTGGCCCGGTACGTGAAGCTGTCAACACCGACGAAACCGTCGGCAGGCGTGTAACTGAAGGAACCATCGGCGGCGAGGGTGACCTCGCCGTGAGCAGGTTGCGTGAGGTCCGTGGCCGTCAGGCTGTCGCCGTCGGCATCGGTGTCGTTGGCCAGCACGCCAGGAGCCTCCACCGTGAGGACCTCGCCCTCCACGGCTCCGTAGGCGTCGGCTGCGCCGACCGGCGCCGCATTCGGTTCACCCTCGAACAGCTCGAGGACGTCCTCAGCAGTCAATTCGTAACCGTAGATCCGGAAGTCGTCGACCTGCTCCGTCGGTCGAGGGTCGTTCCAACTGGTGTTGCCGATGAAGTTGGCGGTGGTGCCGCCCTCACCGATGTCACCGATCGAGACCGGGATGTTGTCCCGGACGCCACCGGGCATCAGCTCGCCGTTGAAGTAGATCTTGCCCGTGGTGCCGCTGCCGGTCGGCGAGGGGCCAAGGGTGACGACGACATGCGTCCACTCCTCGAGCGGCAGATCGGTGGTCCCGGGCAACTGGATCCGGAACTCCTCACCACCATCCTTGCGGAGCGTGACAGCGAAGCCACGCTCGCCGTTGATCGTCTCCGACTGGAGCAGCAGGAACTCCTGGGTGCTCTTGCCGATCTGGACGTGGGTCGTCCAGTTGGGCAGTGTCGTCGGCCGGATCCACGTCGAGAGGGTGACTTCCTCCGTCATGCCGTCGGTGATGTTGTCGGGCAGCGCGACGTGCCCGGAGCCGGGCAGGTCGACACCCGCACCGTGGTGGGCACTCGGCACCCACCCTGCGTTGCCCTGCAGTGTGGCCGGGCCGACCGACGGGTCGGCGCCCGTGTTGGCCGCCGTGGTGCCCTGGCCCTCGTCGAAGGTGTAGTGGATGGGAACTCCCTCCCCGACGGGAGGTCGCTCCACGGTGTGGGTGATGGTCGCGGCAGAGTCACGCCAGCCCTCGTCGGCCAGGAACCGGACCTCGATCTCGTGGGCCCTGGGGGTCAGCACGACCTCGGGAAAGGCGACCCCATCGGAGGTGACCTCGAGCTGCCCGCCCACTCGGGCGCCGTCGACCCAGAGCTCGGCGACGCCGGTCGGGGCTTCTCCACTGGGTGCCGTGACGGTCGCCGAGACCGTGATCGGCTCACCGAAGGGCGACGGTGAGGGCGGCGTGACCTCGATCGCTACTTCTGTCTCGAGGGCCGCACCGTCGGCATAGAGACCGGCGATGGCACTCCCGGGCAGCGCCGAGGTGTAGACGCGCAGGTCGTCCATCAGCCCGTTGAAGGCGGGGTCCGGGTAGCCGTTGCGCCCCAGCCAGTTGTTCGCCGTCGGACCGATGTCGGCCATCGTGATCGTCAGGTCGGTGCGCTGGGCAATCTGCTCTCCGTTGAGATAGAGCGTGCCCGTGGCCCCCGTCCTGGTGAAGGCCACATGGTTCCACTGGTCGGCGACGACATCCTTCGTCGGCGTCGCATAGACCCGTTCCTGGGTGGTGCTGCCCTTCTGCTTGAAGGTGGCAGCCAAACCGGTGCCACCGGGGGCGGCCTCGGTCTGCATCTGGACTTGGAAGAAGCTCCCGGCGTCACCGAGGCCGTCACCGATGTGGAACAGGCCGATCCAGTTCGCCATCGCTTCGGGGCGCACCCAGAACGAGGTGGTGAAGTCCGTCTCGTCCCGGAGCAGGTTGTCCGGCAGGTCCACCGCGTTGTCGTTGCTCCCGCCGGGCAGGTCCACGGCGCTGCCGAAGACGCCCTCTGGGCTCCAGCCGGTCGTGCCCGTGAGGGTGGCGGCGCCGACGCCGGCGTGGGTGCCGGTGTTGGCTGCCGAGCCTCCCTCGCCCTCGTCGAACTGATAGTGGCCCGGGACGTCAGCGGTGCCGGCCTGCGTCCCGACGATCACCAGATCGTCGAGCATGATGCCGGCCCCGGACGAGCCAGCGCTCAGTGTCAGCTCCTGCGCCCGCCCCTGCGCCGTGAAGGTCCCGACGTAGGTGCCAAACGGGTCCTGCGAGGACAGGGTCGTGGGCGCAGACAGATCGGCACTGAGATCGCCGATCGACAGTTGCGCGGTGCCAGGTGCCGTTCCGGCGGAACGGCTGTCCCTGGCGTAGCGCACGGAGATGCGGTATTCACTGCCCTCGTCCAGGTTCTTGACGGTGCGCGTCAGGCTCCCGTCCGTGCCCAGCCCCAGGTGGTAGCCGGTGAGTCCGAGCCCACCCTGGCTGGCATGGGCACCACGGACCAATTGGACCTGAGTGTCCACCTCCCAGGGCGACATACGACCGTTGCCCGGGTCAACGTCGACGATCGCCGGCGGGTTGGCGGACCGCCACTCCACCGGCAGCCGCGGGTACTCGAACTGGTCGACCACCGTCGGCGCCGGGGAGTCCATCTCCACCGTCGGGTCAATCTGGACGATCTCGGCGACCGACGGTGTGCCCTCGGCGTCGAAGGCGAAGACCATGTAGGCACCGGGAGGTGCATACGTGCCATCGAGCGGGGTCTGAATGGTGAGGGTCCCACCCTCCTGGCTGAAGGCCAGGTCCTGGAAGTTCTGGTCGTTGTTGAAGCCGTGGGTCACCGAGCCGTTGCGGACCAGCGTGACTCGAGAGATCTCGCTGTCGGACTGCGCCGTGAACGCGCCGTCGTAGCCGATCTCCGCCGGCACCTCGGTGATCTCGGGACGCGCTGCCAGCTCGTCACCGTCGAAGAGATAGGCCGGGGCGTAGAACTCGACGTCGGTGTAGTTGCGCGGCCCCGGGGTGCCTCCGCCGCCGACCATGATCCGACCGTCCGGGAGCAGCAATGCCACCGAGTGGTAGAGACGGGCGTGCTCGTGCGGCACCTCCACCTCGGTCCACTCTCCAGTGTCCGGGTTCCAGATCTCGGCGTTGGTCACATAGCCACCGTTGCCGTTGTTCTCCCGGCTGCCCCCGGTGACTATGACGTTCCCGTCGGGCATCACGGTCGAGGTGGCCCAGTGGCGGGAGTGCGTCATCGGCTCCGTGGCCGCGATGACGGGCTCCTCGGTGCCTTCGGTGATGTCGACCGTGAAGCCGGCCTTGGCCCCGTCGGGGCCTCCGCCATTAGCCCACCATCCGCCGCCGACCTGCAGGATCTGTCCCGGGCGGTACATCGTGGCGGTCGAGGTTGCGCCGACGGGGTTGCCGTCATCGCCCTGCTCGGCGATGTCGGCCGGCAGCGTCCCGCGCAGGGTCAGCGTGCCATCGCCCGAGGGGTCGAGGTCATACATCTGGGTGCCGGTGATGTTGAAGACCGTCCCGTCACCGCCGGGGGCGACGAAGGCGCGGGGATACCACCAGCGGTTCTCGTCGGGAGTGCCCGAGCCGCCGTCACCGTAGGCCTCGACGCTGGTCGCATCGGTCAGCAGCCGCCACGAGTTGCCCTCTGCGGGCGTGTAGAGCTCCGGGGTGAGCACCCCGGGACCACCGGGGCCACCCTTGAGGCTGCCGCCCTGCACGACGACCGAGCCGTCGGGCAGCGTCGTCCCGGTCGGATACCACCGCGGATAGTTCATCGGAGCCTCGTTGCGCAGGCCCTGGTTGGTCGAGTAGCTGGTCACACCGATGGCGGCGTCGTTCGGGGCGTTGCCCCCCAGCCCGTCGTCTCCCCCGACGGTCATGGTGCTGCGCAGATGAGGCATCTGGACCTGCATCGCGCAGAAGAGGTCCGTGTAGGTCGTATTCGGGAGCACGCCCGCGAGGACGTTGTGGGCCGTGCGAGCCACCTCAGGATCCCACACGTCGATCTCCATCTGGCCGCCCTGGGTCACACACGAGTTGCCGCTGAAGTCGTAGGGGGTCTCGTCGGTGCACCCCGAGGAGACGCTCCCGAAGGACTGGACCATGCCGTCGGAGGTCAGGGCTGCGTTGATCGGCACCAACGGCCACGGCGTGACGCCGCTCCACTCGCCCTGCTCTTCCTTCACCGGTGGGGAGCAGTCGGCCTCGAGCAGGCCCGCCGAGTAGGCGAGGCCATGCTTCATCATGGTCCGGATCGAGGCCTCGGAGTAGGCCGTCCCCTCGTGTCCCATCGCGGAGTACCAGGAGCGTCCAGCGTCGATCTCCTGACACCAGGTGATCGGGTGGGTGGTGCCGTTGGCACCCATGCCGTATGACGTCTCGTCGACCTCGAGCAGCGTGCGCACGTTGGGTGCGGGGTTGACTAGCCAGTCGTACCACTCGTCGCTGCGGATAAAGTCTGCCGGCAGGCCCTCGGTCAGCGGGCTGTCGGGGTCGGAGACCACGACGCGGCCCGGTCGGACGGCCGGGTTCTCCGGGTGGCCCTCGGAGACCGCGCCCACCAGGCGGGCGTAGAAGGGGTTGACGTCATGCTCGCTCTGACCCACGGACCACCCGGCGTAGTGCTGGCCCATGTAGCCGCCACCGTCGCGGATGTAGGCCTCCAGAGCTGCCCGCTGCGCCTCATTGAAGAGCACGCCTCCGGTCTGCATGAAGGCCACAGCGTCCTTGGTCGCCAGGTTCTCGGTGGTGAAGGCCGCGGGGTCGTCGGTCTCCTCGATGTCCACCGGCTGGTCATATTCCTCACCCAGCTGGGTCGCGAGGTCCCGGACGGCCTGCCGGGCCTCCACGTGGGAGGCGTGGAAGTTCGGCTTGTAGAACAACAGAATCCGGAGCGTGCCGTCATCGACGGAGCCCGCCGCGGCGGGAACGACGCCGGCGACGGGGGGTGCCGCCTGCGCTGCTCCCCCCAGGACAGGAACGACAAGCGCCAGCGCGGCCACCAGAGCCACGAGGTGCGTTGCGGCACGATTCAGGCGCGTGGACGGGTGCCGACGGACAGACCGACGTAGCAGGTTCATCATTGATCCCTAGGGCTCGGCGAACAGAGCTCGGCGGGCGGCAGGTGCGGTCGGCGCTCCTCGAGGTGCTCCGATCGTAGGGGCTTCGGTTGACCAGAATCAAGAACTTCGTCCGGATCCATGAACAATCTTTACTCTTAGTTCATGAATAAGAACAGGTCTGGGTGGTCGATCCCCCGCACGGGGTCGACCACCCAGACCTGGCTGGGGGTGAGGGGCAGCGACTGCGCCGCTCAACGGTGACGTGTCAGCGGCGAGGGCGGCGTCACCGGCGCACGCGAGCGCTCCCCCCAGAGGCGAGGGCACGCACCTCCTGCACGGTGGCCATCGAGGTGTCGCCCGGCGTGGTCATCGCCAGCGCGCCATGGGCGGCCCCGAACTCCAGACACTGCTGCAAGGGCTCCCCCTCCAGCAGGCCGTAGACCAGGCCAGACGCGAAACCGTCGCCCCCGCCGACGCGGTCGTGGATCGCCAGATGCTCGCGCGGCGCGGAGGCGAGGACGCCGGTCTCGGGCGACCAGGCAATCGCCTGCCAGTCGTTGTCGCTGGCGGTGTGCACCGTGCGCAGCGTCGTCGCGATGACCTTGAACCAGGGCATCTGCTGCGCCACGGCGCCGACCATCGCCTCAAAGCTGTCCATCGGCAGGGTGCTGAGGTGCTCATCGACGTCTGAGACCTCAAAGCCGAGGGCTGCGGTGAAGTCCTCCTCGTTGCCGATCATCACATCGACGTGGGAGGCCAACCGGGTGTTGACGTCCCGGGCGACGTCCGGCCCACCGATCCCGGCCCAGAGGCTGGGACGGTAGTTGAGGTCGAAGGAGACCACGGTGCCGTGCCGCTGGGCGGCAGCCATCGCCTCCTCCGCCACCGCCGCCGCGCTCTCCGAGAGAGCTGCGTAGATGCCGCCGGTGTGCAGCCAGCGCACCCCTCGGCGACCGAACAGGTCGTCCCAGTCGACAGTGCCCGGCGCCAGCTGGGCGATCGCGGTGTTGGCTCGGTCGGAGACACCGACAGCCCCGCGGACGCCGAACCCGCGCTCGGTGAAGTTCAGCCCGTTGCGCACGGTGCGCCCGATGCCGTCAAAGGCCTGCCACCGGATCAGGGAGGTGTCCACGCCGCCCTGCATGATGAGGTTCTCGACCAGGTGCCCGATCTCGTTGTCAGCCAGGGCGGTCGCCACGGCAGCGCGCTTGCCGAAGACCTTCCGCATGCCGCGGGCGACGTTGTACTCCCCACCACCCTCCCAGGCCTCGAACCGCCGAGCGGTGCGGATGCGCGTCTCACCGGGGTCGAGCCGCAGCATGACTTCGCCGAGCGCGACGATGTCGAACTCACACTCCTGCTCCGGACGTGTCTGGATCACGAGCCCACTCCTTCCACCGGGCCCCCGGCATCACTGGCAGCGCCGGGATCACCCGGCGACACGGCATACAGGCTGGTGGCAGCAACGCACCGCCCGGCCACCTCGTCCCACCGGCCCGAGGCGAGCAGGTCGGCGGCCACCATCCAACTGCCGCCCACCGCAGCCACCGCGGGGTGGGCGAGGTAGGTCGGCGCGGAGTCGACGGTGATGCCGCCGGTGGGCACGAAACGCACCTGCGGGAAGGCGGCCGCGAGAGCCTTGACCGCGGTCAGCCCACCGTTGGCCTCGGCCGGGAAGAACTTCACGGTGTCGAGGCCGAGGTCCAGCGCCTGCATCACTTCGCTGGCTGTCGCGACGCCCGGGAGCACCGGCACGCCGAGGTCGACGCAGCGCCGCACGACCGCCGCGCTCAGGCCGGGCGAGACGATGAAGCGGGCCCCGGCCTGGACAGCCTCGTCGACGTGGGCGACAGTCAGCACGGTGCCAGCTCCGACGACGAGGTCCGTCCGGTCGGCCAGCCGCCGGAGCACGGCGGCAGCCGCTGGCGTGCGGAAGGTGACCTCGGCGACCGGCAGCCCTCCGGCCAGCAGGGCCTCGCTGAGCGCCGGGGCGGCACCCACGTCGTCCAGGACGACGACGGGCACGACCCGGTGACCGCCGAGCACGGCGGTCGGGCTCAGTCGTGCCGACTCACTCACGAGGGCGCTCACCGGAGCTCGGCGATGACGGTCTTGAGCTCGGTGTAGTCGTCCAGCCCGAACGCGCCGAGCTCCCGACCCCAGCCGGACTGCTTGAAGCCACCGCGAGGCAGGGTGACGTCATCGGCGTGCCAGGTGTTGAGCCACACGGTGCCGGCCCGCAGCTTGCTGCCGACCCGGTGGGCGGTGCCGATGTCCTTGGACCAGATTCCCGCGGCCAGGCCGTAGACGGTGTTGTTGGCCGCGGCGACCACCTCGTCCTCGGTGTCGAAGGGGATGGCGGTGATGACCGGGCCGAAGATCTCGTCGGTCTGGACGGCCATGTCCTCGGTGACGTCCGTGATCAGCGTCGGAGAGAAGAAGTAGCCCTGCTCGGCAGCACGGTCCGCGCTGCCGGTGGTGAGCGTCGCGCCGTCGGCCACCGCGCCCCGGACGTAGCCCATGACCTTCTCGTGCTGCTCCTGCGACACGAGCGGACCCATCGTGGTGGCTGGGTCGAAGGCGTCGCCAACCCGGATCGCCTTGGCGGCCTCGGCCACCCCGGCGATGACCTCGTCGAAGACGCCGCGCTGGACGTAGAGCCGGGAGCCGTTGACGCAGCACTGGCCCTCATTGAAGTAGCCGGCGAGGGCGGCACCTGCAACGGCCGCCTCGAGGTCGGCGTCGTTGAAGATGATGTTCGGCGCCTTGCCCCCGAGCTCGAGGGAAACCTTCTTGAGGTTCTTGGAGGCGCCGGCCGCGATGAGCTTGCCCACCTCGGTCGAGCCGGTGAACGCCACCTTGTCGACCCCGGCGTGGTCCACCAGCGCAGCTCCGGCGTCACCGAACCCGGGCAGCACGTTGACCACGCCGGCGGGCAGACCCGCCTCGAGCAGGAGCTGCCCGAGGCGCAGGGCCGTGAGCGGCGTCTGTTCGGCTGGCTTGAGGACGACGGTGTTGCCGGCGGTGATCGACGGGATGACCTTGAACGCGGCCATCGTGAGCGGGAAGTTCCAGGGGACGATCCCGGCGACCACACCGATCGCCTCCCGCCGGGTGTAGGCGTGGAAGTCCCGACCCGGCACCGACATCGGGATCGTGGTGCCCTCGATCTTGGTCGCCCAGCCGGCGAAGTAGCGGAACAGCTCTGCGGCCACACCGACGTCACCGCGGGCGGAGGCCAGGCTCTTGCCGTTGTCGAGGGACTCGAGCTGCGCGAACTCCTCGGTGTGCTCCTCGACGAGGTCACCGATCCGCCACAACAGGTGCGAGCGCTCCCGCGGGGTCATCATCGACCAGGGCGACCCGGCCTCGAACGCCTTGCGGGCGGCGGAGACCGCACGGTCGGCGTCGACGACCGAGGCCCGGGCGACGCTGACCAGGACCCGCTCTGTCGCGGGGTTGATGGTGTCGAAGGTCTGGCCGTCCGCCGCGTCGACGAACTCACCGTCGATGAGCAGTTGCCGGGGCGAGGACAGGAACTCTGAGACGGCGGGCAGGATCTGGGGGTTCTGGGACATGGGTGGCCTTCCGTGAGGTGCGGTCAGTGCGGGGCGTGGTGCGGAGCTCGTCGGTGGCGGATCGCCGTCCGGGAGCTCTGGTGCGGTTGGTTCGCTCGTCGGTGCTACTTGATGATCAACACCTTCGAGCGGTCGAGGGTCAGGGCGACGGCGGCGACGATGATCACGCCGTAGAGGATCTGCTCCCAGGCCGAGGGCACCCCGACGATGGGCAGGCCGACGCGCAGCAGGGTCACGACGAGGGCGCCAGTCAGGCTTCGCCACAGGGAGCCGTGGCCGCCGGTGATCGCGGTGCCGCCGACGACGATCGCGGCGATCGCCGGCAGGAGCAGGTTGTCGGCCATGGTCGGGCTGCCGCTGAAGTTGCGCGACACCAGCAGCACGGCGGCCAGGCCAGCGCAGGCGCCCGAGATGGTGAAGGCGAGGACCTTGACCCGGTCCACCGGCGTGCCCGCCAGGCGCGCCGCCGCCTCCGAGTAGCCGGTCGCCTGCACCCAGCTCTCCAGCGGTGTGAACCTCAGGACCAGGGAGATGGCGGTGACCACAATCAGGGCCATCAGGAAGGACATCGGCACGAACCCGCCGACATAGAGGTTGAGCCAGTTGGTGGCGTCCCGGTCGACGACGCGGATCGGCCCGGCCCCGGAGATCACCAGCGCGATCGCGGAGAAGATGCTCATGCCACCGAGGGTGACGATGAACGACGGGATCCGGAGCACCACGTGGGCGAGGCCCTGCAGCGCACCGAGGGCGCCCGCGACGGCAATCACGACCAGGATCGTCACGCCACCGAGGTTGGGCAGCCACAGGGCGAAGAACACCGTCGACAGCGAGCACATCGCGGCGATGGACAGGTCGATGCCACCGCAGAGCACCACGAGCGTGGCGCCCGCGGCCAGCACCATCAGGGGCGCGGCGGTGCGGACGACGGCCGTGAGACTGCGCACGGTGGAGAAGTCGGGGTCGGCGATCACGAGGGCCGCCAGGAGCGTGACCAGGGCGATCACCGGCATGAGCGAGGTCAGCCGCTGCCCGGCGGTCGCGCCGTCCGCGACGGACTCGGCCGTGGGCCGGGGAAGGAGGGGCGTCGTCATGCTCAGACCATCTCCCGCACCAGGTCGAGCGGGGTCGGCTTGCCACCCGAGGGGCAGGCCACCTCTGTCGTCGCGCGCCCGTCGCTCATCACCAGGATCCGGTCGGACATGCCGATGGCCTCCTCCAGGCTGTCGGCGAGGAGCACGGTGGCCACGCCGGCGTTGGCCAGTTCACGCATCAGGCGATAGACCTCCGAGCGGGCGCCGATGTCCAGGCCTCGAGTGGGGTGATCGAGCAGCAGGAGCCGGACGTCACCGGCGACCAGCCAGCGGGCGAGGACCACCTTTTGCTGGTTGCCGCCGGAGAGTCGCTGGATCGCGGTTCCCCGGTTGGGGGTGCGGATGGACAGCCGCTCGATCCAGCTGTCCACGAGGGCGGCCTGCTTCCGTGGCACGACGATGGGGCCGGCGCACCGCGACTTCTGCTTGCTCAGGGTCATGTTGTCGGCCACGGACATCGGCCCGACCATGCCCTCGACCTTGCGCTCGGAGGGGATGTAGCCCACGCCGGCCGCACAGGCGGCCCGCGTGCCGGTCAACTCGAGCTTGCGACCGTCGAGGGTGACCT
This sequence comes from Ornithinimicrobium faecis, assembly GCF_023923225.1. Classification (GTDB taxonomy): domain Bacteria; phylum Actinomycetota; class Actinomycetes; order Actinomycetales; family Dermatophilaceae; genus Ornithinicoccus; species Ornithinicoccus faecis. The sequence continues at coordinate 466,377 of NZ_CP099489.1, read as the reverse complement.
CGCCGCAACTGGTTGGCTCGGCGCCGAACAGCGCCCGGCAGACATCCTCACGGCCCGATCCGTGGACCCCGACGATGCCGAGGATCTCTCCGGCGCCGACCTCGAAGTTCACATCCTGGAAGGTCTTGCCAGAGAGTCCGCGGACGACCAACCGGGGCTCGCGCCGCTCACCGGGCCGCTCGATCGCGGTGTCGTGGTAGTGGTCCTCCGACCCGGTCGAGCCGATCATCATCTGGTGCAGGACCCCTGGGTCGGCACCGTGCGTGGGCACCTCACCGACCGACTGGCCGCCGCGGAGGACGGCCACCCGGTCACAGACGTCGAGCACCTCATCGAGTCGGTGCGAGACGAAGATGACGGAGGCGAACTCCCGCAGCCGCCGGACCTGGGTGAAGAGCGTCTCGATCTCCTTGGACTCCAGCACCGAGGTGGGCTCGTCGAGGATAATCACGGGCGGGTGTGAGGTGCGTTCCTCGATCCGGAGCACCTTGGCGATCTCGACCATCTGCCGGTCGGCGAAGCTCAGCGTGTCGGTCCGCGCCAGTGGGTCGATGGGGGAGCCGATCTTGTCGAGCTGTTCCTGGGCCAGCCTGCGCATGGTGTCCCAGCGGTAGAGGCCCCGTCGCACACCGGGTCCCTCGCTGCCGAGCACGATGTTCTCCGCGGCGGTGAGGTTGGGCACGAGGGACTGCTCCTGGAAGACCATGCCGATGCCGTGGTTGGCGGCATCGACCACGCTCCGGAGCTTGACCTTCTCCCCGCGCACCCAGATCTCGCCCGCGTCCGGTCGGACAATCCCGACGAGAGCCTTGAGGAGCGTCGACTTCCCGGCGCCGTTCTCGCCCGCCAGGCCCAGCACCTCGTGCTCGCGCACGAACAGGTCGACCCCGTCGAGGGCCTTGACGCCCGGGTAGTGCTTGACGAGACCTCGCACCTCAAGGGCCGGCGGGGCATCCCCCGCCAATGGGGAAGCTGAGGGCTGCAGACTGATGGTCATTTGGTCACCTGATTCCTGCGACGTTGCGGGAAGACCGCGGCAGCGACGGCCGCGACGACGATGAAGCCCTGCACGCCACCCTGCCAGTAGGGGCTGACGCCGACCTGCACCAATCCGTTGGTCAGGACGGTGACGATCAGGACTCCGACGGCCGAGTGGAGAACCCCTCCCCGGCCACCGGTGAGCAGGGTGCCGCCGACCACCGCGGCAGTGATGGCCGCGAAGTCGTAGCCACGGCCGGCCTGCACCAGACCGGCGCTGAGCTGGCTGGTGACCAGCACCCCCGCCAGCCCATAGAACGTGCCGGCGAGCGTGAACACGGCCACCTTGTAGGGGGCAACCCGGACACCAGACAGCGCGAGCACTTCCTCCGCGCCACCGATGGCCCGCGCATACCGGCCCAGCCGCGAGTAGCGCTGGATCAGCCAGCCGATGAGGACGCACACGACCGCGATCCAGGTGGAGTAGGCCAGCCCGAGGAAGCGGCTCACCGCCAGGCTGTCCAGCAGGTTGTCGGAGATGTTGGGCTGGACGCCCGAGAACATCAGGGTCGCGATCCCCAGGCCCACGGCCGACACCCCGAGGGTCGTCATGAAGGAGGGCACCTTCAGGGTCACCAGGGCGAGCCCGCTCAGGCCGCCGAGGGTGCTGGCGAGCAGCACGGCGAGGAGTATGCCGAGCAGCCCGAAATCGTTGTCGTTGCGGTTGTTCTCCACCAGGAGGGCGACGGCGATCGCCGAGGCACCCATCACTCCGGGAACCGACAGATCGATCGAGCCCATCATCAGCACGAAGGTGACGCCGCACGTGGCCACCGCGAGGATCGCGGCCGCGTCCATGATGTTCTGCAGGTTGCCGATCGCCCGGAAGTCCGAGCTCAGCAGGCTGAAGACCACGACGATTGCGATCAGGGCCAGCAGCGGGCCGGTGTCCCGGAGGGGCACCCCCCGCCGAGGCCGAGGGCGTGACGGGGCCACGAACTCCTCGGCGTCGGCGTCGGCGAGGGATGTCATGGTCACGAGATGGCGCCCTGCGAGCGGCTGAAGAGGTTGCCGCACTCGAACTCCGACTCCTCGACCGAGGGCGAGGTGAAGTCGGCGACGTTGTCGCTGGTGATCAGGAACTGCTCGGCAAACCAGGCGCGGTCCTCGTCGGCGATGTCGTCGAGGGCTAGCTCGCCGGTCGCCACGCAGTAGCCGATGGCCAGGCCGATGCCACCCTGCCAGGGGCCGTCGCTGGAGACGGTGGCGGTCATCGTGCCGTCCTCGATGGCGGTGAGTGCGTCGGGCACCGCGTCGATGCCGACCACGGCCACGTCCGTGCGCCCGGCCTGCTCGAGGGCCTCAAGCGCCCCGAGCGCCATGTCATCGTTCGCGGCCCAGATGCCCTTGACGTCGTCACCGTGCTTGGTCAGCAGCGTCTTGGTCACCTCGAGCGCCTCGGCACGGGAGAAGTTGGCGGTCTGCTGGTCGAGCAGCTCGACGTCAGGGTTGGCCTCCAGGGACGCCTCGAGGCCGGCGAAGCGGTCCTTGGCGGCACCGGTGTCGAGGATGCCTTGGAGGGCGATGATGCCGCCCGAGCCACCGATGGACTCGGCCAGCGCGTCGCCGATCTGCTGGCCGGAGTCGACACCGTCGTAGGTGAGGTGGCTCAGCCACTGGTCATAGTCGGTGACGGTGAGGTCGGCCGGCTTGTTCCACTGGGTGACGAGGTAGGCACCGGCCTCCTGTGCGCCCTCGACGATCGGCGGGGTGTCGGAGTCACCGTTGGGCAGGATGTTCATGACCAGGCAGTCGGTGTTGCCCGCGAGCAGCTGGCTGATCTGCTCCTGCTGGCGGGTGGAGTCGCCGTCGTAGGTGAGACGGTCCTGGGTGAGCCCGACCTGCTCGGCGAAGGCGTCACCGCCGTCCAGCCAGGAGGCCTCGTAGGGGTTGGACTCGTTGCGCACCTGGCCCACGAGGGTCACGTCCTCGGGGGCGCAGGCGGCGGCGTCGGCGGCGTCGGCGGCGTCCCCGCCACCACCACCGCCCACATCCTCGCTGCAGGCGGTGAGAGCGGTCGCGGCCAGGGCTAGGCCGATGACGGCGGCGATCGGCTGAGTGATGAGCTTCATTGGTCGATCCTCATTCTGTCGTGCCGGGGTCCGGCGGGTGGGGCTGACTCCTGCGGGTGGTGCTGCAGCCAGGTGGCTGCAGCGCCGGTGTCACTGCGCTGCTACCTGGCCATCCAGCCCCCGTCGACGACCAGGACGTGGCCGTTGACGTAATCGGCGGCCGATGAACTGAGGAAGACCACTGCCCCCGCGATGTCCTTGGCAGTCCCCCAGCGCCCCGCGGGAATCCGGTCCAGGATGGACCGGGATCGCTCGACGTCGTCCCGCAGTGCTGCGGTGTTGTCGGTGACCATATAGCCCGGCGCAATCGCGTTCACCTGGACGCCGTGCGGCCCCCACTCGTTGGCCAGGGCCTTGGTGACGCCTGCGACACCGTGCTTGCTGGCTGCATACGAGGCCACGCGCAGCCCGCCCTGGAAGGACAGGAGACTCGCGATGTTGACGATCTTGCCGTGGCCGCGCTCGACCATCGGGCGTCCCAAGTGTTGGCAGAGCAGGAACAGGCCGTTGAGGTTGACGTCCAGCACCCGCTGCCAGGCCTCACGGCTCACCGAGACGGTGTCCTCACGGTCGATGATGCCGGCATTGTTGACCACCACGTCCACCCGGCGACCGGCGAGGAGTTCGGCGCAGGTCGACTCGATGGACCCCAGGTCGCTGACGTCCAGGTCGACGACCTCGGCGTGGCCGCCGAGCTCGGCGACGCGCGAGGCCGTGCCGTCTTGGCTGCCGGGTCGGCCCATGAGGACCAGGTCCGCACCGGCGCTGGCCAGCCCGAGGGCGATCGCGCTCCCGAGTCCGCGGCCGGCACCGGTAACCAGGGCGCGCCTGCCGTTCATGTCAAAGGGCGAGCGTGCGGGTGCGGCCGCCGCGGTGCCCGTGGCCGTCGTGCTGCCGGAGCCCGTCACGGTGCCTGCCGGACTGGTCACAGGTCCTCCACCGCGACGGGGCGCAGGTCGGTGTAGCAGTTGTTCTCGCCCGCCATCGCCCAGATGAAGGCATAGGAGCCCGTGCCCGCCCCCGAGTGGATGGACCACGGCGGGGAGATCACGGCCTCCCGGTTGCGGAGGATGAGGTGACGGGTGGCTCCGGGCTGACCCATGAAGTGGAAGACGCGGTCCGCCTCGTCCAGGTCGACGTAGCAGTAGATCTCGGTCCGTCGCTGGTGCAGGTGCGGCGGGTAGGTGTTCCACACTGATCCGTTGGCGATCACCGTCACCCCGAACTGGAGCACCGCGGTCTGCACGTCCTGGCCCCACGCATATCTGAACAGTTCGCGCTCGTTGGCTGCCTCGCCAGAGCCGAGGGCGACCGGCTCGACCTCGACGTGCCGCAGCAACTGGGTCGGGTAGGTCGCGTGGGCCGGCGCCGAGACGAGGTAGAACGCGGCACCGTCACCGGCAAAGGACACCTCCTGGGTCCCCCGCCCGACAAAGAGCCCGTCGAGGTGCTCGAGCTCAAACTCCTCGCCCTCGACGAGGACGTAGCCGGGAGCTCCGACGTTGATGACCCCGAGTTCACGACCCTCCAGGTGTGACTCAGTCCCCAGCACCTCCGCCCAGGCCGGCAGCTCCAGCGGACCACCGTTGGGCAGTGCCCCGCCGATGAGCATCCGGTCCTCGTGGGTGTAGGTGCCCCGGACCTCTCCGCTCGCGAAGAGGTCACCCACGAGGTACGTCTCTCGGAGCTCCGTCATCGTGGCCGTCTCGGCGCCGGACGGAGAACTCGCGTGTCGAACCTGGATCACTCGGACTCCTAGACTTGTGAACTACGTTCACTCATGTGAACAGTGAGGACACTAGCGCGGCGCACGCCCCTGGTCAAGGGGCAAAATTCTGTCCATGTATGCGAACCGGGCTACGCTGATGTCCTCCCGGGGCGCACCGCCTCGAGACCAGTGAGAAGAGGCGCTGTGCTCGACACCAAGATTCAGAAGGACTCCAGGAGCTCGGCGGGACCGGTCAAGTCCGCAGCCCGGGCGCTCGACCTGCTCGATGAGATCGCGGCCAACGGGCCGGGCACGCAGATGCAGCTGTCCACGCGCCTGCACATCCCCAAGAGCAGCCTGCACGCTCTGCTGCGCACGATGACCGACCGTGGCTGGCTCCAGACCGATCCCACCGGGACCGTCTACCAACTCGGCATCCACTCCCTCGTGGTCAGTTCGGCATACCTCGACGCCGACCCCGTGCTCGCCCGCGCTGCGACGATCCTGGACGAGGTGTCTGCCGCCACCGGTGAGACCGTGCACCTGGGACGCCGGGACGCTGCCGAGGTGATCTACACCGCCAAGCGCGAGTCCGTGCACCCGCTGCGCATGCACTCCGCGGTCGGTCGCCGGCTGCCGGCCTACGCCACGTCCCTGGGCCGCGCACTGCTCGCCGAGTTGCCAGCTGACCAGCGCGGCACCTTTGTCCCGGAGTCGATCGCGGCCATTACCCCCAACACCACCACGGACAAGAGTGCCGTCCTCGAGATCATCGAACGCGCCGCTGTCCAGGGTTACGCCACGGAGAGCGAGGAGTCGTGCCTGGGTGTGCGGTGCTTCGGCGTGGCGCTCCCCCTCGGCCGCAGGGGGGAGGACGCCCTCAGCGTTGCCGTGCCGATCAGTCGTCTCGGCGACGGGCGCGAGGACTTCATCATCGAGACGCTGCTCAGCGTCAAGGCTAGGCTCGCAGCGGCCCAGGGCAACAGCTTGGTGCGCTGAGCCGGGGCGAGCAGGTCAGGGCACGACACCAGAACGCCCGGCATGGTGGACCACTTTGTACACGCCCCATGCCGTTCAACACCTGATCAGGATCAAAGAAGCCACCCCCGAGACAACGCATTAGTTTGGTCAGCATGACCATCACCTTCGAGGCACAGACGCAGCGCATCGGCGACCGGCTCATCGTGCCGTTGCCACAGGAGGCCAGCCAGGAGTTGCCCTCCCGCGGTCAGGTCGCGGTCGAGGCTGAGCTCAACGGCCACAGCCGCACGATGGTGCTCGAGCCGGACGGCCGCAAGGGCCACTGGGTCGCGGTCGACGAGGCACTCCAGGAGGCCCTGTCCCTGACCGACGGCGCCAGCGTCACCGGTCAGCTCACGCCGACCAAGGCCTGGCCGGAGCCACAGTTGCCCAGCGATCTCGACGCCGCCCTGGCCGACGCCCCCGAGCTCGCCGAGACGTGGGCCAGCCTGACCCCGATGGCCCGCTGGGAGTGGGTGCGCTGGGTCCAGTCGACCCGCAGCCCGCAGACGCGCGAGCGCCGCGTCGAGGTCACCATCTCCAAGTTGGAGGACGGCAAGCGCCGCCCCTGCTGCTTCGACCTCTCCTCCTGCACCGACCCTGAGCTCTCCAGGAGCGGCAAGCTCATTGAGGTCGGGTGACCAGCTGGCAGGCACGCGCAGTCTCGCTCTATCTGCGCGCCACCCGCAAACGCAGATATCGCACCGTCGAGGCCGGCGAGCGCTCACTGGCCAACGGCCTGGCCCCCGCAGCACCGCCAGATCGCCTCCGGGACAGGATGACCGAGCAGCGTATGCCGAGTGGCCGGCTGCACCGGCTCGCGGCGGCGGGCGGGGGTCAACCTGGCAGTGGCCCCTTGGTCTATTGGCACGGCGGAGCATTCATCAGCGGGATCGCCAAGCAGCACTGGGGCCTGATCGACCATCTCGCGACCGCGACAGGACGGGAGGTGCTGGTGCCGGAGTATGGACTGGCCCCCGACCACCACGTGGACGAGGCCCTGGCACTGCTGGGTGAGGTGCTCGACGCCGTGCCCACGGATCTGCCAGTCCATGTCCTCGGCGACTCGGCCGGGGGCAATCTCGCTCTCCTTCAGGGGCAGCGGCACCGCGAGAGAGTCGTCGGCCTGACCCTGCTCGCGCCGTGGCTGGACCTGTCGATGAGCAACCCCGGGATCGATGCGATCGAGCCCCACGACCCCTGGCTCTCTCGGGCGGGGGTGCGTCCAGCAGCCAGGTCCTGGGCTCAGGGCCGTGACCTGACCGACCCGGCGGTCAGTCCGCTGTTCGGCGACCTCGAGCTGTTGCCTCCGACGCTGGTCGTGGTCGGCGACCGCGATGTCTGCCTGCCGGACTGCGAAGTGCTGGCCGAACGCGCCGGTGCGAGCGTGCGACTGCGTATCGGCCAGGGACTGCCTCACGTCTTCCCGCTGTTGCCGATCCCCGAGGCTGGGACCGCACGCTCCGAGATCGTGCGGCACATCGAGGAGACCTTCGTCAGCTGATCTAGCCAGAAACCCAGCACCGTCCGAGATGGTATATTTTTCGGTATGATTGACCCACGAAATACACATTCGGTTGGTTGAGGCTCTTGGTGGCACCCTGCCACCACTTCCGCAGGTCATAGAGTCCGTCGAGATCGAAAAGGACAGCGGGGTCGAATGAGCAGCATTGGTGAGCTCATCATCACTGGTCGCATCGCGGCAGGCATGACCCAGGAAGACCTTGCGAACGCCATCGGCGTCACCCAGGCGGCGCTGTCACGCTACGAGAACGACCTCCGGGAACCCGACGAGGAAACCGTCGATCGAATCGCCGGCGTCTTCGACGTCACAGTTCGGTTCATGCGACGCGCCAGCCGCCCGTCCGCCGCACTGGCAGTGGACGCGCACATGCGGCGCCGGGCCACCGCCAAGCCGACAGTCTGGCGGCAAATGGAGGCGCGGTTAAACATGTTGCGCATGCACTCGGACTTCCTCCGCGAGGAGGTGGCTCTCGCAGCGACGCTCGTCATGCCGGGGTTCGACCCGTTCACTGTCGACCCCGCTGACGCGGCACGGTTGACGCGCACACAGTGGCAGATGCCGTCCGGGCCGGCCCGCTCAATCGTTCGCTGGGCCGAGGCTGCAGGAAGCGTCGTCCTCATGACAGACCTCGGCAATATCCGAGTCGACGGACTGTCCCAGTGGACCGCGGACCACCCGGTGATCGTGGCCAATTCGGCCCATCCGACCGACCGCATCCGGTGGACCTTGGCCCACGAGATCGGGCACCTGGTGCTGCACCGCGAAGACGCGACCGATGATATGGAGCGCCAGGCTGACGCTTTCGCCGCCGAGTTCCTGATGCCCGCGATCCTGATCCGCCCCGAGTTGGCCAATCTGACCCTTGGCAAGGCCGTCGACCTGAAACGGGAGTGGGGCGTCTCCATTGCTTCCTTGGTCCAGCGCGCCCATCAGTTGGGCACGCTGAGCGATGCGCGTCGCACCAGTTTGTTCAAGCAACTGTCCGCACGGGGCTGGCGCGTGCGTGAACCCGCCAGCGACGAGATCGCGCCCGAGAAAGCTGAGCTTCTCGACCACATCAATGACCACCTGCGAAAGACCGGCCTCAACGAAACAGAAGTGGCACAACTGGCCGGGTACCGCTCACTCAACAACAACCGGCCCCTCCCTCAGGGCAGAAGCTTGCACGCCGTCAACTGACGGCGTCGTCTCAGACACGCGAAACGTCGGTCCTCCCCGTTCGGGGAGGACCGACGTTTCGCCTGTTCAGGCATGGCGGTGGCGGTGGGATTTGAACCCACGGAGGATTTGCACCCTCACGCGCTTTCGAGGCGCGCTCCTTCGGCCGCTCGGACACGCCACCGCCAGGCAGGTTACCCGAGTCTGCCGGGGCTCAAGAAATTGAGCAGCCCCGACCAGGCCGCGGTCACGCCTTGTTGCGGCCGGTGACCAGCTTGACCAGGAACAGCAGGATGCATGCCCCGAGCAAGGCCGTCAGGAAGCTAAAGAAGTAGCCGGCACCCTCAATGTCGACGCCGAGGGCCCCCAGGAGGAAGCCGCCAAGGAAGGCGCCAACGATGCCGACCACGATGTTGAGGAACAACCCCTGCTGGGCGTCGGTCCCCATGATCTTGCTGCCGATCCATCCGGCCAGGCCGCCGATGACGACCCAAGCAATCCAACCAACTTCTGCACCCATGTGTCACACCTCTCTTCATCACGGCAACTCCTGCCGTGCGGCGATGACCTTACGCGCAACGAGCGGTTGATGCGCAACCGAAGGGCACCCCCAGTGGGTGCCGGATCTCACACGCGGCGGTGCGGTCCGAAGAAGTTGACAAGCGCTGCGGCACACTCCGTCTCGAGCACTCCGCCGATCACCTCGGGGCGATGCAGCGCACGCCGGTCGCGGGGCAGGTCCCACACGGAGCCGCACGCACCGGCCTTGGGGTCCCAGGCACCGAAGACGATGCGGGAGACCCTCGCCAGCACCGAGGCGCCGGCGCACATGGCGCACGGCTCGAGAGTCACCACCAGGGAGCAGTCCTCCAGGCGCCAGGACCCCAGGGCTGCCCCTGCCTCCCGCAGCGCCACGACCTCGGCGTGGCCCGTGGGGTCGTGCAGCGCCTCGCGCACATTGAACCCGCGGCCGATGATCGCTCCCTCGGGGGAGATGACCAGGGCACCGATCGGCACATCCCCAGCCTGCTCCGCACCCGCGGCGAGGTCGAGAGCCTGACGCATCCATGCGGCATACTCCCCTGTCCCCCAGGTGATCCGGGAGATCACCATGACCCCAGCCCCCACCCAACCGTGGGCGACGCTGCCGTGCTGCTCGTGAGCCGGTCGGCCACGTCGATCACCTCCGATGTTGCCTGGGATCGTAGCGCCTCCAGCCGCGCCGATCAGACCGCCAGGTCAGCCCCGCTGCCTGCCTGCTGCTGGAGGTAGTGGGGGCTGTGCATCAGGCCCAGGACGTTTCCGAACGGGTCGACCACGGAGGCGGTGACGAAGCCCTCGTCACCACGCACGACCACCGGGTCGTGGGCCGTGGCACCCAGGGCGACCAATTCCTCCACCGCGACCGTGACGTCGTCGACATGCCAATAGATCGTCGCGCCCGCCGGGCGGTCCGCGAGCCCCTGGGCGGTGTAACGCGCGTCGATCAGGCCGAGCTCGTCCTGCTGCGGACCGATGCGGAACTCCGCATAGGCCGGGTTCTCGGCGTCGGGCTGCTGGAAGTAGGCATCGATGCCGAGCACCTGCGCATACCAGTCGCGGGCGGCCGCGACGTCGGCCACGGGGAGGTTCAGGGTGGTCATGGCGTGCAACATGGTGCGGGTCCTCTCGTGTGCGGTCAGCCCGTCGCCGACCTGCTGATGACCACTTTCCTCCTTAAAGTGTTCACCTTATGAGCACTTTGTTTGCGAGACTGTGGGCATGCGCGCAGACCGACTGGTGGCAGCCCTGCTGGTGCTGCAGGCTCGCGGCTCGGTGACCGCCGCCGAGCTCGCGACCGAGCTCGAGGTGTCGGTGGCCACCGCCCGCCGTGACCTGGAGGCCCTGTCCACGGCCGGGATCCCGGTCTATTCACAACCCGGCCGGGGCGGCGGCTGGCAGTTGCTCGGTCAGGCGCGGACCAACCTGAGCGGCCTGAACGAGTCCGAGGCGCGGGCGCTCTTCCTGCTCCTCGGTCCCAGTGCGACGAAGGCACCCGAGACCCGCTCGGCGCTGCGCAAACTGCTCCGGGCCCTGCCAGAGACCTTCCGCGCGGAGGCCGCAGCGGCTGCCGACTCGATCGTCGTCGACGCGCAGGGTTGGGGCCAGACACCGTCCCCGCGGCCGGAGTGGGTCGAGCTGCTGCAGACCGCGATCATCCGGCGGCGCGTCGTGCGGATCCGCTACGCCGGGCGGACCAGCGGCCAGGGCGAGCGCTCGGTTGCCCCCTGGGGTCTGGTCGACAAGGACGGCCTCTGGTATCTCATCGCCGGGACGGATCGCGGCCGCCGGACCTTCCGCGTCGACCGGATCCAGGAGGCGACACTGACTGCCGAGGAAGCAGCGCGGCCCGACGACTTCGACCTGCAGCAGGCCTGGGACGAGGTGGTCGACACCATGGAGGAGCGTCGCTCCCTGGTGTCGGCCGATGTGCTGGTCGCTGACCGGCTCGCACCCGTTGTGCTCGACCAGTTCGGGCGCAACGGTGCCGCGGTCGGCCGCGATGGCGACCGCACCCGCCTGCGGGTCGCCGCGCACACGGCGCGCTCGGTCGCCGAGCAACTGGCGGGCTTCGGCGCGGCGGTGCAGGTGCTCGAGCCCGAGGCCGTCCGGGCCGAGCTCGCCTCCATTGGCGCCGAGTTGGTCCGCGCCCACGGGCTCGTCGCCGACAGTCCGAGCCTGTAGGTTCGGGGGCATGCGCGTCCATGTTGCCGACCACCCACTGATCGCCCACAAGCTCACCTATCTGCGTGACAAGCGGACCGACACCCCGACCTTCCGGCGGTTGGCGGACGAGCTGGTGACGCTGCTGGCCTATGAGGCCACCCGCGACGTGCGCACCACCCCGTTCGATATCGAGACCCCGGTCGGGCCGACCACGGGCATCCACCTGTCCAACCCGAAGCCGCTGGTCGTGCCGATCCTGCGCGCCGGCCTGGGCATGCTCGACGGCATGATGCGGATGCTGCCCACCGCCGAGGTCGGCTTCCTCGGCATGGTCCGCAACGAGGAGACCCTCCAGGCGCACACCTACACCAACCGGCTTCCCGACGACCTGTCCAACCGGCAGTGCTATGTCCTGGACCCGATGCTCGCGACCGGCGGCACCCTCGCCGCGGCGGTCCACTTCCTCGCCGAGCGCGGCGCCCACGACATCACTGCGATCACCCTGCTCAGCGCCCCCGAGGGCATCGAGTTGTTGGAGCGCGACCTGGCGGAGATCACCCCACCGGTCACGCTGGTCACCGGCTCGATCGACGAGCGGCTCAACGAGCACGGCTACATCGTGCCCGGCCTCGGCGACGCGGGCGATCGCCTCTACGGCGTGATCTGAGCCGTATGCCGAGGGCCGGCTCAGTCCGGTGCCCTGCGGGTGGGGTGTCGGTGGCCTGAGCACCTCCGGATAGGTTGCCGTGCATGGCCACACCGTCTTCACGCAGCAACGTCGAGCCCTTCCATGTCATGGAGGTGCTGGGCGCCGCCGCCGAGCGTCAGCGCACCCACGGCGACGCGATCTTCCTGTGCGCCGGACAGCCCTCGACGCCAGCGCCCCAGGCGGTGCGGGACGCCGCTGTGGCCGCGCTGTCCGGCGAGGTCCTCGGCTACACGGAGGCGACCGGCATCCTGCCGCTGCGCGAGGCCATCGCCGCCCACCACCGCACGACCTATGACGTGGCCGTCGACCCGGCTGACGTGATCGTGATGACCGGCAGCTCCGGTGCTTTCACAACGCTCTTCCTCGCTGCGTTCGAGGCCGGCGACCAGGTGGCGATGACCCGGCCCGGCTATCCGGCCTATCGCAACACCCTGGCCGCCCTCGGCTGCGAGGTGCTCGAGCTCGACTGTGGCCCCGAGACCCGCTATCAGCCGACAGTGGCGATGCTCGAGGCGCTGCCGCAGCCGCCGAAGGGCCTGATCGTGGCGAGCCCGGCCAACCCGACCGGCACGATCATCGACCCCGACGAGCTGGCTGCCATTGCGCGCTGGTGCGAGCAGGTCGGCTGCCTGCTGATCAGCGACGAGATCTATCACGGCGTGACGTTCGGCCGACCAGTCGCGAGCGCCTGGCAGACCAGCCGCGAGTCCGTGGTGGTCGGCTCGGTCAGCAAGTACTTCTCGATGACCGGGTGGCGTCTCGGCTGGGCGATCGTGCCCGAGTCACTGCGTCGGCCCATGGAGGTGCTGACCCAGAACCTCAACATCTGCCCGCCGGCGATCACGCAGTATGCCGCGCTGGTCGCCTTCTCCCCCGCGGCCAAGGAGGAGCTGGACAGCCACGTCCAGCGGTATGCCGTGAACCGGGATCTCCTCCTGCGTCGCCTCCCCGAATTGGGGCTGGGCAGCTTCGCTCCCCCGGACGGCGCGTTCTATGCGTGGTGCGACATCTCGCACCTGACCGACGACTCGGTGCAGTGGTGCCAGGACGTGCTCGCCGCGACCGGGGTAGCGCTCACCCCGGGCGTGGACTTCGACACCGCGCACGGGCGCCAGTGGATGCGGCTCAGCTTTGCCGGCGGCACCGAGGAGATCGACGAGGCGCTCGACCGGCTACAGCATTTCTTGTAGTGGTTTCGTCGGTCGAACCCGGATTCTTGTAGTGGTTTCGTCGGTCCATGCCGCCACAGTCCGACTGACAGCACCTCGCGGTTCTGGCAGCCTGCCACGGCGAGCTGCCAGAACCGTTCGGTGCTCTAAGACGACTCCCCTGGAGCCTGAGGCCGATGAATCTTGAGGATCCGTCGGGTCAACACGACCATGGCCACAACGCACACGCTTGAGACCGATGGGGCCCAGATCGCCTACGACGTGCACGGCGAGCTGCCCACAGCCGACGGCACGCCGCCCCTAATGATGATCGGCCAGCCGATGGACGCGTCCGGGTTCACCGCCCTGGCCTCCCACTTCCCCGAGCGCACGGTCGTGACCTATGACCCGCGCGGGATGAGTCGCAGCACCCGCTCCGACGGTCTGGTGACCAACGATCCAGAGGTCCAGGCGGGTGACATCCACGCCGTCATCGAGGCCGTCGGGGGCCCCGTCGATCTCTTCGCCAGCAGCGGAGGTGCCGTGAGCGCACTCGCGCTCGTCACGGCATACCCCGAGGACGTCCGCACCTTGGTGGCCCACGAGCCCCCGCTGGTCGGGGTGCTCCCCGATGCGGAGGCCGCCCGGCGCGCCACCACCACATTCCAGGAGGTGTATGCAACCCGCGGGTGGGGTGCGGGCATGGCGGCATTCATGGCGATGAGCAATTGGCAGGGGCCGTTCACGGACGAGTACTTCGCGCAGTCGGTGCCGGACCCGGCACAGTTCGGGTTGCCGACGCAGGACGACGGATCGCGCGACGATCCGTTGCTGTCCGACCGGTCCGAGGCGATCACCACCTATCGACCGGACGTGGCAGCACTCCAGGCCGCTCCGACGCGGATCGTGCTGGCCCACGGCACGGAGTCGGCCGAGGTGATGATGGCCCGCGGCGCCCAGGCCGTCGCCGCCCTGCTCGGTCAGGAGTCGGTGGAGTTCCCGAGTCACCACGGCGGTTTCAGCGCCGAGGATGCTCAGTGGCCGGGGCAGGCTGGCGCGTTCGCGGTGCGGCTGCGCGAGGTGCTCACGAGCGGGGCGTGACCACCGGCAGTCCAAGGTGCCGTGCGGCCTCGGCCTGCCGGTCGTCGTAAGTGACGACACCCGCGAGATCGTCGCCCAGTTCAAGAGCCGTCATCAGGTGCAACGCGTCCAGACTGCGCAGGGAGGGCGGCCCAAGCGTCCCTGCCCCCTGCGCGATCCTGGTCAGGACGGGGACCAGGACCAAGGCATCCAGCACAGCCCGGGCCTCGGTCGAGCGCGGCGGGTCGCACCGGCCAGCCTGGCGCATCACCTCGGTGCGCGCCAGGTCGCTTGACACGAGGTCACCGTCATGGGTCGTCCAGAGCCGGTGCATGGCCGCGGTGTGCTCCTCCTGCGCCACCAGCTTGCACAGGGCGGATGAATCGACATACAGCGCCGTCACGTCAGCCGCTCCTCGCGGTCAGACTCCAGGAGCTGGCCCAGGCTCGGAGCTCCGTCGGGCAGTGGCGCGGGCAGGGGGAGATCCGCAGCTGAGGCCCGCGGCTCCCGCACCACCCCCTGCTCCCGGAGTGCGTGCAGCCCGTTCGGCGTGCGTGGTCCGATCTGGGCCACCGGTCGCCCCCGGTCCGTGATCGTGATGGTCTCGCCTGCTGCCGCACGGGCGACGACTGCGGACGCGCTCTGCCTCAACTCCCTGATCCCCACACTCGACATGGTGCCGCACCTCCTATGTGCTACACGGTAGCACCAGCGCGCTTTGTGGACGCCTGGCTCACGATCGGGTCCCTGTGGACGATCCGTCCACCACCGATCGAGGGCCGTGGAGAGGTCACGGTCTTCCCGGGCCACCACGGCGGGTTCAGCGTCGAGGACGGACCGTGGCCCGGGCAGGCCGGTGCGTTTGCGGTGCGGCTGCGCGACGTGCTGGCACAGGGTTGAGCAGGCTCGCGCTGTTCCGGCGGACCAGTCCGGCTCCGCCGGAGCTAGCGATGTTAGCCAGGCAGGTGGCCCTTCAGGGTGACGAGGAGCCGCATGTGGACGCCCGCCTCCGGTGGGTTGACCCGCTCGACCACGAGGTCGTGCTCCAGCGCAGCGATCCGGTGGACATGCTCAACCAACGGATCCGGGACATAGCCGAGGCGAGCTCCCTCGCCGGGGCCGCACCTCGCGTACAGGAGGTGAGCGGAGCGGCCTCTGTGCTGGCTCCCTGCCAGGCACGTGACATTGGTGTCCCCGGGCGCACCAATGGTTCCGATGGTGCACCTCCGGACACCAATGGTTCCGGTGGTGCGTCTCCGCGCACCAGTGTCACGTCTCCTGAGACGGCATGCTGGCGGCCGGGCCGTGTGGCCGGAGACTCAGCGTGGGCCGCTCTCTGCCTCACCGGCCACAGCACGCCGCCCGAAGGTACCCCGCACCCCGAACGACGCCCGCCGACTCGCTCGCCGCAGCGTCGCGAGCAGCGCGGGCCCGACCAGCACGATCAGCAGGGCATTGGTCACCGCCCGCCCGGTGTCCCAACCGAGCGTGGAGGTGAAGAAGGTGAAGATCAGGAACCGGTGCAGGTTCTCCCCGATGGGCGCACCCGGCTCGTAGCCCAGCGACCCCTCGACACCAGAGACCTGGACACCGGTCACGAACGGCCAGAACCACATGTTCATCAGGGCGCCGAACAGATACGCCACGACCACGCCATAAACCGCCAGCATCGCGATCTCGGCCTTGCCGGTCACCCTCCGGGGCAGCAGGCCCGCGAAGAGTCCGATCCAGGCCGAGGTCAGCATCTGGAAGGGCAGCCACGGCCCGACACCTGCGGTCAGCAGCGCCGAGGCGAACATCGAGGTGCACCCGAGCACGAAGCCGAAGCCCGGCCCGAAGACCCGCCCCGCGAGCACCATCACGAAGAAGACCACCTCGATCCCGGCCGTGCCCGCGCCCAGCGGCCGCAGTGCGGCGTTGACCGCGGAGAGCACGCCGAGCATCGCCAGGGCCTTGGAGTCCATGCCGCCCTCGCTGATCTCGGCGAGCACGATCAGCACGAGCATCGGCAGCACGGCCATGAACACGAACGGGGCGTCGACCGTGTGCTGCATCACGGTCGGCTGGGCGGGGATGAACAGCGGCCACAGGAACATCGCCAGCCCGACCATGCTCACCAGGGCGATCGCCAGCGCCGACCGCGGACCGATCCGAACGGCCGCGGTGCGGGCGGCGTTGGTGCCGAACGTGCGCCACGGGCGGCTGGTTGCGGTGGCGCTCACCTCTCGGCCCCGTTGCGTCGTGCAGCACGGGTCACCGGTGACCGGTGTTGCACGTCACCGCTGGTCGGGTCAGCAGCAGGTATGCCAAGGCGCGCCTGCACCACCTGGCTCACCGTGAGCCAGGGTTGGCCGAGGATCTTGGCCACCTGCGGCGCGAACATCGGGGAGGCACCAATCACCTCGGCGGCGGTGCCGTCGGCGACGATCTCACCCTCGGCCATGACGATGGCCCGTTGCGCGACGGTGGCGACAAACTCCACGTCGTGGGTGGCGACCACGACTGCCTTGCCCGTGGCGGCCAGCTCACCGACGATGCGGGCCAACTCTTCCTTGGCGCGATAGTCCAGGCCACGGGTGGGCTCATCGAGCATCAGCACGTCCGGAGCCGCCACGAGTTGCACGGCGAGCACAAGGCTGAGGCGCTGCCCCTCGGACAGGTCTCGGGGATGGCGGCCGCCGTCGATGCCAGGGGCGATGCGATCCAGCAGGGCGCGAGTGGCCCCCGCCTCTCGGTCGGACTCGGCGTCGGCCGCAGCACACTCGGCGTCGACGGTCTCGAGATAGAGCAGGTCGGAGGCCGACTGGGGCACCAGGCCGACCAACTCACGGGCAACCTTGGCAGACACCGCGCCGGGGTCCTGCCCCTGGACGTCGACCGTCCCGGAGTGCCGCGGGCCCGAGCCCTGCAGCGCCCACAGCAGCGAGGACTTGCCCGAGCCATTGCGGCCCATCAGCGCGGTCACCGTGCCCGACTCGAGAGTGAGGTCGACGCCGCGGACGGCGAGCACGTCGCCATAGCGGACCACGATCTTGCGGGCGACCAGGGCCGGATCGCTCGAAGGCGCGTCCGGTCGACCAGAATCTCGGGCGCTCACGCGCTCGGTCGGGGTTGAGGTCAGGCGCTCACGCGCTCGGTCGCCGGAAATCTCGCCACCCGGTGCGCTCGGTCGGGAGGAAAGTGCCGCGGCGAGTTCGGCGCGGAGGGGGGCGGCGAGGCGGCGCGCGTCGCGGACCGAGAGCGGCAGCGGGGACCAGCCAGCGACCCGGCCCAGCTCAACGACCGGCGGGGCGACGGGAGAGTCAGCCAGCACCTGGGCCGGGTCACCCGAGACGACGACTCCGTCGCCGGGGAGGAGGACGACGCGATCGGCATATTGCACGACGCGCTCCATGCGGTGCTCGGCCACGACCACCGTCACCCCCAGGTCATGGACCAGGCGGGTGATCGCGGCGAGCGCCTCCTCGGCGGCCGTGGGGTCGAGGGCTGAGGTTGGCTCGTCGAGCACCAGCACGCGCGGACCCATCGTGAGCACCGAGCCGATCGCGACCCGCTGCTGCTGCCCGCCAGAGAGGGTGCGCAGCGGGCGGCGGCGCAGCTCGGCGATGCCCAGCAGGTCCAACGTCTCCTCGACGCGCTTGCGCATCACGTCGGGCGGGGTCGCGAGCTGCTCCATGCCATAGGCCAGCTCCTCCTCCACCGTGTCGGTGACGAAGCCGGCGAGCGGGTCCTGCCCGACCATGCCGACGACGTGGGCGAGCTCGCGCGGCGGGTGGTCTCGGGTGTCCAGCCCATCGACGGTGACCCGGCCCTCGAGGTGGCCGCCGGTGAAGTGCGGCACCAACCCGTTGATCGCGCGCAGCAGCGTGGACTTGCCGGCGCCGGTGCGACCGACGACCAGCGTCAGCTCCCCCTCGGGCAGGGTCAGGTTGACGTCGCGCAGGGCGGGGCGGTCGGCGTCGACATAGGTGACAGAGACGTCCTCGAAGCGGATCATCGGCCAGCCTCCACGAGCTCGGGGGCGTGCCGGGGCGAGGCCGCGCGGATCTCCTCGGCCGTCAGCGGGGTCGGCGGGGCGAGCACCGCGGGCAGGGCCCCGACCAGGATCGCGAGCACGGCGGGCAGCTCGGCCTGGGGCCAGGTGAGCGGGAAGAGCGAGGGGTGCAGGTCGGTCGGGTCGACGGAGAGCAGGACAGAGAGCAGGAGGCCGACCGCGATGCCGGAGCCTGCGACCAGGCACTCGGCCAGGCCCCAGGGGTCGGGGCGATAGCGGCTGCGCTGCACCCGCCGCCCGGTCAGCACGAAGCCACCGGCAGCCAGCGCCAGACCGACGGCCAGCATCGGCAGCCCGAGGGCGCCGGGAGCCGTGCCGTCGAGCACGCCATAGACCCCGACACAGACGCCGATCAGCCCCAGCAGCGTGCAGGCACCCGCGAGCGCGCGCGTGCCGCGGGGCACTTGTGCGGAGCGGCCATAACCGCGCGAGTCCATCGCCGAGGCCAGCAGCAGCGAGCGGTCCAGGGCGTCCTCGAGCACCGGGATGATGATGCCGCGCAGCGCCTTCAGTCCTTTGCCCGAGCCACCGCGCAGCCGCCGCGCGCGCCGCACCCGCTGCACCGACTCGGCCAGCTGAGGGAAGACCGAGAGCGCGACAACGATGGCCGAGCCCACGTCATAGAGCGCACTGGGCACGGTCTTGAGCAACCGCTTGGGGTTGGCCAACGCGTTGGCCGCGCCGATGCAGACGATCATGGTGGCCAGCCGCAGCCCGTCATAGAACCCGCCGAGCACCGACTCGGCCGAGACCTCCCCGAGCAGGCGGATGCCGGCCAGCCAGTCCGGCAGCGGAATGGTCGGCAGCGTGAACAGGATCGTGCCGCCGGTGTTGCCACCGAACACGATCCGGAAGGCCACCCGCATGATGACGATGAACGCGGCGACATAGAGGTAGAGCCGGAACGCCAGGGCCCAGGGTGCATCCCCTCGGCGGGCGACGACGACGGTGCACGCGACGGCCAGGATCAGCGCGAGCAGGAGCGGGTTGGTGGTGCGGCTGGCGGCCACGGCCAGGCCGAGCGCCCAGACCCACCACGCGCCAGGGTGCAGGGCGCGCGGCAGGTGATAGGTGCGCCACCGCAGGGCCGGGCTGTCGGTCACGGCTCCACCTGGTGGGTGATGTCCGGGTCGCGACGGCGGCGCGAGGCGAAGAAGGCGAGGCCTCCCAACAGCAGGAGTATGCCGACAGTCACCCACAGTGCACCGGCTCCCCCACCGTCGTCGGCAGAGTCAGTGAACTGATCACTGGCCGAGTTGCCGGTGGGCTCGCCCGGCTCATCGGCTGGCGTGGTGGTCGCCGCCTCGTCGTCGGCCGCGGCCTCCGGTCCGGCGGTGGTCGCGCTGGCTTCGGCCTCACTGGCGCGGGGCCCGGGGCTGCTCGTCGCGGAGGCGGTCTCCGGGTCGTCCGATGTGGACGTGGGGTCGCTCGTCGGCTCCGGGTTGGTCGCGGCGTCGCTGGGGCCGGGCCCTGCTGACGTCGGCTGCTCTGATGTCGGTGGCGCGGGCTCGCTCGGCTCCCGATCGCTGGGCCCCGGGTCACTGGGCGGCTGCGGACTGGGCGCGAGGGACGGAGCCGGGTCCTGAGACGGTGGCGGTGTCGGCACAGGAGGCGGGGCAGGCGCTGGCTCGGGGTCGTCGCTCGGCGGAGGCGTCGGCTCGGGCGGAGGGGTGGGCTCAGGGTCCTGCGTGGGCGGCGGCTCCGGGGCTGGCCGGCTCGGGGCGGTGCGCGGCGGGGTCGAGGTGGAGTTCAGCGAGAAGGACAGCGCCTCGAAGCCGCCGGCCCGGGCCGTGCTGCTCGCTGCACCACGCAAGCTGAAGGCCCAGCTGCCGTTGTTGTCCGCCTGCCAGTAGGACCAGAACGCAGTTCCGGGGGGCATCTTGGTGCACTGCTCGGTGTAGCCCTCGTCCCCCGAAATCGGCAGCGGCTCGTCGGCTGCCGGTCGGCCGTTGACGCGACAAACCACCGACAGTCCGTGCTGGCTGGTGCCCGCGAGCTGGATCCCGGCGGCCTGGAAGGCGTCCACCCCGGAACCCTGGAACGGTGCGCCGCCGCTGCCGGGGGCGCACCGCACCACCGTGGACCCGCCGAGGTCCTGGAAGTCGATCACGACCGTGACACCGAGGTCGTCCGTGCAGGGTCCGGCATAGCTCTGCGGGGTGGTGTCCGCTGACGCCAGGGAAGGGGACCACAGGCCCGCCGCGACGAGGGAGAGGACGGCGAGCACACGGCATACGGCTTGGGCTGTGATGGTGCGCATCGCCTGCGGCTCCTGGTCTCTGGCCGGTGACTGGACCGGCCGGCCACCGCTGATCTGCCGGTGCCCGGGCTCCGGCCCGCAGTCCTCGGCGGGGGTCGTGGAGTCCAACTCGGCTGCGGGATGATCGGGCTCGCCGCTGTGTGAGCGGCCTACCGTTGCGGGTCAGCGCCGGAGTTTGACCGGCTTCCCCTGCAGCGTCGTGGGAGTGCTTTGAGGGTAGCACCGGGGGCGCTTATCACTCATTGCCATGGAAGTCGGTCAAGAGTGATAACCAGGACTAGCGGGGTCGAACAGTCTGCTCGATCACGTCGCACGCCATCTCCAGGTGCTCGGCGGTGGCGGAGCGGTGAGTGACGAGCCGCACGCGGTCGTCC
This sequence comes from Ornithinimicrobium faecis, assembly GCF_023923225.1. Taxonomy (GTDB): domain Bacteria; phylum Actinomycetota; class Actinomycetes; order Actinomycetales; family Dermatophilaceae; genus Ornithinicoccus; species Ornithinicoccus faecis. Next base: position 445,525 of record NZ_CP099489.1, on the reverse strand, counting down.
GCGATGCGCTTGACGTGAACACCCCTGCCCGCAAGCTCGCCGATGAACTGCTCGACCGGCATCACGGCAGCGTCCACGGAGAGGGAGACGATGTTGGTCTCGATGGGCCCGTTGACCACCGCGAGACCCGGAACGGCACCGAGCCGCTCCGCGACCCGCTGCGCCGCCAGGTGATCCGCGGCGATCGTGTCGCGCCACTGCGCGAGGGCAATGAGCCCCGGAGCGGCGAGCAGACCGGTGTGCCGCATGCCGCCGCCCAGCCGCTGGCGCAGGCGGCGTGCGTGCTCGATGAACTCCTTGCTGCCGGCCAGCATCGACCCCAGGGGAGCCCCGAGGCCCTTGTTCAGACAGAACTGCACCGCGTCGACGTGCTGCGTGATCTCGGCCGGGTCGACGCCGAGGGCGTGCGCGGAGTTGAACAGTCGGGCCCCGTCCAGGAAGACCGGGACCTCGTGGTGGTCGGCAAGGCGCCGGATGTCCCGATAGTTGTCGATCGGTGTGACGAAGCCAGAGTTGAGGTCGTAGGTCGCCTCCAGGCTGATCAGACCCGTCCGCGCCACCTGCAGGCTGCTGGTCCGCAGGGCAGCGGCCAGAGCATCCGTGTCATAGATCCCTCGGTCGACCGGGATGCACCTGATCTGGACTCCCGCGTTCGCTGCGAGTCCGGCACCCTCGAGGTTGCGCACGTGGGAGGCGGGTCCGAGGATCACCTCCTCCCCGGGCGAGGTGAGCGCCATGACAGCGATCTGGTTCGACATCGTCCCGGAGGGTGTGATCACCGCATCGGCCGTCCCCAGCACATCGCAGGTCATCTCGACGAGGGCGTTGGTCGACTTGTCCTCACGCAGGAGGTCATCGCGGAACTGCACGGACTGAATCGCCTCGAGCATCGCCGGTGTCGGCTGGATGGCCGTGTCGCTGCGCAGGTCGATCTGACTAGTCACTGACATCAGCACTCTCCTGGTCTGCTGCCGGGCGGTCGGTGTCCGAGGACCCCGGACCCTTGCCGAACCACTTGTTGACGATCATCGTCAGGGCACCGTCGCCTGTCACGTTGCCGGCGGTCGCGAAGCTGTCCTGGATGGCAAACAGGGTCAGCATGAGACCGAGCTCGGCCTCACCGAAGCCCAGGGTGCTCTGCAAGATGCCCAAGGAGGCCAGGATCGAGCCGCCGGGGATGCCCACTGCCCCGACCTCGATGACGGCCAGGAGGATCACGAACGCCACGATCGAGCCGGTGTCCGGCAGGCTCCCGGTGGTGAGCACGGACACGGTCATGGCCGCGACCGCGATGCCGATGCCGGCGGCCGCCTGGTGCACCGTGTTGAACAGCGGGATCGCGAAATCGGTGACGTCGTCATCGATCATCTTTGATGAGTGGACCTGCTTGAGGGCGACGGGCATGGTCACGGCGCTCGACATGGTCCCCATCCCGGTGAAGTAGGCCGGGATCATCGCCTTGATCATCCGCAACGGGTTCTGCCGCGACACTGCACCCGCCACGCCGTATTCGATCGCGAGCCAGACCCACTGCATCACGACGATGAGCAGGAACATGCCCAGGAAGACGGGGATGTTGTTGAAGATCTCGCCCTCGGCAGCGAGCTTGATGAAGGTCAGTCCGATGAAGAACGGGATGACCGGCAGCACGATCGCCCGGATCGACCACAGCACGATGTCGCGGAACTGGAGCAGCCCGTCGCGGATCACCGTGGACGAGTCCCAGGTCGCCCCGATGCCGAGGATGAAGGCCAGGAGCAGCGCGGTCAGGATCGCCAGCGGCGGGTCAATGATCATCTCGAAGAACGGCTCAGGTAGTTCGTTGCCAGCCTTGGAGGGGTCGCCCTGGCTGGTGATCTGCGGGATCACCAGGACGGCGACCACCACGGCGAGCGCGATGCCGATGACGGTGTCGACATAGGCCAGGATCACGCTGGTTGACAAGAGTTTGCCGACCTTGCCGCGGAAGTCGGCGATCCCTGCGCCGATGAAGGCCAGCACGATGAGCGGGATGAAGAACTTCAGCAGCCCGCTCAGCAGGACCCGCAACGACTCTGTGATGCCCAGGATCGAGTCGGGGAGGATGAGCCCCAGGCCCACCCCCGCGAGGATGGCCACGATGATCCGTGGCAGAAGACCAAACTTCATGCTTGCTCCTTGCTTGCGCCCCGAGCAGTCATGATGAGGCCCACCAGCGGCGAGCCCGTCGGGACGCTAGCAGACAGCCAGTGGGGCATGTGAGGCACCTGGGGCAGGTGAGGAACCAGCCGCCGGGCCGCGCAACTCGCGGCGTGGCACACCGGCGCGTGCCGAATCGGCTGCCATGATGCTGGACGAGTGTGACCACCTGCCTGCCCCGTCCGAGGAGTCCCTGATGCCCAAGAACATCAAGCAGATCCTGATCTGGCTGCTGTTCGGGTTCATCGTCTATGCGATCATCACCAGCCCGGAGCGTGCGGCGGACATCGTGCAGGCGGTCTGGGACATCATCGCCACCGGCTTCAAGAACATCGGCGAGTTCTTCTCCTCACTGATGGAGTGACCATGAGCCCGAACCGCGTGCTGACGAGCCGGTGAGCCCGGTGCGCGAGAGGCGTGTGCACAGCCGCATCCTGGACCGTTATGTCCTGCGCGACGAACAGGTCGTGGTCGCGATCCGCCACCACTGGGGCCGGATGATCGAGCCCGTCCTCACCACCCTGATCGGGCTGCTCGTCGCGTCCTGGATCTCCACGAACGCTCCCATTGAGGCCTCGGCCCTGCCGCTCGTGCTGTGGTGGCTGTGGTTTGCCCTGGTGCTGCGGCTGCTCTGGAAGGCCCTGGAGTGGCGCAACGAGTGGTTCGTGGCGACCGACAAGCGGCTGCTGATGACCTATGGCCTGATCACGCACAAGGTCGCGATGATGCCGCTGCGCAAGGTCACCGACATGAACTATGCGCGCTCCCCGCTGGGGCGGGTGCTGGGCTACGGGCAGTTCATCATGGAGTCCGCCGGGCAGGACCAGGCGATGCGCGAGATCAACTGGGTGCCGGACCCCGATGACACCTATCGACGGATCTGCGACACCATCTTCGGCCCGGAGGGCCGCGACCCAGATGACGACCCCTTCGGCGAGCGGGCGCCGGAGACTGGCGCCTCGGCATACGACAGCTGGGAGGAGACCGACGACCAGGACGAGCCGGACTCCCAGGAGGGGCCGGTCTGGGAGGTCTCCCGCGAAGACGCCGCGCCCTATGCCCCGGCGGGCTTCTGGGAGGACCCGGACATCACCGGCCCCATCCCGCGGCCGCGGCGGAAGTGACTGCTGGTCGCAGGGCCCTCCCCCATTAGGATCGACGGGCAGCATCAGCTCAGTCCGTCATGTCCGAAGGAGACCAGCTCGTGACCGTCCGCGAAATCACCGTCCAGGGCCACCAGGCGCTGCACCAGCCCACCAAGCGGGTGCGCGAGGTGACCGACGAGGTGCGCACCCTCGTGGCGGACATGTTCGACACGATGGAGGCGGCCGAGGGCGTCGGTCTGGCGGCCAACCAGGTCGGTGCGCGGCTGCGGATCTTTGTCTATGACTGCCCAGTGCCGGACGGCCCGAACGCGCGTGGCCTGGTGATCAACCCCGTGCTCGAGCGTCTGGGCACCCCTGCGCCGCTGGACGAGGAGGAGGACGGCGAGGGCTGCCTGTCGGTGCCCGGGGAGTATTTCCCGCTGGCCCGTCACCCGCAGGCCCGCGTCACCGGCACCGACCTGGACGGCAACGAGGTCGTCATCGAGGGCGAGGGGCTGCTGGCCCGCTGCCTGCAGCACGAGACCGACCACCTGGACGGCACGCTCTATGTCGACAAGCTGATCGGCCCGCTGAAGCGCGAGGCCCGCGAGGCCGCCAAGGACCGCGGCTGGGCCGAGCGAGGCATCACCAAGTGGGACCCGTCCGCTGGCAAGGCCGAGGACGTCTGATCGTGGCTGGTCACGCCGCCCTCGAGCGCCAGGCGCTCTGCGACACCCTGGAGCGGGTCGGGCCCTCCGCACCCACCCTCTGCGACCCGTGGTCGACCGCGGAGCTCGCTGCCCATCTGGTGATCCGCGACTCCCGCCCGGACCTCGCGCTCGGCGTTGCTGTGCCGCCGCTGGCTGGGAGGCTGGAGCGCGGGATGGAGGAATATGCGACCAGGCCGTGGGGGCAGCTGGTGCACCTGGTGCGCACCGGGCCGCCGGCGTGGTCCCCGACCCGTATGCCGTTCGTGGACGAGGTCGCCAACCTCACCGAGTTCTTCATCCACCACGAGGACATCCTGCGCGGCGAGGGCCAGGTCGGGCCGCAGCGCGAGATCCCTGCCGAGCTTGAGTCTGCGCTGTGGCGGCAACTGAAGAAGGTCGCCAAGTTGCTGACCCGGCGGCTGCCGACGGGGATCGTCCTGGTCGCGCCGGGCCACGGTCGCTCAGCGGTGAAGGCCCCGACGGGCGTGGGCACGGCAGTGCTGACCGGCACCCCGGCTGAGCTGGTGATGGCGCTGTTCGGCCGGATGCGCGTGGCCGCGGTGGAGGTCTCTGGTCCTGCGGATGCGGTCAGCGCTCTGCGTGAGGCACTGTAGGGCTCGAGCTCGAGCCCACCATCGGCTGATTGCCGTTGCCGTTGGCCTTCAGTCGGTATCCCACGCCTCGCACGGACTCGATCAGACGTGGCCCGCCTGCTGCCGTGATCTTGTTGCGCAGCCGGCTGACGTGACTCTCGACGGCGTGCGGAGCCATCCGGCGGGAGTCGCCCAGGAGCTCGGCCAACACATCCTTGCTGACCACCTGGTCGGGCTGCTGCGCGAGCAGGACCAGCAGGCGGAACTCGGTCCGCGTCACCGGCACCACGTTGTCGTCCACGTGGACCTCGTGGTGGTCGGGCCGCACGGTGACGTTGGCGAACTGATAGGGCGTGCGGGTCGGCTCGCCCTCGTGCACGTGGTGGAACATGGTGCGCAGGCGCGCGCCGATCAGTTGCGGGGACGCGCTGGCGCGGACCACGTCGTAGACGCCGGAGTGGAGCAGGGTGACCTCGTCAGTCTCGCTGAGCTCCTCGGCCACCAGAAAGGTCGGGACCAGCTGCTCCCGCAGGCTGCGCACCAGCTCAATGGCGGGGATGTCGAGCCCACGCACCAGGGCGACCACCAGCGAGGCACGGTTGGCCCGCTGAGCGCGTGTGAACTCAGCGGTGGACAGCACGTCGTATTCCAGGCGCTGCTGGATGAGCACCTGGAAGACCATCTGGGCTGTCGCGTGCCCAGCAGTCGACGGAAGCACCGCGATCGGGCGCATGCAACACTCCTCAGGGCTGACAACAGCGGCTAGTCGCCCTCGGCGAGGTCCCCCACTGTTTAGAGACTCTTTACCATAATCTTACCTAATCATTGCCTAATGCAACAGGAGATGGCAACTTCTCAGAGAAACTCGGCGTAGGGTGGCCTGACTGCTGCGGCCGCTGGGGGCGTTGACCGCAGATTCCACGGGCCGAGCGCGCTGTGTCGTGCACCACGGTGTGGATTCTCCAGTTTTCTCGCGATCCACGCACTGAGACTGGCTGGCCGTCCAACCCTTGGTCAAGAGACGTCACCAGGTTCCTCTGAACCGGCATCAGGGCACACGCAGAACCTCACCATGGAGACATCCCCCGATGTGTGCAGGAGATGCCCCATGTCCCGAAACGCCCTCAGCCTCCTGAGTGCCGTCGCGCTGGCCGCCACGGTCAGCGTTGCCCCTGTTGTCGCCAGCCCCAGCGACGATTCATCCTCAAGCCAGACAGCCGAGTCCCCCTCGGCCGTCACCGTCCAGCGCTTGGCTGGAAAGAACCGTTATGAGACTGCGACAGAGGTGTCCGATCAATGGTCGGCCACCGGCAAGCGTGTCTACATCGTCAGCGGACACAACTTCCCTGACGCGTTGGGTGCAGCATCCCGCGCAGGCGTCTTCAACTCGCCGGTCTTGCTGACGAAGTCGGACCACCTCCCCAGTGAGACAGTCTCAGCTCTTGAGCGTCTGAAGCCAAAGCGCATCACGGTGATCGGTGGCGAGGGTTCCGTGTCCAACACGGTCCTTTCCGAGCTCGGCTCCTACGCCGGCGACGAGGGTGTCGAGCGTCTGACTGGAGAGAACAGATACGCCACGTCCGCGCGCATTGCGGCGCAATACACCAAGGGCCGTGACCGGGTCTTCCTCGCCAGCGGCGAGGACTACCCCGACGCGCTGTCGGCAGCAGCCGTCGCCGGCGCCGAGCACGAGCCCCTGCTCCTCACCAAGCCCGGACAGCTCCCGTCCGAGGTCGCCAAGCAACTCGAGCGCCTCGCCCCCGGGCAGGTTGTGGTCGTTGGTGGCCCCCAGGCGATCGGCGATGCCGTCGCCAAGGAGGCTGCGACCTATTCCACGAGCGGGAACTATCACCGGGTTGCCGGGACCGACCGTTACAAGACTTCAGCCGCTGTGGCAAAAGAGTTCTCTACCGATCTCACGCCAGGCTATGTCGCCTCCGGCCTTGACTACGCAGATGCTCTTGTCGTCAGTGCGCTGGCGGCCCGCGACGAGGTGCCAGTCGTTCTGACGCCCGCCGACCGGGTTGCGAGTGGCACTCGTGAAGCACTCAACCACCTCGACCCGAACCGCATCTTTGTGGTCGGTGGCCCGGAGGCAGTCTCTGAGGGCGTCGTCGGACAGTTGGCCGACCCCGGAAACCCGCCCCCGCCTGCCCCTGAGCCACCCGCCCCCGAACCACCATCCCCTGAGGGTTTCAGCGCGGGCGCCTACAACCAGGGGGCCCCGACCGCCGACCAAGATTTCAGCGACCTCGTCGGAGGGATCGACCTCGGCCACGGGTCGTCTTACTACACGTCGGGAAACTTCCGCTGGGGCCTCAAGGCACGCGACGTGGAACGCATCGACTCAGGAATGACCCTACTCATGGGCATGGCATCGAAGGACTGGAACGAAGGGGGCCCAGACTCATACATGGCCTGGGCAGATATTGCGGCTGGCGTTCACGATGAGGAGATCAGGGGCTGGGGTCGGGAGCTGGCAACCGTCGACGGCACGGTCCGCCTCGCCTTTGACATCGAGCCCAACGTCAAACTGAATCAAGGAAAAGTCCCCAAGAGCTGGAAGCCCGAGGATTACGCGGCCGCCAGTCGCCGCATCTCAACGTTGGTAAAAGAAGAAGCTCCCAATGTGGACTTCACCTTTTGGGTTAGCAGCACGCAGAAGGATTTGACTGCCAGAATGTACCCTGGGGATGACTATGTTGACGTAATCTGCTGGGACGCTTACGTCAATAGGGCCAAGTCTCCTGACATGACGCCCCTCGAGGTCTGGTCCGATTTTAAGTACTGGATGGACGACCAGTCATGGGGCAAGGGAAAAACCTACGGTATCTGCGAAACTGGCTTTCACAACGGCCACCCAGACGCAAAAGGCGCTGCGTTCTGGGAGCAGGCTCCAGAAGCTGTTGAAGAACTCGGTCTATCCTTTGTGACCTATTTCCACAGCAACACAGGCCCTAATGGCCACTACACCATGGAGAACATGCCACTTAGCCGAGCAGCATACGCCGAGGCGATGGCAGAACTCCAGGACTAGCCAGGACTCAACGCCGGCGACCACTCAGGGCGAAGCGCAGAACTGTTGGATTTCGCTCAGGGTGACTCCCTGCGAGATACCTGCCGTTCTGCCGCCTGGTCTATCGCTGAGACAAGATCCGTCTCGCCTGGATCGGAGACCAACGCCAGGCCAGATTCGCCGAGCACACGAGCCAGCTGCGTTTGATGGTCGTCGACATGTTCATGGTTTGCTGCCACTCGAGGGATCACCACTGGGCACTTTCCGGCACGCAGCGCCGTTAACACGGCTCCAACTCCACAGTGAGTGATAACAACGTCCGCTGCGAGAACGGCCTGTTGCATTTCCTCGAATGTGAGCCAGTCCCGTGCCTCACCTGGGATACCGTCCGGAGGAGGAGTGTGCCCCAGCTGCCACACGAGGGAGGCATGCTGAGGCGCGGCGTCGATTATAGCGCTCACCGCTCTCTGGAATGGGAAGCGCTCGGTGCCGAGGGTGACGAAGATCTTCAGCGATTCAGAGGCGGCGCGACCGTGCCACTCGAACGCACCGAAAACGCTATCGATGCGTCGCCACTGCCCACCGCCGTGCCGCCAACTGTCCGCTTGCCGGTGGAGGGTGACTCCGGGCAGAACTTGAGCGATCCTTCCCGTGAGTGACGGTCCCTCAAGCCTTGTCGCGCTCTCGACGTAATGCGTCTCGATTCCCAGGAGTCGGGCTGCCACGAGGTAGGAGATGCTCAGTGCGGCCCCGGTGGAGACCACTTTGAGCGGTCGGCGCCTCCTAATCACGCGCATTGCCTGCGGAAGGCTCAACAGGACCCGGCCTCCTTGGCGCGCCCCGACCTGGCGCACCCACTCCACGTCCTGACCACGCAGGATGGACATGGACTGAGCAGTTGCGGCCGTCACCCACACGAGACCCTGACCGTCAGAGGCAAAGTGCGGCGCGATCGCAAGAAGCTCGTCGAGGTGTCCACCAGTTGAGGAGACCGCGAGCACATGCGGGGTCACACCCCGCGCCCATACCGATTCATCGCGCTGAGGATGAGCTCTCCGGAACGCGGCATAACCGCCACCCCTGCTGCTAGATACCCACGCCACTGTCGTGGGTCTCGCTGCACGGTCTGCGCAGACCAACTCCAAGCCTCCCTGCGATTACTGCTGCAGGCGTGCGCGAAGGCGATCTTGCCCATGAGTCGCGCCGCTGCCCTTGAGTCCTCCCGGACCGACGGATGTTGCTCGAGCATCCAGAGGTTACTGCTGACTTTCGTGTCCCACTTCCGGCGGAAGAAGGAACTCGGGCCCCAGGTCACATGCACCAGTGGTTCGTCGACGTGGGTAATGGGAGACGCCTCAGCAGCTCGCAGCAGGATGTCCCAGTCCTCGTTCTGGCTGCCGGGAATCTCCTCGTTGATCAGACCGACATCGCCGAGAAGGGCACTGCGTCGGAACAGCAGCGATGACGAGTGCAGCATGGACAGTCGAGACCTGACGAGCATCTGGTGCGTGACGGTCGAAGTGCCGGCCAGGCGAACGGTCGAGCGTGTGTCGTACTCGACAACCATCGCGGTTGTCGCCAAGACCGCCTCTGGGGCGTTCGCGAGTGCCTCGACTTGGGCGATCAGTTTGCTGGTGTCCCAGTAATCATCGTCATCGCAAAAGGCGACGAGTTCGGTGTCGCTCGCGACGATGCCCGTGTTACGGGCACCGGCCAGCCCAGGGGTCCGATTGTTCTCGAGGACACGCACGGGGCGTTTGCCTGCCTGTTCAAGGGTGTGATCAGGTTCAGCACGATCGAAGACCACAATAACGGACAGTGAGCCGTCGTACTCCTGATCGAGCACGGAGCGAATGGCTCTTCGCAACTCCACTGGTCGCGCGTGCGCAGGTATGACGGCACACACGCTCGGCAACTCAGGGGCTGCCAACTCGGCGCCGACAGGTTCTGTACTCATTGTCTCTCCACTGGGATGGTTTCGGTGGGCAGTCTTATTCATCGATCAGGATCAGCCCGACCGGGTCTAACCCGACGCGCCGACAGGATCTATACAGGGCGTTCACGGAGCGGGGGTGGGATCGCGTCGAAGCGATAAGGAGGGTGCGCTGGCCGCCCCAGGCTTCCGGGCCTGGAAGGTCACGGTCCAGGGTTGTCGCCATCGCGACCGCCACGTCCCGCTTGTCATCGGCCAGGACCGCAGCAATAGGGAGGTACACCTCCGCGATCTGACGCGCACGGTGTGTCTCAGCGGTCTGGGACCAAAGGTCACCGCGGCCATCTGACAGACTGGCCAAGGTGGGGAGTCGCCCCTCGAGCCCCGCTTCAGTACCTCCCCGGAGGCGGCGGAGCCGACCGTCCACGACAGGTGCCAGGCATAGCCCCAGAGCCACCCCGGTCATCAGTCCAGTGCTGATGACAACGACCCAGCGATCAGTGAGTCTTAACGGTCCCGAAGACCGAAGCACCTGGGCGTGATCACCCGCCAGAGGGTCCGAGCCGCTCTCTGCAACTAGCTCAGCACGTAGGGCGAGGAACTCATATGCCGCAGCCTCCGCACCTGCCAAGGCCAGGGGGCCTTCCTTGTGGGTATAGGAGACGTTGAGGATCCGGGAGTTTGGCTCGGCGGTGATCCGCAGGCTCTGCGGGATCGCGTTGATGTCCTCGCCAGTCGCCTCACGGACTGCAGAGATGACGCGCCCCGACCTTGCTAGCGCGCCTTCGGTGTCGATCGAGAGCGGCCGAGTCTCGTCATCACCCACCACGAGGTTCCGTGGCGCGAGGACGGAGAGAGTCGCTGACGAAGGGGTCCCAGTCCAGAACTGGAGCCCCGCGCCGATCACGGCCCCGAGGGCACCCATGAACACCGCCAGACGCCATTGTCGGAGTGCCGGGGCGGTCAACGAGCTCAGCAACCGTTCGCCCCATCTATTCCCTTCGCGATGCATCACCCCGACGGCAATCAGGAGGACATATAGAGATGGTCCGACCGTTGTATAGACGGGGAGAGTGACCAGTGCAGCGATCACGCTGCACGCAGCGGCCAACGAAAAGGCGGAGCTATTTCGGTAGTTTCTGAGCAACTGCCCGACTAAGAAGCAAATGAACAGGGCCGCCCCGACGAAACCGGCACCGAAGATCAGAAGCCACAGTTGCCCCTGCGTTCCGAGCGCTGGGGGAGCGCACGCCGGGCATTGATCCGTAGCGCCGCCAGCGATGCTGGTGAAGTTCCCCTCGACATCACGGGTGGTGCCAAATCCGAGGAGCGGCGACCCCTGCGCGGTGCTCCCAACAGCGAGACTTCCGAGGTTGGTCCTGCCTTCGTTGCTGTGCGGTGTGTTGAGCCGGTCGACCACGACAGTCGCCAGGGGCGATATCGTAATCAGGGCCGCTGCAACCGCCAGCCCTCCCGTCATCACCGCGACAACCGTGATGTTTCCTCGGAGAGCGATCACGAAGATGGCGAACGTGGCCATGACAATCAGCGCCAACCAGAGCCCACGATTCGTGGAAGAAACGATCGGCACAACGGCAATGGTCAAGAGTACTGGAACCATCCACCGCCAGGGCCCCTTTTGCCGCCACCAGGAAACGATGAAGAAGGGGAGAGACAAGGCGATGGCAAGCCCCCACTCGTTGGTGTAGGCAAAGGGAGCACTGGGGCGGGGCTCTTCATACCCCAGGAAAGTATGTATCTGGGCTACTTGAGGATGGATAAGCGAGTTGACGAAGCCATTGCTCGAGATGCTCTGGGGCAGCAGCGTCTCAAGCAGGGACGGAAATTCGAGAGTTGGCATTGTTACACCGAGGACGCCTCCCCCAAGAAGCGCGATGAACATCCAACTGAGGGCACGCGCGATACGCTCGGTGGTGAGGAACTTTCGACTGTTAATTACGTACAGCAGCACCACAGTGCCTGCGAGATACCAGCCCAGCCGATAGGAGAACGTCAGGTACCTGAATGCGCTGGACCCGGTAACTGCACCGGGCGCATCTGCTTGCAGCACGAGCACCCCACCCGCGATCCATATCAACAACAGCAGCCACAGGCCCAGACCTTTGGGTACGACTAGATCCCGTCGGCGAACCAGGTGGATCAGCATGGGCACCGTCATGGCGAAGAACATGACTTGCATGACTCCCAGCACCCACCACAGCGGAAGCCCGGCGAAGATCACGACGAGCGGCCACCCCGTACCTAGTGGAGGGGGCCTGCCCGCTGGTGTCTTCGCGCGCGACTCTGCGCCTGAGGCTGATGGACTCCATACCCCGGGATGTGACTTCGTCAACGCGTTCATGGCGCCTTTGGCTCGTCCGTCACGGAACCCTCGGCCAGGGGGCAACGCGCCCAACAAACTCCTCGAGCGGGGCACGGCGGGTACGGAAGTGGTCCGACAGGTAGTCCCTTGCCTCCTGCGGCATCGATGTGCTGGGCCTTGCGTTGAACCGCTCGAACTCCATGTGTTCTTGTGTAGCAATCTCGAGGAAGCCGGCAAGCGCAGCGAACTCCCTATCCGGCTCGGCGAAGAAGTCCTCGCTGTACATGATGTGCAATTGCGACCGTGGCACCATGTCCGTCACCGGTTGCAGTAGGTCCAAGTACTCCCCGCGGCTCCGGTACGCGTGGTGACGGTGCGCGAAACTGTAGTAGGCGGGCTCTGCCACGAGCCGCTCACGCTCACCTGCCAGCCGCTCATCCTCTCGCTGGAGCGCAACCATGAATGGCTCTGTCTCGTAACCACGGGCAGTCTCGTGCTTCCATGCGGAAAAGGCTCGCTCGGCAGGGTCTCGAAGCATCGCCACCAGTTTCACGTCCGGCAGGTCGCGCACGGCTCGCTCCAGCGCGAGCGGATGAAACATGTAATAGCCACTCGCCTCGAAGACGACGGGCTGCGTCCCGGGGGGCACACGACGGTTCGCCGTCCGCCTCAGCGGAAAGTGCCCTGCGTACCAGGCTGGCCCCCGGTGGTAGTTGATGTCGAAGTAGTTCACTCCCTTGTGGAAGGAAGGACGCACCACCCGTCGGTGCTGCATCAAGGCTCTGAAGAGTGAGGTGGTCCCACAACGTTGCCCACCGACCAGAAGGAAGTCTGGGGCGAGGCGCCCCTCGGCCGTGTGGCTCCCTAGCGCCACATACCCCGATCGACCGAGCCGCTGAGCCCACGTCGGGGCGACCTTGCGCACCGAGACCTTCACCAGCCCCACCGCTCCATCAGGTTGAGGCTAAAGAGGCTCTCGGCAGCTTCAATGTCGGAGCGCAACTGCTCGCGGATCCATGTTGCATCCTCAGCTGAGATCTGACGGTCAGAGGCCGGCACCGGTTGGTAGAGAAGCCGTTGAACTCGTGGTGACCGCTTTACCCGACCCACAAGTTGGGCGCCGTCCAAGGCCCGCACCACGTTCGCCCCTTGACGGACGGCCCACGCGGCTGGCACGAATCGTGCCCGGCTCGCGGGGAGCTTGCTCTTTAGGTCTTCCTCGGGCAAAACCATGGGGGAGACACCGAGCCACTCGAGCACCGAGTCTACGAATGCCTGGGGGTTTTCCTGCAGGTCGTCAAAGACAGCCACGTGTAGGCAAGCACGCCCGAACATATCGGCATAGCGCTTCAGTTGAGTGCCGTACCGGCCGTGGTCCAGCAATGTCGGCTTCGTCCGAAGGGCCTCGGAGAAGGAGTCTGGGCCTTCACCGTGCTTTCGCATGTAGAGGTATGACGAGTAGGCGCGCTCAACAGGATCGCGTAGCGTCGCCATCATCTTCGGCCTACCTAAGGTGGTGGCAATTCGCGCCGGTGACTCCGCACATGACAGGTAGTCCTGGCAAACCTCACCCACCACGCGTTGATCAGTGACATCAGCGAAGTGGCGCTGATACCACTCCTCTCCCCGGCCGAAGTAGCGGTCGAAGTAGTAGAGGTCTTTGGCCGGAGTGAGATAGATCTCCGGGTGGTTTACAAGCACCTCGTGCAGCCAGGTCGAGCCGGCCTTGTCGGGCCCGATGTAGAGGAAGTTGGGCAGTCGCCTCGTCATTTCCACTCCGCGCCCATGTGCTCGACCGGTCGTCGCGCTGCGTTTGTCCATGTCATCCTCACTCGCTGGGGCGTCCCGATCACTGCAAGAACCGATTGGGAGACGCGTGGCATCTTCTCGCGCCACTCCTCGTCCAGGCGGAGTGGTGTCACGCCAGCCGTGAATCGAGAGGGGTTGCCGGACAACCCATGGCTCGCCCCGAGGTCCGCTTCGTGAGGCCCGAGGTGCCGCAATTCGTCCTCCGGGACGGTCAGTTCCAGTTGATCGAGCGTCTGGCCAATGACCGAGCGGGCACGAGTTGCGAGTTCCTCGTAGGAGAGCAGCACGGTGGGAGTCCCGCTGAGCCGGACAGCGTCCACTTCGCTCTGACAAACCACCCACCGTCCAGCGGCTACGGCGATCCCCTGGTGAAACATCACCTCACGGCCCCCCGTCGCATGTGGCCGCTCCAGGTCGCGCTTGTTCATCGACCACGCCACGCCCCGCACGTCTCGGACAACGTGGACCACACGAAGGTCAAGCCGACTCCGCGACAGGGCCAGCGCCTGTGACGGCCACTTGCTGGCGTCGACGACGACCCGAGCGCCCGCGGTGAGCGCGATGGCTTGATAGAGCTCGCCGTAGCGATCTCGGTAGGTGCCAAGTGAGTCCCGAAACGCCTGACGCTGGTACGGACTCAGCAGGTGTGGGATGTGCCGTTGGCGAGCGACCTGTGACTGGAGCTCGGCCATCTCGGCCACCAGTTCGGAACTCCACCCACCGAAGGCGCGATCACCAACCTCGCACCAGAACGGGCACTGTGAGAAGGGCTCCCCGCAGCCACACAGCTCGTCCCCGGCATACACCCGTCTGAAGATGTCAATGAGTTCGCCGACATTGACGAATCCCGGGATCGCGCCAAGCATGCGCTCGACGAGCGTGCTGCCCGACCGCCCGGAGCCTGCGATAAACACGACAGTTGGTGCCCCAGTCATCACCGACACCTCCCCTTCAATCTGGCCGTCGTCCATCAGGTGCACCACGCGCTGAGCCCTGGGCTGGGCTGGCCTGACTCCATTGGCCTAGACCACAACGTATATGGATAGTATTCTCTTGGTCAAGAGATGTTCAGTTTCGATTGCAAGTTGCGAAGTTGGGGGGACACTTCCGTGGACGAGGAGCCATCGAGTGAGCCATGGGCTCGCCCGGCAGGGCCAAGAGTCGACTCAGCATGGGGCGTGTCCTGTGCCCGATTGTCGAGTGAGTTTCCACTCCGACGTCCGCTCCTGAGGAGGGCCTGATGGAAGCCACAGCGCCCGGCCGAGCACTGCCCTCTGTCATGACTGCAGTGCGGCACCATGTTCCGGCACTACTCGGGATCGTCATGATCTGCCTAGGGCTGGCTGTGGGGTTCGTCATGACCACGACTCCGCTCTACACTTCGACGGCCGCACTGCTCCTAAGCCCGGCACCTGGAAACCCTCTGACAGTCGAGGAGACCGCAAGCACTACGCGTGTCACCGTGGCGATGGAAACCGAGGGCGGCCTGTTGACGACGCCGACGCTGGTAGATCTCACGGGCAAGGTGGTCGGCAGAGCAATCCCTGCCGAGAAGGAGCGAGTTCACACGAGTTCGCCTAGCGGGAGCCAGATACTGGAGATCACGTTCACCAGCACCTCCCCAGAACAAGCCCAACAAGGTGCCCAAGCGTTCGCGGACACCTACCTCGAGTACCGGGAAGGGCGCGCGGTCGCGAACCAAGAGGCACGGATCGAGCGTCTCGAGACACAGGCGACTGCAGCCCAAGACGCACTCACGAACGCATTGGACGGCGCCGCCGACGATCAGTTCTCAGCGCAGGAAGTGGAGATCTACACCACCAGACTCGCGGACATCAACGCGAACATCAGCGCGGCGCGGGTCGAGAGCACAGATCCCGGACGAGTCGTCACGCCCGCCGCAACTCCCACCAGCCCAGCAGGAACCAATCCCTTCCTAATCCTGCTCGCCGGAGGCATCGGCGGCGTCCTGCTCGGAACTCTCATCGCGCTCCTCCTTGAGTGGCGGCGTGACCTCGTGCGTGAGAACGAGGAGCTTGACGTGAGCGGTGTTTCGGTGTTCGCCCGGCTCCCCCAGCGGACACCTCCTGGACTTGTAGTCGGCACAGAGCACAGCTCAGCTCGGAGTTCGGCCGCACATGAGGCCTACCGTCGACTCAGGGCTGGAGTCGTCGCAAACGGACCCCGGCCACACGTTCTCGGCGTCACCGCCGTAGGCGTGCACGAGCACACCTCAGCGGTCGTGGCGAACCTCGCGATATCGCTGGCCGAGGCGCGCTACTCAGTACTAGTTATCGCCGCTGACCCAGGCAGCCACGGTGTCGAGACCCTATTCGAGATATCGGATGCACCCGGACTCGCTGAGGTCCTGTGGGGCACCGTTGAACCACGCGAGGCCATGCGTCAACGAGCAGGCGTCTCGATCCTGCCTGGAGGCGATGTCCTCGCCGCGAGGGAACTACTCGGTGGCCAGGGCTTCCGTGACACCGTGGCCCGGCTCAGCTCCGACTTTGACTACGTGATCATCGCGGCATCAAGCACTGGTACAGCAGATGGCGACGCTGCAATCGCTTCTACGGACTCCGTCCTGCTGTCAGTGACGAGTAGCCGCACGACTCACGCACAGGTGTCCGCCGCTCTGGATCGCTTCCAACGGCTGGGGATCCGGCCTCTCGGAGCCGTCAGCGTTCCTCCGACCCCCGGCGGGACGAGCAGACACGCAGCGCACGGCGGCGTTGGCGCGACAGCCGTGGACTCGCCGGCAGGTGCGGATACCCCTGATGACAGCATGCGCAGAGCCAGCAATGCCGATGCCTGACGGCCTCGGCGACCTTGAGAACATTCTTGGCCAGGTGTGGCCGCCTCCATACCGAGTCGAGGCTTCGTCCCGGCAGGGCCTGCGGAACGCTGAGTTGACCTTCGGCCTCCTGCCACACCCGGGACGCCCGACTCTGCTTGTACCGACGGGCCCCCGCCGGGTCGCCGAATGTGCCGTACGCGGCTACAAGTCGCCGACAACCCGCGGAGGTCGGGTGCGTGCACGGACACTGGGCTGGGCTGCACGCGCTGGTGCGGGCTACCTCTTCCCCTGGACCGTCACGATCAGCGGGCCGAGCGACACCCCGAACCTGGTGAGTCACATCGGCGAGCACCTGAATGAGACTCTCTACGTGGCCATAGCCCTTGGCCCCCCCCGTGCAAACCGCAAACCGGTCCTGCAGTTGATGACGAGCAGTGGCACCCAAGTGTCTTTCGTCAAGGTGGGTATCAACCCGCTCACAGTTAGCCGCGTTCGGGCAGAGGCCAGCGCTCTGGAACACCTGGCCACCTTGGCACTGCCAGGTCTTACGGTGCCCACAATCCTCGACATCCCCCCGTGGAGAGATACTGCGTTCCTCGCCACTCGCCCACTTGATACATGGACCTCTGGAAGCATGGACGACCGGACGCGCGGGAGGGCTCTGCGCACACTGGCAACTGCGGCAGAAGTCGTCACAGCCGAGCTCCGGACCTCCCAATGGTGGCGTGGACTGGCTACACGGCTTGAGGTGCTCGCGGACACACAGGAGGCCAGGAGCCTTCGGGCAGCACAAGGTGCCATCGAGTCTACGATCGGCCACCTCAGAGTCCCGCAGGGACATACGCACGGTGACTGGTCCCCCTGGAATATCGCCGTCCAGGGCACCCAGGTGTCCGCCTGGGACTGGGAGCGCTTCGTGCCCCAGGGTCCTATCGGATACGACGCGATCCATTACGCGGTGCAGGAGGAGGTCCGGCTGCGTGCCAAGCCACCGCGCCAGGCGCTTGAGAGTGTCCTCGAGCGATCCGCACTCATCGTGGGCGAGAATGGTGCCGATCCCGAACTTGGCACCGCGATCTGCGCCTTGTACCTCCTGACTCAAGGCGAGCAGCACCTCACCGACCGCCAACTCGATGCAGGGTCGGAACGAGGGCCCATCTCTGAGTGGCTCGTTCCTGCACTAGAGAGTGCCACCGCTCGGTTGAGAAGAGCCCCACGGTGAGTAGGTCTACCCCTGCCCTGCAGCGCGCTGCGCGCGGTAGTGTCTGGAATCTTTTGGGATCCGGAGTCTCCGGGGTCGCTACGTTCCTCCTGACGGTCGCCGTCACCCGCTTGGCGTCGCAGACCGAGGCAGGCATCTTCTTCTCCGCAACTTCGCTCTTCCTGATGGTGACCAGCCTGGGCCAGTTGGGCGCTAATACCGGGATCGTCTACTTCCTCTCAGGCGCTCGAGCGCGGGGCGAGCTCCACCACGCCACCACCTATATGCGTACGGCCATTCGTCCTGTGCTTGTCGTCGCTGTCGTCCTAGCTGCGGCGCTGTTCCTACTCGCGGACCCATTGGAGAGCCTGCTCAGTCCCGGAGCGAATGGCGGATTTGCCGACTACATGCGGCTCATGGCCCTGTTTGTGCCGTGCGCGGCCGTCCTCAATATCGCGACGTCGGGAACACGCGGCCTGGGCACCATGAAACCCACAGCGGCCCTCGACCAGATGACCCGGCCGGTACTCCAGCTTGTCCTCGTCGGGGTGCTGCTCACCCTCCTCGGCCCCGGAGCCATCAGTTGGGCCTGGTCACTTGCCTACCTGCCCACCGCAGTGTTGGCGTGGTGGTGGTGGAAGCGACTCCGCGAACGAGCAGCACCGCAAGTCATCGACCCCACGTTCCGGCCCGCAGGCGCGTTCTGGCGCTTTAGCGCTCCGCGTGCGCTGGCCGGGGTTGCCCAGGTAGCGATGCAACGCCTGGACATCATTCTGGTCGGTGCTCTGGCTGGCCTCGAGGCAGCTGCCATCTACGGTGCAGCCACACGCTTCCTCGCCCTTGGCCAGATGGTGGGGCGCGCGGTGTCCCTGAGCGTCCAACCCCTTCTCGGGGAATCCCTTGCACACAAAGATTACTCAGGCACAGCGCACCTTTATCAGGCGTCCACCGCGTGGCTAGTACTTGCAACCTGGCCCCTCTATCTGGTCCTCCTCAACTTCGGGGGCACGGTGCTCGGAATATTCGGTGACGGGTACTCCATGGGAGATAGCGCCTTGCTCATCCTTTGCGCAGCCATGCTTGTGGCGACCGCATGCGGGATGGTCGACATGGTCCTAATCATGGCGGGAAGGTCGTTTTGGAACCTGACCAACGTCCTCATAGCGCTCGCGACAAACATCTCATTAGACTTCCTTCTGATCCCCAGTCACGGCGTTCTGGGGGCGGCCGTGGGCTGGGCCGCAGCACTGCTCCTAGGCAATTTGTTACCCCTTGCGCAGGTGTTCCACTGGTTCCGTCTGCACCCCTTCGGCGGGGCAACCCTGCTGGCCATTGCAGCCAGCGCCGTACCCTTCGGCCTGCTGCCCCTCGCTCTCGGGGCGGTCCTTAGCGGAGGCGCCCACTTCGTCACCAGCTTGGCGCTCGGGTTCGTCGTCTATGGCGGAGCGCTCTTCCTGCTGCGACGGCAACTTCAACTAGGAGTGCTAGTCAGTGCGCTCCGGAAGAGGAAGGCGGGACGCAAGCAGTCCTTCTCGTCCACGTAGGGTGTCCCTGCCCAGCCACGAACTGCGACAGAGTCAGGGAGCGGGCCGCTCCGAGACTCGGAGGCTTCGTTGCTCGAGAGCTTCGCGAACTGCTGCCGTCTCTTCGTCTAGACGCTGCACGTCCCGACTGGCGAAATGATCACGCCAGGCATCTGCCACCACTGCGGGGTCGCGGTGCAGGTTGTGCAGAGCCTGCTCATTTGCAGCCCGAACCCCGCTTGGGTGTATGAGTTGTTGCGTGGCACTCGTCCATGTCAGCTCGAGGGCCTGGAAGAGCCGCCGAGCCGCGGCGTCACCTCCGATCGCGACGTCACGGTGAGACACCACATCGACTGCTTCCGGCGAGGTATCGCGCAATGCCATCCCATACAGGGCGCTCCAGAACCAGGCGAGAGCACTGACGTCATCCTGTCCATCCCGGGGCAGCACCACACCGTCGGTCGGTCCGTATTTAGCGATAAACTGCGAGATGATCGGCACGAGTTCCTCTGTGTCTGGCGTCCACCCCATGCGCCGGTAACTCGCGAGTGCGGCCCCCGGGTGCCGATAAACCAGAACGGCTCGTGCTCCTGTGACCCGCTGAATTGCGGGTATGGACAGCATCGCGAACGGATCCTTCACGATGCATCGAATGTTGGGCAGGCCAGCGATCCACTGGCGGTGTCCATAGCGGCTATAGGTCCAAGGGTTGATACCAGCGTAGGCACGCCGCAAGATGCGAACCTGCTGAACAGTGGGCTGGGTCAGCCGCACCCAACCGGGAAGCGTGCCGGAGAGTGCGTACTGACGCCCTCGGGGATTCATGGGTTCCCGGCCGGGAAGTGCCGTCCTGAGTCCGGAGGCCAGCAGTCGCGCCAGCCACGTTGTTCCTGAACGCGGCATCCCAGTCACCAGAATGGGGGGCGGCCTCATCAAGGCGTGTGCGTCAGGTGGCCCCACGCGTCACCCCCCACCGAGGATTCCGGACTGAGGTTGTCATCGGCATGCACACTCTGAGGCGTCGAGCGATGCACTTTTTGATTCCGCGTTCTCCGCTCATTCCACGACACAAGCAGAAGGGTCCCGCACACCAGGAGGATCCCGACAAACGCTTCGTGGACACGCCCCAGGTAGTTCAGACTCATACTGGACCACTGATCACCGACTCTGGCAGATCGTCCAAGCGCCGAGACCACGATGGGCGTTAACACGAGGACAGCGTAGAACAACGCGCGACGCACAAGGTGTAGACGTGCTGCAGACGGATCCAGCATCCACCGCTCCACGAGGTCGAGAGCGACGACACTCAGGAGGACTAGGAAGATTCCCTCACCGAGGTAGATGACCCAGTTATCCGAGTCCATGCTCACCCCAGGCACCGGGCGAGCCCTGAACATGCCCAAGCCGACGGTGATCAAGATTGCACATACCAACGCTGATGGAACCCATCGGGCGAGGGGGCGCCTCAGTGTGAGGTAGGGCAACAAGATGCCTAGCGCAATGGCGGGCTCGTTCAAGGTCTTGACAGAGCCGAGCAGCGAACTGTTCAGGAGGCCCAAGCCGATCGTGAGCCACAGTAAACCGAGCAGGATGGAGACTGGGATGGTCCACCGAGTACCAGGTTGTCGCGCGATAAAGTAGATCCACGGCGTGAGAACCGCCGCGAAAAGGTATCCCTCGCTGTTGTACACGATTTTAGAGGCAAAGGCAGGTGGCAGGAACTCGCTCGTGAGCCCCGCCGCGCCCGCTGCGAGGAGCAGGAGTAGCCCCATTGACACAACCAGAACCACCCAGGTCTCCGCTCCTGAAGAGGCGCCTCTCGCAGCGGGTCCGGGCTCCGTTTCAGGCACGACCCCTCATCCCCGTCGTTGACCCCACGTCAGCACCCAACTTCCGCAACGTCACCCGCAGGTAGATCTTCTACAAGATCTACCGCCGCGTTCCACTCCTCCAAAGCGCCCTGCTGATCGCCGGCATCGACCAGTCCGACGGCATACTCCCAGTGCGCGTAGATCTCGCGTGCCATCTCGATCTCATCCTCGGCACTCGGAACCTGCCAGGCCAGTCCTTCCCACACGCCCAGGTCGTCACTCAGCGACAGTGCCGCGATGCGTAGCATCTGGTCATCCAACTGTCCCTCGACGAGCACACGGGCGCTGAGTTCCTCCAGGTGGGGGCGGTTCAGGTTGCACAGCGTGCCCACCACACCTTCGGCTGGCTCCGGACTGTCAGGTCCGTAGATCTCACGGATCTCGTCATTTGGAATGGCTGGCACCGGCAACTCAGCACGAGTTGGTTTGACGTCTCCTTCGGACGTGACTGCTTCCTGAACCGACGGCTCCTCACCGCTGGCCTCGCTCCGAGATTCCTCGCCACCCGTCGTTGTAGATGCTGCATCTGTTGTCATTGCCGGGCGATCAACCGCGAGAGCTTCGGCAGTCGGGCGGGGTGTGGACGGAGATTGAGACGCTGCCACAGCCGCGGGCGGATCGTCAGTACTCGCGCTTGAACATCCGGTCAAACCCACAAGAAGCCCCAGTGCGATGAAGGGCAGACAGTACCTGCGCACGTCACTGCCCTTCTTTGCCAGCGCTTGGGCTGTCATAGCGCTGCTGACCTTCATGGCCGAAGAATGAGGGTCATGGACACGGCCCTGGCCGCTGGGCCATCCGCCTGTGCGATCAGGCCGCCATACCAGCCCGGTGATGCCGACTCCGCGACCAGCAAGGAACTGACGCGCCCGCCACCGGTCCCGACCTGCATCGACAGAACCGATGGTCCTTCGGGGGCGATCCAATCTCCGGTGGCGCCTGCACGATCAGACCAATAGGTCAAGGCGACACGGTCTGGGCCGCTGACCTGAACCACGGGTGACGTGTGTGCAGCCGCGTCACGTTCAGTCTCGACCTCTAGGACCTCGACTGGCTCCCCAGCGGTTCCGCGATAGACGACAACGGTCAGATCCCACTTAGTTCTGGTGTCACTCGACACTGTGACCGTTTGACCTGCCTCCGCACCATCGGCAACGCGCGAGTACAGCCTGGTTGAGATCGGAGCGTCAATGGTCTCGTCCTCAACCTCCCACGGACCCACGCCGCTGGGGCCCGACACCGCGCTGTTGTTGCTTGCGGTCAGGAAAGCAAAGATCGTGTCCCCAACTTCAATCTCCGTGGGAAGCTGCACAGACACGGAGTTCGCGTGGGCCTGCGTTGGTGCGACACCAACCAGTTCCGGCTCCCCGGTCGTGACCTCGTCGCTGACTACGACATCCGTGGTGATCTCACCTGTTGCGCCGTCGTCATCGGTCACGATCAACTGAACGGTGAAGGTGCCTGCCTCGGTGAACGCGTGATTGGTTGTCGCCTCACCACTCGTCTCCCCGTCACCAAAGTCCCAGGCGTACGTTGCGATCGTGCCATCTGAGTCCGACGACCCAGAGGCGTCGAAGTCGCACTCCAGCATGGTGCACGACACATCAATCGCCGCTTCTGGGGCTTCGTTGCTAGGTGGCCCGGCTACGCCGGGCGCAAGGATGAGCGTCATTGACATGGCCCGCGAGGTGGGGGCATCGGTCTGCGCGATCAATCCACCGTATGGTCCTGGTGCCGCAGGTTCGGACACGATCAGTGAACTCACCCGTCCACCACCGGTTCCAACTTGCGTCGACACGACTGTGGGGCCGACTGGAGGAGTCCACTGTGTGGTAGACCCGCCGCGATCGGACCAATAGGTCAGCCCAAGTCGGTCTTGCCCATTGACCTGGACGATAGGCGAGATATGGGCAGAGACATTGCGAACCGTGTCGACGGCCAGCACCTCAACAGGCTCCCCAGCTGCACCCCTATATGCCACGATCGTCAGGTCCCACTTTGTCAAAGAAGATCCCGAAACGGTCACGGTCTGACCAGATTCCGTGCCATCCGCCACTCGTGTGAACAGACGTGTTGCCATTGGCGAGTCAATGGACTCTTCCTTCAGCTCCCAGTCACCCACGCCATTGGGTCCGCTGACACCTCCATCATTGCTCGCCGTCAGAAAGGCCAGGATTGTGTCGCCAGCCTGGACCTCTGCGGGGATGGGGGCAGACACCGACGTCGCGTGTGCCTGCGTTGCGGACACGCCCACCTGTTCGGGTTCACCGGTGCTGACTTCATCAGACACCACAACCTGGGTGCTGGCCTCGCCCGTTGCTCCGTCGTCATCCGTGACAGTGAGAGTCACGGTGAACTCGCCAGCCTCGGCAAAGTCATGGCTTGGTCCTGGGGCTGAGCTCGCAGCGCCATCCCCGAATTGCCAGGCGTATGCCGCGATGGTGCCGTCTGGGTCTGTGGAGCTTGAACCGTCGAAGTCGCACGCCAATTGGGTGCACGTCACGTCGATCGCGGCCACCGGGGGCTGGTTGCCCACGGTCACCTCGACGACTTCGGTCACCGTGTCGGACAGATCGCCGTCGTCAGTCACTGTGAGGGACACCGAGTACGTGCCGCTTGCAGCAAAGGTGTGCGAGGTTTCAGCGTCAGTGCTGGTTGCGCTATCCCCAAAGTCCCACAGATAGGACGCGATGGACCCATCCGAGTCAGACGACTCAGTGCCGTCGAAATCACAAGCCAGCTCGACACAGGTCACGTCGATCGCAGCCTCTGGCGCAACGTTGTCGAGCGCCACGGTCACGTCCTGTGACGCAGTGTCCGTAGCTCCTGCATTGTCCGTCACCGTCAGGGACACCGGATAAGTGCCTGCTGCCGGGAAGGTGTGCGTCGCCTCGGCGTCGGAACTGCTTGCACCGCCACCAAAGCCCCAACTGTAGGCAGTGATCTCTCCGTCATTGTCGGACGAGCCAAGGCCATTAAAATTGCACTCCAACTCGTCACACGACACGTTGATTGCCGCCACCGGCGGACTATTCACCACCTCTACCGTGACGTCCTGCGAGTCGGTGCCAGTGGCTCCGTCATCGTCTGTCACGGTCAAGGAGACGCCGTAGGTCCCAGCCGAGCTGAAGGTGTGGGTCGGAGCGGCCTCGGTCGATGTGCCACCGTCACCAAAGTCCCACGCGTAGGAGGCAATCGAACCGTCGCTGTCCGTCGAGCCTGAACTGTCGAAGGAGCACTCCAGCCCGCTGCAGTCCACGCTCAGCTCTGCGACCGGCGCCTCATTGGGGACCTGCGGCGCTGGCCCGTCCGCCAGGAAGAGCGAAGAGGTCCTCCAATCCATCCCATCAACGGCCGGACCGCTCACGACTGTTGCGCTGCCTTGGGCAACTCCGTCATTCCACCCTATGCGTGACAGAGTGCCAGAGACTGAGTTGCTGAAGTACAAATTCTCCCCGGCGGGATCGAAGAAGATCTCGCCCACGTTCGCTTGATTAAAGCCGGGGACCGTCAACGTCCGCTCACGCATGACGCCGCTGTCCGGCGAGAAGCCCCGCCCAAAGAGGGAGTCGGATCCGGCGCGAGTGTAATACATGACGTGATCTTGGTAGGCCAGGCCACGCACAGTGGACATCTGAGCGTAAAAACTTGGCTGACGGCCGTCGTAGGTTGAGGATCCTGACCCCGTCGGGTAACCAGACCACTTTGGATCCGTGTAGGGATCAATTACACTGGCAGGGCCATAGGTCGTTCCGTTGAAGGTCCGACGATAAAAAGTCTGGTCGGCAGTCACGTAGTAGAGTTGACCGTCAATCATCTCCGCGCCACGGACTGTGGCCCAGTCAATGTCACTGCTGGGTGCCGCACTTGAGCCATGGGTGATTGAGCTTCCGGTGAACCAGACGCGACGCAAATCTGGGTCCTCGGGGTCTGGGGTGGGCGCATCAGACTGTCGAACAATCTCGATGCCGTTGATCAGAGGGTTTTCAACCACGTGCTGGAGTTGGATGTCGACGGCTCCGTCGGAGGTGATGTCGAATTCCTTCGCTGTCCCGGTGTCGTGCCCGACGTCTGCCGCGATGTCGTAGTCGTTCAGGACCGTCGCGCCATCGAGCACCACATCAAACACGCGGTCGCCGGGATTACCCGTGCCCGCGTAGCGGTTGGCGAAGTAGAGCCTGACCGTGATCTCCTCACCGGCGTCGACCGGGATCGACCAGGTCATCTCCTCCCCGTCCGCGGGATCCCACCGTTCGGCACCGAACACCTCGAGGGGGGTTGTGGCTCGGACATTGGCGGTCACGGTCGGCACGGGACCGTAGGGCGCGACGTTGCTGCCGCTATTGCGCCACGGGCTGTCTGCCGACTCGTCAGCGGCCCAGTCAGGTCCGGAATCGAGGGCGGGAAGCTCCGGCCCTGCCGCGTTAACTCGGAATAGCACGTCCTCCGGAGTCGTCGCCTGGGCACCGACGTAGTAAACGTTCGATGGCAGAGTCCCCGTATCCCCACTCCCTAGGCTGTAACCTCCTTGACGCGGAAAAAAAGCTAAGCGCGGCCTGCGGTACTCAAACTTTCCGATCCACTCGTTGTCGCTACCAATCCACAAGCCAGACTCGGTAACGGTGGCGGCCTCAGCTCCAATCCCGCGAGGGTGCCGCGCGGGGTTCCACGTCAGGGGAACACCGCTTTGTGCGTCGAAGCCCTGCAAACCTGGGCGGGCGACAGCACCTAACTGTGCATAGTCGGAAGCATTCTCGTTGTTGGCCCAGCGCTGATGCCCACCCGTGTATACGGCGGTGTCGCTGGCAGTCACGCTGAGGACGGAGTCGCCCCCGCTCCAGTCAACCCACGACGGTTGAACATCGTCGCCCGAATCGGCGATATCAAAGCGAGCCACCGAGTCGCAGAGTGAGTTGTTGACACCACCACCCGTTGTTGCCACGACGAAATAGCCACCATCAGGTGAGACCGAAATGTCGCGCATATAGGTGTCGAAGGCCCATGAATAGCACGCATCTTCATAACCATTCGTCTTCCAGTCGGAGCGAACCTCAGCGGTCGACCCTGTCAGATCGATCAGGACCATCTGACGACGCGTCAACCCATCGGCCTTGCGGAAGTTGCCCACGGCAGCAAGGGTCGTGCCAGCTGGGTCGACGGCAATCTGAGACGCACCCACTGCCGCCCGAGCGCCGCTCGACCCCGGTGTCCAGTTGTGGTTCTCGGTGAGTTCCACATCAAGGAAGTCCAGCCGAGCACCCGTGGTCGCGTTAAGTGCCACCAATCCGCCGCGGCCCTGACCGCCGACCTGACTAAACAAACCAGCGGCGTAGAGTCGGTCCCCGGAGAGCGCCAGGTCCCTCACCTGACCATTGATGCCCGGCACCTGGAAGGATGACACGATCGAACCGTCGTTGGTGTTGAGCAGGAAGATCCGGCCGCTCTGGCCGTTGATGCCCGCAAACGTGCCCCCCACATAGACCGTGTTAGCGACGGGCCCAGGAATGACGGCGTTCACCTGCCCGCTGGGGATGCTGGGGTTGAAGGCCGACCGAATGACCCCACTGGAAGCGTCGAACGCGATAATCCGCTGACGTCCAAGGCCTGGGCTTCCCCAAGACTGCGACACGTCCGTGAATGAACCTCCCACGACCATCGTGTTGCCGACCTGCGTGATCGACAGGACCTTGCCGTTCAGGACAGCGGGCGTCCAGGCAGCAGGGACCGCAGACACAACTCCTTCGTGAGACATTCCCGGAACCTCCGCCATGGGTAATGCCGCGCCGGGCGCAGCAGCGACGATTGGAGGTGGCGCTGCCAAGGCTGGAAGCGCCAGCCCCATCGCCGTAGCCATGGCGGTTAAGGCCACCAGCAAGAATCGGGACAGTGCGCGGAACGTAGCAGTCATGCTGGGCTCTCCCTCGAGCGGACGCCAGCCCCCAGTAGGCCGACATTGGCGAGTATGCACCCCTTGGACCAATTTGGCTAGACCCTTTACTGACTTTATTTTTACTGTCTCTTTACCTCAGCGTGCAGGGTCGTGGCTCGCTCCGCCGCCCTGCTCCGCCTCGTTGACAGGCGTCTTCCCATGGGGTGGCTCAGCGCGAAGCGGCCATTCGTGCCTCCCGAGCACCGCGCCATAGAACGCCGGCTCACCGTGCATCCGCCTGACAGCACCCCAGAGCACCGGTCCGAGGACCACGGCACCCGCACCGATCAATCCGACTGTTACTGGTGGCACCCCCACCATCGCCAAACCAGTCAGGCTCAAAACGATCGCGATCCCGCGGCGGATCACGCCAGGTGGCACCCAACTGGCGAGCTGGGCTCCCAGAAATGTCCCCGGCACGCCCCCGATGATCAGTGGGATCAGGATCGACCAGGTGACGCCCGTGACAATGACGTGGCTGACGGCTGCCGCCACGACGAGCGGGATCGCCTGGAGCAGGTCTGTTCCCACCAAGCGCACCGCAGTGAGAGTTGGATAGAGGAGCAGCAAGCTCACCATGATCAGCGATCCAGCGCCCACGCTGGTGATGCCAACGAGCAGGCCACCCAGCATTCCCACGAGCACGGTCGCAATCGGGCGCAGCTTGGGGTTGGGGTCGGTGCCCGGAGGCCTTGATCCGCGCAACTCGAAATAGACCCGCGAGATGAAAGTCACCGCGGTGAGCAGCAGAGCGATGCCGATCGCCAGCTTCACGAACTGCTGCTGGGTCTCGCCAGCGCCGACCCGATCGATGATGAAGGCCCCGGCAAACGCGAACGGCACCGACCCGACGATCAGCAGGCCGGCGAGTTTGACGTTCGGCGAGCCGTGTTTCCAGTGCACGGCAGCCCCCACCGACTTGTTCACCGCCGCCGCGACGAGGTCGTTTGCGACGGCTGCGGTGGGCGGGATCCCCAGCAGGATGAGGGCCGGCGTCATGAGGGCGCCGCCGCCCATCCCGGTCAGCCCCACCACGATGCCCACGGCAAAGCTGACGGCCAGCAACGCCATCGCATCCTGGGTCAGCCAGTCCACGGGCACCCCACCGGCTCTCCCTCAGGACACGTCACCGATGCAGTGTGCCAGTTCACGGGAGGGTAAGGGAAGAGTAAAGTCGAGGAAATCTCTCGAGAATCACGAAACGCCCCCGGCATCCCGGAGGCGTTCGCGTTCTGTCTCAACACAGAGCGCGCCCGGCAGGATTCGAACCTGCAACCTTCTGATCCGTAGTCAGATGCTCTATCCGTTGAGCTACGGGCGCACAACAGCCGACTCAACGTCGGCCGCGAGGGATCACGATACCGGAGGTCACGCGTGCGCACGAAATCAGGCGACTCCCGGGTGACCCAACTCACCACGTGGAACGCGTGACCGCGCCCATGGTGCAACGTTAGGTTGGCCCTCGAGGGCTGGCAACGTGGCTGGCCAGGACCGGAGCGGACAGATGTCGACGATCAGCACTCAGGGGACCACCCACCACACCGAGCTCGCGGGCTGGGTCGAGGAGGTGGCTGCCCGCACCCGCCCGGACCGTGTCGTCTGGGTGACCGGCACGGACGAGGAGAGCGCGGAGATCAACGCGCTGCTCGTCGAGGGCGGGACGTTCGTCCAGCTCGCCGAGGACAAGAAGCCCAACTCCTTCTACTGCGCCTCCGACCCCGACGATGTCGCCCGCGTCGAGGACCGCACCTACATCTGCTCCGTTGAGGAGAAGGACGCCGGTCACACCAACAACTGGATGGACCCGGCGCAGATGAAGGCGACTCTCGAGCCGCTCTTCGACGGCTGCATGACCGGCCGCACGATGTATGTCATCCCGTTCGTGATGGGCCACCTCGAGGCCGACCAGCCGATGTTCGGCGTGGAGATCACCGACAGCGCCTACGTCGTCGCCTCGATGCGCATCATGGCCCGCATCGGCACGCCCGTGCTGGCGAAGATGGAGGAGCTCCAGGCCGACTACGTCAAGGGCCTGCACTCCGTTGGCGCACCCCTGGCCGACGGCCAGGCTGACGTGCCCTGGCCCTGCAACGACACCAAATACATCGTCCACTTCCCCGAGGAGCGGGCCATCTGGTCCTACGGCTCCGGCTATGGCGGCAACGCCCTGCTCGGCAAGAAGTGTTATGCCCTGCGCATCGCCTCGGCCATGGCCCACGACGAGGGCTGGATGGCCGAGCACATGCTCATCCTCAAGCTCACCAACCCCGAGGGCGTCGTCCACTACATCGCCGCCGCCTTCCCCTCGGCCTGCGGCAAGACCAACCTGGCGATGCTCGAGACGACCCTGCCAGGCTGGAAGGCCGAGACCGTCGGCGACGACATCGCCTGGATGAGGTTCGGGGACGACGGACAGCTGTATGCCGTGAATCCAGAGTTCGGTCTGTTCGGCGTGGCACCGGGGACGGGTTATGGGACCAACCCCAACGCCATGCACACCATCGAGCGCGGCAACTCGATCTTCACCAATGTCGCCCGCACCGACGACGGCGACATCTGGTGGGAGGGCATGACCGACGACAAGCCCGAGCACCTCACCTCCTGGAAGGGCAAGGACTGGACGCCGGCCGACGGCGAGGCGGGCACGCCGTCGTCGCACCCCAACAGCCGCTTCTGCACGCCCATCGAGCAGCTGCCGACCCTGGCGCAGGAGTATTACGAGCCCAACGGCGTCCCGATCTCGGCCATCCTGTTCGGCGGCCGCCGCAAGACGACCGTCCCGCTGGTCACCGAGGCCCGCGACTGGCAGCACGGCACCTTCTTTGGCGCCACGCTGTCCTCGGAGACCACCGCAGCGGCCACCGGAGCCGTCGGCGTGGTGCGTCGTGACCCGATGGCAATGCTGCCGTTCATCGGCTACAACGCCGGCGACTATCTCGGCCACTGGCTCGACATGGGCAAGCAGCACGACGAGTCCAAGATGCCCAAGATCTATCTGGTCAACTGGTTCCGCCGCGACGCCGACGGCGGCTTTGCGTGGCCCGGCTTCGGTGAGAACACCCGCGTCCTGAAGTGGGTCGTGGACCGCCTCGAGGGCACCGTCGGCGCCGACGAGACCCCCATCGGCCTCACCCCGCGTGCTGGAGACCTCGACGTCGAGGGCCTCGATCTCACCGACGAGCAGCTGGCCGCGGCCCTGGCCGTCGACGAGCAGGAGTGGCGCGACGAGCTGCCGCTGATCCGCGAGTGGTTCGACAAGTTCGGCGATGCCCTCCCCCAGCAGTTGGAGGACGAGCTGCAGACGCTGACCCAGCGCCTCGCCTGACCCCAGCGCTTCCGCTGGCCCGACCCTCGGCATACGGCATCCACCCAACTCGCAGGCGAGGCACAGGAAGCGGTGGCACGATGGTCGGGATCTATGTCAAGGAGAACCCCATGACCACTGAGACACCCGAGCCGACTGGCGGCTCCGACGGCGCTCCGCTGTCCGCTGTCGAGCCGGCCCCGCCTGGCAGCAACCTCGCCGACCGGATTGACGCGATGGAGGACCGGGTCCTGCACGGCGAGGAGGAGGCTGCCCAGGAGGCGAAGGAAGAGACCGACGCCGAGGAGGAGGCTCCTGAGCCCGAGGACGTCGACCCCAGCGCCGGCACCCCGGTCTGAGCAACGAGAAGGCCCCCAGGACGTGTCCCGGGGGCCTGACTCTGCTGTTGCGTGTCGCGCGGACACGCTGCGGCGGAGGCGGAGGGATTTGAACCCTCGATGGGGTTGTAGCCCCAAACCCGCTTAGCAGGCGGGCGCCATAGACCAGACTAGGCGACGCCTCCAGTTCCACCGGTTACCCTGTCGCGGAACGCCGATCAGGCTACCTGTGGGGGGAGCGCTTCACCAAACCACCGGCGCGCGTGCAACATCCCGGGCCTGCCGGGACGTCTGCGACAGAATGACCACATCCCGTGGAAGGTATTCATGACCGATGACAACAGCCCCGACGGCGGGGCTGCCCAGCGCAGGCCCGGACCTGGTGACCCCCAGGGTCCGCAGGAGCGCCGTCGGAGCCTGCCCGGGGACGGCAACGGGGTCCAGCACCGCACCCGCGCCGACCGCTTCGCCGCCCAGACCGACGACCGGGTCGGCCGCGCCTATGGCCTGACCGCTCTGGGGACGCTCCTGCCGGGGGCGGGGCTGATCATGACCCGGCGGCGCCTCATCGGCATCCCGCTGCTGGCGCTGGCCGTGGGCTCGGGCCTCGGGGTCCTGATCTATCTGATCAAGAACGGCGCCTTCCGCTCTGCCCTCGACCTGGCCGCCCGCCCCGATGTGCTGCGCACCCTGGCGGCCGTGCTGGTCATCGGTGGGCTGATCTGGATCGGCTCCATCGTGCTGACCGCCCTCACCGCGCGACCTCGCCGGATGACCGGGGGGCAGCGGGCCGGGCTCACCGCCTTTACCGGCGTGATGTGCCTGCTGGTGGTCGCCCCGGCGGCGGTCGGGCTGCGCTATATCAACGCCCATAATGACGCCGTCGAGCACATCTTCACCGGCGCCAACGATCGGCCCGAGAATGACGACGCCCCCTCGGTCGGTCCCGACCTGGAGCACAAGGACCCGTGGGCCGATGTGCCGCGCGTCAACGTGCTGCTGCTCGGCTCGGATGCCGGGGACAACCGCGACGGCGTGCGCACCGACTCGATGATCGTCGCCTCGATCGACACCGCGACCGGCGACATGGTGCTCTTCGGGATCCCGCGCAACCTGCAGAACGTGCCGATCCCCACCAGTTCTCCGCTCTACAAGCAATACGGCGATGCGTATGACTGCGGCGCTGAGTGCCTGATGAACGGTGTCTGGACGGCCGCCGTCGACCTGCACGAGGAGAATCCCGGCTGGTTCGCCGGCGATCCCAACCCCGGCCAGACCGCGACCCGCCAGGTGATCTCCACGATCATCGGCCAGCCGATCCACTACACCGTGATCATCGACCTGAAGGGCTTTGAGGCCCTGGTGGACGCGATGGGCGGCGTCGACATCAACGTCCAGGAGTCCGTGCCGGTCGGCGGCAAGACCTGGACCGACGATGCTGGCAACTCCCACCTCATCGAGGGCACCGAGAGCAGCTGGATCGAGACCGGCCAGCAACACCTCAACGGCCACGAGGCCCTGTGGTATTCGCGCTCTCGCGTCACCACCGACGACTTCTCCCGCATGCGCCGGCAGCGCTGCATGGTCGGGGCCCTGGTGGACCAGGTCAACCCGGTGACGCTGCTGCAGCGTTATCCGGCGATCGCCTCCGCGGCCGGCAACAACATCACCGTCGACATCGCTCAGTCCGAGCTGCCCGCCTGGGCCGAACTCGTCGAGCGTGTGCAGGGCGGCACGATGCAGAGCCTGCCGTTCACCGGCAAGAACACCGACACAGCCGACCCCGACTACACCGCCATGCGCCGCGAGGTCTATCTGGCACTGCACCCGCCGGAGCCCGAGCCCACCACCGACGCGAGCGAGCAGACCGAGTCCCCCGCCGACGAGACGACGGAGGAGCCCACCACCGAGGCGCCCACCACCGACGACGCACCCGCGACGCCGGACACCGACGAGCTGGCCGACCTCGGCACCGTCTGCTGAGGCCGGCGCGCCCTCGGCACCGTCTGCTGAGTCAGCGCGCCCGGCGGCTGGTGCTGAGTCGGGCGCGCCCTCGGCGGCGCTAACCACCGCCAGGCGAAATTGGTCCTGCGGGCGGCACGGCATGCGACAACTTCCACAGGACCGTAAGCGCCTGCCCCTGCCGCCTCCGGCCACGACCACTGTGCCCTGGGCACGACGAAGCCCCCGAGTCCAACAGGGACTCGGGGGCTTCGCTTCAGGCTTGGGCGCTGAGTGTCAGTGCCCGATCAAGTTTCAGACCGCGTGGACGGACTCCGCCTGCGGACCCTTGGGGCCCTGGGTGACCTCGAACTCGACCCGCTGGGCCTCGTCGAGGGACTTGTAGCCATTGGACTCGATGGCCGAGTAGTGGACGAACACGTCCGGGCCACCGCCATCCTGCGCGATGAAGCCGAAGCCCTTTTCCGCGTTGAACCACTTCACGGTTCCCTGTGCCATGGGACATTCTCTTTCTGCTGTGCGATCAACCCCCACACCTCGCGGGAGCCGGCTCAGATGAAACCCCCCACCACCGGGACCATGCCCGACCTGCTGACCATCGTCGTACCCAAGGGTGTGACTACATGCTCTACTGCGAGGAACTGCAACTGCAACACAACAAACGGTAGCAGCATCCGGCGCGAAAGTCCCCTTCCTGTCCACAGCCTCTCGAGGGAATAAACGCAGGTCGTCGCCATATTGACCCGCCCCCGACGCGTTCCTGACCATCCGGCAACCCAGGGGTCACCCGTTGTGCTCCCACGGTTTTGGTGGTTCCTGCTCGGCCTTCACCAGTCCTGGAGTCGCGAACTTCTTGGCGCGGGGACGATCATGCGCCCCGCACCGAGCGAGTCAGTCATCTTCGTCGAGCCGAGAGCCCTGACATCCCGTAAGACAATGCCTTACACTGGGGCCGTGGAAATCTTGTGGGCAGATGAAGATGCTGCCTATGGTCGATCATGACGAAGAAGCTTGACGAGCAGACAGCTCGTGCTGCTCGGGAAGACGCCCGGGCACTTGAACTAGAAGCCGACGCATCCGGCCCCTACCCACAGGGGACCATCGTCAGACGGCCACATCGTGCCAGTCGGATGTTCAACCTGCGGTTGACCGAAGAACAACTCGCTGAGCTGCAGGGGATCGCTCGCGAGCGACACCTACCGGCCTCGACCATGGCACGCGCGTGGTTGCTCGAGCGGCTCGATCAAGAACGCGACGCCAGCTGAGGCAAGCGGTGCGGCATACCGAGCCGTGACACACCAGCCCTCCTGGTTCGTGGGAAGATGGACGCCGAGTCCGCCCTCGGCGGGGCTCATGGAGGGTTCGCATAGCGGCCGAGTGCAGGCGCCTTGAAAGCGCCCGACGGAAACGTCCGTGGGTTCAAATCCCACACCCTCCGCTCAGTGCGAGAGCGCATCGGCGCAGGTCAGGGGCCCTGCGCAGGTCAGGTCCCTGGTCAGCCGAACAGCACCGCGGCCAGCACGCCGATCACGACCACGCCCAGGACGATCCCGAAGCCGAGGATGACGCCGGCCTTGGGGTTGGCGTGTGACCAGGGCAGCATCCGCGGCCACCGCTCGCGCGCCTCCTCCGGCCTGAGCACGCGGACATGGGTCACGTGCGGTGCGACCTGTGCGAGCGCCTCGACCTCGGCGAGCTCGCGCACCGGGTGCGAGTGCAGCAACGTCTCGCCGTTGCGGTCGAGCAGGATGGCGCGTGGCCCGCCGAGCCGGGGGACGGCGTAGGACCGCGTCACGACAGCCTCAGCAATGTCGGCCCGCGGGACTGCCAGAGCCCTACGCAACAGCCGCGACTTGATCACGTGCGTCTCGGTCACCCTGATGCGCGAGTTCAGGTGCACGATCGTCAGGATGACGGTGACCAGGACGATCACATAGGTCGCGCCAATGATCAGCAGGTTCTCGGTCAGATCGGCGTCCGGGTTGCGGGCAAACGCAAAGGGGATGACCAGCAGACACCCCACCACGACGGCCAGGATCGACCACTTGCCGGCGCGATCCATCCGCCCGCGCGCCTCGAAGAGCACCGTGCCGTGTTCTGTGGTCTGCCCGACCGCCATGCCACCCTCGCTCTTGCCACGTCCGCTGGAACGCACGCAAGGTTACCGGGCGGAGCGCACGTCGCTAGCCTGGCACCATGACCGTGGCAAACCCCCTGGAACAGCTCACCGAGTCGGCCCTGCGCGAGCAGCGCACCAGCGTGAAGTGGCACGCCTTCCCGCCCGATGTGCTCCCCCTGTGGGTGGCCGAGCAGGACTCGGTCCTGGCCGAGCCAGTGGTCCGGTCCGTGGTCGAGGCCATGCAGCGCGGTGACACCGGCTATGTGGCGAGCGGCCAGGGGTATGCCGAGGCGCTGGCCTCCTTTGCCGTGGACCGGTGGGGGTGGTCACCTGACATCGAGCACACCGCGATCGTGCCGGACGTGATGATCGGCGTCACCGAGATGCTGCGCCTGGTCACCGAGCCCGGCGACAACGTGGTCGTCAACTGCCCGGTGTATCCGCCGTTCTACTCCTTCGTGCGCAGCATGGACCGCACCATCGTGGAGTCGGCGCTGACAGCGGAGCACCGCCTCGACCTCGAGGACCTGGACCGCGCCTTCGGTGAGGCGACTGCGGGAGGCAAGCGGGCGGCATACCTGCTCTGCAGTCCGCACAACCCGACCGGCACCCTGCACACTGCCGCCGAGCTCGAGGCCGTCGCCGAGCTCGCTGCGCGGCACGGCGTGCGCGTGGTGGCCGACGAGATCCACGCGCCGCTGGTCTATCCCGGCAAGACGTTCGTGCCCTTCCTCAGCGTGCCCGGCGGGGAGCGCGGGATGTCGCTGATGTCGGCGTCCAAGGGCTGGAACCTGGCCGGTCTGAAGAGTGCCCTCGCCCTGGCTGGGCCCGAGGCTGCCGCCGACCTCGCGCGGCTGCCGGAGGAGGTCGGGCACGGCGCGAGTCACGTGGCAGTGACGGCGCACGTGGCGGCCTATCGCGACGGCGGGATGTGGCTCGACGCGCTGCTGGACGGGCTCGACGCCAACCGGCACCTGATGGCCAACCTGGTGGCCCAGCACCTGCCGGGCGTGGGCTATCGGGTGCCCGAGGCGACCTATCTGGCGTGGCTGGACTGCCGCAGCCTGGGGATCGCTGACCCACCGGCCGAGCCCGGGCTGGTAACGCTCAGCGTCGGCCCGGCCAACTTCTTCGCCCAGGAGGCCAAGGTTGGGCTGAGCGCCGGCACCGCGTTCGGCACGGGCGGCTCCGGGCACGTGCGCCTCAACATGGCGACCTCGCAGGCGATCCTCACCGAGGCCCTCGAGCGCATGGGCCGTGCGACACCCCCCGCCTTTTCGTAGAGGTCTCGCACGCCTCCCCCGCCTTTTCATACAGGTCTCGCACGCCTCCCCCGCCATTTCGTACAGGTCTCGCACGCCCTGGCCACCGGGCCACCGACGGCTTCAGATGGTGCGGCACAGCCGATCTCGTTAGTGTCGGGGGCGAGACACGACCCCACTGGAAGGGAGCACCTCATGCGGAAACTGTTGTTCATCGTCGGCGCGTGCGTCGGTTACATCCTGGGCGCGAAGGCCGGCCGCGAGCGCTACGAGCAGATCAGCCAGCAGGCCAGCAAGGTCTGGGGCAACCCGAAGGTCCAGGAGACGGTCGAGGACGTCAAGGCCCAGGCGCCGAAGGCGGCGTCCGCGGTGGCTGGCTCCGCCAAGGAGATCGCCGGGCAGGCCAAGGCGAAGGTCACCGGTCACGAGACGACCGACCTCAAGGGCGACTACGAGAACGAGACCGGCAGCTGGGACTCCAGCACCGGCACGCCCTCAATCGATGACTCCTCGTTCGGCCCTGGCGGCGACAAGCTGCCCTGAGTCGCCGTCGCGCGACGCAGCGACAACCACCACTGACACAGCAGCGGACGTGCCGCCCAACATCTGGGCGGCACGTCCGCTGCCGTACGAGACCACTACGAAATTGCGGGTGGACCGTGCGAGACCTCTATCAAAATTGGTCAGATCCAGAGCGCGGGGTCGGCGAACATCGCGTCCGCGTCCTGCTGGGCCTTCGGCACCCGGTTGGTCGCGGGCACGCCCACGGCCGTCGCCCCCGAGGGCACGTCCTTGACGACCACGGCGTTGGCACCGACCTGCGCGCCTGAGCCGATCACGACCGGCCCGAGCACTCGCGCACCAGCGCCCAGCACGGCCCCGGACTCGACGGTCGGGTGCCGCTTGACCTTGGCGTTGGCCCGTCCTCCGAGGGTGACCGCGTGATACATCATCACGTCGTCGCCCACCTCTGAGGTCTCCCCGATCACGACGCCCATGCCGTGGTCGATGAACAGGCGCCGCCCGATCTGGGCCCCGGGGTGGATCTCGATGCCGGTCGCAGCTCGCGAGGCCTGCGACAGCAACCGGGCGGGCAGCCGCGCGCCACGGGTCCACAGCGCGTGCGAGACGCGGTGTGCCCACACGGCGTGCAGCCCCGGCGACGCGAGCGCCATCTCGAGCCTGCTGTCCGTGGCCGGGTCGCGGTCGATGGCCGCGTCGAGGTCCTCACGGACCAGTCCGGCAGCGGCCCCGACCTGCTGGCTCACCCGGGACCAGACGGTGCCAGCGCGGCCCCGCAGAGTGCCGGGCGCCATCAGGTCGAGCGCCATCAGTCAGTCAGCCCCTCGAAGAGCACCGTGGACAGATAGCGCTCGCCGAAGTCCGGCACGATCGCCACGATGGTCTTGCCCGCGTTCTCCTCGCGCTTGGCCAGCTCCAGCGCCGCCCACACGGCAGCGCCGGAGGAGATGCCCGCCAGGATGCCCTCCTGGGTGGCCAGCTCGCGAGAGACCCTCACAGAGTCCTCGAGGGAGGCGTCGATCACCTCGTTGTAGAGCTCGGTGTCCAGGATCTCGGGGACGAAGTTGGCGCCCAGGCCCTGGATCTTGTGCGGGCCGGGCTGGCCGCCGTTGAGGATCGGGCTGTCGACCGGCTCGACCGCGACGATGGTGACGTCGGACTTCTGCTCCCGCAGATAGCGTCCCGCACCGGTCAGCGTGCCGCCGGTGCCGATGCCGGAGACGAAGATGTCGATGTTGCCCTCGGTGTCGGCCCAGAGCTCCGGGCCCGTGGTGGCCTGGTGGATGGCGACGTTGGCCTGGTTGGCGAACTGGCGGGCGCGCACACCCCCGCGCTCCTCGGCGATCTCCTCGGCCTTGGCGACCGCGCCCTTCATGCCGTCCGCGCCCGGGGTCAGCACGAGCTCAGCGCCATAGGCGCGCAGCAGCGCACGGCGCTCCTTGCTCATCGTGTCCGGCATGGCCAGCACCACCTTGAAACCGCGGGCGGCACCGACCATGGCCAGCGCGATCCCCGTGTTGCCCGAGGTGCCCTCGACGATGGTGCCACCGGGCTTGAGCTCGCCTGCCTTGACGGCTGCATCGATGATCGCGGCGCCGATGCGGTCCTTGACGGAGTTGGCCGGGTTGCCCGACTCCAGCTTGACCAGCACGGTGGCGTTCAAGCCCTCAGTGAGCCGGTTCAGTCGGACCAGCGGGGTGTTGCCGATGGCCTCGGTGATGTCGTTCTTGACGGACACGGGGGTCGCCTTTCGCTCGGGTGCGCCCGAGGTTCTCCCCCGGACAGGTCTTCAAAGGTTATAAGTGTGCAAAGGCCACGTTATTCCCTTCCGGCCGCTCGTGGGAGGGCGGGGATGTGCGGTGAGACACACCTCACCGCCCACGCGATCGAAGGCCCCTCTAGAATCCACCCATGTCACCGGTGCAGATCCTCGCCATCGTCGTCGGACTGGGCGTCACGCTCGTCGCGGTCGCCCTGTTCGTGCGCACCATCGCCGGCTTCGTCGCCAAGTTCCGGCTCGGCCAGCCCGCGAGCGGTCGCACCAACGACCCACTGGCCCGCACAGTGACGCTGCTCCGGGAGTTCCTCGGTCACACCCGGATGGCCCGCAAGCCCCTGGTGGCTGCCGCGCACTGGTTCGTGATGCTCGGGTTCATCCTGCTCACCACCACCCTCGCGACGGCCTACGGCCAGCTGTTCAACCCCGAGTTCGCGCTGCCGCTGATCGGGCACTGGCCGCCCTACACCTGGTTGGCCGAGCTGTTCGGCTGGGGCACCCTGGTCGGCATCGTGGCGCTGATCATCGTCCGCCAGCGCAAGCACCCGAGGACCCTGGACCGCAAGAGCCGGTTCTGGGGGTCGACCTTCTGGCAGGCGTATGTCGTGGAGTTCGTCATCCTCGGCGTCGGCATCTGCATCGTGCTGCTCCGCGGTCTGGAGTTCGCGCTCGGCAAGGCGACCGGTGCCGACTGGGCCGACCTGGCCCACTTCCCCACCACGGCCTGGGTGGGCGGCTTCTTTGACGGTATGTCGACGGGCACCTTGGAGACCACGATCGTCCTGGTGGCGATGGTCAAGATCCTGATCTCCATGGGGTGGATGGTCACCATCGCGGTGACGCCCACCATGGGTGTGGCCTGGCACCGCTTCCTGGCCTTCTTCAACATCTGGTTCAAGCGCCACGCCGAGGGCCGCACCTCGCTGGCCGAGCTGCAGCCGATCCGCGTCAACGGTGAGGTGCTGGACTTCGAAAACATCGAGGAGCTCGACGAGGACGCCGCGCTCGGCGTCGGCAAGGTCGAGGACTTCACCTGGAAGGGCCTGCTCGACTTCTCCACCTGCACCGAGTGCGGTCGCTGCCAGGAGCAGTGCCCGGCCTGGAACACCGAGAAGCCACTCTCGCCCAAGATGCTGATGATCAACCTGCGCGACCACCACCACGCCAAGGCGCCCTGGCTGCTGGCCAGCGAGGAGGCCCGCGAGGCCGCCGGTGACGGCTCCGTGGCAGCAGAGGCGGCCGCACGCCACAACATCCCACTGTCGGCGGTCCTGGAGGCCCAGCGCGAGCTGGTCGGCAAGACCGAGGGCGACCCCACCATCCCCTCCGGCGGCGCGGTCATTGACCCCGATGTGCTGTGGAGCTGCACCACCTGTGGTGCCTGCGTCGAGCAGTGCCCCGTGGACATCGAGCACGTCGACACGATCGTGGACCTGCGCCGCTATCAGACGCTGATCGAGTCGGCCTTCCCCTCCGAGCTGGGCGGGTTGTTCAAGAACCTGGAGAACAAGCAGAACCCGTGGGGCATGTCGGCCCGCGCCCGGATGGACTGGGCCAAGGACCTGCCCTTCGAGGTCAAGATGGCCGGGGCCGATGTCGAGGACCTCGACGAGGTCGACTATCTGTTCTGGGTCGGTTGCGCCGGTGCCTATGAGGACCGCGCCAAGAAGACCACCCGCGCGGTGGCCGAGCTGCTCAACACCGCAGGCGTCTCGTTCGCGGTCCTGGGCGACGGTGAGACCTGCACCGGTGACCCGGCACGACGGGCCGGCAACGAGTTCCTCTTCCAGATGCTCGCGCAGCAGAACGTCGAGGTGCTCAACGAGGTCAACGCCACCAAGATCGTGGTGACCTGCGCGCACTGCTTCAACACCATCAAGAACGAATACCCCGAGCTCGGCGGCAAGTATGAGGTCGTCCACCACACCCAGCTGCTCAACCGCCTGGTGCGCGAGAAGAAGCTGACCCCGGTCGCCAAGCCCGACCAAGCCGACACCTCGGGGGTGGCCTCGACGGCGGAGAGCGTGACCTATCACGACCCGTGCTATCTGGGCCGCCACAACGGTGTCTATGCCCCGCCGCGCGAGCTGCTGGGCGCCCTGCCGGGGGTGGAGATGCGCGAGATGCCGCGCTCGAAGGAAAAGTCGTTCTGCTGTGGCGCTGGTGGTGCCCGCATGTGGATGGAGGAGAAACTCGGCTCACGCATCAACGTCAACCGCACCGAGGAGGCCCTGGCCACCGGCGCCGACCGCATCGCGATCGGCTGCCCGTTCTGCCGGGTCATGATCTCCGACGGGCTCACCCAGAAGCAGTCCGAGGGGGCCCGCGAGGAGGTCGAGGTCGTCGACGTCGCGCAGATGCTGCTGGCCGCGGTCCGCCGCGGGCAGGATGGCACCGAGGCCGAAGAGACCCCGGCGCCGACGCCCGACCCGGAGCCCGCACCGACCGCCTGATCGGGGGACGTGACATTGGTGTGCTGACACGCACCAGTGGGTCGACTGGTGCGCCTCAGCACACCAGTGGGTCGACTGGTGCGCCTCAGCACACCAATGGGTCGGGTGGGCACGTGGCGACACCAATGTCACGTCCCCCGCAAGGGGCACCGGCTCGACTCAGCCGCGGCGGCCCTTCACCATGCCGTAGACAGCGGCGCCGAGCACGACGAGCCCGCCGACAACGATCACCGGCAGGCCCGGCCCAAGGTCGGCCATGCTCTCACCGGAGACAAAGCTGGAGATGTTGGACAGGTCATATGCACCAACGGCGGTCGCGATCAGGCCCAGGAACAGCGTGGCCGCAAACATCCAGACCCGCCCCTTGCCGAGCCCAGCGATCAGGCCCAGGATGGCCACTGGCACGGCGACACCAAGCGTGATGACACCGTCGCCATCGGTGCCATAGACCGGTCCGGCGAGCACGACGTTGGCCCACGGCAGGAACGAGCCGATCGCCACCAGCACGGCGCCGGCCAGCGTCGCCCAACCGGCGATCCTGCGGGCACCCACACCACGATCACCCACGCCACGATCGGGGTATGCCGAGGGGCCCGGTTGCCCCTGAAAGGCCGGGTTGTGCGGGGGCTGACCCGGGGTCGGGTGCGGTTGGGCGTGGGGCTGAGACTGGGCGTAGGGCTGGGGCTGGACATGGGGCTGGGGCTGGCTCTGCGCCGACTGCGGCGGGAGGCTGGGAGAAGTCATGGGCGATATCCGACCACGCCACGGGTGTCGTCGGCGTCATCCGCGAGAGTGATCTCGCGCCACCTCAAGGCCGGCTCGCATCGGTCCAGAGAATGACCTGCACTGCCGACGTTCGGACTTCAGGGGGGAGGTGTGGGCACACTATGGCGATGAAGACCGTGCCTTCGGTGACCGCCGCGCTAACGTCGCTGCTGCTCGCGGTGGGACTCGCCGGCTGTGGCGACGGCCCCACCGCCCAGGAGGTGCAGGGCGAGCACCGGGACGCGGCGGCCACAGCCCAGCAGGCGATCGAGGCAGAGCTGGCACCGCTGGCGCAGACCGGCGAGGAGCTCGCCTCCGCCACCCGCGACTCCTGCGAGACCGGTCAGCACAACTGGAAGATCGACGACCCCTATGACGTGCGCTGCACGATGGAGGTGTACCGGGCCTACCGACTGACCGGCGAGGACTTCCGGCCAGTCGCGGACGCCGTGACCGACACCTTCCCCGAGTGCGCCGACTCCGATGCCGAGGCGACGTTGACTGACTATTGGGACAAGCTCAAGGGCACCGAGACGCAGAACTTCGAGGGCCCCTACCGCCCGGACTATCTGCCGTCCTATCGCCTGGACTGCGCAGACGACTCAGACGTGCGCCTGACCGTCACCGGCTGGGCCACCCTGCCAGCCGACGAGATCACCCGCGATCAGGGCGAGTACGGCCTGGGCCAGCCCTGCGTCAACAGCACCGAGACCAACCCGTGCGAGTGGGACGGTCAGCCCGCTCGGAGGATCTGGGAGTTCGACGCGGCCAAGGAAACTGGCTGGATCGTCTTCGTCGAGGGTTCACAGGAGTACGCCCGCACCGACTGACTTCCTCCGTGCGCGGCTGTGCAGAAGTTGCCACGGTCTGCGGTCAGAGGTGCGAGACGAGATGGTGCACCCACGCGTCCTCGTCGTCATCGCGGGTTTGGTGGTGAAGGCCGGCGCGAGCGCGCAGGACCTTCTCCGGCGAGGCGAAGTGCTCGAAGAGCTCCAGTTGCCCGTCACGGGTGAAAACCTCGTCATCCCATTGCACATGCTGCAGCACCGGGGCGACGATCGCGGCCGCGCTCGACCGATTCAGATCCGTGGCTCCCATCGCCGTCATCGCCTCGTCGGTCGAGGCCAGGCCGAATTTCCCGATCACCGCGGCGGCCAGCCTGGTGCCGAGTTGGGCACACGCAGCGAGCCCATAGCGAGCGCCCATGGACAGCCCCAGGAAACCGATCCGACCACTGTCGATCAGGCGATCATCAACCAGGACTGACAGCGCCGAATGCCAGTCTTGGGCCATGCTCTGGTGAACGGAATGGGGCCCCTGGGCGATCACGCGCTGCTGGTAGGCCAGACCTCCATCGCCAGGCACGGCCCGGGCCCCGTGGAACGGACCATCGATGGCCAGTGCAGCGATCCCGTGGTCGCCGGCCAGTCGTGTGGCCAGTCGGCGATGCCTGTCGATGCCTTTGTGCCCGCTCCCACCGTGAGCCAGGAGAACCACCGGAGGAGGTGGATCGCCGTCGTCGCACGTCGGCAACCAGGCCAGCGCGGGAACCGGCCCCCCGGCCGAGTGGGCCGTGAATGCCAGCTCGGGCAGCAGCCCGTGGGTCTCACCCTGCTCATCGGCGCCAGCCATCAAGTCAGTGAAGCAGACTGCCGGACCGATCAGACGAGCTGACCCGCCCCAGGTGAGCGGGCGGCATACGGCGGTCAGAGTCCGTCGACGAACTCCCGCGCCACCGCAGCCGGGTCGCCGTCCTGCACCTGCACCATCATGTCGGTGAGGTTCTGCGTGGTCAGGCCCGCGGACACGCCGTTGAGGGCCTCCTTGATCTCCGGCGTCACCGCGTCGGTGGAGATCAGCGGCACGACGTTCTGGGCGGCAAACAGGCTCTCGTTGTCCTCGAGGACGACGAAGTCGTTCTCCACGATCGCCGGGTCGGTGCTGAAGATGTTGCCCGCGTCGATCTGCCCGTTGACCAGCGCCTGGACGGTCAGTGTGGACCCGGCGTCGAGGGGCTTGAACTCGGAGAACTCCAGCCCATAGACCTCCTGCAGGCCCGGCACACCGGTGAAGCGGTCGCGCCACTCCGGCGGGCCACCGAGCACCAGGTTCGGAGCCTCCGGCTTGAGGTCGGCGATGGTGGTCAACCCGAGCTTCTCAGCGGTCTCGGCGGTCACCACCACGGAGTCCTTGTCCTCCGCCTCGGCCATGTCCAGGACCGTCAGGTTCTCCGGCAGCGCCTCCTGCAGCTCGGCATAGACCTCGTCGCTCGCGGTGGCCTCGGCGTCCTCGTTGAGGAAGAGCGCCAGGTTGCCGGTGTATTCGGGGATGAGGTCGATCGAGCCGTCCTCCAGCCCGGCCATGTAGGCCTCACGGTTGCCGATGTTGAGGTTGGTCTCGACATCGACCCCGGCATCGCCCAGGGCCGCGGCATA
This sequence comes from Ornithinimicrobium faecis, assembly GCF_023923225.1. GTDB lineage: Bacteria > Actinomycetota > Actinomycetes > Actinomycetales > Dermatophilaceae > Ornithinicoccus > Ornithinicoccus faecis. Next base: position 401,617 of record NZ_CP099489.1, on the reverse strand, counting down.
GATCTCCGCCAGCAGCACGTTCTCCGGGAAGTTGGCCGAGCCGATGACCAGCGTGTCGCCGCCGGCCGATGCGCCGTCGGACCCGCCGCCCTGGGGCTCGTCCTCCGCCAACGGGTCTCCCCCGCCACCACACGCCGACAGGGCCAGCGCGGCTGTGAGCGCGACGAGAACGGTGGTGCGGTGGCGACGAATCATCAGTGAGACCTTCCGTGGGTGGCGAGGCCGGGTGAGACCACCGCTCGTTGCAGCAACCCCAACACAATATCCACGGCGAGCGCCAGCAGCGCGACGAGAACCGCTCCACCCGCCATCTCGTCATAGGCACGGTTGGCCTGCCCGTCGATCAGGAAGCGCCCCAGCCCGCCCAGCCCGACCACCGCCGCGATCGTGGCCGTGGCGATGATCTGCATCATCGAGGAGCGCACACCGGAGAAGATCAGCGGCAGCGCGCACGGCACCTCCACCCGCCACAGCTGCTGCCACCCGGTCATCCCCATGCCCCGGGCAGCGTCGCGGGCGGCCGGGTCGACCTGCTCGATGCCGGCGTAGACCCCGGACAAAATCGGGGGTATGCCGAGGATCGCCAGGACGATCAGGCTCGGCAGCTCGAAGGCCAGGTCACCGCGCAGGCGAGGCAGCAGGAGCAGGGCGGCGATGAACAGCACGCCGAGGGAGGGGATCGCGCGGAAGGCACTGACGGCGTTGACCAGCACCACCCGCCCGCGCCCCGTGTGGCCGACGTAGAGACCGATCGGGATCGCGATCAGCGCCGCGGCGAGCAGGGCGATGACGGACAGTCGCAGGTGCTCTTGGGCCTGGGCGATGATGCCTCCGGAGCCCGACCAGTTGGCGGCGTCGGACAGCCAGTCCCAGATGGTGGCGATCATGCCCGCACCGCCCGTCGCCAGGGGGTGAGGGCTCGCGTGACCGCCAGGATGAGCAGGTCAAACAGCAGGGCGAGCAGCACGCAGGCCAGCACGCCGATCACGATCGGTCCCATGGCTGAGCGGGAGAACCCGTCGGTGAACAGCAGACCCAACTGCGAGACGCCGATCAGCGCGGCCACCGAGACCATCGAGACGTTGCTGACGGCTGCCACGCGCAGCCCGGCGGAGATGACGGGGACCGCCATCGGCAGCTCGACGGCGAAGAAGCGATGCAGCGGTCCATAGCCCATGGCGGTCGCCGCCTGCCGGACGTGGTCGGGGACCGACCCGAGGCCGTCGGCGACGGTGCGGGTGAGCAGCGCGATGGTGTAGAGCGTCATCGCCACGATGACGTTGAGCGGGTCCAGGATCTGGGTGCCGAGGATGCCGGGCAGCAGCACGAACAGCGCCAGGGACGGGATGGTGTAGAGCAGGCCCGTGCCCACGATCACCGGTGGATAGAGCCAGCGTCGGCGCAGCGCCACCCAGCCCAGCGGCAGGGAGATGAGCAGGCCTAGGAGCAGGGGCACCCCGGCGAGATAGGCGTGCTGCACGGCAAAGCTGGCGACCTCGCTCAGGTCGGTGCCGAGCACCCTCACCGGCGCTCCTGCTCGATGCTGGTGCCGTCGGGGGCCGGGACCGGATCGCTCCCGGCAGGGTCAAACTCCCCGTCAGTCCCCTGGATGCTGGTGCCGTCCGGTCGCGGTGCCGACTGGATCACCGACAGCACCTCCTCCGCACGGACCGTGCCCGCCAGTATCCCGTCGCGCGTGACGACACCACGGCCGCTCGGTGAGGAGAGCGCGGCATCGAGCAGCGAGCGCAGTGACCCGTCGACGGCAGCGACGGTGCCGCCGCGGTGCAGGTGCTCCAGACCGATCGGGGCGTCGCCCACCTCGGCCGGGACCACCCAGCCCTGGGGTCGTCCCTCGGCGTCGACGGCGAGCAGCCACTCATCGCCGTGCCGCTGCATCGGATCCCCGAGGTGGACCGGCTCCTCGGTGTGCACGGGCACGTCGGCCTGCTGGAAGCTGAGGGCGCGATAACCCCGGTCGCGCCCCACGAAGTCGGCCACAAAGTCGTCGACCGGGTGCGCGAGCAGGTCGGCGGGACTGCTGAACTGCGCGAGCAGCCCGCCCTGGCGCAGCACCGCCACCCGGTGACCGAGCTTGATCGCCTCGTCGATGTCGTGGGTGACCAGCACGATCGTGGTGCCCAGCTCGCCCTGCAACCGCAGGATGTCGTCCTGCAGACCCTCGCGCGCGATCGGGTCGACGGCACTGAAGGGCTCGTCCATCAACATCACCGACGGGTCCGCGGCCAGGGCTCGGGCCACCCCGACCCGCTGTTGCTGGCCACCGGAGAGCTGACCGGGATAGCGCCTCGCGAAGTCCCCGGGCAGACCCACCAGCTCGAGCACCTCGCGGGCCCGGGACTCGGCACGCGCGCGGCTCCACCCGTTGAGTCGCGGCACTGTCATCACGTTGTGCAGCACGGTGCGGTGCGGGAACAGCCCGGCGTGCTGGATGACATAGCCGATGTCGCGGCGCAGCTTCGCGGCCGACACCTGCGCGGTGTCCTGACCGTCAATGAGGATCCGCCCGCTGGTCGGCTCGATCATCCGGTTGATCATCCGCAGGGAGGTCGTCTTGCCGCACCCCGAAGGGCCGACCAGCACCGTGATCTCACCGGACGCTGCTTCCAGGGTGAGGTTGTCAACGGCAGGCTGCCCCGCGGCATACTCCTTGGTCACGCTCTCGAGCCGGATCATGCTCCGACACTAACGGGACGGGCCGACACTCGCCCGCACAGGGCTCTGCCCCCGTGAACCCCCGAACAGCACCGCAAGATTGGGCTCAGAACGTGCCGTCGGAGACAGCCCGGGGCTGGTACTTGTCCCAGTAGATCTCGTCGCGCACGTGCATCATCCAGGCGGCGCGTGGGCCGACATAGCGCAGGTGCCAGGGCTCGTAGTCGTAACCAGTGACGCCGGTGCCACCCTCGGGATAGCGGATGATGAAGCCATAGCGGTGGGCGTTGGCCGCGACCCACTTGCCCTCGGGGGTGTCCCCGAAGCAGTCATAGAGGTTGCCGCACGGGGTGCCCGCGACGTCCACGGCCAGGCCGAGTTGGTGCTCGCTGTGGCCGGGCTTGGCGGAGATCATGTCGGCCCGCTTCTTGCCGACCGTGCGCACCCAGTAGTCGTAGGTCACCTGCTGCTCGTTGTAGGAGCGGTAGGAGCTGTTGACCCACAGGCTGGGGTGACCGGCAGCGGCGGCGCCGTCGAACAGTTCTTGCAGCATCGTGGCGGTCTCCGGGCGGAGCCGGTGGGACGTGCCGCGCCAGCTGACGAGGTCGCTGGGTGCATAGCGTTCTGGGTTGACGGCACGCGACTTGGTGAGCAGGTCATAGAGGCGAGCGGTGTCGCCGGACTCCATCGCCGAGAAGACCGAGAGGCGTCCCCCGGTCTGCAGCTGCTCGGTGCACACGGCCTGTTGTCCACCGAGCGCGACGACCTTTTCCGGCGGGAGTTCCCCGAGTCGGCGCCAGACCGGCTCGCTCGGCACCCGGCAGTTGTCCGGGACCAGCAGGATCGGGCCCCGGGTGAGCACACCGCCGACGACGGAGTCCGCAACTGAGCGGCCGTTGGCCAGATAGGTGCGGCTGCTGCCCTCGGGGAAGGCACGCTGGGCGATCGCGGCCGAGGTGGCATAGCGGTCCTCGCCGGCGACCCGCAGGGTGGTGCGGCCCTCGGCAGCGTCGGCCAGCGCGGGCGTGGTGACGACCAGCTTGCCGCCGAGCGCGACGACCTCGTCGGGGTCGAGCTCACGGATCGCCTCGATCGTGGCGGACGGAGCGTTCTTCGACCCGTTCGCCACCAGCAGGATCGGGCCATCGGTCAGGGTGCCGCCCGCGACCGCGTCGACCGACTCCACCTGCTCTGCCAGATAGACGGTGTCCGAGCCGTTCGGAAAGGCACGCTGGGCGATCAACGCCGCGGTCTCGAACCGGTTGTCTCCGCCCAGTCGCACGGCCTCCCGACCCTTGGCTGCCTCCTGCAGTGTGTCCTCGCAGATCGATCCCGGGCCGCCCAGAGCGACCACCTCGGTCGGGTCGAGCCGCTCGATCTCATCGGCGACAACGTGCGGGATGCCCTTGCACTGCGGGACGAGCAGCACCGGGCCGTCGCGCAGGGACCCGGCCGCGATCGCGTCGGCGAAGACGTCGGCGCGCGCGAGATAGACGGTGTCGGCGGACGCGAACTGTGCGCTGGAGATCTCCACCGACGTCTCATAGCGGTTCGTGCCGCCGAGGCGGTCGAGCGGGACCGTGAGCACCGGATCGGCCGCCGGCGCCACCGGGTCTGCGGACTCCTCCTGCCGGTCGTCCGGCATGGGGGCATCCGCCAGGGCTGGGCCCGCCAGGCCCAGCGCCAGGACGCCGGCGAGCAGGACGGCGCCGGTGCGTGACGGCATACGTCGTGCGCTGCGCCGCTCTGACCGGGCAGCGGTTCCTGTTCCTGTGGTGCGCATCAGACCTCGTCCTGGTGGAAGTTCTGGAACGACCGGCTCGCGGTCGGCCCGCGCTGGCCCTGATAGTGCGAGCCCTTGGCGGAGGAGCCATAGGGGTGCTCGGAGGCGCTGGATAGCTGGAAGAAGCAGAGCTGACCGATCTTCATGCCCGGGTGGAGCACGATCGGCAGCGTCGCCACGTTGGACAGCTCGAGGGTGACGTGCCCGGTGAAACCAGGGTCCACGAAGCCGGCGGTGGCGTGGGTCAGCAGGCCCAGACGGCCGAGCGAGGACTTGCCCTCCACGCGCGCCGCGACGTCGTCGGGGAGGCTGATCTCCTCATAGGTCGATCCGAGCACGAACTCGCCGGGGTGCAGCACGAACGACTCGCCGCGCTCGACCTCCACGAGGCGGGTCAGCTCGGGCTGGTCCTGGGCTGGGTCGATGACCGGATACTTGTGGTTGTCGAACAGCCGGAAATAGCGGTCCATGCGGACGTCGACGCTGGAGGGCTGGACCATCGTGGGATCCCACGGGTCGAGCCGGACGCGTCCTGCGTCGATCTGGGCGAGGATGTCGCGGTCGGAGAGCAGCACGCAGACAGGTTACTTGGTTCAGCCAGTCTCGTTCCGCGCTGGGGCCAGACGGGTTCTGTGCCGGCCCAGAGCGTCGGTTACACTCTCCGGAGCCTGCCTCTGAGGCAGCCTGCGGGCGTAGTTCAATGGTAGAACATCAGCTTCCCAAGCTGAATACGCGAGTTCGATTCTCGTCGCCCGCTCCACCGCAACAGCCCCGGTATGCCGTCACTCCCCTCTCCCCGCCACTGCGCCCCGTTCCGGGCCTCGTTCTGCCCGAGAATCGTCCCGATCTGGGTCACGTTCCGCCCGAGACCACCCCGATCGTGGGGGACGTGACATTGGTGTCCCCGCGCGCACCAATGGGTCGGCTGGTGCACGTCACCACACCAATGGGTCGGCTGGTGCGTGCCACCACACCAATGGGTCGACTGGTGCACGTCACCACACCAATGGGTCGACTGGTGCATGTCACGACACCAATGTCACGTCCCCCACGGATGCCCTGCCGCGCGGCTGCCTGGACGCGGTGCCGGCCCCCGTCATCCACAGGGCTGACGACACCTCCTGCGTCAGCCACAAACTGTCAGGCGTGTCCACCACGCCGCGCCGCGTCCAGCCACAGTGGGCCCATGGAGAAAGTTCCGTCACCTCACCCAGCGCAGCGTCAGGGTCGCCGGACGGGCCGGACCCGCACGGCGGAGCCGCCACCCACGCCGTCGGTCCAGGAACAGGTTGGACTGGCGCTGCGTGCCGACCGCAGGCAGCGCGAACAGAGCCAACGGGCCTATGCCGCCGAACGCGACCTGAGCCGCGACACCCTGGCCCGCGTCGAGGTCGACGCCAGCGGCATGCGTCTGGACGCGGCCATCGCCTTTCTGGAGGGCACCGGCTATGAGCTCGTGGTCCAGCCGGTCTCCAGCGACGGCCCGGACCCGTGGTGGGACCTGACTGACGTGGCGGCACGCACCCGGGCTGGCGGACGATTCCCTGCGCACCGCAAGGTCAAAGAGACCCCGTGGGGACCGCTGTGGTGGGACTATCACGAACGGATCGGCAATCGCGGTTTCGGGCCCAAGCCAAAATGGAGCGCGGAGGGATTCACGCCTCCTCCTGGCACGCGCTACGGCAAGATTCCGACCCCGGCCGAGGATGGCGGACCCCGGTGGCCCTACACCACTCGCTTCGAGAGACGCCTCACCGACGACACCGACTGACCCCGGCTCACTCGTCGAGGTCGGGACCATGCACCACGTCGCGCACCCAGGCGCCGTATTCATCCAGGACGTGGCGCACGGTGACCGCGATCACCTCCGGGACGTCGTAGGGGTGCTGGCTGGTGACCAACTCCGAGATGTCGTCAAACATCTCGGCGGTGGTCTTGGCCAGCATCAACCATTCCAGCGCCTGGTGGGTCTCGCCCTTCCACGAATAGATGGAGGTGATCGGGCCCAGGATCTGCACGCACGCCGCCAGGTGCCGGTCCACGATGTCCGTGGCCAGCGCCTGAGCCGTGTCGGCATCGGGCGTGCTGATCCGGACCTCGATCAGCCGGCTCGTCCCCGGCACGCGCTGCACCGGAGTGAGTTCGGTCATGCTGCCTCCTAAACCGAGCTGAGCGCGCTCCCGAGAACCTCCAGGGCGCGACGTGCCTCGTCCTGCGTGATGACGCACGGGGGCACGACATGCACCCGGTTGGCGACGATGAGCGGCCAGACGCCCTCCGCCTTGCACGCGGCGGCGATGCGGCCCATCGCCTCCGCGCCGAGCGGCTCCTTGGTCTCGCGGTCGGCCACGAGCTCCACAGCCCAGAACGCGCCGATCCCGCGGACGTCGCCGACGACCTCGTGCTGCTCGGCGAGCGCGGTCAGCCCGGGACGCAGGACCTGCTCGTCGAGCTGGCGCACGTGCTCCAGGATCCCCTCCTCCTCCATGATGTTGATGGAGGCGGCCGCGGAGGCACAGGCCAGCGCGTGACCGGAATAGGTCAGGCCGCCGGGGTAGGGCCGCTCGTTGAAGGTCGCGGAGATCTCGTCGGAGATCACCACGCCGCCGAGGGGGACATAACCGGAGTTGACACCCTTGGCGAAGGTGATCAGGTCGGGGCGCACGTCCCAGTGCTGGATCGCGAACCACTGCCCGGTGCGGGCAAAGCCGGCCATCACCTCATCGGCGATCAGCATGATGCCGTGCTCGTCGCACAGCGCGCGCACGCCCTCGAGATAACCCGCCGGGGGCACCAGGATGCCGTTGGACCCGACGACGGACTCCAGGATGATCGCGGCGACGCGGTCCGGACCCTCGAACTGCAGGGTCTGGCGCAGGTGCTCCAGCGCGCGCTCGCTCTCCTCCTGCTCGGTGGACGCGTAGAAGGCCGAGCGATAGAGATAGGGACCCCAGAAGTGCACGACGCCGGGGAGGCCGGGCTCCGAGCCCAGGCGGCGGCCCTCACCGGTCAGCGAGATCGCCCCGTGGGTGGCGCCGTGATAACTGCGATAAGCCGCAAGCAGCTTGTGCCGGCCCGTGTGCAGGCGGGCGAGGCGGATCGCGTTCTCGACGGCCTCGGCACCGGAGTTGGTGAAGAAGACCTTGTTCATGCCCTCCGGCGCGCGCTCGGAGACCAGCCGGGCGGCCTCGGCGCGGGACTCGCTGTCAAAGCCCGGCCCGATGGTGACCAGCTGACCGGCAGCCTCCTGGATCGCGGCCACGAGCTTGGGGTGCTGATAACCGATGTTGACGTTGACCAGCTGGGAGGTCAGGTCCAGATAGCGGTTGCCCTCGTGGTCCCAGAAGTGCGCGCCCTCACCGCCGGCGAGCGGGAGCTGGTCGAGCGCTCCCTGGGCCGACCACGAGGTGAAGACGTGCTTGCGGCTCAGTTCCTTGATGTGGTCGCGCTGACTCTGCTCGGTGCTCAGTGACATGACCCTGAGTATGCCGTCAGGTCACCTCTCCCGGCCACCGCACCCCGCGCAGACTGCGAGCAGGGGTCAGTCGGTCCAGATGCCGATGCCGTTGGGGATGTAGCGCAACACCTCGAGGCCCGCCACCCGGCTCTTGCTCAACAGCTCAAACTCTGCGTCGTCGGAGTCACGCGACAGCATGGTGGTGGAGCCGCCACCGTCGAGCAGCATCACGTCGTGCGCCCCGAGGTGGCGGGTCAGGTCACCAATGTCGCGGATGCTGGTGCCCTTGCTCTGCGGCTGACCACCGTCGACCGCCAGCAGATAGAGCGTGGCACCGTCGGCGGACACACCCGCCGCGACCCGGGCAGCGGCCGAGCCACCAGCGCTGGCCGCGAGCACACCGTCCTGCACCAGGATGCCTCCGGCCAGCGCCCAGTCGAGCTTGCCGGCGGGCGAGACGGGCTTGAAGTTGCTGCCCACACCCTCGCCGACCTCCAGCTCGGCCAGGGTGGCGGCCCCGCCCTCGCGCCCGATCACCGCGATCTGGTTCTTGCCGAGCTGGCCGGCACCGATCGTCGGGGATACCGAGGTCACGACGCCCTGGGTGATGATCACCTCGGTGACGTCGCCCGTGCACGGGTCGGCTCGCCGGTCCTCGCTGCCGCACGCCGCCCGCTCGCGCGAGACGCGCCCCCACTGACCGTCATACGCACCGATCTGGCCGCGTTCCATGCCGTATTGGTTGAGGGCATCCACGTCGATCTTGCCGTGCGTGTCCGTGGCGATGAAGCCGCGCATCTCCACGCGGGTCACCACGGCGTCTCCGTTGCGCAGCTGGCCGATGACCTGGTTGCCGTCGTTGTACTCCTTGGGCATGGTCCCGCCATAGCGCTGCCCCACGGGGACGGCAGTCGAGCGCATCTCACCGTCGAGCACCTCGGCACCGGCGGCGGCCTGGGTCACCGGGATGTCGCCGTGGTTGCCCTCGTTGTCGATCTGGAAGAAGTCACCGTTGATGGCCGCCCGCACTCCGGCCGCCTCAGCCATGTCATCCAGCCGCTGGCTGCTGGCGACATAGGGGGCGGTGATCAGGCCGACGTCGGCGACGTCGAGGTCGACCATGAACAGGTTGGCCTTGGAGGCACCGGCACCGGTCACGATGTCGTATGCCGTGTGCTCCAGTCCGGCGCCGACCGTCTCGGTCCCGGTCTCGGTCACCGAGACCAGCCCCGACTCGGGGAAGGCCTCGCTGGCCTGCGCCGTGGCGGCGCCGGGCAGAGCTGTGGACAGCAGGGGCGCGGCGACCAGCGTGCTGGTGGCCAGGACTCCAGCCAGGGCAAGCCCCAGGGTGCGGCGGGTGGACGGTGTGCGCGTGCGCATCAGATGACCTCTCGAGAGCGTGGTGTGTGATCCCCCGATCAACCCGCCAGACGCTAGGGGGCCACCCGCACCAGGGGCCGACCGCGACGTGAACCCTCGGCGTCGAGGGCGCGAACGGGACGCGCGCACGGAGCAGATCGCGGAGCTGGGCGCCCCGGTTCAGGGGCCGTCCACCCCCTGCACCCACCCCGTTCGTCAACGGCACACAACCCGGCCACAGACCCGCCCTACCGTCCGGGGCGACCCAACCCCACGACATACAGGGAGCTCTCCCATGCCCACGTCACTGACACGCGCGCTGGCCCCGGCCGCAGTCACCGCCGTGATCGTCGCCACCGCGGCACTCGCCACGCCCACGCCCACGTCCGACGCCCCGTCGGCGCCATCACCCACTGCGGACCGCATCGTGCTCAACCCGACGACGGACAACGCCACGACTCAGTCGGTGACCTGGCGCAGCGCCACGGACGTGACGGCACCGCAGGCTCAGATCTCACCGGACACGGCCAACCCGTGGGGTTTCCAGACCACGACCGTCGCGGCCGACGAGACCCAGGAGCAGGACACCGATCTCGGCTATCGGCACGCCTTCCACTCGGCCACGTTCACCGACCTGGAGCCGGGCACGCCCTACCTCTATCGCGTCGGCGACGGCTCCGCCTGGTCGCCGTGGATGCCGTTCACGACCTCGGACCCGAGTGCGTCGCGCACCTCGCTGATCGCCATGGGCGACATCCAGACCGGCATCGCCGACCAGTGGACCCGGGTGGCGCTGGCCGCGACCCAGGACCGTCCCGGAGCCCGCGCGATGATCACCGTCGGTGACCAGATCAACAACTTCAACAACGACGCCCAGTGGGACCAGCTCCTGACGGCCGCCGGCTCCACGCCCCGCCAGATGCAGTGGATCCCGGCCGTGGGCAACCACGAATACCGCTCGACCGACTCCGGTGAGCTGACCCCGCAGTTCCGCGGCCAGTTCGCGCTGCCGGACAACGGTCCGGACGACTTCGAGCACTTCGATGAGACCGTCTACTACACCGACGTCGACGACGTGCGCGTCGTGACGCTCAACAGTTACTACCGCATCCCGCTGGACAAGGCCGACGAGCAGCGCTGGCTGGACGCGCAGGCCGAGTGGCTGGACGGGGTGCTGACCGACAACCCGCGCGAGTTCACGATCGTCAACATGCACTATCCGGTCTATTCGTCGTCACCGGACCGGGCCAACCCCGAGCTGCGCGCGACGATCGAGCCGGTCCTCGAGGAGCACGAGGTCGACCTGGTCCTGCAGGGCCACGACCACGCCTACGTCTCCGGTCAGCGCAACGCCGCCAAGGGCCGCTACGAGAGCGGGCCGGTCTTCGTGACCTCGTCCTCCTCGATCCGGCAATACCCCCTGGACTATTCCGACTGGCTCGACAACGGCGCCGAGATCAAGACGGCGTTCCACTCGCGCTCGACCTATCAGCTGATCGACGTCGAGGGCCGCAAGCTGACCTACACCGCCAAGGACTCCACGGGACAGCTCGTCGACCAGTGGACGATCGAGCACCGCGGCGACACCCGCAAGGTGCGCCACGTGGACGGCATCGGCGTCCAGTGACCAACGGGTCCTGACCATGGGCGCCGCCCGGTCGTCGTGCACGCAGCACGCGACCGGGCGCTGCGACCGGGTCATGCACTGTCCGGTGCTATCGCAGTCCTGCCTCGTGCGCGAGGATCGCGGCCTGCACGCGGTTCGTCACGCCCAGCCGGTCGAACAGCGCCTTGAGATATTGCTTCACGGTGCCGTCGGCCAGGTGGAGGGTCCGGGCGATCTCGGCGTTGGACGCCCCGGTGGCCAGCACCCCCAGGATCTCGCGTTGTCGTGGCGTGAGGTCGGCGACGGCGGTGCGTGCGGTCCGGGTCCGGCGCAGCCGGGCCGTGGCCTCCGAGCGGATCAGCCAGCTGGCCACGCGTGGGGAGAACGCCGCCCCGCCGGCAGCGATGGCACGCACCATCGTGATGAGCTCGCGCGGTTCGTCGGACTTGAGCAGGAAGCCCATCGCCCCCAGCTCGACGGCCTCGGAGATGTAGTCCTCGTCGGCGAAGGTGGTGAGCATCGCCGCCGGCAGGTCCGGTCGGTCGTGGCGCAGCTGCTCCAGGGTGCGCAGACCATCCAGTCGTGGCATCCGGATGTCGAGCAACACCAGGTCCAGCCGCCGCGCCCGCGCGACCTCGAGGCCGGCCTGTCCGTCGGCGGCCTCGGCCACCACCTGCAGGCCGGGGTCGGTCTGCAGGATGGCGACCAGCCCGGCACGCACCAGCGCGTCATCGTCGACCACCAGCAGCCGCGCCGCAGCCTCACCAGTGGACGGTCGGGACGGTCGCTCCTGCCCGGTGTCGCCGTGGGCACCCATCAGGGCCCCTCTCCCGGGATCGTGTCGGTGCTGACCACGACACCGTCGGCCAGGCACACCCGGAAGACGTCTTCTCGGACGAAGAGGCTGACCGCCTCCTCGTGATAGCGGCAGCTGGCACCTGCCGGCTCGGGCAGGGTGTCGCGCGGGGCCTCGACCATCTGCACCGGCGGGAGGAGTTGCTCGGCCTGTGTCTGGGGCATGCCGACCTCGATCCGCGCGAAGTCCTCCGGGGACAGCGTCGAGGCCACGCTCAGATAGAGGAAGAACCCGGCAGTGAGCACGACAGCGCCGCCAGCGAGCGCAGCGGGGACCAACCACGCCCGCCGTCGGGTCCGGCGGGTGTCCGCGTCGGCAGCGCGCTGGCTGCGCAGCACCTCCTGCACGCCATCACGCGACCGGGAGTCCGGCCCGGGGGCTGCGTCGACCGGCAGACTGACACGCAGCACGAACTGCTCAGCCTCCTCGACGGCCAGGTCGCCGCCCAGCAGCGACACCCGGTGCCGCAGCGTCCGGAGCCCGTGCCCAGAAGACGGGGCAGGGGACGGCGCGGTTGGCCCGTCCTGAGCGACCCGGCCCTGTACGACACCTCCGTGAGCGGCACGACCCTGCTCGCCCCCAGCCTGATCGGCCCGCCCGGTGGCGAGCTCCAGGGTGGCCACGCCGTCGTCGCTCGAGGCCGCCAGGTGCACCGCCTGTCCCGGGGCGTGCTTGGCCGCGTTGGCCAGCCCCCTCCGAGAGCACCCGGACCGCGGCCGATCGGGCGGGCGCCGACAGCTCCTCCTCCCACCGCGGGGGCAGGTCGCCCTCGACGCGGACACCGGCTGACCGTGCCCGCTCGACCACCTCGGCAGGTGAGCGGTCCGCGGGGGCGCGTGTCGGCATACTGCCCTGGCCCAGCAACTGCACCGTCGCTCCGAGCTCGCTCGCGGCCTCCGCCAACCCACCCCGGACCTCGGCCAGCGCGGCCCGCGTGGACTCGGGCAGGTCTGGGTCCAGCGTGAGCCGGCCCACCTGCACCGTGAGCAGCGTGAGCCGGTGCCCGAGATGATCATGGATCTCCCCCGCCATCACCGAGCGCTCCCGCACCAGCGCGGACTCCGCCCGCGCCGACTCCGTGGCCGCGATCGCGCTGGCCAGCTCCCAGCCCTGCCGACGGTGGCGCCGGGTCCGCCGCACGAGAGCGACCAGGCCGACGGGCAGTGCGATGGCGGCCGCGTGGGCCAGGGCAGAGGACGATGCGAGCGCAGCCGACTCCACGGCCCGCTCACCGGTGATCACCCCCAGGACGGTGGCGGTCAGCACCAGGAGCACCAGAGCGGCCGCCCAAACCATCGAGGCGGCCGGTCGGAGCACCCCGAGCACCATTGCCGCGAGCACCGTCACCGTGGACAACCAGGCGGCTCCCGACGTCCCGATGCCGACACCGAGCAGCACCGCGAGCCCGAGATAGCCCAGGCACCACGGGTCCCGGAGCTGCCATGTCACGGTCCTGTCCACCTCATCCAGGCTAGTGCGCTGAGGGCTGCGCACTAGTCCCGAAAGTGAGTGCCAGGACCGCCCGTCCGGGGCTGCTGAGCACCCCCTCGTCGTCCGTAGCGTCCACGAACATGGTCACCGAACTGCTGCACCAACTCGCCGCCCAGCCGCTCCTCGTCGTGCTGCTGATGACCGGTGGCGCCGTGGCGGACTCCGCCCTCGGCGTGGGCGCGGTGTTGCCGGGCGAGACGCTCGTCGCGGTCGGCGCCACCGTGCTGGAGGGCACCCGATCGCTGTGGCTGGCCTGGGTGTCCGTCGCCGCCGGTGCGTTCCTCGGGGACCACGTGGGGTATGCCGTGGGTCGCCGACTCGGACCCGCCGTCGCCGGCAGTGGTCCGGTCCGCAAGGTCGGGCGGGCCCGCTGGGAGCGGGTGACCGGACTGGTGCGGCGCCATGCCGTGCCGACCCTGGCGCTCGGGCGACTGGCACCGGGCGTGCGCACCCTGGTGGCGCTGGGGGCCGGGGCCTCGGGCGTTTCCTACGGACGGTTCGCACTCGGGTCGGGCCTGGGCGCGCTGTTGTGGTCCACGGTCTGGGTCGGTGGCGGCGCGGCCGTCGGGCGCGTGCTGCAGGAGTTCGACCTGGTCCAGCTGCTGCCGCTCGCGGGGGCGCTCGTCGTGGTCGCTCTCGTGGTTGGCAATCGCCGCACGCTGCTGCGCGCTGTGGACTCGTGGCTGACCTGGCCCAACGCGATCACCGTCGCCCGACTGCTGCTGACGGTGCCATTGTGCTGGTGGCTGGTGAGTGCGGGCTCGGCTGGCGGTGCCGGCGCGGGCCCGGCCCCGGGGTGGATCGCGGCGGCCGGTGTGGCCTGGGCCGGCAGCGACTGGCTCGACGGGGCAGTGGCCCGACGGCTGGGTCAGGAGACTCGGGTCGGCGCGGTGCTGGACCCGGTCGCCGACCGGCTGGGAGTCCTCGCGGTCGGACTGTCCCTGGCTGCCGGTGACCACTTGCCCTGGTGGCCGGTGCTGCTGATCGTCCTGACCGACGCGATCGTGACGCTGCTCGCCGGTCACGCCGCAGCACACGGTCGGCTCGCGGTGAGCACGCTCGGGAAGATACGGACGGCTGTGCTGCTGGGCGGGCTGTGCCTGCTGCTCACCGGCGTTCTGCTGCTTCCGGAGGTGGCGGCGGCCGGGGCCTGGGTGGTCAGCGCGGGCTCGGTCCTGCACGTGCTCGCCGGGATCGACTATGTGCGGCGGGCACTTCTCTCTGCCCGGGCTCATGAGGCAGAGGCTGACGCGGGTTCAGGGTCCGACGCACCGACGCGGCGGGAGGCTCACTCCTCGTTCTCCCACGGATAGCCGCGATCCACGAACGTCGCGCGCACCAGATCCCGCTTGCCCTCGACCTCCCCGTCATAGAGCCGGCGCCCCTGCTCGGTCTCGATGATCAGCTTCTTGCCGTCGCGGAAGACCCCGGCCACGTCCTCGCGCCGGATGCGTCGCTTGGAGTCGCCCTTCTCGATCAGGACGCTGTCCGACGAGACGTGCAGCACCGGCTCAGCGTGGGCGATCAGGAGCGCGGCCACCAGTCCAATCACCAGGCCGATCACGGGACGCCCCCAGACCAACCAGTCGGAGTCGAAGGACGCGAGGAGCTGCAGGATGCCGGGGAACGGGACACCACGCTCCTCCACCCAGCGCGCGGCGATGGGCAGCAGTGCGGCGGCGCCGGCACCGAGGGCTGCGCCGATCAGTGCCAGAAACGCCGTGTCATCGCCCGTCATCCCCAAGCGCACGGGCTCCTGCCCAGCCGACTCCTGATGTCCCGCCCCTGTCTCGTGTTCGCTCACGCCCACCATGGTGTCGACCGAGAGCGCGAGCGGCAACCAACCGAAGTCCCGACTTTGGTATGCCGTGGGTCAGGTCAGTCCGCCCTGCACCGTGAACCGCCGGCCCGTGATGGTGTCCGGATCGATGCGCACGAAGTGCGGCTTGGGTCCGCCCTCCCACGGGAAGACCGGCAGCTCCAGGGCCTCCAGTACCTCGTGCAGTTGCTGGATCTCGTGGGCGGTGCCGGACACCACGACACTCCAGGCACGCCCTGTCGCCTGGTCAACGCCGTCTGCCTCATAGGCCACCGGTTGCCCGATGGAGGCAAAGAGCTTGGTGCCGGTCGAGGTGCGAAACACGACCGACCCGTGGTGCACGGCATGGTTGACCGGGAAGATCTCCGGTCGGTTGTTCACAATGACGGCGAGCCGGCCGAAGGACGCCTCGCGCAACAGGGCCAGACAGGTCGCGCTGTCCAGCTCCTCAGTGGCAGGTGTGACGCTCATGCCCAAGACTCTCGTGCTTTGTCGGTGCGGGCAAGGGGCCCGTTCGCCAAGATGAGAACTTCCTCATCCTCCTCCAACCAACTGTTCATCTGGGGTTCCGAGAATGGAGCCATACCGCAAGGAGCGGGTGCAGAAAGGGCACACCATGACTGACCAGTCACCCCGCAGGTCCCGCACGTGGACCGTCGTCGTGGCTGCCACCGCCATCACCGCCATCGGTGGCGCCGGCCTCGCCGCTGTCTGGGCTGGTCCGGGGACGACAAGCACCGACGGGGTGAACATCAGCCTGAGTGAGCAGCGGTCCATCACCGATGCGGCCCAGCAGTTGCTTGCCGAGGCCGAGGCCCTCGACACAGCGGGCAGCGACTGGCACGAGCTGGCCAACCGGGTCGGCGGCTGGGGCGCCCACAGCGTCGCCGCGATCGCCGGTCCTTTCGCCCAGGCCCGTGACCTCGCGGCGGCTGCTGACGTGGTGTCCGCGAGTGTCCAGTCCGTCGCGTCCCCGGTCAGCGCCCAGTCGGTGTCACCCGCCTCCCCCATC
The DNA here is from genome assembly GCF_023923225.1 of Ornithinimicrobium faecis. Taxonomy (GTDB): domain Bacteria; phylum Actinomycetota; class Actinomycetes; order Actinomycetales; family Dermatophilaceae; genus Ornithinicoccus; species Ornithinicoccus faecis. Next base: position 385,558 of record NZ_CP099489.1, on the reverse strand, counting down.
TCGGTCCAGTCCCCGCGGTCGGGGCAGTCCCCGATCACGCCCCAGTCCCCGGCGTCCCCACCGTCGGTGCAGTCCCCGATCACACCCCAGTCCCCGGCGTCCCCACCGTCGGTGCAGTCCCCGATCACACCCCAGTCCCCACCATCCGCGCAGTCCCCGGCCAGCCCGGAGTCACCGGATGATTCGTCAGCAGATTCCCCCGACGACGACTGAGGACAACCCCGATGCAGCGCCCGGCCGTCCCCTTTCGGCCGGGCGCTGCCCCGTGTCGCGGGCGGCCTACTGCCCGGCGGTCTTCTCGACCGACATCACCAGAATGACCCGGTCGGCCGCGTCCGGCGGGATCATGCCGTCCCCGCCGTAGCGCCGGTGCAGGCTGTCATAGAAGGCTCCGGTCGGGTCGGGCACGACCTCGACCAACCGCCCGCGCACCTCGAGATAACGCACCGGGTTGTCCGGGTCGTAGACCGCCATGGACATCGACGCGTTGTGCTGCAGGTTGCGGAACTTCTGCCGCGTCGTGGTGTGGGTGAAGCGCACCGTCTCACCGTCGAACTCGAACCACATCGGCGAGGTTTGCACCGTGTCGTCCGGGCGGATGGTGCCGAGCACCCCGAAGTTCGGGTTGTCGAGCAGGTGGCGCTTGTCGTCGGGGATCAGTGAAGTGCTCATCTCCTCATCCTCGCGCCCCTGCCCGCCAACGCAACCCGTTTCGCTCAGAAGCGCAGCCAGGTGCCGATCAGACCCTGCTGCTCCACACCGGGCACCGTGTAGTCACACACCCCACCGGCGAAGACGTCCTGCAGCCGCTGCCACTGGGTGTCGTCCATCGCGGGATAGTCCTCGCGCACCGGTGCCGTGGTCTGGCACTTGATGACGTCGGCGCGCACGCTCTCGCCAGCCACCTCGCGCGGGAAGCTCGCCGAGTCATAGAGCGCCTCGCACTCGCTCGAGGGGTCGCGGTCCAGCGTCATCGGCAGGAACTCGGGGTTCTCATCGCGGGTCATGCAGCCCTCGACGAGCGCCGCCGGGCGGTTCTGCCCGATCGCCTCCAACGACGGCAGCTCGCCGTCGGTGACATCCAGCGCGGTGAGCCAGGCGTCCATCTGGGTGATGCCGTGGCGCACCAGCGGACTGTTCGTGCTCAGCCCGCCATAGCGGTTGTCCTCCAACAGGCTGACGTGGTTGACCGCGCTGCCGTTGGCCGCGACGAGCCGCTCGCGCATCGAGTTGGTGTGATACCTCACGTGGATGTCGCCATTGCGCGCGTCGTCGGTGTAGGCGCGGTAGTCGATGATCGGCGTGTGCGCCAACCCGCCGCCACCGTTGGTGAGCCGCCCGGTCTGATAGGCCGCTGTCACCGCGGGCAGGTCGGCCTGCGAGCGCTCCTCCCGGAACTGCCCGTCGTGGTCATAACCGCCAACGGCCTCGTTGAGGTCGAGGAACTGGTCAACGGTGATCGTGCCGTCCTGCAGCGTGCCGAGCCCATACTGGATGCCCACGTTGTCCAGGGGACGCAGCGCGAAGCCGGTCTCCTCGTCAGCGCCATAGGCGTTGATCGTGTGGTCATAGACGTCGCACCGGGCCCCACCGGGGTTGGTCTCGGGGTGATAGCGCAGCTCCGCGGGCAGCGCCCCCGGGCAGAACGCGGTCGGGTCGATGCGCCGGGCGCCGTTGGCCACGTTGGGCATCGTGGCCAGGGTCGCGAAGCCGGTGACCTGGCGCTTCTGCTCGTCGGTCCACTCGACCTGGGCCTCGTCGTTGAAGTAGTGGTTGAGCAGGCGGGCGTCGGTGATGAAGTCAACGGTCCCGAAGCCGACCTCCGGGAAGGAACAGCCGACGACGATGCCGTCGAAGATGCCGGGATAGTTGTCGGCCGCCTGGTGCGCCTGATAGCTGCCACCGGAGCAGCCGAAGCCGATGGTGAAGTCGTCCTGGCCATAGACCTCGTTGAACACCTCCTTGGTCATGGCAGCCGTCTCCGAGGTGAGCAGGTCAGAACAGTTGTTGCCGAACACGTTCAACGAAGACGACACCACGGCATACCCCTGCCCGAGCATGAACCGATCGGTCACCCCGCCGGTGCCGGTGCCCTGATGGAACCACCCGCCGGTGCAGCCGCCGCCGAGGGTGTAGATGACCTTGCCGTTCCATCCCTCCGGCCGCTGCGTCGGGGTGGGCTCGGGGTCGGTGAGCGGGTCGTGCAGGACGGTGTGCTGATAGATGCCCCGGTTGGCGGTGCCGGTCTCCATGCGCACCACCGCCGGCACCTCGGTGCCCTCGGAGGTGGTGGTCTGCGCCATGTTCTCCGGGTATGCCGTGGCATCCGTTGGCCAGACCGCCCACTGATTGGCGGTGGTCAGGTAGATGTGGTCCACCCGGGTCTCTGCGCTGCAGTTCTCGTCAAGTGGCTCACCGAGGTTCTCGCCGACGACGGGGATGTTGAACTTGTGGGTCTCACAGATGAAGGGCTCCTCGTGCGGCCCTGAGAACAGCGGCCCCTCGCCGGGGTGGTTGGTCACCTGCACCGAGGTGTCCCACCTCGTGTTGGGGCTTGTGGCCGCGATGTCGTGCTCACCGACGTCCAGGCCGTCGACCACTCCGAGCAGCACCCGCCGGTCGGCGTCCCAGGTGAAGTCGTCGGTCACCTCTTCGCCGTCGAGGGTGACCGAGATGCGGTGGGGCGGAATCTGTTTGGGTGCCGTGACCTCAACGAGCACGTCACCACCGGTGACCATGTCGGGGGCGCTGGAGATCGTCTCGATCTCCAGCCCGCCCGGTCTGCCTTGGGTGGTGTCGACTCCGCTGCTCGTCACGGCACCGGTGCCTGCCACCAGGGACAGTGTCGCTGCCGCGACGAGGATCCTGCGCTTGCTGACCGCCATGGTCTTCCTCTCGTGAAACTGGCCCCCGAGGAACGGCGCGGAACCCCGCGCCGAGGCTGACACTAGGGCGGTCCGAGGCGGCGCGGAGCCGATTTGGACAAGGTTTGACCGAACCCATGAACGCTGTTGGGACGGTGCAGGCTCAGGTCGGGTCGGGCGCTCCGGTGTAGAACGCGGTGGTGCGCGCCGCGGCGGCCTCGGCGTCGGGGCGCGGGGTGCCGTCGGCGATGCTTGCCTCGCCCCACAGGCGGCTGCACTCGCTGATGAAGGCGACACCTTCTGGTGACATGGACCAGGCCTCCGCAACGCTCGGATCGACGGACTCCCCGGTGATCAGGTGGGTCCGGAGACCGTTGAACCCCAGGTCCCAGCCCACGCCCGTGGCCCCGGGACCATACTGCGTCCAGAACTGCTGCTGCTCAGGGTTCGCCGGGTCCAGCGCCGCGGTGTGCTCGAGCGTGAGGCGGGCCCCGTCACCGTCGGGGCTGATGGTGATCGCGATCCAGCTGACCTGACCGCCGAACTCCCAGGTGGCGGTGAATCCGACTGGCGGCTCGCACGACTCGACCGTGCCGCCGGCGTTGCCCTCCAACTGGTAGGTGCCGCCCACCTGCAGGTCGCCGCTGACCGGCAGAAACCAGCGGGGCAACCGCTCCTGGGAGGTCACTGCCTCCCACAGGTCCTCGACCGTCGTGGCGTAGGTCTGACTGATCGTGGCCACCTTGGTGGCTGCGTCGCCACGTCGCCCCGTGGCCAGGCTGCGGGTCTCGGCGTGCGGGTCTGCTGGGTGGAAGGTCGCGTCGGTCATGATCTCTCCTGCTGTCGTCGGGCCCGCTTGCCGCGGGCGATCTCGGTGTCGAGGGCGGCAAGCTTCGGCTCCCAGAACCTGCGGAACGGCGTGAGCCACTCGTCGACCTCGTGCAGTGCCTCCGCCTCGACGGCATAGATCCGACGGGTGCCCTCGGCGCGGACCGTCGTGAAACCGGCCTCGCGGAGGACCCGCAGGTGTTGCGAGACGGCGGGCTGACTGATGCCCAACTCGGCGCGGATCACGTCCGCCACCTCGCCGGCTGCGGCCTCACCGTCGGCGAGCAGCTCAAGGATCCGGCGTCGGACCGGGTCACCGAGGATGTCGAAGGCGTGCATCTGACCATAATGCAGTCCACACTTATATAAGTCAAATCTTATTGAGCCAGGAGCGACGTGCAACAGCGGTCACCGCTGCCCGCCTCTGCACGACGCCTCAACGCCGTGCCATCAGCAGCCGCAGGCGGCGTCACGGCCTCACGAGGCCGGCACGCCAGGCCCATGCGGCGATCCCGACCCGGTTGCGTGAGCCGACCTTCGTCTGGATGTTGGCCACGTGGGTCTTGACCGTGCCTGCAGTGATGAAGAGCTCATCGGCGATCTCGGCGTTCGTCAGACCACGCGCGACGAGCGCCGCGATCTCGCGCTCACGCGCGGTCAGCAGGTCTGCAGGCTCGTCGAGGTGCGTCGGGGTGGACACGTCCTTGAGCAGGCTCACCGTCAACTGCGGGCTGATCAGGGTGTCACCCGACATGGCCGAGCGCACTGCCTCGATGAGCAGAGTGGGACCCGACCGTTTCAGGATGAAACCGCACGCGCCGTGCTGGAGCGCGGTCCGTGCGTCGCGTTCAACACCGAGCGTGGTGACCACGATGACGCGAGTCTCTGCGGAGAGCTGGCGGGTGACCTCGAGCCCGTCCAGGAGAGGCATCCGGATGTCGGCGAGCACCACGTCGGGTCTGAGTTGGCGAGCCAGCCGCACTGCGGCAGCGCCGTCTGCGGCTTCGCCCACGACGCTCATGTCCGGTTGTGAGTCGAGGACCAGGCGGAATCCGCTGCGGACATCGGCCTGGTCGTCGGCGATCAGGATGCGGGTGGGCATGGGCTCCCTCCGCTCCGGTCGGCGGGCAGCGTGACGGTCACGTGCCACCTGCCGTGGTGGCCTGTTGTCTCGAGCGTGCCATTCATGGTCCGCAACCGTTCGGTCAGCGTGGCCAGGCCGGTGCCACCGCGGTGCCGTCGTGGCGGCGGCGTCGGCCCCAGATCGTTGATCACGCTGAGTCGGACTGCCTCACCCTCCAGCGTGAGGGCGATGTCGACCTGACGCGCCTGCGGGGCGTGCCGGCGCACGTTGGTCAGCGCCTCCAGCGTGGCCCGGTGGATGGTGGCCGCCCCCAGTCGGGACAGGGCGTCCTCGGCCTCCGGGGCGATCTCCAGCGAGGTCGTCGCATCACCCGCGAGCGCAAACCGGCTCACCGCCCCCCGGAGCCCCTCGAGGTCCGGGAGGGAGTCTCGCGACAGGTCAGGATCCCGCAACAGTGCGACGGACTGGTCGATCGCCTCCAGCGCAGTGAGTCCAGCCCGTTCGATGCGCTCCAGTGCCGGCAGAGCAGCAGCAGGGTCCTGCCCTGCGACGAACCGTGCTGCCTGCGCCTGCGCCACGATGCCGCTGACGTCGTGGGCCACGAAGTCGTGCAGGTCGTGCGCGAGCTCAAGCTGCTGAGCCCGCCGAGCGTCGAGCAGGTCCCGTCCGTGTCGTCGCTCCATGAGGCGCGGATATCCCCCAACGAGCACCGCCAGCACGGTCGGCAGCGCCCAGAAGGCTGAGATGCCGACCCGCTCGAACACCGACGCCGAGGGGATCAGGAGCTGGGGCCACAGCATGAGCGCCAGCCCAGCGAGCCCCACCCCGGCCACGACGCTGCGCACCGGCGACCACCGGCACGCAGCAACCTGCAAGGCCATGACCACGAGGGCAGCGGCGAACAGCCAACGCGCACTGCGCGACTCGGCCCCGCCCTCCCCCAGGACAGCCGCGACCAGCAGGCCGCCCCCGGCGATGCCCGCGGCGTGGCCACTCCACCGGTGGGCGGCCGCCCACCGGGCGCCCGACCACGCTCGTCTCATGCCATCAACCTAGCGACTCCAGCGTGTCGGCAGATCTGCTGAACGGGGGAGGTTGCGCCCACCACCGCCCCTGAAATCTGCCGATCGGGCGATGGCCCGGCTCGCGCCTGCCGGGAAGGCTGAAGAGGTCAGCACAACCCCACGCCACGAGAGGTTCCACCATGTCGCACCCATCAGATGCTGTTGAGCAGGGCCAGGTCACGTGGGTGGCTGATCGACCGCCTGACGCCGAGGTCGCCGACGGTTCAGGAGGCTGGAGGGCGCGGTGGCCAGAGTGGATCGGTTACGTCGCCGCCGCCTTCTCCCTCGTCTACGGCGCGCTCGGCCTCTTCTGGGCCCTCGGCGGGTCCGGGTTCCCGTTTGGCACGGGCGATCCCGAGCTCATGGCCGAGCCGGACTTTGCGTTCAAGGTCTCGCTGCTGGCCAAGACCACCCCGGAGGTCGCTGGCCCCGTCATCGCCGTCCTCGGCCTCGCCGGCGCGGTCGCCGGGACCCTCATGGCTCGTCGTTGGGGGGCGCGGGGACCGGCCCAGTCAGCCCAGTCGGCCCAGTGGCTCCTGCCCACGTTTGGCGGAGTCCTCGCCTTCGGGCTGACCGTCGTCATCCAGGACTTCCGCCCCCTCATCGTCGTCGCCTATGCACCAGTGCTGGCGATCGGGAAGCTGTTCGGTGGCTTCGCAGAGGCTGACTGGAGTGACCTGTTCCTGGTGCCTCGACTCAACCTGCTGGTCCTCCTGCTGGCCGGGGTCGCCTGGGCGCTCACCGCGGTGGCCTATCGTCGCGCGGTCACCGGTGCGTGCGTCTCCTGTGGACGCCGGGACCACCTCGACTCACACCTCCTGCAGCGCCTCGGTCGGCCCGCGACCTGGGTGGCCTTCAGCGTGCCGCTCGTCTATTGCCTGACCCGTTGGGCCTGGGCCCTGGGGTTCAGCCTCGGCATCGACCCGGCCTTCTATCAGGAGGGCAAGGAGGATGGCCTGTGGCTGGCGGGAGCGGGCCTGGCGACGTTCGGTCTCTTCGGGGCGATCCTCACCCTCGGGCTGATCCAGCGCTGGGGAGAGGTCTTCCCGCGCTGGATGATCGGGCTCGCCGGCAAGCGCGTGCCACCCATGCTGGCCGTGGTGCCAGCCTCGCTGGTCGCGGTGCTCGTGACTGCCGCCGGGTTCATGTATATCCGGATCGTGATCTCCCGCGGCGTCACCGCAGCCTCCTGGCCGATGGAGCTGCCCGAGACCCTCTGGGTGGTGTGGGGTGCGGCGCTGTTCACTGCCGCCATGGCCTATCACCAGCGCCGCAGGACGGCCTGCGACCGGTGTCTTGAGGGCTCAGCGGAGATCAGTTGAGACCCGACCTGCCGTCCTAGTTCGCCGCCGGTCCCTCGACATTGATCGTCGGCTCCCCACTGCCGCAGCGCACCAGCACGGCCTTCGACACCGACTCGCCGGGATTCGACTCACGGTGGATCGCGCCCTTGGGCACGCGGATGAAGTCGCCCGGGCCGGCGTCGATGACGGTCTCGCCGTTCGGCCCGGACTCCAGGCGCATCGTGCCCTCGACGACGTAGATGGTCGTCTCGTGGTCCCCGTGGTGGTGCCACCCGGACACGGTCTCCGGCTGGGTGTCGACCGTGCCGGTCCACATCCCCTCAGAGTGCGAGGCCAGCCGACGGTGCATGCCGGGAGTGGGGTCGGCGTCGGACAGATCGTCGCCGGCAATGAGGGCCACCGGCTGTGCGGGATCGTGGACAGTCACGTCATCACTCATCCCGCCATCCTGCCCTCCGGTCGTTGGCGTCGGTCACGGCGGTGGTCTCGGTCACCCCGCGTCATCGGGATCGATGAGGGTGCCGATCCCGTCGAGGAGCCTCGCCAACCCAAACGCCCACGCGCGGTCGGGGCTGTATGCCGATCCCTGGGCCGCGCCGGCCGCCTCACCGATGCGGGTGGCACGCGGGTAGGTCGAGGCGTCAATCACCTGGGCGAGCAGAGGGCCGTTCGTCTCCCACCACTGCTCATCGGAGGTGCCGCTGACCGCGCTCTGGCGCGCCGCGGCATACTCCGCTCTTGTCTGTTGCTGGGCAAACCCGAGAAGCAGGGTCAGCGTCGCGTCGATCTGGACGTCGTCCAGCCCGGTGCCGTCGAAGGCCGCCAGCTCGTGCTCGTATTTGGCCAGTTGCCCCGGCCCCAGCGGCGGGCGACTCAGGGAGGCAAGTTCGGTCAGCCACGGGTGGGCACGGAAGAGGTCACGATTGGCCACGACGACTGCAGTGAGCCGGGTGCGCCAACGCCGGCTCCGCCAGGGCGGCCGGGGCATCGCGAGATAGAGGCCGTCGAGCATGAGGTCGAGCAACTCAGCCTTGCCCGGCACATGGGTGTAGACCGACATCGGCGAGATCCCCAGGCGGGTCGCGACAGCGCGGATGGTGACCGCCTCCATGCCCTCGGCCTCGGCGAGCTCGATCGCAGCGGCCACGACGTCGTCCACCGAGTGCGAGGGCCTGGGCCCGCGCCGCCGAGACGGTGGCACCTGGTCGCGCCAGAGCAGTCGCAGGGTCTGGTCAGGGTCGCCGCTGCCGGTGGTCTCTGGGGGCACGGGAATGATTCTGACACCTCCTGGCCTAAAACTCTTGACGTTGTACGTCGTACTATGTATAAAGTTAGCACTGCAACAACCAGGAGGTACTATGCAGTTCACCGAGTCCGCCATCAGCCTGAACGTCAAGGACGTCACCGCCTCGGCGGAGTGGGCCGTGCGCCACCTCGGCTTCACCGAGGCCATGTCTGCTGAGGGCTTCACCTCCCTCAGCCACCCGTCCGCCGGGTTCAACCTGATCTATCTCGCGGTGGGCCTGAGCACCTTCAAGCCGGCCTCGGCGGCGGGTCCAGCCGACGGGCTGCTCGTCGCGTTCACCGTGGACAACATCGATGAGGAGTGTGAGCGGCTCCGCGCCGAGGGTGTCCAGATCGTCACGGAGATCGAGACCGAGCCCTGGGGTGAGCGGTTCTTTCAGATGGCCGACCCCAACGGCGTGATCTTTCAGTTGGTGCAGTGGGTGGAGGTCGAGACGCAGCAGGACTGATCGCCCACTCAGGGCTGGCGATACACCGCGTCCGGCACATCCGTGACGAACATGTGGCCCGGCGCGTGCGTGATCGCGAACGGCGGCCGCGACGCCATCAGCGCGGCCTGCGGAGTCACCCCACAGGCCCAGAAGACCGGCACGTCACCATCCTCGAACTCGATCGGCTCGCCGAAGTCGGGCTTGGCCAGGCCGGCGATGCCGAGCGAGGCCGGACCGCCGATGTGCACTGGCGCACCGTGCACCTGCGGCATCCGCCCGGTGACCTGCACGGCGGTCGCGACCAGCGCGGCAGGCACCGGACGCATCGAGACGACCAACTCGCCGGAGAGTCGTCCGGCGGGGCGGCAGTCCCGGTTTGTGCGAAACATCGCCACGTTGCGGCCCTGCTCGATGTTGCGCACCGGGACACCGGCGTCCAGCAGCGCCCGCTCGAAACTGAACGAGCACCCGATGAGGAATGACACCAGATCGTCGCGCCAAAGGTCCGTCACGTCCGGGACCTCCTCGACCAGCTCCCCGTCGCGCCACACGCGATAGAGCGGGAGGTCGGTGCGCAGGTCAGCCTCGCGGGCGAGCTCGGTGCGCGGGGAGCCGGGCTCGGTCACGTCCAGCAACGGCACGGGTTGGGGGTTGCGCTGCCCGAAGAGCAGCATGTCCCAGGCCCAGTCGCGCGGCAGGATGACCAGGTTGGCCTGGGTGCAGCCGCTCGCGTGACCACTGGTCGGGGCGATCAACCCCGATCGGTATGCCGCCCGCGCACCGGCTGGCGTGTCCGTCCCGGTCATCGCAGGGTCCTGGTCATCGTGGCCTCGCCTCATCTCCCGGTCCACCGTCAGCGCCGAGGCGGCAGGAGGTCAGCCACCCGCAGGGTGAGCTTGGCAGGCTCGAAGAGCCGCACCTCCTGGTCACCGGCAGCCTGAACATGAAGCTGATAGCGGCCATCGACGAGGCGCCAGGCACGCAGCGATACCTCGTCCGGGTCCAGCACCCAATAGTGCGCACAGCCATGGCGCTGAAGGATCTCGCGCTTGGTCACGAGGTCACGACGCCGGGTGGAGGGCGACAGGATCTCGACTGCCAGCACGGGTGCCCCCACGACTCCCTCGTCACGGATCTGCTCGAGGGTTTCATCGAGCCCGCGCTCCAACTCCAGGTCCGCGACCGTGTAGATCCCGATCTCTTCGACCGTCATGCCGACTGCTCCGCGCGCTCAAAGGCGGCCAGGATCCACCCCTCGGAGTCGGCCAGATAGTCCTCGAGATAGGCCGCCCCCTCCTCGAACCTGCCCGCCTCGAGCAGCTCGAGCAGGGCCTTGTTGCGCTCCACAAACGGCTCGTAGAGGGACCTGGGGTCATCGATCACCGCGAAGAGCAGCCGCAACTCGGCCATCAGGCGCTTCATCGTGACGTCGAGCCGTGGGCTGCCCGCGAGCGCGACGAGGCGCCGGTGGAAGTGCATGTTGCCGGTCCCGGCCTGGGGCCAGTCACCCGCGGTCGCGGCCTCACGGGCCTGCGCCACCGCCTCGCGCACCCTGCCGAGTCGGTGCCGGTCGGGGAGCAGCAGGCCGCGCACCACCTGCGGCTCGACGATGCGGCGCAGACGATAGACGTCGCGGACGTCAGCGGCGCTCACCCGCGGCACGAAGACGCCCCGGTTGAACTCGTGGACGAGAAGCCCGTCGTGCGCCAACAGGCGGAAAGCCTCGCGAACCGTGTTGCGGGACACGCCGAGCCGAGCCACAAGGGCCTCTTCGGACAGGCGGGATCCCGGTGGATAGCGACCCTCGGTGATCTGGTCGCTGAGTTGCTCACTCACCGCGTGCGCCGTCGACCGACTCATGGCGCCATTCTGTCCTCGCGTCACAGATTGTTCAACAGGTCTAGACAGATTGTTCAACAATCGCTACCTTCAGTCGGCAACGGGTTGTTCCGAACGCACACGGAGGACGACGATGTCCGAGCACTCCTCGACCGACACCACCGAGGCCAAGTCCCTCACCCCGACCGGCAGGGGCACCCTGCTCGGCGCGATCTTCCTGATGGCGACCTCGTCCATCGGGCCCGGCTTCATCACCCAGACCACAACCTTCACCGTCGAGCTTGGCGCGGCATTCGCCTTCGCGATCGTCGTCTCGATCCTGGTGGATATTGCCGTGCAGACCAACGTCTGGCGGGTCATCGGCGTCTCCGGCAAGCGCGCCCAGGAGCTAGGCAACGCGAGCCTGCCGGGACTGGGCTATTTCATGGCAGCCCTGCTGCTGGTCGGCGGCCTGGTCTTCAACATCGGCAACGTCAGCGGCGCCGGGCTGGGCATGAACATCATGACCGACATCAATCCCAAGCTGGGCGCCATCATCCTCGCCGTGCTCGCCCTCGGCATCTTCTTGTCCAAGAAGGCCGGGATCGCGATGGACCGCGCCGTGGTCGTGCTCGGCGCCCTGATGATCCTGCTCACTCTCTATGTGGCCATCACCTCCGGGCCCCCGGTCGGCACGGCGCTGAAGAACTCCGTGGTGCCCGACGAGTTCAGCGCACTGGCCATCACCACGCTGATCGGCGGCACGATCGGCGGCTACATCATCTATGCCGGGGCGCACCGCCTGCTCGATGCCGGCGTCAGCGGCCCGGGCCGGGTTCGGGAGCTGACCAACAGCGCGATCCTGGGCATCATCGTCACGGGCGTGATGCGGGTCATCCTGTTCCTGGCGATCCTGGGCGTGGTCCACGCCGGTGCCGCTCTGGACCCGGACAATCTGGCCGCCTCAGCCTTCCAGGCCGCTGCAGGCAACGTCGGTTATCGGCTCTTCGGCGTCATCTTTGCCGCCGCTGCCCTGACCAGTGTGATCGGTTGCTCCTACACCACCGTCACGTTCCTGACCTCGAGCACCAAGAACACCGCGCGACAGACGAGTTATCTCGTGGTCGGCTTCATCGTGCTTTCGCTGGTGCTCTATCTGTCCATCGGCACCGCCCCGCAGACGCTGCTCGTCTTCGCCGGCGCGTTCAATGGCATCCTGCTGCCCGTCGGGATCGGTGTCATCATGTGGGTCGCCTGGCGGCGCCGGGACCTGCTCCAGGGCTACGAATACCCGAAGTGGCTCGCCGCGCTGGGCACGGCAGCATGGGTGTTGACCATCTATCTGGCGATCAACTCGATCCAACCCGCGATCGATCTGATCACCGGCTGAGGAGGATGACATGACCGTTGATCTCAACTCGGACCTGGGTGAGGGCCTGGGCAGCTGGTCGATGGGCGACGACGACGCACTGCTCTCGATCGTCACCAGCGCCAACGTCGCCTGCGGCTTCCACGCCGGCGATCCCTCGATCATGCGCCACGTCACGCAGCAGGCCGTGGCCAACGGGGTCGCCATCGGCGCCCACGTCGCCTATCGGGATCTGACCGGCTTTGGCCGGCGCTTCATCGACATCGACGCGGCCACCCTGCAGGACGAGGTGACCTATCAGATCGGGGCGCTGGACGGCTTCGCCCGACAGGCCGGTGGCCGGATCTCCTACGTCAAGCCGCACGGTGGGCTCTACAACACCATCGTGACCCACGAGGCCCAGGCGGGCGCAGTGGTGGCCGCGGTCTCGGCATACGACTCGGGTCTGGTGCTGATGGGACTGCCCGGCTCGGTCGTGCTGCGCCTGGCCGAGGAGGCCGGCCTGCGGACGGCGCACGAGGCGTTTGCGGACCGGGCCTACACCCCTGAGGGACACCTGGTCTCGCGCAAGGAGAAGGACTCGGTGCTGCACGACCCGGGGGCCATCGCGAGGCGGTGCATCGCGATGGCGGCCGGGGAACCGATCGAGGACATCAACGGCGACCAGCTGACCCTGCAGCCGGACTCGATCTGCGTGCACGGCGACACTCCCGGCGCGGTCGAGATCGCCCGACAGGTCCGGCAGGCCCTGGAGGGAGCGGGCGTGCCGCTGGCCCCGTTTGCGCCGGCGGCCTAGTCATGCGGATCCTGCCCAGCGGGTCGCGCGCCCTGCTCCTGGAGTTTGACTCCCTGGAAGACGTGCTCGCGCAGTATGCCGCGCTCCAGGACGCCGACCTGCCAGTGCTGGACATCGTGCCGGCCGGGCGCACGATCCTGGTGATCGGCGACCGTGACGCCGACCTCAGATCCCTTGCAGGACAACTGGAGACGATCGAGCCCGGTGAGCACAGCGGCCACAGCGGGGCTCCGGTCGAGGTGCCGGTGCGTTATGACGGCGAGGACCTCGCCGACGCGGCTGACGCGCTGGGGTGCTCCACGGATGAACTGGTTCGTCGCCACCTGGAGGAGCAGTGGACCGTCGCCTTCTGTGGGTTCGCGCCGGGGTTCGGCTATCTGGCGGGCACGAAGTTTGAGTGGGACACCCCTCGGCGGGAGAGCCCGCGCACCAAGGTGCCGGCCGGATCCCTCGCTCTCGCAGGCGAGTTCACCGGGGTCTATCCGCGCGAGTCCCCTGGCGGCTGGCAGCTGATCGGGCACGCCCTGGTCGATGCCTTCGATCTCGACCGGGACCCACCCGCCCTGCTCGCGCCGGGAGCATCCGTCCGTTTCGTGGAGTCCTCATGACGACCCTGACAGTGGTGGAGGCCGGTGCCCTCAGCACGGTCCAGGACTTTGGTCGTCCGGGGCAGGCGGCCCTGGGCATCGGCCGGTCGGGGGCGTGCGACCGGGGCGCCCACCGGCTGGCGAACGCCCTCGTGGGCAACCACCCGACACTGGCGACCATCGAGGTGACTCTCGGCGGGCTGGCCCTGCAGACCGACGAGGACGTGGTGGTGGCAACCACCGGCGCCCGGTGTCCCGGTGTGCCGCACCTGGCCCCGTTCACGCTCTCTGCCGGAGAAACGCTGCGCCTGGGCTTCCCGCCCGCTGGCCTGCGCACCTACCTCGCGGTCCGGGGCGGAGTCGATGTGGAGCCCGTCCTGGGGAGCCGGGCGAGCGACATACTGTCCGGTCTGGGGCCACCACCGCTGGAGGCTGGCGCCACTCTCCCGGTGGGGACCTCGCCCCGACCGGAGCCGGGCGTCGACGTCGCCCCGGTCCCCGAACCGAGCGGTGATCGGCTCCTGGTCCAGGTGACCCCCGGGCCGCGGCGCGACTGGTTTGACGATGCGGCGTGGGATCTGCTCACCTCGCAGGTCTATGAGGTTGACAGCCAGTCCAACCGGGTCGGGGTGCGGCTGACCGGTGACCCACTCCCCCGGCTGCGTGAGGGCGAGTTGGTCAGCGAAGGCATGGTCCGCGGCGCCATCCAGATTCCGCCGTCGGGTCTGCCTGTGCTCTTCCTCGCTGATCACCCGGTGACCGGTGGATATCCGGTGATCGCCTATGTCGACGACCTCGACGTGGACCGGTGTGCCCAGTTGCGGCCGGGTCAGGAGATTCGGTTCACGACGACCGCGGTGCGCTGAGTTGCGAGTTGCCCCACCGGACGGCCGCGAGGCTGGCCATGGAAGAGTGAGGCCATGACGGAACTGAAGCTGGGATACAAGGCGTCGGCGGAGCAGTTCGGGCCGCGGGAACTCGTTGACCTGGGTGTCGCGGCGGAGTCGCACGGCATGGACTCGGTCTTCGTCAGTGACCACTTCCAGCCGTGGCGGCACGTGGGCGGGCACGCCCCTTTTGCGATCTCCTGGATGTCCGCGGTCGGGGCGCGCACCGAGCGCCTCGTGCTCGGCACGTCGGTGATGACCCCGACCTTCCGTTACAACCCCGCCGTGGTGGCGCAGGCGTTTGCCACGATGGGTTGCCTGTTCCCGGGCCGGGTCGTGCTCGGCGTCGGCACTGGTGAGGCGCTGAACGAGATCGCCACCGGCGGGTTTCAGGGCGAGTGGCCAGAGTTCAAGGAGCGTTTCGCGCGGTTGCGCGAGGCCGTGCGGTTGATGCGTGAACTCTGGACAGGTGACCGGGTCGACTTTGACGGGGACTATTACCAGACCAAGGGCGCCTCCATCTATGACGTACCCGACGGCGGCGTCCCGGTCTATGTCGCCGCCGGTGGCCCGGTCGTTGCACGGTATGCCGGACGGTCCGGTGACGGCTTCATCTGCACCTCGGGCAAGGGCATGGAGCTCTACACCGACAAGTTGCTGCCCGCCGTCGAGGAGGGCCTGGCCAAGGCCGAGAAGCCCAGCGACTCCATCGACCGGATGATCGAGATCAAGCTGTCCTATGACCGGGACGCCGACGCGGCCCTGGAGAACACCCGTTTCTGGGCGCCCCTGTCGCTCACCCCGGAGCAGAAGCACAGCATCGACGACCCGATCGAGATGGAGCGCTTCGCCGACGAACTGCCCATCGAGCAGGTGGCCAAGCGCTGGATCGTCTCCGCCGATCCCGACGATGTCGCAGAGCAGGTCCGTCCCTATGTCGAGGCCGGCTTCAACCACCTGGTCTTCCACGGCCCCGGCCACGACCAGGAGCGGTTCCTGACGCAGTTCGAGGAGGACCTGGCACCACGGCTGCGCGACCTGGCCTGATATGAGTCAACGCTCTCCCCGCTAGCCGAGCTCCTGCGTGATCGTGCGCTCGTTGTCCAGCACCGTCAGATGGGTCAGGGCGCCGTTGACCAGCGACAGTTGCGGCGGCACGTGCCCGATCTCGACGTCGAAGACGATCGGGATGTCCAGGTCCTCCAGGGCGTCCAGGACCGCCTCGCGCTGGATGAACTCGCCGGAGGCCGGCGCCTCTGTGCGTCCGATCAGGATCGCGTTCGCATGCTCGAACCAGCCCGCCAGACGCAGGCCGTGCAGGGCACGGCAGATGTCCAGAGCCGACGCCTCGGCAGCCTCGAGATACAGGATCAGCCCCTCCTCGGCATACTGCTGCCCAAACCCCGGGACATCACCGAACGGGGAGCCCGCGAGGTGATGCACCGTCTCGATGCACCCGCCGATCAGGCGGCCGCTGACCTCGATCTCGTCGCCGCTGGCGACCTCCCAGGCACCGCGCCCCTCCAACCGGTATGCCGTGGGGCTGGGGTCCGCCTCCCAGTCATCGAAGCCGCCGGTCCGGTGGACGCCACTCTCGTGCTGGGTGACCGAGCCTGTCGCCCCAGCCACCTCGGTCCAGTGCGCGAGGCCCTCCGGCGCGGCATAGGGCGTGTCCATCAGGTTGGGACTGTGCAGCGTCGCCCACCCCGTGCGCAGCGTCAGCGGCAGCAACAGCGTGGAGAGGTCGCTAAATCCGACCAGCCAGGTCGGCTCAGCCGCCGCGAGCGCGTCCCAGTCCAGCAGATCGAGCAGGTCGATCGCGGTCTCCCCACCCCAGGGCGGGACCACCGCCGTGATGCCCGGGTCGGTCAGCATCCGCTGCAGCTCACCGGCCCGCGCCACCGCCGGAGCACTGACGTGTGAGCTGTCCCCGTCCATGCAGTCGCCCACCTCAACCTCGAACCCGCGGTCGCGCAGCCACTGGGTCGCAACCTCCAACCGTGGCCAGAGCGCCTGCGGGACACCGCTTGAGGGGCTGGTGACGCCAATGCGGTCACCGGGCTGGAGCGGTTGCGGGAAGCGGATCATGGCAGCCATCCAAACCCAGTCGGCGTGCCGGTGCCACCCGTTAGCCGACTTTCACTAGAACTATGTATGCGCTATACATACAAGTGTGGACACAGCGATCGCAGACCTGGACGAGGCCGTTGTCGGCTTCCGCGCAGCGACCCAGCGGCCCGCCTATCGGCAGCGACTGCTCAAGGACATCGACTTTGAGGGAGGCATCGCCTCGCTGCGTCTGATGCGCAGCGTCGAGCGCGAGTCGGCAGACGGGACCGGGCCCTCCATCCGGCAGGTGGCAACCGACCTCGGGGTCGAGCACTCCACGGCCAGCCGCTCGGTCGACGCCTTGGTCCGCGCCGACATGCTGTCGAGGTCACGGTGCTCGGACGACCAGCGCCAGACCCGCCTGCACCTGACCGAGCGGGGCCGAGCCTCCCTCGAGGCGACCACTGCTCGCCGCCAGGAGGTCCTCGCCTCACTGGTCGACGACTGGGATGAGGCGGATGTGCACACCCTCACCCGACTCCTCGACCGGCTGCGGCACGGCTTCGACGAGGAGTTCGGTCGCCGATGACAGACCGGCTCTCCAGCACCAACGCTCCCGCCGCGTCGCTGCCCCCGCGGGGCACCTTCGGCCTGATCGTCGACCGGCAGTTCGGCGTCATCTTCTGGGGCAAGCTGCTCAGCGGCATCGGCGTCTGGATCCACGCCATCGTGGCCGCGATCGTGGTGTTCGCAGCGACCGGGTCGGCGCTGTGGGTCGGCCTCGTCAGCGTCGCGCAGTTCATCCCCCAACTCTTCCTGTCACCGCTGAGCGGCAAGTGGGCCGATCGGGGCAACCTGGCGTTCCAGCTGGTCCTCGGCCGGCTGTTGTGCCTGGCCGGCTCCGGTTTCATTGCCGTCTGGTGCTTGGTGGACGGTGACCCGCAGGGTTATGCCGGGGCCTCCATCGTCCTGCTCGGTTCCTTCATCGTCGGGCTGGGTTTCGTGGTGGGTGGACCGGCTCAGCAGTCGATCATCCCGCTGCTGATCCGCCCGGGCGAGCTGGGCACCGCGATGGGGTTGAACTCGTTGCCGATGACCCTGGCCCGCGTGGTGGGCCCGGCCGTCGGCGCTGCGATCGCTGCCCAGTTCTCGGCAGCGCCAGCGTTCACGGTCGCCGCGATCAGCCACCTGATCTTCGCGGTCATGCTCGTCGTGGCCTCGCTGCCCCATGGCATCGAGCACGACGAGACGGTCGATCAGGACTTTTCGGTCCGCTCCGCCCTGCGACATGTGGGGGGCGACCGCACCCTGTTCGCCCTGCTCATGGTGGTTACGGCGGCCGGCTTCGCCTCCGAGCCCTCCATGACGCTGGCGCCCGCGTTTGCCGAGGAGCTGGGCGGCGGCTCCCACCTGGTCGGGCAACTGACCGGCGCCTTCGGCCTGGGCGCGGCCCTGGGTTACGTCGCCTATTCCGGTGCCAGCCGCGGTCGCCCCCAGCAGTGGGTCACGCAGGTCGGGCTGGTGCTGATGACCCTGGGCACTCTTGGTCTGGCCCTGGCGACCCATCCCGTCGCCGCGCTGCTGCTCTTCGGGGTGGTGGGCAGCGGCTTCATGATCGCCCTGACCGGGGCCACGACGCTGATCCAGGAGCGGGTGCCCGCCCTCCTGCGCGGACGGGTCATGGCGCTGTGGTTCATGGGGTTCGTCGGCTCACGCCCGCTGGCCGCTTCGTTGGACGGGTGGTTGGCCGACGCCTTCAGCCTGACCATCTCGCTGTTGGTCACGGCCGCTCTGCTGGCTGTCACGTTGGTCTGCTTCCGGCCCGGTCGACTGGACTTCTCCGAGGCTGCCCGCCGAGGCGTCCGCAGCTGAGCCATCCGCCGGAACGGTCAGGGCACAATGGGCAACGAGACCTCACCCGACCTGGCTGCTCCCACACCACACGGCGGGAACGACGCTGCGGCGGTGCGCGTCCGAGAGCCAGATTGCCGCCACCACAGAAGGGCTGAACATGTCGCTGCTGCTCGCCGAGGAGCTCGTGCTCCTGTGCATGGACGACGAGACTGGGCAGTGCGAGGTCGAGCCTCGCGAAGCCGGACAAGGGGTTGCTCTCGCCCTGGTCTTCGAGTTGTCCCTGGCGGGTGCACTGACGCTCACCCGAGCAGGCACGCTCGCCCAGGGCGAACAGAGCGCAACGGGCGACCAGCTGCTCGATCTGACGGCAAGCAGCGCGATCGGCCTGAGCCCAACGGCCGCCGTCGAGAAGCTCGCGGCCGAGGACCTCCTCCAGGCCATCCTGGCGCGCCTGGTCAGCCGTGGCGTGCTGCACGATGCCGAGGTCTGGTCACCCGGCATTCACCTGCCCAAGGACCCGCACCCCGAGGCGGCGGTCCGAGAGCGGCTGCGCGAGGTGCTGGCGCAAGGCCAGGGGGCCAACGAGCACGAGGCAGCCCTCGTCGCGCTGTTGCACCACCTGGAGATTGTGGCCGCCGTGCTCCCCGACGACGATGCGGAGATCACCCGGGCACGCGCTGCCGAGGTCGCCCGCAGGTCTCGCCCGATGCAGGACTATCAGGGCGAGGACAGCCGCCCCCGACTCACTCCGGCGGGTGGATCCGACAACTCAGGCCAGCGCCGGACCCGCTCGTCCTGGTGGGATGGCCTGGACGTCCTGGAGCTCGTGGGCAGCGGGATCCGCATCTTCCTGCCCTGATCGGGCCCACCCGAGACCCACACCGAACCAAGAGGACCATCATGTCGCTGTTGCTGGCCGAGGAGTTGACGCTCCTGTGCCTGGACGACGAGACCGGGCAGGCGCTCCTGCCGCACGGCGCCGTCGCCGAGGCAGTGGCCTCGGCGCTCGTCTTCGAGCTGACGCTGCGCAGCACGCTCAAACGCTCGGGCAAACGGCTGGAGCGCGACACGATGGTCACGATCCGTGATGACCTGCTGTCCGACGCTGCCGACCGCGTCGATGGACTGAGCGTCGACGACGCGATCCAGACGCTGAGCCGGCCCGGGACTCTCGAGACCCTCCTGCACCGGCTGGCCTCGCTCGGCGCCCTCACTGACCCCGACGTCTGGACCCCGGGCCCTCACTGGCCCACCGGCCCGCGAGCCGATGCCCCGGTGCGGAGCCGTCTTGAGGAGATCCTGGTCCGCGATGCCGACCCAACACAGCGCGAAGCCGTCCTGATCAGCCTGCTCGAGCAACTCGGCCTGACCACCCGACTCCTGCCGCACGCCGACCAGGGTCACGTCGGGGCACGCGCCGCCAAGGTGGCGGGCTCGGCCCGGCCGCTGCGCAACCGTCCGGCCACGGCCACACCGGGATCGCTCGCCGGGCACCTCCTCGACCTGGTGCTCGCCCCGGGCCGCTGGCTGCGCTAAGCCGAGCCGCTGGCTGCGCTGAGCCAGCACTCAGCCGAACGGCGGGGTGAACCGACCGTCGATCGCGGTCCAGCCGCCATCGACCAGCAACTGACTGCCGGTGACAAAGCTCGCGGCATCACTGGCCAGATAGGCCACAGCACCGACCAGCTCCTCCGGTCGGGCCCACCGCCCGAGGGCCGACTTCTCGGCATAGGCCCGTTCCCACGCCTCATCCGCGCGGATCTGCTCGGTCAGCGGCGTCTCCACCACCCCTGGCGCGACGGCGTTGACCCGCACCCCCTGCGGCCCCAGCTCCGCGGCCAGTGTGCGGAGCAGCTGCACCATGCCAGCCTTTGTCGCGGCATACACCCCCTGGCCGGGCTCGACGGCCAGCGCGCGGATCGAGCTCATCGCGATGATCGACCCGCTCCCCCTCGCCGCCATCGCGGGCGCGAAGGCGCGCACAGCGTTGAAGGTCCCTCGCAGGTTCAGGTTGACGACGCGGTCGAATTCCTCTGCCGCATAGTCCAACAGCGGCTTGCGGACATTCGTCGCAGCAGTCAGGACGAGCACGTCAACATCACCCAGCCCAGCAGCAACCTCGGCCAGGCCAGCGGCGTCCAGGACGTCAGCCCGCTGCGCCGCTGCCTCGGAATGCTCGGCGGCGCGGGTCGCTGCGGCTGCCGCGACCTCCTCCTGTGCGTCGAGGCAGGTCACGCGGGCTCCCTGCGCGGCCAGGCCCTCCACGATCTCGGCGCCGATCCCCCCGCAACCAATCACCGCTGCGTGCTTGCCGTCCAGTCGGAACATCGTGCTGTAGTCCACAGTCCGACCCTAGCGCCCGCACGTCACCCAGGACCGCCATACTGCTAGCGAGCACACCAACGGAGAGGGTCACGATGCGCGCGGTGCGGTTCGACAGCTTCGGCGAGATGCCCTATGTCACAGACGTTCCCGTGCCGGATCCACCCGAGGGCGGGGTGGTGGTCAGGGTCGCGGCCACGGGGCTCTGCCGCTCCGACTGGCACGGCTGGCAGGGCCACGACACAGACATCACCACGCTGCCGCACACGCCCGGGCACGAGTTCGCCGGCGTGGTGCACTCGATCGGCGCTGGGGTCGAGCAGGTGCAGGTCGGGCAGCGAGTGACCGTCCCGTTCGTCTGTGGGTGCGGGCAGTGCGACGTATGCCGCATGGGCGCCTCCCACGTCTGCCCTCACCAGTGGCAGCCCGGCGTCAACGGACCGGGATCGTTCGCGGAGTTCGTCGCCCTCCCCCGGGCCGACTTCAACGTGGTCCCTCTCCCCGACGAGGTGAGCTTCGCCGTGGCCGCAGGTCTCGGGTGCCGGCTCGCCACGGCATACCGCGCTGTGGTGGACGTCGCCAGGGTGCGCCGCGGGGAGACTGTCGCCGTGCTCGGCTGCGGCGGCGTCGGTCTGTCCGCCGTGATGGTCGCCGTGTCACTGGGCGCCACGGTGATCGCCACCGACCTCGACCCGGCCGCTCGCCAGCTGGCCGCCGACCTGGGAGCTGTCAGTGTCCTGGACGCCTCGCGCGACGACGTGGCGGAGCAGATCAGGGAGGCGACCGGTGGCGGGGCGGACGTCGCCATCGACGCGTTGGGCAGCGTGGCGACCGCCCAGGCGACGACCGAGGCGCTGGCTATCCGGGGCCGGCACGTGCAGGTCGGGTTGCTGCCTCCGGCAGTCGTCGCCGGCCGTGCCACGGTGCCGATGCACACCGTGATCGCTCGCGAGCTGCAGGTGCTCGGCAGCCACGGGATGCCGGCGGGTGACTATCCGCGGTTGCTGCAGGACATTGCTGACGGGCGGCTCGCCCCCGAGAAGCTGCTCGGTGCCACGATCAGCCTGGAGGAGGCACCGGCCGCACTCGCCTCGATGAATGGCCGCACCACGCCGGGCGTCACGATCATCGAGCCCTGAGTCCGGTCAGTCGAAAACGACGGTGCGCCGACCGCGCAGGACCACCCGCTGCTCGGCATGCCAGCGCACCGCGCGGGACAGCGCCATCGCCTCAAGCTCCTGGCCGACCGCGGCCAGCTCGGCCGGGGTCATCCGGTGATCCACCCGGCGAAAGTCCTGCTCGATGATCGGGCCCTCGTCCAGGTCGGCGGTCACATAGTGCGCGGTCGCGCCGATCACCTTCACGCCGCGGTCGTGGGCCTGGGTGTAGGGCTTGGCGCCCTTGAAGCTCGGCAGCAACGAGTGGTGAATGTTGATGATCCGACCGGGCAGCTCGGCGCACAGCTCCGAGGAGAGCACCTGCATGTAGCGCGCCAGCACGACCGTGTCGATCTCGTGCTCGACGATCAGCTCACGCAACCGCGCCTCGGCCTGCGCCTTGGTGTCCGCCGTGACCGGCACGTGGTGGAACGGGATGCCGTGCCACTCGGCGAGGGCGCGGAAATCCTCGTGGTTGGAGACGATGACCGGGATCTCGACGTCCATCAGCCCCGTGCGCGTGCGGTGCAGCAGGTCGTTGAGCACGTGCCCCTGACGGCTGACCATGACCAGGGTGCGGTGTCGGCGCGAGCGGTCCCAGAACCGCCACTGCATGCCAAACTCCAGCGCGATGGGGCCGAAGGCGCTCTCGAGGGCCTCGACCGGCAACGGCTCACCCTCGCGGCGCAGGTGCATCCGCAGGTGGAACTCCCCGGTGCTGGCATCGCCGAACTGCTGGCTGTCCAGGATGGTCAGGTCCTGCTCCAGCATCACGCCCGCCACGGCGTGGACGACCCCTCGCCGGTCCTCGCACGAGACGGTCAGGACAAACTCGCGGCCAGCCTCGAGCGCTGGCTGATGTGCTTCGGTCACGAGGCGCGAGTCTACGGTGCCGGTTCCCCCGCTGGCCCCGGATCCGCCTGCTCCGCCACCCTCCGCCGCCCGCGTCGATAGATGCTGAGGGCCGCCCCCGCGAGGGCCAGGGCGAGCAGCACAAACGCGATCGCCGTGGGCCAGCGCCACGGGTCTGGCACCCACAGCGCGAGGAACCAGATCCGGGCGTCGCTGCCGGCCAGCAGGTGCCCGATGGCCACCAGTCCCTGCGGGATCAGCGTCACCGGGATCAGGGTGCACAACGCCCAGAACCATCGCTGCTCCCCCAGGGTCAGTGCGTCGTATGCCGAGGCTCGCCGCACCGCAGCCGCCTCACCGGCAACCTCCGGTCCCGTCTCGTCCAGCTCGGCCCCGTCCTCCAGGACCTCTCCGCGGAAGGCTGCCCGCACGTGGTCCATGGTGCCCGGCGCACCAGCAGCGGCCGCCCGGTGGACGGGACCACTCCGCATACGGTGCAGCAGCTCGGGACCCTTGTCTCGCAGGCGAGCGCTGGCGAGCGCCCCCAGCCCCCACGCGAGCCCGACCCCGGTCAGCAGCGCCACCGCAGCGGCCAGCCAGACCCACACGCCCGAGCCGGTCACCTGCCAGACCGTCAGCGCACCGGCGGTCGGAGCCGCGAGCCCGATCGTCAGGAAGAACGCGGCGAAGGCCGGGCCGGTCAGGTCACCCTGCTCGGCGGGCGAATAGCGGGCCTTGTGCGGGTCGGTGCCGGGGACCAGCAGCGCGATCGACAGATAGACGACAAGTCCCGCGCCGCCGCCGAGCATGGCCAGCAAGGGTGCGAGCACCCAGGGCAGCAGCTCCGGAGCGGGGTGCAGCAGATAGCCCACAACGGTCAGGGCCACACCCAGGCCGCCATAGACCACCAGCCAGGCGGTCTGCCGGCCACGCACGTCAGCCCTGGCCGAGTCGGGCGAGAGCAGCATCATCCACAGGGCGGTCCCCTCAGCGCCATAGAGGTTGCAGCCGGTGGTCACCCCCATCAGGACGAGGGTGACCCCCATGAACGGCAGGGCCGCGCCGAAGTCCAGGATCAGCGGCAGGGTGCAGGTGCCGACCGCATAGGCCAGGGACAGCACAAGGTCCTGCACGCGCAGCGGGTTGCGCACCCACCCCAGCAGCTCCTTGCGGACCACCCCGACCGACGGGGTCTGGCGGTGCAGGGGCGCGCGAACGGGCGTGATCCGCAGGGTCGCCGCCGTCACCACCCGGGTCCACAGCAGATAGAGGAGTGCTGTCAACACACCAAGCCCCGCCAGGGCCGCGACCACCAGACCCCAGTCGCCCTCCCCCGCGGCGTGCACCGCCACCAGGCCCCAGCTGCTCGGCAACACCTGCAGGGCGGTGGTGACGCCGGACGGCAGGCCCGTCTCCATCGAGATGATGATCGCGATGAGGATGACCCAACTGTGTTGCCCCAGCACGACGATGCCCGCGGTGACCGTCGAGCTGATCGCGGCGCCCAGCCGAGACTTGGACACGGCCGCAAACCAGATCGCGGCCAGCCGAGCGGCGACAATCAGCAGCGCGACGCTCAGCACCGTCGCCGGGAGGGAGACCAGCGCCGAGGCCCAGCCCCACCGGATCCCCAGGGGCACCAGCACGGCGAACGCCACCAGGACGACCTTGACCGGCAGCGACCGCCAGGCGACGACGAAGAGCCCCCGGGTCAGGTCGGCCCGGCTGATCGGGTGCAGGCGGAAATAGCGGCCGGTCAGCTCGGGACCGCCGGTGAAGCTGGGGGCCACCACCCAACCGATCAGCCACAGCCCGAGCACGAGCGCGATCAGATCCACCAGGACGGCCGTGGGCACCTGCAGGAAGGCGAGCAGCACCGTGCCTGCGGCACAACTGAATCCGACGAGGGCCCCGAGCGCGATCTGCGCGGCCTTGCCGGCGGTGCGGCGGTTGCGGTCCAGGGAGCGCCCGAGGTCGACGACCTCGTCGGTCAGGCCAGCCATGAGAGCTCGTCGTGGGTGTGATCCTGCGGCTGCCCGGCTGCCTCGATGAAGACCTCCTCGAGGGTGCCGCGCTGGCGGATCTGAGCCATCGGCTCGTCGAGCACGAGCTGGCCGGACACCAGGATCGAGACGACGTCACAGAGCGACTCGACCAGCAGCATCGAGTGGCTGGACATCACCACGGACCCGCCCGAGGCGACGAAGCTCTGCAGGATCCGGCGGATCGCGATCGCTGACAGCGGGTCGACGGCCTCAAAGGGCTCGTCGAGGACCAGCAGCCGCGGCCGGTGGATCAGCGCGACGGCGATGCCGATCTTCTTGCGCATGCCGGTCGAATAGTCCAGGACAAGGGTGCGCTCGGCCGACCCGTCGAGCTCAAGCACCCGCAGCAGGCTGTCGGCACGCGAGTCCACCTCGGCTGCGTCCAGACCGTGCAACCGACCCCAGTGTCCGAGCAGCTCACGGCCCGAAAGATATTCCGGCAGAGCGAGATTGTCCGGCAGCACACCCATCAGGCGGCGGGCCTCGTCGGGCTCGTCCCACACGTCGCGGCCAAAGACCTCGGCGGTGCCGGCGTCGGGCCGGTCCAGCCCGACGGTGCAGGCGATCAGGGTCGACTTGCCGGCTCCGTTGGGGCCGAGCAGCCCGGTGAACGTCCCCGCGTCGATGGTCAGGTCCACGTCGTCCACCGCGACCTTCGCGCCAAAGGTGCGGCGCACGCCGCGGATCGACAGGGCGGGTGTCGTCATGGCAGGCCTCTGGTCAGCTCCGGTGGTGCAGTGGACATAGGACGGCCCGACATCTTGTCCCCGGCATCGGGCCGTCCACGGTGCTGACGGTACTGACCCCTCCTCACCAGGGCAACGGATTAGCCACTGCGCAACAGGTCAGCGACGGCCGACCGCACTGGGGAAGGCGTCCAGATAGGACCTCGTGGTCCCCGCCGGTGTCTCGACCGACTCGGCAGCCAGCACCGCGCGCACGATGGCTCGGGTGACCGTGCGCGCGGCCACCGTCAGCAGCCCCTGGAAGGCCATCGGGTCGGGTGCAGGGCGCGCGCCGGTGGCCAGCGTGAACAGGGTGTCGCCGTCAAACATCGTGTGCACCGGGTCGATCGCGCGAGCCATCCCGTCGTGACCGATCCCGGCGACCTTCGCGGCCTGCGCTTTGGTCAGGGTCGCGTCGGTGGCGATCACCCCGATCGTGGTGGCCAGCACCTTGGGCGTCAGACCGACCCGGTCGGTGGTGGCCCGCTCGCGGGCGGTCACCAACTCCTGGGGGTCCGGACGACCCAGACCGTATGCCGCCCGCTCACCCAGCACATCAAGGTCACCGTCGAGCAGGGCCCGGGCACCAACCAACTCACCGGTGCGCAGGTCCACCACGTGGCCACCGGGGTTGGCGATCACCAGGGCCGCCACCGTGGTGCCGTCCGGCAGGACCGCACTCGCCGAGCCGACCCCGCCCTTGAGTCCACCGCACTCGGCGCCGGTCCCGGCGCCCACGCACCCCAGTGCCGGCCCCTCGCTGGAGGCCGCCTCGCAGGCGGCGACTCCGAAGGAGGCGTCCGGGGTCGCGGTGAACGTCCCGCCGCGGTTGAGGTCGAAGATCACTGCCCCCGGGACGATGGGGACCACCTGCTCAGGGTCAGGTCCGCAGGGGAAGCCGCACCCCGCGGCATACAGGTGCCGCATCACGCCGTCCGCCGCGGCGAGGCCGAAGGCGCTCCCCCCGCTCAGGGTGATCGCGTGCACCCGGTCGACCTGGTTGCGGGGGTCGAGCAGGTCGGTCTCGCGGGTGCCCGGCCCCCCGCCGCGCACGTCGACCCCGCCGACGGCACCCTCCGGCGGCGCCAGCACCACGGTCGTGCCGGTCAGCCAGCCGTCACCGCGGCGATCGTGGTGTCCCACACGGATCCCCGGCACGTCGACGATCGAGTTGGTCGGTCCCGGACTCACCTGCGGGTCCAGGGCCCAGGAACTGTCCACCGGCGTCTGCTCAGTCATGCGCTTCAGCGTAGGCGGTACCAGCGGGGCACCTCGGGCAGGTGTTGGCGACTACTCAGTGACGGCGACCAGCTCCTGCTCGATGGCCTGACGGAAGACCTGCTCGGGCTGGGCTCCGACCAGCGCGACGGTGTTGACCAGGAAGGTCGGGGTGGAGCGGACCCCGAGCGACTCGCCCTGCTCCTGGTCTGCCTGCATCGCCTCGCGCAGCTCGGGCGAGTCTAGGTCGGCCTCAAACTTCTCGAGGTCGGGAATGTCGATCTCCTCGGCAAAGCCGAGCAGCTTCTCGCGAGGCATGTCCGGGTGGCCGCTGTCCGGGGCGGCGGCGAAGATCGCGTCGTGATATTCCCAGTACATCCCCTGCTCACCCGCCGCCCGGGCCGCGAGCGCCGTTGCCTCGGACTCCTCGCCGAACAGGATCCGGTCACGGAACTCGAGCCGGACCGTGCCGTCGTCGATCAGGTCCTGCAGGGCGGGTTGCACATCCCGCCCCCAGGAGGCACAGAACGGGCAGCGATAGTCGGCGAACTCCATGATCACGACGGGTGCGTCGACGTCGCCCTTGGCCATCGGGTCCTCGGCGTCGCGGCGCGGCAGGTCGAGCAGGAACTGCTTCTGCTCCTCGGTGACCGTCGGCTCGGCCGCGGACTCGGTGGGCTGCGGGGCCTCCGACGTCTGCTCGCTCTCGGCGGCGGGGGCCTCGGGGGCGGCGCCGTCGTCGGCTCCCCCGTCGTCGGCGGCCCCATCCTCCGCAGCCTCGTCGCCGGCCTCCCGGTCGGCTCCCTCGTCGCTCCCGGCCCCTTGCGCGGAGCCGGGGCCGGCATCCGCGGGCTCATCACCCTGCGTCATCGCGGTGTAGATCAGGAAGCCGCCGACGAGCGCGACAACGATGGTGGCGACCGCCCACATGATGCTGGGGGTGTTGCTCTTGGGCTGACCGGACTGCGGGATGGGGGCGATCGGTGCGCTGGGTTGGTCGTTCCCCGGAGGCACCTGCCCCGAAGGTGTGCTCACCGCCTCACTCTAGCCATCGGGGGACGCCCGCACGGCGGCGCCCCGGTCCGCGACAGTCTCGGACCGGGGCGACCACTGCGACTCACATCTGCGGCATCAGGACCGCGTCGATGAGATAGACCGTGGCGTTCTCCGTCTGCACACCACCGCAGATGACGTTGGCGTCGTTGACCATCAACTCATCGCCCTCACCCGTCACCTCGACTGTGTCGCCCTGGACGGTCGTCAGCGAGCCGACGACCTCCTCCGGAGACAACTGCCCCGGCACGACGTGGTAGGTCAGAACAGTGGAGAGCAGGTCTGCGTCCTCACCGAGGGTGGCCAGCGTCTCCTCGTCCACGGCGGCGAAGGCGTCGTCGACCGGAGCAAACACGGTGAACTCGTCACCGTTGAGCGTGTCCACCAGGTCCACGTCCGGGTTGAGGTCGCCAGAGACTGCAGCCGTCAGCGTGGTCAGCAACGGGTTGTTGCTCGCTGCCACCGCCACCGGGTCCTGGGCCATGCCCTCGACCGACCCGGCACCGTCCGGGACCTGCTCGGCATAGCCGGCGCAGCCCGGTCCGACCAGGTCGCCGGTCGGTGCGGCCATCTCCTGCGAGGTGGCCATCGAGTCGTCCTCGGTCATCTCTTCCTCCGCGGTCTCTTCCTCCGCCGTCATGTCCTCCGCGGTCTCCTCCTCCGCAGGCATGTTCTGGGTCGTGCCGTCCTCGGCAGCCGGCTCATCGCTCTCACCGCCGCACGCCGACAGGGTCAACGTGGCGGCTGCAGCCAGCGCGATCAGGGTCTTGTTGGTGCGCATGGTGTGGTCCTTTCAATGGGGGTGGTCCGGCTCAGGTGACGGTGACCGTCACGCTGTGCCATCCGGTCGACCCGTCGGGTGCCACCGGCACCCGCTGGGACGTTTGTGTCTCGCCGGTGCGGTCCGTCGCGCGGACCTCCAGGCGGTGTGTGCCGGGCTCTGCCGGCCAGTCCCAGCGCCAGGGGCGCCAGGTGACAGTCGAGTCCTCCTCGGCCAGCTCGGCCTGTTGCCAGTCGCCGCCGTCCACTCGGACCTCCACGGCGTCGATGCCGTGGGGCTGCGCCCAGGCGACGCCGGCAACGACGCGCCGGCCGGAGTCGAGACGCTCGAAGGAACCGGGGACGTCGATGCGGGAGGATAGTTTGATGGGTGCTCGTTCGGCATAACCGCGGCTGGTCCAGTAGGCCGAGAAGTCAGCGAACCGGGTGACCTTGAGGTCCACCAGCCACTTGGTCGCGGACACATAGCCGTAGAGACCGGGGGTCACCATCCGCACGGGGAAGCCGTGCTCCAGTGGGAGCGGCTCCCCGTTCATGCCGATGGCGACGAGGGCCTCCCGATCATCGGTCAGCGCTTCCAGTGGCGTGCCGGCGGTGAAGCCGTCGGCGCTGGTCGACTTCACCGCGTCAGCGTGCTGTTGCACCCCGGCCTCTGCCAGGAGCTCGCGCATGGGCACGCCGATCCAGGTGGCGTTGTCGACCAGGTCGCCCCCCACCGGGTTGGAGACGCAGGTCAGCGTGATGCGCCGCTCCACCAGTCGCCGGTCGAGCAGGTCCGAAAAGGTGAGCTCGAGTGGGTGGTCGACCAGCCCGTGGATGCGCAGCCGATAGCCCTCGAGCGGGACGTCGGGGACGGTCAGGGCGGTGTCCACGCGATAGAAGTCAGCGTTCGAGGTCAGGTGGGGTGTCAGACCCGGGAGCTCAAAGGAGACGCCGTCCGGGACCGGCACAGCAGGGACGGCCGGGGCCGGCAGTCGAAGCGCGTCTCGCGAGGCGACGGCCGCGGCGCCGCCGGTCTCGACGACCACGCCACCGGCAGCCCCCACGGCCGCCAGCGCTCCAGCGGCCTGCAGGAACCGCCGACGATCGAAGTCGGAGGTGGCCTCCAGGTCCGTGTCATCGCTGCGCAGCACCCGCGTGCGGGTCGTCGCTGCTCCTGCGCGTGATCTGAGTCCCCCAACCGGGACTGCCGGTCGACCAGTGCCCACGGCATCAAGCAGCCACCACAGGCCGCCGAGGCCCACAACGGCGAGCACCGTCGCCGTCAGCCCCTGGCCGACAGGTCCCGCGGTCGAGGCTCGATCGGTGAACATCGCCGCCGAGGCCAGCACGACGAGTCCGGCCAGCAGGGCCAGGGCGGTGCCGCGACGACGGACGCCGATCAGGCCAGTGGCCCCAGCCAGCAGAGCAACCGTGAGCAGCACGCCGCCGACCAGCACCGCCTTGTCGGCGGCGCCGAAGGTCTCGATGGCCCAGTCCTTGACCGGTTGCGGAGTCCAGTCGATGGCCCGGTTGCCCACCGCTGTCACCGGCGGGGTGACACCGGGCAGGAGGGCAGCTGTTCCGTGGGCTGCCAGCACCCCGGCGGTCGCAGCGACCAGTCCGGAGACCGCGCCGAGGGCGCGGGTGCTGGCGGTTGGGGTGCTCACACCAGGTCTTCGGAGCGACCGCCGCCCCGGATTGGTTCAGTGTGTGGCTGTCCGCCGCCGCTCAGGCGCTCAGGCGCTCAGGAAACGCCTCGCAGTCTCGGCATAGACCGAGGCGGCCTCGATGATCGCTGACACCTCGACATACTCGTCTGCCTGGTGCGCGATCCACTTGCCCCCCGGGCCATAGACCACCGTCGGGATCTCGGCGTCGCGGGTCAGGATCGTGCCGTCCGTCGCCCCGGGCACGCCGCCATAGACGGCCGGGGTGCCGGTCACCGCCTCGTGGGCCTCGGCGAGCGCCACGATCATCGGGTGGCTGACGGGGGTGTCCACGGCGGGCCGGTCGTCGACGACCTCCACGGTCGCGGTGACACCGGCCGGCTCACCACAGGCCCCGGCCAGCTCGGTGATCCAGCCGTTGAGCTCGACGTGGTCGACGCCAGGTGTGGTCCGGATGTCCAGGCACACCACGGCCCGCGCGGGGATGACGTTGATCTGGTCGGTGTCCCCGCCGATCACGACGGTCGGGGTCACGAAGTTCGGCCCGAGGTGCTCGTGCTCCCCGTGGTCGGCGAGCAGCCGGGCCTGCACCTCGGGCACCCGGCGCACGAACTCGGCGGCCACCGGCACCGGGTTGCGCGCGTGCTGCGGCATCGCACCGTGGGCCATCGCCCCCTCAAAGTGCACCAGCAACCGCACGGCGCCCTTGGAGACCGCGCAGATCTCGCCCTCCTCGGGCTCGCAGCAGATCGCGCCGTCGATCTCGGCTGCCAGGGGCGTGCGGGCAAAGGCCTTGGCGCCGAGCATCAGGCCCTCCTCGTCGACGAGGGCGCCGAGCACGATCCTGCCCGGGAAAGGGCCGGCGTCGACCACGGCCTTGGTCGCATAGATCATGGCGGCGACGCCCGCCTTCATGTCCGCGCTGCCGCGACCGCGCAACTGGCCGTCGACGATGTCGCCGGCATAGGGATCAAAGCTCCAGGCCTCGAGGTCGCCCTCGGTCACCACGTCGGTGTGCCCCTCGAACATCAGCGTCGGGCCGGGACCACCACCGCCCTCGATGACGGCCACCACGTTCGGCCTGCCAGGGGCGATCTCGGTGACCTGCGGGTCCCACCCGAGCTCACGCATCCGCTCCTCGACGAGGCGGGCCGCCGGCGCCTCCGCGGTGCCGGCACCGGGGTCGTTGACCGACCTGATCCGCACCAGCTCCTGGGTGAACGACACCACGGCGTCCTCATCGATCCGCACCTCAGCCACAGCACTCTCCCTCGTCAACAGCACCTGACACGCTCACGGCACCGACCCAACCTCAGCCAATGGTGCCGCCCTGGTCCTCGTGCCGATCGTGCCGCACGTCCTCGGCGCGCACACCGGCACCCCCGGGCAGGCCAGCATCGGCCCGCGCGCCCTCCTCTGCCAGGGCCTCCGCGCTGACATCGTCCCCAGCTCCGGAGCCGGCGAGCGCCGCCCTGGTCCGTTCGGCCAACTGTGCCGCGGAGGCACCGGCCAGCGCCTCGGACAGCCGCGGCACGGAGGCGAGCAACTGCTGGGTGTAGGGGTGCTGCGGGTCCTCATGGAGCTGCTCGGTCGCGCCGACTTCCACGATCTCTCCGGCCCGCATCACCGCCACCCGGTCGCACACGTGCCGCACCACGGACAGGTCGTGCGAGACAAACACCAGGGTCAGGTCGAAGCCGTCGACCACCTCGTCGATGAGGTTGAGCACCTGCGCCCGCACGGAGACGTCGAGGGCGCTGACCGGCTCATCCGCGATCAGGATGTGCGGGTCGGGAGCCAGGGCGCGCGCCACCGAGATCCGTTGCCGCTGACCGCCGCTGAACTGGTGCGGGAAGCGCCGCGCGGCGTCCGTGGACATCCCGACCCGTTCCAACAGCTCGTTGACCTTGTCGCCCCGCGGGAGGCGCTGCGCGGCAAGTGGTTCGGCGATGATCTCCCGGATGCGCATGCGCGGGTCCAGCGAGCTCATCGGGTCCTGGAAGACGAGTTGGAGACGGCGTCGCAGCCAGCCGAGTTTGCGCGCGGAGCTCGCGTGGATCGGCTGGCCCTCGATGTGGATCTCGCCGGAGGTCGGGCGGTCCAGCCCGCTGATCATCTTCAGCAGCGTGGACTTGCCCGAGCCGGACTCACCGACCAACCCGAACCGCTCACCCGCCCGTATGTCGAGGCTCACGTCCCGCACCGCCTGCACCACGGTCGGGGTGCCGGTGAGCGAGGTCCTCGGGCGGCGGAACTCCCGGTTGACGCCGCGCAGACTGATCGCCACCTCCCCCTCACGACCGAGCGCGCCGTGTTGTCCATTTTCACCCCCACCGAGCGCGCCGTGTTGTCCATTTTCACCCCCACCGAGCGCACGGTGTGGCGTGCTGTCTTCACTCATGGGTCTCACCCCCGACCGGGTGGAAGCACGCATAACCGGAGGCCCGCTCGCCGGCCTCGTGGTCGCCGCGGGGTGTCCACTTCGGCAGGCTCTCGCAGGCCTCCGTGGCGAAGTCACACCGGTTTCGGAAGACGCATCCGTCGGGGAAGTTCCCGGCGGGTGGAACGTTGCCCCGGATCGTGTCGAGCGGTTGCCGCTGCTCTCCCCGCGCCCGCTCGAGGTCCGAGGCGGCGACGAGTCCCTGGGTATAGCGGTGCTGAGGGTTGCCCAGCACCTCGGTGACTGGCCCGGCCTCAACAACGCGTCCGCCATACATGACCAGCACCCGCTCGCAGACGGTCGCAACGACGGCCAGGTCGTGGGTGATGAAGAGCATCGCGGCGTCACGCTCCTCGACGCCGCGGACGATGAGGTCGAGCACGAGCGCCTGGACCGTGACGTCCAACGCAGTCGTCGGCTCGTCGCAGACCAGCAGGAGTGGGTCGTTGGCGAGTGCGATGGCGGCGACCACCCGCTGTCTCTGCCCGCCGGAGAGCTGGTGTGGATAGGACCTGGCGACCGATGCGGGGTCGGGCAGACCGACCCGCTCAAGCAGTTCGACCGCAGTTCGCCGCGCCGTCCGCCGGTCAGCCGTGCCGTGCTGGGTCATCACCTCGGCGACCTGGCGACCGACCCGCATGGTCGGGTTCAGCGCGGTCATCGGCTCCTGAAAGATCATCGCCATGTCGTTCCCGCGGATGTGACTCAGGCGACCCTCCGAGGCGGTGAGCAGGTCACGATCGTGTCCCGCGAGGCGGACCTCACCCTCGGCCTGCAGGCCCTCGGACAGCAGGCCCATCACGGCGAGCGCGGTGAGCGACTTGCCCGAGCCCGACTCACCGATCAGGCCAACTCGCTCACCCCGGTTGATGGAGAAGGTGACGTCGTGCAGGAGCTGGGTGGACCCCGCGTGCACGTCGAGGCCGGCCACGGTCAAGACCGTCTCGGCGCCACCCGACGCGCTCGGTGGGGTCGAAACACCACCACCCGACGCGCTCGGTGGGGTCGAAACACCACCACCCGACGCGCTCGGTGGGGTCGAAACACCACCACCCGACGCGCTCGGTGGGGTGGAAAAGTCACCATCCGACGCGCTCGGTCGGGAGAGGGGGGTGCTCATCGGCCCTCCAACTTCGGGTCGAGATAGTCGCGCAGGCCGTCGCCGAGCAGGTTGAAGCCGAGGATGGCCAGGGCGATCGCGGCACCGGGGATGATCGCCAGGTGCGGAGAGCGGTGCAGCACGTTCTGGCTCTCCAGAAGCATCCGCCCCCATGAGGGCTCACCGGTCGGGGTGCCCAGGCCCAGATAGGACAGCGCGGCCTCTGCCAGGATCGCGATCGCGAAGGACACTGAGGCCTGCACGATCACCAGACCCGCCACGTTGGGCAGCACGTGCTTCCACGCGATCGCGAGCGGACCGTGACCGGCGACGCGGGAGGCCGAGACATACTCGGTGTTGATCACCTGCAGGGCACCCGAGCGCACGATCCGGGCAAACGCTGGGATCGTGGCGATGCCGATCGCCACCATCGCCACCGTGGTGCCCCCGCCATAGAGCGCGGAGAACATGATCGCCAGCAGCAGCGCCGGGAAGGCCAACAGGATGTCGTTGCCCCGCATGATCAACTGGCCAAACCCGCCGGGAGACATCGCAGCCAATATGCCGAGGGGCACCCCGATCACGGCAGCGACACCCACCGCGACGACCCCGACAAACAACGTGGTGCGGGCGCCCAGCAGGATCTGAGTGAGCACGTCACGGGCCGAGCGGTCGGTGCCCAGCCAGTGCTCGGCGTTGGGCGTCTGCTCCTTGGGGACGGGGAGGAACTTGAACTCATAGGGCGTCCACACATAAGAGACCAGCGCCATCGTCACGACGAACAGCACCAGCACCCCGCCGATGACCAGTGGCGCATTGATCCGCCGCCCACTCATCGTGCACCAGTCCTGAGCCGAGGGTCGATCGCCAGATACAACGCATCGACCAGGAAGTTAATGATCAGCACGGCAGCCACCAGCACCATGACGATGGTCTGCACCGTGATCAGCTCGCGGGAGGCCACCGAGTCGAGCAGGAAGGACCCGAGTCCGGGGATCACGAAGACCCGCTCGACCACCACCGCGCCGATCAGCAGCGTCGCCAACTGCAGGCCCAGAACAGTCACGATCGGGACGGCGGCATTGCGCAGGCCGTGCCGGGTGAGCGCCTGCATCGGGCGCAGCCCCTTGGCCCGGGCTGTGCGCAGATAGTCCTCCCGCAGCACCTCGAGCACGGCGGTGCGCACATAGCGGGCCAGCACCGAGGCCTGGACCATGGCGAGCGAGATCGCCGGCAGCGCCAGCCGGCTCAGGAAGCCAAGCGGGTCCTCGGCCGGCGGCACCCAGCCACCGGAGGGAAACCACTGCCACCGCTTGGCGAAATAGGTGATCAGGATGATGCCGGCCAGGAACGCGGGGATCGCGACGCCGATCTGCGAGATCGCCGACAGGACCACGCCATCGAGGTGGCGGTGGCGCACCGCCATCCAGGTGCCCACGGGCAGGGCGATCAGCAGCGCGAGCAGCATCGCGGTGATCACCAGCCACCCGGTCACCGCGAGCCGATCCACCAACTGGGGAGCGATCTGTGCCTTGCTCACCCACTCCACGCCCAGGTCGAGCGTGACCATCCCACGCAACCAGTCCGCATACTGCACGAAGACCGGACGGTCCAGACCAAACTGCTCCCGCAGCTCGGCCACCGAATCATCCGAGGAGTTCATGCCCAGCGCCACGCGCGCCGGGTCGCCCGGCAGCACCTGCATGAACGCAAAGACCAGCACTGATGCCACCAGCAGGCTGGCCAGCAGCACCAGGAAGCGTTGCGCCAGACGCAGCAGCACGGGGTCAGGCTCGGGTCACTCGCCGGCGAGCTGCGAGAGGTCGAAGGACTCGGTGATCGCGTTCTCCGGCAGCCCGGTGATGCCCGGGTCGGCCACGATGAGGTTGGGCAGCAGGAACAGGAAGTCGGACGCGGCGTCCTCGGAGACCAGCTTGGCGGCCTCCTTCATCTTCTCGATCTGCACCTCCTCGGTGCCGGCGTCGGCCTCATCGAGCAGGGTGCGCAGCTCGGGTGTGCCATAGCGGATGTAGTAGTCCGGGTTGCCCAGAACAGCCTTGAGGTCGCGCGGCTCAACGTGGGAGACGATCGACATCTCATAGTCGGCATTGGTGAAGACGTCCTCGATCCACGCGGCCGGGAACTCCAGGTCGTCGATGGTGACCGCAAAACCGGCCTCCTCGAGCATGCTCTCCACAATCGGTGCGCAAGCCGTCGCATACGGCAGCGTCGGGATCCGCAGCCGGACCTCGGCACCCTCGGCGCCGGCCTCGGCCAGCAGGGCCTTGGCTGCCTCGACGTCGTAGGGATAGTCGCCGGTGCGGTCCTCATACCAGGGGTCGGTCGGCGGGACCATGCTGCCGATAAGCGTCCCGCGCCCGTCCCAGCAGGTGTCCAGCAGCGCCTGGTGGTTGATGGCGTGGCGGGCGGCCTGGCGGACCCGCAGGTCGTTGAACGGCTCGGTCTCGTTGTTGAAGGACAGCACGACCTCGCCGTTGGTCGTGCCCTCGATGATCTGGTAGTCGCCGCCCTCGAACTCACTGAGCGCCTCGGGGGCCTGAACGGTGCCGACGACGTCGATGCTGTCGGTGAGCATCGCGTTGTTGAGGGCGTTGGCGTCGCTGAAGTAGGCGAGCTCGACCTGGTCGAAGTAGGGCTCCTCGCCCCAGTAGTCGCTGTTGCGCTGCAGCGTGATGGAGGAGCCGCGGTTCCACTCCCCGAAGGTGTAGGGCCCGGTCCCGATCGGGCGCGTGGCCAGCTCGTCGACGCTGTTGGAGTCGAAGATCGCCCCGACCCGGGTGGTCAGGGAGTAGAGGAAGGAGTTGCTCGGGCTGGCCAGCGTGATGACCACCTCGGTGTCGCTGGTGGCCTCGATTGACTCGATGATGTCGAACTGGCTCTTCAGGCTGACCGTCCAGTCGTTCTGCACGGCCTCGAAGGAGCTGACCACGTCCTCGGCGGTGAAGGTCTCGCCGTTGCTGAAGGTGACACCCTGCTCGAGGGTGAAGGTATAGGTCTTGCCGTCCTCGCTGACCTCCCACGCCGAGGCGAGCGCGGGCACGATCTCACCGGACTGGTCGACCTTGACCAGGGACTCGTAGACGTTGTAGAGCAGCACCTGCGGGATCGCGGCACCGTCGGTGGTCGTGAAGTCCAGGCTCGCGGGCTCGGCGACCAGGCCGATGCGGACCGCGTCGTCACCCGGGGCGGCAGTGCCGCCGGTGCCCCCGGTGCTGTCACCGTTGTCGGCGTCGCCGGTGGCGTTGTTCTCGCCGTCGGTCGGGTCGTCGCTGGTGGAGCCGGCGTTGCAGGCGGTCAACAGGAAGGTGGCCGACAGCGCGGCGGCCAGCACCCGGGAGCGTGACGTCATGGTTGGAGCCTTCCTGGAGTGCCTGCACCTCGGGGGCGGCGCAGGTCAAGCAGTGATCCAGGCCAACTCTGCCGCATCCGGCGCGTCCGTGCCCAGCCGGGGCGCCAACCGATACGCACTCGTTATCCACTGCACAGCAACCACCCAGCCGTATGCCGAGGGGCCGGCTTCCCTGGTGAGTGCAGTTAGCGACCCTCCCGGGGCGGTAACTGCACTCACGAGCAGCAAGTCTGGGCACTGACACTGGGGCCAGACACAGAAACGTCAGCGGAGCCTGCCCCCAGGCTCCGCTGACGTCCCCTTTTCCCCGGATGGGTGGGCGCCTACCGTCGGGTCACCGTGACCCCTCGGTGGCTACGCGCAGGTCACTTGACCTCGCGGCGCAGCACGCGCCACACCCCGATGGTCAGCGGGACTCCAACCCACAGCACCACCGATACGGCGAGCTGTGCCCACTGCTCGCCAGTCATTGCCACCCCTGAGGTCAGGGGCGAGCTCGTCATGGTCAGATCGATCCACTCGTAGGGCGTCTGCAGCCAGCTGACCAGGTTCATCAGCGGCAGCAGCGTCGGGAGGGCGAAGAACGCCACGATCGCCGCGGGAGTGTTGAGCAGCGCCAGACCGAAGGCCAGACCCTGCATCACATAGAGGAGCATCATCAGCGTGATGCCACCGATCAGCCAACCGTCGATGGCCCACGGCGTCTCTGCACCGCGCAGGTCACCGAGCAGCCGGCCGACAGCGCCCAGGATGAGCGTCGCGACGACGGCTCCGAGACCGATCAGCAGGGTGCTGGCGACCTTGGCCCAGATCACCCGGCCGCGGCGCGGCTCCAGGGTGAAGGTGGTCATCGCGGTGCGCTGGCTCCACTCCTGCGTGGCCGACAGGATGCCGAGCACCGGCAGGAAGATGCCGAGCGGGACCCCCGCCGCCGCGAGATAGGTGCCGTAGTCGTGGTCACCCTGACCGACGAACAGCATGATCGTCATCGTGACGACGATGACCAGCCCGAGGATGATCAGGAACCAGCGGCCGGCCAGCGTGTCGATCTGCTTGCGCGTCTCGACCCGGACCAACCGGCCAAAGCTGACCGGCTTGATCGGGGTGTCGATGGTCGGCAGGCGGAACCCGCCGCGCGGGGGCGCCACGTGGGGAGCCCCGGACTCGGTGTTCACGGTCGTCGTGCTCATGCTGCCGTCTCCTGTCGTGCGTCGTCGGAGGTGAGTGTCAGGAACATCTCCTCCAGGCCCTGGCTGTCAGCGCCACGCAGCTCCACCAGCGCGATGCCGGCCTCTGCTGCGACCTGACCGACCGCGGCCGTCTCGGCCTCGACCTGCAGGCCACCGTTGGGCAGGACGAGGACGTCCAGGCCCTTGCCTGACAACACGCGGTGCAGCGTCTCGTCGTCGGCGCTGCGCACCAGGCAGCCGGAGGGGCGCAACAGCTCCTCCTTGGTGCCCGAGGCGACGATCTTGCCGCGGCCGATCACCACGATGTCGTCGGCGATCCGCTCGATCTCGTGCAGCAGGTGGGAGGAGAGCAGCACGGTCCCGCCCTCAGCGGCAAAGGTGCCGAGCAGGTCACGCATCCAGCGGATGCCTGCCGGGTCCAGACCATTGGCGGGCTCATCGAGGATCAGGACCTTGGGGTCACCGAGCAGCGCGTTGGCCAGGCCGAGGCGCTGCCGCATGCCGAGGGAGTAGTTGCGGATGCGCCGCTTGGACTCCTTGGCCGTCAGTCCGACGACCTCCAGCATCTGGTCGACGCGCTTCTCGCCGACGCCGAGCGTCATGGCGCCCAGGCTCAGCACCTCACGGCCGGTCCGGCCGGCGTGCTGGGCGGAGGCGTCGAGGAGCACGCCCACGTGCCGCCCCGGGTTCTGCAGTGCTTCGTAGGGCGTGCCGAGCACCGTGGCGCTGCCTCGGGTCGCCGGGGTGAGCCCGGTCATCACGCGCATGGTGGTGGACTTGCCCGCCCCGTTGGGACCGAGGAACCCGGTCACCCGTCCTGCCTCGGCAGTGAACGTCACATCGTCCACGGCGGTGAAGTCCCCGTATGTCTTCACGAGGTTCTCTACCTGAATCATGCTTCTATCTTGCGGGACCACCGACCCCCGGCACATCCGTCCAGAGGCTGGACCTGCGTCATACCTTGGTATGCCGTCACTCACCCGGTCGCAGACCTTTGACTGCTCCGGTGGTCCCCCGCACGACCTATGGTCGGGGTGTGCGACCTGGACAACCACCGATGACGCGCTGGGGGGAGACCTGGCGCATCCTGCTGGCGGTGCTGGCTGGTGCGATCCTCTGGGTCTCGTCCTGGGCCGCAATCGACCTGGAGGGGCGCGTCGGGCCCGAGTGGTGGCTGTTCGCGGTCGACCCGATCATCGGACTGCTCTCCCTGGTGGTCATGCACTTCCGTCGGCGTTGGCCGGTGATCGTCACCGTGGTCCTGATCCTGATGTCGACTGTCGCAACAACTGCGGCCGGCACTGTCCTGATCGCCATGATCTCACTGTCCACGTGGCGGCGCTGGCGGGCGCTGGCCCTGATCACGCCGCTCTATCTGGCGACCTCGTTCGTGTGGGACTTCATGTTCCGTGTGCCGGGAGGCCAGAGCTGGGTCACGACGGCCACCAACGTCACGTTCCAGGTGCTGGTGCTGATCGCAGCGATCGCGGTCGGCTATTCGATCGGTGCCCGCCGCGACAATCTCGCCGCGCTCCGGGAGCGGGCCGAGGTCGCCGAGCGGGAGCAGGGCCGCCGCGTCGAGCAGGCCCGGGCGACCGAGCGGGCGCGGATCGCACGAGAGATGCACGACGTGCTGGCCCACCGGATCAGCCTGATCGCGATGAACGCCGGGGTCCTCAGCTATCGCCAGGACCTGCCTCCGGAGCAGATGCGCGAGATCGCCGGCACGGTGCGCGACAACGCCGACCAGGCGGTGCAGGAGTTGCGCACCGTGCTCGGGGTGCTGCGCGGCAGCGACGAGCCCGACCAGCCGCGCGGCCCCCAGCCCGACCTGGTCCAGCTGTCCACCCTCTTCGACGAGGTCCGCGCCGGCGGCACCCCCGTGGTGACCACGCTGCGGGTCGACCCCTCCAGCGTCCCCGAGACGATCAGCCGGCACGCCTATCGGATCATCCAGGAGGGCCTGACCAATGCCCGCAAGCACGCCAAGGGCCAGCCCGTCACCGTCTCTCTCTCCGGCGGAGCAGGCGTCGGCCTGGACCTGACCATCGTCAACCAGCCCGCGTCCTACGGCGAGGAGCCGCAACACGACGGGGTCCGGGAGAGCGGGTCGGGCATGGGACTGCTCGGGCTGGCCGAGCGCGCCGTGCTCAGTGGCGGCCAACTGAGCTACGGCACCGACCGGTCCGGGCGCTTCGTCGTGCGCGCCTGGTTACCGTGGACCACGTGAGCACCACTCCTGAGCCGAGCTCCACCGGCACCATCTCGGTCGTCCTGGTCGACGACGACGCCCTCGTCCGCACCGGTCTGGGCCTCATCCTCGGCGGCGCGCCCGACCTCGAGGTGATCGGGGAGGCCAATGACGGCCGCGCCGGGGTCGACCTCGTCGAGCAGGTCAAGCCCGACGTGGTGCTCATGGACATCCGGATGCCGGTGCTGGACGGACTCGCAGCAACGGCTGAACTGCTGGCCAGCGAGGACCCGCCGAAGGTGATCGTGCTGACCACTTTCGACACTGACGACATGGTCCTGGAGGCGCTGCGCATCGGCGCCCATGGGTTCCTGCTCAAGAGCACCCGTCCGGAGCGCTTGGTGGAGGCCGTGCGCCGCGCGGTGCTCGACGGCGAGCCGAGCCTGTCACCCTCGGTGACCCAGCAGCTGATCGCCCGCGTCGCCGGCGGGGGCCTGCAGACTCAGGACGCGGGAGCTGAGACGCGGCGCAAGCGGGCCGAGGAGCTGCTCGACAACCTGACCGACCGCGAGCGCGAGGTGGCGGTCGCCATCGGCCAGGGCTGGTCCAACGCCCAGATCGCCAGCACCCTCTATATGGGCCTGCCCACCGTCAAGGCGCACGTCTCGCGCGTCCTGGTCAAACTCGGCGCCGGCAACCGGACCCAGATTGCCCTGATCGTCCACGACGCCGGCCTCACCGACCCCGACCCCGACCCCGACCCCTCCCCCTCCTGACCGAGCGCGTGAGCACCCGATCCCACAACCCACCGAGCGCGTGAGCACCCGATTCCACAGCCCACCGAGCGCGTGAGCACCCGATCCCACAACCCACCGACCGCGCCACCCCGGCCTGCGTGTCGCGCACCGTGCCAACATCGTTGCGGCGTGTCCCGTGCTGGAGCCCCAGTGTGGCAACGCCGATCCCGCACCAGGTCCGAGTCCGTGGCCCCCGAGCGCGCCGGGCAGGACAGCGATAGACCTCACGCCGGTGTGCTGCCTTCACCACAACCGCCTGATCCGTTTCTCCTGCGCCCGGTCGAGCTTCTCGAGCTCCTTGAGTGCGTTCGGCATGTACCGGTCCTGGAAGGTCATCGACCGAGGCTGTCCCAGTCCACGTCCTCGTGCGGGATCGAGTCCTCGTCAGAGGCGTAGAACTCCTCCTGCGCATCCTTGAGCAAGTAATGGTCCTCCAGGTCGATCAGACCTCGCTCAATAAACTCGGCCACGTAGTGCGACCGGGATCGGCCGGTCCGGGCCGCCAGCAGGTCAAGCCGGTCATAGAGCGATGCCTCGACGCTGGTGTTGAGTTGCCTCGTTGCCATCGTGGTCACCTCCACATACGAATCTCTACGTAAATATAGAAGCAGGCCCATCAGTCGCGGGCGATGTCACCTGAGCCAGCGAGCAGTTTCTCCAGGAGCCCGGCCAGTCGCTCCTGCTCGGCTCCGGTGAGCGGAGCCAGGAGCTCGCGCTCATTCTCCACGTGCCCCGTGACGACCCGATCCACTAGCTCCAGCCCCTCATCGGTCAGCGAGACCAGCACGCTGCGCCGGTTGTCCGGATCCATCTTTCGCTCGATCAGCCCCTTGGCCTCAAGCCCCGCCAACCGGTTGGTCATCGCCGCCTGGGAGCGCATCGTGGAGTCCGCGAGCGCGCCCGGTGTCAGCGTGAAGGGGCTCCCCGAGCGCCGCAGGGTGGCCAGCACGTCAAACTGTCCCTGCTGCAGTCCGTGCTCGACGAAATAGGTCTGGATCCCCCGCGACATCAACTCCGAACCCCGAGCGAGGCGACCGATGACGCCCATCGGGGTGACATCGAGGTCGGGCCGCTCAGCGGCCCACTGCGCCAGGAAGTCGCTCACCCGGTCCGCCATGACATTTCCCTTCCACGTCAAACAATTTGACGCCACTCTACCCGTCTCGTAGATTGAACGGCCTCAAACACTTTGACGTCGAATAGAGACACGATGAGCACGACCCAACGAGTCCGCGGAGCCGCCACCACCCTGTCGACGGCCCTGGCACCGATCGTCTGGGGCACCACCTATGTGGTGACCACGCTCTTCCTCCCGCCGGACCACCCGCTCTGGTCCGGCGCTCTGCGCGCCCTGCCCGCCGGCCTCATCGCCGTGGCCCTGGCGCGCCACCTGCCGCGGGGCTCGTGGTGGTGGAAGGCCCTCGTGCTCGGCACGCTCAACATCGGAGCCTTCTTCCCGCTCCTGTTCCTTGCGGCCTATCTCCTGCCCGGTGGCGTCGCCGCGATCTTCGGAGCGGCGGGCCCACTGTTCGTCGCCGTCCTGGCCGTCCCACTGCTGGGCGAGCGGGCCACGCGATGGCGCCTGGGCTGGGGCGTCCTGGCCGTGGGCGGCGTGGCACTGATCGTCCTCGGCCCCGGCGCTGCCCTCAGCCCCACGGGTGTCCTTGCGGGAGTGGCGAGCACGGCCTCCATGGCGCTCGGCACGGTGCTGTCCAAACGCTGGGGTCGCCCGGTGGGACCAGTGGCGTATGCCGGGTGGCAGCTCAGCGCAGGAGGTCTGGTCATCCTCCCGGTCGCCTTCCTCCTCGAGGGACCGCCTCCGGAGCTCGACGGCTCGGCCATCGCCGGTTATGCCTGGCTCAGCCTGGTCGGGGCGCTGCTCGCCTACACCCTGTGGTTCCGCGGGGTCGGGTACCTGCCGGCCGGAGCGGTCGCCTTCTTGCCCGTCCTCTCTCCTCTCGTCGCGGCCCTGCTCGGCTGGGTCGTGCTCAGCGAAGCCCTCTCACCGGTGCA
Organism: Ornithinimicrobium faecis; assembly: GCF_023923225.1. Taxonomy (GTDB): domain Bacteria; phylum Actinomycetota; class Actinomycetes; order Actinomycetales; family Dermatophilaceae; genus Ornithinicoccus; species Ornithinicoccus faecis. Next base: position 342,417 of record NZ_CP099489.1, on the reverse strand, counting down.
GCTGGCCGGCTTCGTCCTCGCGCTGGTCGCCGTGTCCAGCGCCCAACGGCAGGGCCCGCAGGTCCTGCGTCGACACCAGGAGGTCAGCACATGAAGATTCTTGTCATCGGGGCAAGCGGTGCCTGCGGGCGCCGCGTCGCGACAGAAGCCGAGGCACGTGGCCACACCGTGACGCGAGCCAGCCGCACCCGCCGAGGTGGACGCCACCTGTCCGACACGGGCCGCGAGACCCTGGATGCTCCCACGTGGGTGGGGCTGGACGCTGCGGAGGCCGCTGCTGTGGCGCAGGCAGCGAGAGGTCACGACGTGATCCTCGGCGCGACCCGGCCAGCACGTGGCCACGAGGACGACGTCCCGGCTGCCACGGCAGGCCTGGCCAACGGCGCGAAACAGGCCGACGTGCGCCTGATCGTCATCGGCGGCGCCGGCCCCCTCCTGTTGCCGGGCTCGACATCCCGTGCGATCGACCACGAGCAGTGGGTGCCCCGGGCCTATAGCCAGGCCGCTGCCGCCAGCGTCGAGCAACTTCAGGTCCTCGAAGCGGCGGTCGACGTCGCCTGGACCTATCTCGCCCCGCCGGCCCTGTTCCAACCGGGCGAGCGGACAGGCACCTATCGGACAGGGGGCACCGAGTTGGTCATCGCCGCAGACGGCACCTCACTGATCAGCATGGAGGATTTCGCCATCGCCGCCCTCGATGAGATCGAAGCCCCCACCACCCACCAGGGGGTCCTGTCCATCGGCTCCTGAGCCGCTTGCCGCGCCGACCCGTGACGCCGGGTCGGCGCGGGTCGGCCGCGGAGCTGGCCACACTCCCTGCCGCACAGCCGCGCCCAGCCGGCGCCTCGGCATACGCCCGCTTTTTGCCTTGACCTTCTCGCGCGCGAGAGGCAGACTGTTACTAACAAGTAGGTACGCGTCGTACCGGATACTTTCGCCGCACGATCTGGCCGTGGGCAGCCACGGTGGGAGCACGAGGACTGAGGACCATGAGCCACTACAAGAGCAACGTTCGCGACCTGGAGTTCAACCTCTTCGAGGTGCTGCGCCGCCAGGAGGTGCTCGGCAAGGGTGCCTTCGGCGACTTCGACGAGGAGACCGCGCGCGACATCCTCAAGCAGGTGTCCACGCTCGCCGAGAACGAGCTCGGCGAGAGCCTGTTGGAGTCCGATCGCACGCCGCCGACCTTCGACCCGGAGACCGGTGAGGTCACGCTGCCCGAGTCCTTCATCACGTCCTTCCTGGCCTGGCGCGACGCCGAGTGGTGGCGCCTGGAGGTCAGCGAGGAGCTCGGTGGCACCCGCGGTCCCGCGTCGCTGACCTGGGCCGTCTCGGAGATGGCGCTCGGTGCGAACCCGGCCGTGAAGATGTTCTCCGCGGGCTACACCTTCGCCGAGGTGCTGCGCTCCCTCGGCAACGAGGCGCAGCAGCACCTCGCCCAGCAGATGATCGACAACCACTGGGGCGCCACGATGGTGCTCACCGAGCCGGACGCCGGCTCCGACGTGGGGGCTGGCCGCGCCAAGGCGGTCCAGGCGGAGGACGGCACCTGGCACATCAGCGGTGTGAAGCGCTTCATCACCTCCGGCGAGGCGCCCTTCTATGACAACGTGATCCACTTCGTGCTGGCCCGCCCCGAGGGCGCCGGCCCGGGCACCAAGGGCCTGTCGCTGTTCATCGTCCCGAAGTTCCACATCGGTGAGGACGGCGAGCTTGGCGAGCGCAACGGCGTCCAGGTCGCCAACATCGAGCACAAGATGGGCCTGAAGGTCTCCACGACCTGCGAGCTGCGCTTCGGCGAGGACCCGGACAACCCGGCCGTCGGCACCCTGCTCGGCGACTCGCATGACGGCATCCGCCAGATGTTCCACATCATCGAATATGCCCGGATGCTGGTGGGCACCAAGGCAATTGCGACCCTGTCGACCGGCTATCTCAACGCGCTGGAGTATGCCAAGGAGCGCGTGCAGGGCGCGGACATGACGCAGATGGCTGACAAGAGCGCACCGCGCGTGACCATCACCCACCACCCGGACGTGCGGCGCAGCCTGATGCTGCAAAAGTCGTATGCCGAGGGGTTGCGGGCGCTGATGCTGTTCACGGCGGCGCAGCAAGACACGGTGATGATCGCCGGGGACACCCCGAGCGAGGAGTCCCAGATGGCGGCCAAGTTGAACGACCTGCTGCTGCCGCTGGTCAAGGGCTGTGGCTCGGAGCGGGCCTGGGTGCTGCTGGGCACCGAGTCGCTGCAGACCTTTGGGGGCTCCGGCTTCCTGCAGGACTATCCGATCGAGCAATACATCCGTGACGCCAAGATCGACAGCCTGTATGAGGGCACCACCGCGATCCAGGGCCAGGACTTCTTCTTCCGCAAGATCGTCCGAGACCAGGGCCAGGCCCTCGGCCACCTGGCCGCACAGATGATGGAGCTGGTCAAGGGCGGCGGCGCCGACGACTTCCTGGCCACCGAGCGCGGTCTGCTGGGTCGCGCCCTGGAGGACATCCAGGGGATGGTCGAGTTCATGGTCGGGCGCGTCATGGCCTCCGACCCGCGCAACGGCGGCTCGCCCGAGGCGGTCTATTCAGTCGGCCTGTCGACCACCCGCTTCCTGCTCGCTGCCGGTGACGTCGTGATCGCCTGGCTGCTGCTGCGTCAGGCCGAGGTGGCCCAGGCCGCGCTCGATGCCGGCGCGGCTGGCGCTGACCGGGACTTCTATCTCGGCAAGGTGGCTGCTGCTCGGTTCTTCGCCCGCGACATCCTGCCGCGGGTGCACTCCGACCGCGGCATCATCACGCACGTGGACGACTCGATCATGGAGCTGCCCGAGTCCGCCTTCTGACCATTTTTGATAGAGGTCTCGTACGGTCACCCGCAACTTCGTAGAGGTTTCGTACGGCCGCCCCGCAACTTCGTAGAGGTCTCGTACGGCCGCCCCGCAGCTTCGTAGAGGTCTCGCCCGCGTGCACCCAGACCGGCGACGTCGCGGGCGTTCGAGGTGGACGACGCTGTGACCTGCAGTGACGCAAAGCGACGATTGACGTCGCCTGTTCGAATGCACGCCCGCGGCGCCCTTTCCTGGCTCCGGAGCCGGGGCGGGCTAGCGGGGCGGCAGGAGCCCCAGCACCCGTTGGGCCCAGAGGTCCACGGCTGGGTGCATGTCGCGCAGCAGCGTGTCGTTGGCGAGGACCACGTCCTCGGTCGCGCGGCCGATCAACGACAGTCCGGGCACCGGCGTGCCCTGCACATCGAGCACTTCTCCGGCACGACCCACCCGGGCACCTCGACCGTGGCGGGCTGGTGTCAGCACGCCCTCGTCGGTCATGCGCCGGAGCACGTGATTCTCCGGCAGATCGCGGATGCCCGGCGGGGGCAGCACCGCGTCGATGACCAGGTCGGGGCGCAGCTCGCGGGCCAGGCCAGCCGTGTCACCCGCACGCACCTCCACAACTCCGGCATCGATGGCCTCCAGGAGGAACTCGGCGTGCATGAGAGAGGGGCCGTAACCCAGGCGCTCGAGCTCGGCGGTCCACCGGGCAGAGTCCGGCCACCCCAGGAGTGGACCGTCGGGGTCGATCTCCTGCTGGCAGCGGGCGAGGTCGCCCTGGAGCACCCGCCAGGCCTGACCGACGGCCCACACACCGTCGGGAGGCCGCTCGTCGCGAGCGATGGCAACACCAACGCGCAACTGCCCCACCCGACCTGCTGGAGTTCGGCCTGCCGACAGGTCCTCAAGAACCGTGCGCACCTGTGCCCTTGCCTCCTCTGCAGGCAGCGATGCTGCCCCGCTGAGCAGGTGTGCGCTCAGGTCGGACAGCACCGTCGGCAGCTCGGCACCGCGGCCCGTCCGCACCAGGTCCACGGCTCGCCCGCGGAACGGACCAGTGTCGCCCGCCCGGGCGTGCAGCTCCTTGACCAGTGCTGCCGGGGTCTTGGGCATCATGAGGCGGCCGCTGCGGCTCGCCAGGATGATCCGCAGGTCGGCGTCGGCCAGCTCGAGTCCCCGGCCACGGGTCAGGGCGAGCACCGCGTCGATGCCGGTCAGCGCGGCGCCCCGCACCAGAACGGTGGCCCCTGGGCGCAACTCTGGACGGGCCAGCAGGGGCTCGACAGGGAAAACTGCCGGGTGCAGTGGTGCCAGGGTCGGGTCCCAGGTATGCCGTAGCGCACCTGGCCAGTCGGCCGCGTGCCCGGGCGTGAGGAGGACCTCGTCGAACGGCCCCTCCCCGTCCACGTGCCACTGACCTCCCCGGCCACCTGCGGTGGCGACGGTCTGTGCCTCGGCCGGCCCCTCGGCATACGGAGTCACCTGCTCCACCCGGCGCCGGTGATGGACCACCGGCGCCGCCAGCAGCGGCTCCAGCTCGGTCATCACCGTTGCGGCTTGCTCGCGGAGATAACGCCCGGTGCTCGCTCGTGAGGAATAGACACCGAGCTCGCCCGGCTCATCCGAGGGCCCGCGCCACTGCACCATCGAGGGTCCGCGGTGCCCGGCCTGCGACCAGACGTCCACCTGGTCCGCGGGCAGGTTCAGGCGCAGGAACTCCGGCTGCTCCGGGTCGTAGGTCGTGCCGGCCCCGAGCTCGCCAGGGCCGAAGACGTCGACCCGCAGGTGAGGACGAGTCGGGTTGGCGCGCAGGTGCTCGAGCAGGCGCTCCAACGCCCACAGAGCGCGGGGGCCGTTGCCCACCACGGCGATCCGGCACGGCTTGGGCGTCCCCTCGTTGGCCACCGGGTCAGCATAGGGGCGCGGTGGTGCAGGGCACGGACCCTCACGGCGTGATGATGATGTTGCCCACCTTGCGACCGGAGTCGACGACCTCGTGAGCCTGCACGATCTGATCCAGCGGGAGCACCCGGTCGGTGACCGACACCAGGTCCCCAGCAGCCGCCCACTGCAGCAGTTGACGCACGTCGTCGGGCTTGCCCGTCACCATGCCGGCCTGCACGCGCCCGCGGGCAGCAAGCATCTGCCACAGGTCGGCGGCGACGAGTTGCAGCACGCCGGTGTCACTGAGCAGGCGACGTCCGGTGGCGATGCTGAGCGCCCCGACGGTGTCGATGACCAGGTCATAGCTCCCCGTCAGATGCTCCGGCGGCGTCTTCCGATAGTCGATGACCTCATCAGCACCCAACCGCTTGACGACCTCCACGTTGGGCGTGCTGCAAACTCCGGTGACGTGCGCGCCGAGGATCTGGGCGATCTGCACGGCCATCGTCCCGACGGCGCCCGACGCCCCCACGACCAGCACACGGTGGCCGGGTTGCACCTGGCCCTTGTCCCGCAGGTATCCCAGCGCGGTGGTGCCGCCGAAGAGCAGCCCAGCGGCGTCCTCGTGCGAGACCTCCGCCGGCTTGGGCACCAGGGTCGTGGCCGTGGCCAGCACCTGCTCAGCGTGGGCGCCCATCCCGGCGTCGAGCTGCCCGCACACCTCGTCACCCACCGCGAGCCCGCTGACCCCCGCACCGACGGCACGCACCACCCCGGAGCAACTCGCCCCGAGGACCCGTTTGCGCGGTCGGAGCACGCCGATGCCGAGGCGCGCGAAGGGCCCGAACCCGCGGGGGAAGTTGGCGCCGCGCATCCGGGCGTCCGCGGCGGTGACGGCCACGGCAGCGACGTCAAGGACGACCTCACCCTCGGAGGGCTGTGGGTCTGCCACCTCCTGGACCCTGACGACGGACGGTGGGCCATAGCGGTCAAGGACTGCTGCTCTCACGGGACTTCCTTACAGGCGTAAGAATTGGGATGCTGTTACGGTAGCCTTACACCAGTAAGAAACGCAAGACCCAGGAGGTCACACAGCAGTGCAGCGCCCCGCCCTGAGCCCTGAGCGCATCATTGAGGCAGCCGCCCAGGTGGCCGACGAGGGCGGGCTGACCGCCGTGAGCATGCGCAGCGTGGGGCGGCAACTCGACGTCGAGGCGATGTCGCTCTATCACCACGTCCCGAGCAAGCAGGCGCTGCTCGACCGGCTGGCCGACTGGGTCGTCACCCAGGTGGACCTCCCCGAGATCGGCACACCGTGGCGTCGGGCGTTGACCGGGCTGTGTGACTCGGCCCGGGCCGTCTACTCCCGGCACCCGTGGGCGATCTCCCTGATCGATTCGCGGGCCACGCCGGGCCACGCGCTGCTGCGCCATCACGACCAGGTCCTTGGCTGCCTGCTGGCCGACGGGTTCTCCATGGCGCTGGCCGCCCATGCCTACTCCGCCGTCGACTCCTATGTCTTCGGCTTCGTCCTCACCGAGCTGCAGTTGCCGTTTCGCCCCGGCGACGCGGAGTCCTTCACCGAGGAACTGGCCCTGCCCACCGAGGACTATCCGCACATGGCTCGGCTGCTGACCGAGCTCGTCGTCGGCCAGAACTACGACTTCGGCAATGAGTTCTCCTATGGCCTGGGCCTGATCCTCGATCAGCTCGAGGTGCGCCTGGCGGACGACCAGGCCGGTGCCTGAGGGGACGAGGCCTGAGGGGAAGGCGTGGCTTGATCGGGCCTGCCGAGAGACATTGACTAGCGTGGCGGGTATGCCGCGCATCCTCACCGACGACCTTGGGCACCAGGTTGAGTTGCCGGACGGTCCGGTGCGGCGAGTTGTCTCCCTGGTCCCGTCGCTGACCGAGGCCATCGCCGCCACCCGGGCTGAGGCGCTGGTCGGCGCGACCGACTGGTGCACCCATCCGAGGGACCTCGACGTCCCGCGTGTGCGCGGCACCAAGAACCCGGACCGTGCGGCCATCGCCGCGCTGGAGCCGGAGCTGGTCGTCGTGGTCCAGGAGGAGAACCGAGAGCTCGACGTGCGGCGCCTGCGCGAGGCCGGCGTCCCCGTCTGGGTGTGCGTGATTGAGTCGGTGCCGCAGGCTCTGGCTGCGATGCGCCGGCTGTTCACCGAGGTGCTGGCGTGGGGCGCCCCGCTGTGGCTGCCCCAGGGCGAGCAGGCGTGGGGCACACCGGATCTGCCGCCGGTGCGGGCGAGCGTGGCGGTGCCGATCTGGCGGGACCCGTGGATGGCGGTCGGCTCCCGCACCTTCACGACCGACCTGCTGGCCCGGGCCGGCCTGCGCAATGTCTATGCCGATCACGAACAGCGTTATCCGCACGTCGATCTGGAGGACCTGGACACGGCGGGCGCTGACCTGATGCTGTTGCCTGACGAGCCCTACGAGTTCACGACCGCAGACGGCCCGGAGGCCTTCACGACCCCCACCCGGTTGATCAGCGGCAGGCTGCTCACCTGGTACGGCCCCTCCCTGCTCGAGGCCTGGCAGGAGCTCCGCGTCGTCCACGAGGATCGCTGACCGGCGGTCACGTCCGGCGGACACGATTCCGCGCTTCGCGCCCTGCGGGGGCGTACGAAACCTCTATCTTTTTGCGGGCAGGGCGTGCGAGACCTTTATCTTTTTGCGGGGGGCAGGCGGCGGTCGGCGAGGACGGGGAACTGCTCGCGGAAGTCGGCCACGAGCGCAGGGTCGATCTCCACCGAGAGCACCTCCTGGCCGGTGCCCGCCTCGGCCAGCACCTCGCCGCGCGGGTCGATCACCGCGCTGCGGCCGCCCATCTGCGTGCGCGCGTGCGTGCCCGCGGTGTTGCAGCCGAGCACGAAGCACTGGTCCTCGATCGCGCGGGCCCGCAACAGCAGGCGCCATGCCTCGACCCGGGCGGCGGGCCAGGCCGCCGGGATCACGAACAGCTCGGCTCCCTGGTCGACCTGGGCACGATAGAGCTCGGGAAAGCGCAGGTCATAGCAGGTCGACAGTCCCGCCCGGAGACCATCCGCAGGCGCGGGCAGGTCCAGCACGACGACGTCCTCACCGGCCTCCATCAGCCGCGGCTCGCCGTTGCCGAAGCCGAAGCGGTGCACCTTGCGATAGCGCGCGACCCGCTCGCCGGCAGGGTCGAGCAGCACCGACGTGTTCCACAGCCCGCGCCCCTCCGGACCCGGCTCATCCACCGGGGCCTCGGCGATCGAGCCGGCGTGCACGACGGCACCGATCTCCCGGGCAGCCTGCGCGACCGCCGCGACGACCGGCCCGTCCACGGTCTGGGTCCGCTCCGGCCAGGCTCGATAGTCGAAGCCACCGGCGCTCCACAGCTCGGGCAGCACCACCAGGTCGTGCCCCGCCTGGGCCCGCACCAACTCCACGACGCGGGACGTGCGGTCGACGACCGACTCTCCGTCGGCATACTCCAACTGGATCAGGGCGATGCGCACGATGTCTCCTTGGTCTCCGCTAGCGCGGTCGGGTGTCGCGGCCGTGCTCGGCCAGGTGGGCGAGATGCTCGTTGTATGCCGCGAGGTCGGCATCGCCGTCCCGGTCGGCCTTGCGATCGAGCCGCTTGGCGTCGCGGGTGTCGCTGCGCAGCCAGTCGTAGGTCACCATCATCGCCAGGACCACCGTCGGCAGCTCACCGATGCCCCACGCGATCATGCCCGCCAACTGCTGGTCAGCCAGCAGGTCCGGCACCCACGGCAGGTCAACGGTCTTGAAGAACTCGGGCGCCAGCAGCCAGTTGCCCGACATCAGGGCCAGACCAAAGAAGGCGTGAGCGGCCAGCGTGCCGATCAGGACCATCAGCCGCATCGGTGCGGGCCACTTGGGCGGCCCGGGGTCGGTGCCGGCCAGGGCCCACACGAAGGCATAGCCGCTGAGGAAGAAGTGCACCACCATCACCACGTGCCCGGAGTGGGTGCTCAGCGACCACTCGAACCAGGCCGTGTAATAGAAGGCGATCAGGGAGCCGAAGAAGATCACCGCCGCAACCACGGGCTGGACAAAGAAGGCTGCCCACCGCGAGTGCACGATCGCCAGGATGATCTCGCGCGGGCCGAGCGTCTTGTCGGTGCGCGACCTGATCGCCCGCAGCGCGAGGGTGATCGGCGCGGCGGGGACCAGGAAGATCGGCACGGCCATCATCAGCGCCATGTGCATCACCATGTGCAGGCTGAACTGGACCTTGCCATACATCCCCGGGGCCCCGGAGGTGGCATAGATGAAGATCACCCAGCCGATCACCCACAGCACGGTGCGCCCGACCGGCCAGGCGTCACCGCGGCGGCGCAGCCTGCGGACCCCGGCGATATAGAGGCCGATCAGTGCCAGCGCAGGCAACAGGAACATCCACATCGGCTCCCACGCGGTCAGCAGCTTGGCGGCGGTGAACGGCTCGGGCGTGGGGAAGCCGGTGAGGTTCAGGGCCGGGTCGACACCGGTGAGGTCCTCGATGACCGGGGGCGGGGTGCGAGACAGCGCCACGCCCAGCCCGAGTGCGACGGCCATGACGCCGAGCTCGGTGAGTGCGAGACGGGCGAAGACCCCTGGTTTGGTGGCGCCACGCTCCAGCAGCAGTCGGCGCTGGTTGTAGCCGAACATCCCCAGCACGAGCAGCGCAACCACCTTGAGCCACAGCAACATCCAGTAGGGCGTCACGAGGTCGGCCAGGTTGTCGGCCTGCAGGAGGGCAAACAGCACACCGGAGCCGCCGACCGCGACATAACAGGCGAGGGCGATTGGTGAATAGCGCTCGAGCGTGATCTGGACGGCATTGCCGAGCACCGGGCGCAGGATCACGATCGCGAGCAGGCCACCGACCCACAGCGAGATGCCGACCAGGTGGATGAGCAGGGCGGTCATGCCCTGCTCGTGCCCGACCAGGCCGCTGCCGTGCCCGCCGAAGCTGATCGGCCACAGCGTGGCCAGCGCGATGGCAAAGGCCCAGGCGAGCTGTCCGCGGGTGCGTGCCCAGGCGGCCAGGACGCAGGCGGCGAAGGCCATCGCCAGCTCGATGACGATGAGCCGGGTGATCTCCAGGGGCCAGGCCGTGCTGCGCAGCTCGGTGAAGAAGGCCGGGTCAGTCAGCAGCAGGCCGGAGGACTGGGAGAAGGTGAGGGCGAGCCCGACCAGGCAGGTCAGGGCCCAGGCACCGGCGCAGTATGCCGCGGCGACGGCTGCCGTGGACCGGCGTGCGGTCCCGCGTGACTCGGGTGTGAGGAAGGCTGCCACCAGGAGCAGGCCGATCGTCAGGGCGCTGGACAGGTCGTGCACGACCCGGTTGATCACCTGGCCGTAACGCACGACGGGACCGGTGTCCCCCAGCAGGAGCGGCGCAAGCGCACCGGACATCGCACCGGCGACGACGGCGACCAGGACCGCGGCCACCAGCATGACGACCGCGGGGCCCACGAGGACGCGACCGAGCTGCGGTCTCGGAGGAGCGGCGGCGGGCGAAGCCTGATCTGTCGTCACACCCCCATGCTAGGTAGGCTCGCTGCATGCCCATCCATCCTGCTCCGCCACGGGACCTTGCCGGACTCATCGACGGCTACGCCCAGACCCTGCGGGCGGTGCTGGACCTGGGGCACGCGTGCTCCCCGGAGGACTTCGCCGCGCCCACCTCGTGTCCCGGCTGGAGCGTGCAGGACCACATCGCCCATGTCGCTGCCGTCGAGCACTATCTCGAGGGCGGCGAGAACCCTGACGTGGACGTCAGCCACCTCGAGCACGTGCACCACGAGTTCGCGGCGTGGATGGAGCAGGGGGTGCAGGCCCGCCGGGAGGTCCCCGGCGCGGAGGTCGTGGCCGAGTTGGAGGGGCTGCTGCAGAAGCGACTGGCGACGCTGGCCAACCCGGACCTGACGCTGGAGACCGAGGTCCGCGCCCCCATGGGCTCAACCAGGAAACTCAGCGGGTTGCTGAAGTTGCGCCACCAGGACATCTGGGTCCACGAACAGGACATCCGCGAGGCCCTGGGCCGGCTGGGGGACCTCGACTCCCCCGCGGCCTCGACCTTCGTCAACGGCCTGGTGAACTACTTCGCGCAACTGGTGAGCACCGTCGAGATGGCCGACGGCCAGACGGTGATCCTGGAGAGCACCGGCCCGGTGACCGCACGGACGGGCGTGCGGGTGAGCCACGACGAGCACGGCAAGGCGACCTATCACCAGTTGTTCACCGGGGAGAGCGAGAGCGGCATGGGCGTCTCGGTTCACTCGGAGGACGACCCCACCACGACGATCAGCCTGTCCACCGAGGCCATCGGGCGCCGAGCCGCAGGTCGACGCTCGACCGGTGACACGGCATACTCCGTCGTCGGTGACGAGGCCCTCGCCGTGCGGGTCCTGGACGCCATCGCCTTCACGCCCTGACCCACGTTCCAGGGGTGTGCAACTCCCCCCGCATTTTGATAGAGGTTTCGTACGTCCCACCCGGATTTTCGTAGAGGTTTCGCACGCCGCGGCCCGCGCGATCCTGCTGTGATCGGTTTTTCCCAACCACTGGCTCAAACCAAGTTGCTTTGGGTAAGCAATTGTCGCAAGATAAGAAATGACACGTCCTGGCGAGCCGCTGGGAGTGTCCGCCCGGGTCAATGTCGCCGCGTGCACTGGACGACCTGTAGGCCTCCTTTTGCACCTGCGCTCACCCGGGTCCGTGGACAACTAGAGGAGCAACGAAGATGAAGAAGTTCAGCGTGGTCGCACTGGCCATGACGGCGACCCTGGCCCTGGGCGCCTGCAGCGCCGAGGACGAGCCGGAGGAGGCCACCACCTCCGAGGCGAGCGCCGACGAGGGCACCGAGGAGACCACCGACGAGGCGGCCGAGACCGGCGACATGGGCGGCGCGACCGACGACGCCGCTGCTGAGACCGGCGACGCCGCTGCTGAGACCGGCGACGCCGCTGGCGAGACCGAGGCTGCAGGCGGCGAGTTCAGCGAGCCGGCCTGCAACGAGTTCTTCACCGAGGGCGGCCCGCTGGCCGACCGCGCCGAGGCCGCCCGCTCGGCCCTGGACGCCGGTGAGGTCGCGGACACCGTGGCCTACTCGGAGCTCATGCTGCTGAAGAGCCGCCTGGACACCACCGCCGAGGAGGCACCGGAGGACATCTCCGCCCTGATCACGACGGTCAACGCCCCGTTCGCCGAGGTCGTCGACCTGGTCAACGAGGGCAGCGAGGACGTGGTCGACGCCGAGGCGGGCACCATCACCCTCCCGGAGATCGACACCCAGGCCTCCGCTGACGCCCAGGCCGAGCTGGAGACCGCCTGCGCGGGCTGATGCTCAGCTGAGCGTGTTCCCCGGAACAGCAACGGCGTCGATCCCCGCGTGGGGTCGGCGCCGTTTCGCTCTCTTCGGCCGCCGACAGCTTTCGCCAGCCGTCGACACGTTAATCTGTGCCCGTGACTGAGCCCGGCGGGATCACCGCGCGCACAGCGCTGGCCTTCCTGCTCGCCACCTGGCCACGCCGCCTCCTGCTCTCACTCGTGCTGCTGGTCCCGGTGGTGGCGGCCGCCTCTGGCGGCCTCCAGCCCGCGGACCCGCCCCCGCGCGAGGTGGAGCCGGGGGCCGTGACCGACACGGGTGCCTATCAGGTGGTGCCGCGGTCCTATTTCACGTCCGAGCTGGTCGACGCCGGGAGCCTGGAGGAGGGCGAGCGCTGGGTGGGTGCCCTCGTGCAGATCACCAATCAGGGCACGGAGCCGATCAGCGCAGACTTCAGTGACCAGACGTTCGAGCTGCCCGCCGGGGTGTCCGTGGACCGCGCCAACCCCAACGAGGTGCTGCGCCTGGACACCGGCAGCCGCCTGGGATACGCCCAGCCGGGAGTCACCTATGAGGTCGCGCTCCTGTGGCGGACCACCGACCTGGCGGAGCCACCCGACGAGCTGACGCTCACCATGAACGAGACGGCCTGGACCCTGTGGAACATCGAGGCCGGCTTCCACACCTGGCGCGCCACTCCCGATGCGTTCTACGTGGACCTTCCCCTGACCGAGGCCCCGGCCGCCATCCTCGAGGAGGAGGACGAGTGAGGCGTCGGACGTGGGCGGCCGCTGCGATGCTTGTCGCTGCCATCGCGGTCGGCGCGGGGGCCAACGCGATCGACGCCAACTTCATCGCCACCGGCTGGCACACGGTGGAGCGCGGTGAGGAGGGCGCCGACAGCACCGTCGGCAACTTCCGGGTCCACGTGCACGGCGCCAGGACCTCCGACCAGCTCGATGACCGCGACCTGGTGACCAGCCCCGGGGCGTTCGTGGTGGTCGACCTGTCCTATGCCACCACGGATGCCTGGGGCGCCCCCGAGGAGGTCGTGCTCATCGACGGGGACGGCCGGGAGTTCGTGGAGCCCTCGGGCTTCAGCTCGGACGCACGGGTCTGGGATGCCGGACCGGACATCTGGCTGCGCGGCACGCTGTTGTTCGAGGTGCCTGAGGACACGGTCGACGGCCTCACGCTGGAGTTCCGCCCCGAGAGTCCCCACACGGAGCGCCCCGCCGCGGTCCTGCAGGTCCCGCTCACCGTGAGCACCGTCTCCGAGCCGCTGACCCTGGAGACCGCGACCGTGTTGGCCGAGGGTGAGCGATGAGCAGGCAGCAGTCGGGACAGGCCCGCCGCTCAGGACATGGCCGCCGCTCGACCATCGTCGCCGCTGTCGTCCTGGTGCTCTCACTCTCCGGGTGGGGCTGGTTCGCCAGCGAGCAGGCACGTGAGGCCTGGTGGGCCTTCGGACAGAACGTTGCGGTCGGGCCGGATGGCCAGGGATGGGCGAGCCTGGACACCGTTAGTGTGCGGCTCGACGGAGCCGACACGGTGCCGATCGTGGACGAAGAGGCACCTCCAGACGGCTTCGAGTTCCTCGCGCTGGACTTCACGGTCGACGCCGCGACCCCCACGGAGCTGAGCACGTGCGAGGTGCAGGTTCGCGACACGCAGGGCCGGCTGTTCCTGGCCGGCGCCGAGGTGCCCCGTGACGATGCGTTTGACTCGTCGCTGATGTGTGGCACCTCGGACCCGGAGGAGGACCCGGTGCCGGCCAGTCAGTCGGTGCTGGTGCTCGTCCCGGTCGACGCCGCGCTGGACTCGGTGCGCGTCGACGCCCGCGAGTTCCCACCCGCGGAGTTCATCGAGCTGCCGGTGCCCTGACGCCGGGGCCGGACACGCAACTGCCCGGCCGCACCGAACCGCATCAGCAGACGGTCGGCAAACACCGCAGTGAGCACGACCGTCAGCACCAGGGTGATCAGCTCCGAGATCCCCCCGAGCGGCACGAGAAGCGCGTCCCAGACCAGCTCGGGGCGCCAGCCCAGCACCAGGCGGGCCAGCCACCACACCACCACGTCGGCCTGGGCAAGCAGCGTGAACAGCATGCAATAGGCGAGCACCGGGGCGAACGCCGAGCGCAGCACCAGGGCGAGCCCGCCCGCGAGCGCCCCGAAACGGCCCTCGGTGTCCGAGAGTCGGCGCCAGGCCTGCCGCAGTGGAGCGTCTCCCACCCGACGGGTCAGCGCGGTCCAGCGGCCGCGGCGGACGGCCTTGACCACGTCGTGAGGGCTGACGGTGTCGGCGACCTGCAGGCCATAGACGATCACGGCGATCGTGAGCATCGAGATCGGGACCACCAGGCCGGTCACCACGGCATCGGTCACCACCGGCACCGCGCTGACAATCCAGTCTCCGATGGCACCGAGGCTGGGCAGGTTCACGCGCACCCGGGCCCAGCCCTCTGAGATCGCCTGGGCGAGCGCACGGCCCGACCACCAGGCAGCCAGCCCCGTGAGCACACCGGCCAGGACCCAGGCACCGAGCGTCATCCACACCGCCTCGGCATAACCGGCCACGACGTGCAGCAGGCTGCGCCGCGGGCCTTCCGCAGGACCCACCCGGGGGTCGCTGGCGAGGCGAGCGCCGACGGCCCGGACGATGAGGGCAGCGATGACGATGCCGAGCACGAGCCAGGAGGCGATCTGCGGCATACCGATGATTTCTGTCTCGGTGCCGAGCTGTTCATACAACGTGCCCCGTGCATAGTCGATCAGGTCGGCACGCAGGTCACCGCGGCTCTCATAGACCACCAGGAACGGCACGAGCACGCTGCCCGCGGCGGCCACCACACCCCACAGGCCGGTGCGGCGGGCCTCCCGACTGCGCACGACGAGCAGCATCCCCACGAGCGCGGCCAGGCTCACGATCGGGACCAGCGCCAGGGTGAGGAACCCGGGCACGGCACCCACGACCCCGGCTGCCACGGCAAGGCGGGAGATCAGCTCGTGGACCAGCAGGCTCGCGGCCGCGATCGCGAGCAGTGGCAGCCAGTGCCGCGCCAGCAGCGCAGTCGCGCCGCGCACGAGTCCGGCGGACTCGCGCAGACCCACCGGGTCCTGGCCCGCGGGGTCCTTGCGCGGGGGTCCCGCCCGCCGGGTCTGCTCACTCATCGTGCGCAACTGTAGCGAGGGTGAGCAGATCCCAGCCGCCCTGACGGTTCGTGCGGGCCGGATCAGTCATAACGCGTCGGCCGCAGACCCGAATCGTCGGCCAGGAGGGTCTGTGCGCCGGGGACGATGTCGGTGTTCTGTGCCGCGACGGCCAGCCACGCACCATCGTCCCCACGGTGGACGACGAAGGTGAAGATGCCTCGACGCGCCCCCGGGTCCGCCTGCCGCCTGGCTGTCGACGGTGCGCGCTGGCCATCGATCCGCCACAGGGCGTGCACCACCGCGGTGTCACCGAGGTCGCGCACACGCTGTCTCTCGATCGTCATCGTGCTGCCCGGGAAAATGTGCTCGAACCCGTAGGCGTGGTTGTGCCGGATCTGCTCGCGCCGGGTCCACCAGAAACCGACGACATTGACGAAGTCTGCGTCGTCGGCAAACAGAGCCGCGATCGCGTCGGCGTCACCACGGCCCCAGGCCTGCGCGAAGCCGTGGGCGACGTCCTCCGGGTGGGCTGGCATCCCTTGAGTATGCCGAGGTGCCAGCTCCGCGTGGCAGTCACCTCACCCGTGGCGGGATTGCGACCCCACCAGGGTCACGGCACGAGGGGAGCCTTGGTCTTGCAGTCGATGGGCATGTAGCCCCGCCCCTTGTCATCGAAGTACGGACCTGGCTTGCTGTAGTCACGGCAGCCGGTGTAGCCCGCGCCGGGACGGACCGGTGCCGGCTCCGGAGCGGGGGCGGGCGCCGGTGCTGGAGCAGGTGCAGGGGCCGGAGCAGGAACCGGAGCAGGTGCGGGGGCCGGAGCAGGTGCGGGGGCCGGCGTCGGGGTCTGCCTCCGGGACTCCTCCTCTGCCTGCCGCCTCTCCTCCGCTTCTCGCTGCGCCTGCTCCTCGGCTGCCTGCTGTGCCTTCTCCTCGGCCTCCCGCTGCTCCTCGGCTTCCCGCTGTGCCTTCTCCTCAGCCTTCCGCTTCTTCTCTGCCTCGCGCTGCGCCTGCTCCTCCGCTTCTCGCTGCGCCTTCTCCTCAGCCTCCCGCTCCATCACCTGACCGTGTTGCTCGCCCCACGTCTCCTGTGCCTTCGCCCACCGACCGTCCCAGTCGTGCACCCTGGCTGTCATCGCCATGATCTCCTCGGCTGTGTAGCCGGCGAGGGGGACCAGGGTCTGGTCACCTCCGAGCAGCGCGAGCAGCGCCGCCGCCTCACCTCGGTGTCCCTCAATCTCCTCGAGATAGGCCGCGATCTGCGTCGCGGTCGCCTCCTGCGTGGGCGCGCTGTCTGTCAGTTGCTCGTCCGCACTCTGGAGCGTCTCCAGCTGGGCCGGGAGCGAGCACTCAGCGGCAGAGTCATACAGACCCACCTGGTTGGCCTGAGACTCGTCATGGGCGCTCTCCACCTGGGGCAGGAAGCGCTTGTTGGGTGCGAAGTAGACGGGAACACCCAACCCGGCACGTGCAATCTCGGCGTTGATCAGAACGTCGTCGCGAAAGACACCGGCGAGCTCACGCTCATAGGGGTCGAGCACGTCCGCGTCGAACTGCAGGGTCACCTCGCTGCCGATGGGGAGTTGGTCGGCCAAGAACTCGGCGGCGGCCTGCCCAAGGCACTCGACCGGCCGATTCGGGTCCTTGCTCTCAGGGGCATCGACATTGAGCAGCCGGACGCGGTGAACCCCGTCGCCATACTCCACATCAAGGGTGTCACCGTCCACGACCTTGACCACAGCGGCCTCCACGGACCCTCCGGCGCTCGCCTCGAGGGGCCCTGCCAGCACCTGCACTGCCCCGGTCGTCACCGCTGCGACACCCACGGCGCCGATCACGAGCTTGGTGAGAAGTCCTGCCATGTCCAACATCCTCGTTTCCTGTGCATTCGCCCAAGGAATAGTAAAGGACGTCAGCCTCCTCGACGGACATCAGCCCACGAAGAGGCAGAACGGGTGCCCGTGCGGGTCCAGCATCACCCGCACCGTCTCCTGCGGCTGGTGCGCGTGGGTGGTGGCACCGCACTCGATCGCCCACACTTGCGCCTCGTCGAGGTCATCGACCCACAGGTCGAGGTGGGCCATGGCCTGTTGCGGTCTGCGGGTGCCCGAAGCGCCGCCGGAGCCCGCGGCACCGGGGGCCGCGGCATGCGGCGTCGGCCACACCGGGGGCGCGTAGTGCTCGTCCCACTCGAAGTTGAGGGTCATCGCGACGGATCCCTCGGCTGCTCGGATCTGCGCCCACCCGGCCGACGCTGGCTCGCCCTGGCGCGGCCCCTCCGAGACGGCGACCTCCGCGTCGAGCAGTCGGCCATAGAAGTCCGCGAGCTCGCGCGGTGCGTGCGTGCTGATCGACACCGACGTCGCCCGGATCCTGGGTGGGGCCATGGTTGCCTCCTGAGGTCGCTAGATCAGTGTGCACCCGATCTGCACCGCGACCTTCTGCAGTACGGGGAAGAGGGCTGGGTCAGCGAGCGGCATACGGTCCGTCGGTGCGGGTGGGAATGTGTTGGCGCCCGGACCGAAGAGCACGACGTTGGTGCCGGTCCACACAGACGGCACACACAGACCATCAACGACCTCATCGAGAGAAGCGACGATGCGGTTGGCCCACGTCTGACAGTGCGGGGCCGGCCCAGTGGTCAGGGCTGCTGCAGCCCGGTGGCGGATCAGCCACGTGCTCCCCGCCGTCAGGTCGAGCAAGCGCAACGGACGCGTTGGCGTCCACGTGGTCACCATGGGAGCGCCCGTGTGGCGGTCGATCGTGCGGGTCCGCTGGCTCGTCTCGGCGCAGGCGGCCGTCAGCGTTGACGACGTGTAGAGAACTCCCCACCGCGGCGGATGCACCCGGGGCTGCCCTGGCGGATGTGGATCCCACCGATTGCCGGGCACGGGACCATAGGTGCGCAGGGCTCCGAAGGGGAGGGCATGGGCACTTTGAGTCGGCGCGATCCGCAGCAAGGGATTCGTCCACTGCAGCACGTCCTGCCCCATGACAGTGAGGGGCACCGGTGGAGCATGTGGCGCCCTGGACGATGGTCGGCTCACTGGTGCCCGAGCCCAGCGAGCAGGTCGCACAGCGGGCCGGGGTCCCCACCACCTCTGAGCCACTCGGTGGGCGACCGGCCGTCAAGTTCCGCCTGCTCAGTGGCCATGAAGCCAGCAACGACCTCGGGGTGCAGATCACGCGGGATGGCCGGGACGACATCCGCCAGGTTCGGGAGCGCCACGAACTCGCTGTCCGGCACCGCATCCTCGCCCGGGGTGTGGTCGTAGGTCACCTCCTCGACGAATTGCCACTCGGGCAGGCGCAACGTGCCGGCCACTCGCACGGCGTAGTAGCGACCTGCCTGCACGCCTCGTCTGATGTTGGAGGGGTCGCGGCCGAGGAGGCTGGCTGCCTGCTGGGTCGTGAGCGTCGAGCCGAGGAGGTGCGCGGCAACCCCTGTGTCGTGCACGGCAATCCGAGCCCCCAGCGCAGGGTCTCGTGCTTCCCGCCGCGCCTCCTCCTGCTCGGCCTCGCTGAGGCCAGACACCGCGAGCAGGGCGTCCAGTTGCGCGCTCGGCATCGGTGCCGCGGTCGGGCTCGGGGCCCGCGAGGGCATCCACTCGGGGTGCTCGGCAGCAGCTCGGGTGAACTCGACGACCGACACGTCGGTGGCGATCGCGTTCAGGAAGTCCTCTGCCGCCGCGGTGCTCATTTCACACACTTTAGCGCACGCGACTGCATCACGGGTGCGTTCGCGTGCGCGCAAAGACTCGCGTGCACACAAAGCCTTGCGTGCGCCGGAACCTTTGTCAGCCTCGCGTGCGGCCGAACCACCACAGCGCAACGACGAAGGATGCCACCACCAGCACCGCGGTGCCAGCGATCCAGAGGCCGGTGTCCCAGTCCGCGAACAAGCTCAGCGCGACGCCCACGACGGCCACCAGCAGAGCCGTCTGACCTGCAGTCCGGGTCGCCCGGAACTGCGCGAGCCGCTCGGCGCCATCCGCCTCATGGCCGCTGACCAACCTCGCCGTGGGCTCCAGCCTGCGCACGACCGAGTGCAGCAGCGCATAGCCGAGGAACAGCCCACCGCCGATGACGGCAGCGCGCGGGTTGCCTCGCGAGAGAGCAAGGAAGACCACACCGAAGGCCGCCAGCACGCACAGCCCAGTGAACAGGCGGTCCCGCAACCGTGGGCGACGTCGCGCTTGCGAGGCGGCGGGCGGCGCCATGCGGTCAGCCCCAGACGAGGGCCTTGGCGGGGTCCTCCATGATCGCGGCCAGGTCGGCGAGGAACTTGGAGCCGAGCTCGCCGTCGATGACGCGGTGGTCGAAGGAGACCGCGAGCTGGGTGATCCAGCGCGGCACGATCTCCTCGGTCCCGTCGGCGGCGGTGACAACCCAGGGCTGGCGGCGAACGGCACCGAAGGCGACGATCGCGGACTCACCCGGGTTGATGATCGGGGTGCCGGTGTCGACGCCAAAAACGCCCACGTTGGTGATCGTGATCGACCCGCCAGACATCTCGGCCGGCTGGGTGCGTCCGGCCCGGGCGGTCTCGACCAGGTTGCTCATCGCGTCGGCGAGCTGGCGCAGGTCCATCAGGTCCGCGTCCTTGATGTTCGGCACCATCAGCCCGCGCGGGGTGGCGGCGGCAATGCCGAGGTTGACGTAGTTCTTCTGGACGATCTCCTGGGTGGCCTCGTCCCACACCGCGATCATGCCGGGGTTGCGCTTGACCGCCAGGCACAGTGCCTTGGCGAGCAGCAGCATCGGGTTGACCCGTGCACCGCGGAACTCACGGTCGTTCTTGAGTCGCTCGACCAGCTCCATCGTGGCGCTGACGTCGACGGTGATGAACTCGGTGACGTGCGGTGCGGTGAACGCCGAGCCGACCATGGCCTGGGCGGTCATCTTGCGCACGCCCTTGACGGGCGTGCGGGTCTCGCGCTCACCCGAGCGGTCAAAAACAGGAGCGACGTATGCCGTCGTGCTGGCTGCGGCCGCCGAGTCACCGGCGACGGTGGCGGGCTCCGCAGCCACGGGTGCTGCCGCAGCCGGGGAGCCACCGGACAGGTGGGCGTCCACGTCAGCGCGGGTGATGACCCCGTCCTCGCGGGTCGGGGTGATCGCGGACAGGTCGACACCCTTGTCCTTGGCGTACTTGCGGACCGGCGGCTTCGCCAGTGCCTTGCCACCAGCCTCTGCCACGGCCGGAGCGGCTGCCGCGGCCGGTGCGGCTGCCTCAGCAGGAGCAACCGGCGTTGCTGGGGCGGGCGCCGGGGTCTGCACCGGCTCGGCGGCCGGCGTCACGGCACCGCCACGCTTGCGCGGGCGGCGGGCAGTGGCCGAGGCGGTCGGGCCATAGCCGACGAGGTTCGCCTCGCGTGCCGGCTCGGCGGGAGCGGCCTCACCGGGTGCAGCCAGCGTGCCGGGCTCGACGGCCGCGCCAGTGTCTGCGCCGCCTGCGGGCGTCTCGTCACCGGTGTCGATCACGATGATCGGGTCACCGACCTCGACGGTGGCGCCCTCCTCGACCAGGATCTCGGCGACCGTGCCGGCCCACGGGATGGGCAACTCGACCAGCGATTTGGCCGTCTCGATCTCGACGACGATGTCGTTGACCTTGACCTCGTCGCCGACCTTGACCTTCCAGGTGACGATATCGGCCTCGACGAGGCCCTCACCGGGGTCTGGGAGGTTGAACTGTGGCACTGCGGTCTCCTAGGCGAGCGAGCGGGTCAGATGGTCAGGTGATCGAGAGTGCCAGGCACTCAGTAGGCCAGCGAGCGGTCGACCGCGTCGAGGATGCGGTCGATGTCGGGGAGGAAGACCTCCTCGTGCCGGCTGGGCGGGTAAGGAATGTTGTAGCCACCGACCCGCAGGACCGGCGCCTCCAGGTGATAGAACGCCTCCTGCTGGATCAGGGCAGCCACCTCAGCGCCCATGCCCAGGAAGGTCTGGGCCTCGTGGACAACGATCGCCCGACCGGTCTTGACGACCGAGTCCAGGATCGTCGGACGGTCCAGCGGGGACAGTGAGCGCAGGTCGACGACCTCCACGGAGGTGCCCTCTGCCTCGGCGGCCTGAGCGGCGATCAGCGCGGTCTTGACCATCGGGCCATAGGTCACCAGCGTCAGGTCGCTGCCCTCGGCGCGCACGACCGCGTCATTCAGGGCCAGTGGCGCACTGTCGCCCAACTCGACCTCGCCGCGCTCGTGATAGCGCCGCTTGGGCTCGTAGAAGACGACCGGATCGTCACTGGCAATGGCCTGCTGGATCATCCAGTAGGCGTCCTCGGGCGTCGACGAGGTCACCACCCGCAGACCAGCGGTGTGCGCGAAATAGGCCTCGTTGGACTCGCTGTGGTGCTCGACGGCACCGATGCCACCGCCATACGGGATCCGGATGACCATCGGCAGCTTCAGGTGACCCTGAGAGCGGTAGTGCATCTTGGCGACCTGGCTGATGATCTGGTCAAAGGCCGGATAGACGAAGCCGTCGAACTGGATCTCGACCACGGGACGATAGCCGCGCAGCGCGAGCCCGACAGCCGTGCCCATGATCCCGGACTCGGCCAACGGGGTGTCCAGGACGCGGTCCTCACCGAAGTCCTTCTGCAGGCCCTCGGTGATCCGGAAGACCCCGCCGAGCTTGCCGATGTCCTCACCGAGCAGCACGACCTTGGGGTCGGCCTCCATCGCGGCGCGCATGCCAGCGTTGAGGGCCTTGGCGATCGTCATCTTCTGCGGCGCGCTGGCCATTAGTCCTCCTCGAAGCTGGCCTGGTAGGCCACGAACTCGTCGCGCTCACGCTCCACCAGCGGGTGCGGATCGACGTAGACGTTCTCGAACATGTCCTCGTGCGGAGGATTCGGCATCTGCTGGCAGGCGGTGCGGATCCGCAGCGCCAACTCATCCGCCTCGGCCTCGAGCTCGGCCAACCACTCGTCATCGGCCAGGCCCTGCGCGACCAGGTGCTTGCGCAACCGGTCGATCGGGTCCTTCTTCTTCCAGATGTCGACCTCGGCCGCGATGCGATATTTGGTCGGGTCATCGGAGGTGGTGTGCGCACCCATCCGGTAGGTGAAGGCCTCGATCAGGGTCGGGCCCTGCCCCGAGCGTGCCCGGTCCAGCGCGGCACGCGTGACGGCCAAGGTGGCGAGCACGTCGTTGCCGTCGACCCGCACGCCGGGGATGCCGAAGCCGCGAGCCCGCTGATACGGCGGGATGACGAACTGCTTCTCGTTGGGCTCCGAGATGGCCCAGTGGTTGTTCTGCACAAAGAAGACGACCGGCGAGTGCGCCACCGAGGCAAACACGAGCGCCTCGTTGTAGTCACCCTGCGCGGTGCCACCATCACCCGTGAAAGCCATCACGGCCGTGTCGCGATCGGCGTCGCCCGAGCCGACCAGCCCGTCCTTCTGCACACCCAGCGCATAACCGGCCGCGTGCAGCATCTGGTTGCCGATGACGATCGTGTAGAGGTGGAAGTTGTTCTCATTCGAGTCCCAGCCACCGTGGTTGACGCCGCGGAACATGCCCAGCAGGTTGACCGGGTCCACGCCCTTGCACCACGCGACACCATGCTCGCGATAGCCCGGGAAGGCATAGTCCTGGGCACGCATCGCCCGGCCGGCCCCGACCTGAGCGGCCTCCTGCCCCAGCAGTGAGGGCCACAGACCAAGCTCTCCCTGACGCTGCAGCGCGTGCCCCTCCGCGTCGACCCGACGCACCAGCACCAGGTCGCGATAGAGGGCACGCAACTCCTCACCGTCAACGTCCTGGATGAACTCGGCGTAGGCGGAGTTGGCCTCGGTCACCGGGACCCGGTTGCCCTCGGCATCGAGGAACTGGACCATCTCGGGTCCACCGTCGGTGATGTCCCTCGCGGGGGGTTCGTGGGTCGCGGGCGCGGCGGTGTCCACCGGCGCGACGACGTCGTCGCTCACTGGTTCTTGCTCCTTCATGGGGCCTGGCGCGGCAAGCGCCACGGCCTGTTGCAGGGTCGCCCCCACGCTACCGCAGCGCGCGAGCACTGCAGACCGGAGTATGCGGAGGGGCCGGCAAACTGGTCAGGTGACCTTGGGCACACGGCGGGCATGCGGAGCCCCCGTGCGAGTTGTCGCGGTTCGGGGGGACACGGGGGCGGAGCCCCCGTGCGAAGCCATACTGGAGTCATGTCCTCGGACTTCGAGATCGACCTCAAGGATGCCGTCCCGCCGTTGGTGCTGGCCCTGGACGTCGGCTCCACGGCGAGCCGCGGCCTGGTCTATGACGCCCACGGACGGCCAATCGGCAAGCGCGCCAAGGTGGCCCACAGTTTCACCACCGCCTCGGACGGCACCTCACAGATCGACCCCGACCAGGTGGTGGACGAGCTCAGGACAATCATCGACGACCTGACGGACGCCCTCGATGACCACCCGGTGGCCGGTGTCGCCCTGGACACCTTCGCCTCGTCCCTGGTGGCCGTGGACGCCAAGGGGGCGCCGCTGACGCCCTGCTACACCTATGCCGACGGGCGCTGCGGTCCGTGGGTGGACGCCCTGCGCGAGGAGATCAGCGAGGAGGAGCTGCAGCAGCAGACCGGCACCCGCGTCCACGGCAGTTACTGGCCGGCGCGGCTGCGCTGGCTCGTCGACGAGCAGCCGGAGGTGACGGCGGCCGCCGCGCACTACCTGTCGCTCGGCGACTATGTCCAACGCGCCCTGACCGGGACCCTGGCGACCGGCACCTCGGCTGCGGCCTGGACCGGACTGGTGGATCGGCATACGGCGGACTGGGCTCCCGAGATTGTCGAGCTGTCCGGCATTCGCCTCGACCAACTGCCCCCCATCCACCACCTCGACCAGCCGCTCACGATCTCCGCCAAGCGCGCGGCCAGGATCGCCAAGAAGTGGCCGGTGCTCGAGGGGGCCTCGTGGTTTGCGACGGTCGCCGACGGGCTGGCCGCCAACGTCGGGCTCGGTGCGCACGACGAGACGACGATCGGCGCCTCCTGCGCCACCTCCGGGGCCCTGCGGGTGCTGGTGCGCACCATGCCCGATGAGCTGCCGCCCGGGCTCTGGTGCTATCGCGTCTCCCACGACCGGGCGCTGCTCGGCGGTGCCCTCAACGACGTCGGCCGGGCGCTGGCCTGGGCGGACGTGAGCCTGCGGACCGACCACGTCGACGACGACGAGCTGTCGGAGGCCCTGACCGCCGAGCCACACCGGATCACCCCACTGGTGCTGCCGTTCTTCACCGGCGAGCGCAGCACCGGCTGGGCCTCGGACGCGCGCGCCGTGTTCACCGGTGTCGGCGCCGGCTCCGCACCCGTCGAGGTCTATCGCGGAGTGGTTGAGGGGATCGCGCTGTCCTATGCGCGGATCGCCTCGCAGCTGCGCACGGTCGCGCCCCAGCCGGAGAAGCTCCACTGCGGCGGCAGCGTCACCACCAGCCGGCCCGAGCTGCTCCAGGTCATGGCCGACGCCATGCGCACCCCCGTCACGCCCGTGACCATCAAGCGCTCGACGCTGCACGGCACCGCCCTGTTGGCGCTGGAGACCCTCGCCCCCGAGGTGGAGCGGGCCGACCCCGACCAGGGCAAGACCCTCACGCCCGATCTGGGTCGGCGGCCCTACTACACCGAGCGCTTCCAGCGTTTCGAGAAGGTCTACGACGCCCTGTTTGGCTCCTGACCACGTCCGACCCGCCCCACGCCCGACCACGTCAGGCACCGCCCGCCTCCAACCCCGCCCCGTCTCACGCCCGCACCAGGGTTCGAAGGCGTGCACCCGGACAGGCAATGTCACCGACGCTTTTGCATCGCTGCAGGTCAGAGCATCGGCCAGTCCCGCGGAGGGTGACTTTGCCTGTCTGAAATGCCCGGTGGGGTGCGCTGGTAGGGCTGGATGCGCGGGTGCACTGGTGGGGCTGGGTCCGTGGGTAGGGCGCGGCGGTGGCGGGCTCGCAGGTGGCGGGCTCGCAGGTGGCGGGCTCGCAGGTGGTGTGGCCCGTGGGGTGTCAGCGGTTGCGGAAGGCCTGCGCGACCTCGAGGAGCCGCTCGTTGGCCTCGCTCTCACCGATCGAGCAGCGCACCCCGTCGCCGGGGAACGGCCGCACGGTCAGCCCGTGCTCCTGGCACGCTGCGGCGAAGGCGGCGGAGTCCTCGCCCAGGGGCATCCACACAAAGTTGGCCTCGGTGTCGGGGACCGGCCAACCCTGCTCACGCAGCGCGGCCAACACCCGCTGCCGCTCCAGGACCAAGGCCTGGACCCGTACATCCAGCTCGTCGTATGCCGCGAGGCTGGCCACCGCGGCGCGCTCGGCGAGGTCGGACACCCCGAACGGCGTGGCCGCCTTGCGCAGAGCCGTCGCCACGTCCTCCTGGGCGATGCAATAGCCAACACGCAACCCGGCCAGGCCGTAGGCCTTGGAGAAGGTGCGCAGCACGGCAACGTTGGGGAACTCGCGATAGAGCGCCAGCGAGTCCGGGGCGTCCTGCGCGGTGTTGAACTCCAGATAGGCCTCATCGATCACCACGAGCACATCGCTGGGCACCTGACCCAGGAACTCGCGCAGCGTGGCGTCCGTGACGTGCGGTCCGGTCGGGTTGTTGGGCGTGCAGACCAGGACCAGACGCGTCTGGTCGGTCACGGCAGCCGCCATCGCCGACAGGTCGTGCTCAGCAGTGTCGGTGACCGGCACCTGGACCGAGGCTGCCCCGGCCAGCGCGACGACGATGGGATAGGCCTCAAAGGAGCGCCATGCGTAGATGACCTCATCCCCCGGCTCACAGGTGATGTTGATCAGCGATGCGAGCACACCCACACTGCCCGTGCCGGTGGCGATGTGCGTCTTCGGCACGTCCCACCGCTCCGCCAGCGCCTCGGTCAGCCGGGTGACGGCCATGTCCGGATAACGGTTCATGTTCGTCGCGGCCTCGGCCACGACCTCCACGACGGACGGCAGCGGCGGATACGGGTTCTCGTTCGAGGAGATCTTGTAGGCGGTCAGACCCTCGACCGGAGCGGCCGGCTTGCCCGGCTTGTAGGCGGGGACACCCTCGAGCGTCTTGCGGAGACGGACACCATCGTTCATGGGACCGAGACTAGACGGTGGACCCGTCCGCCCGGCTGACCACTCGGCATACGGCGCTGTTCCAGCCCCTTGACAGGACCTGATGCGACGATGGACCCATGTCGTTCCTCATCAAGGTCATCGTCAACGCCGTGGCTCTGTGGATCACCTCGCGGATCCTCGACGGCATCGTGTTCGAGGACAACTCTGACACCACCGCCTTCGTGCTGACCATCGCCGCGGTCGGCCTGATCTTCGGTGTGCTCAACGCGGTGATCAAGCCAATCCTGTTCGTGCTGTCGCTGCCGGTCATGCTGCTGACCCTCGGGCTGTTCACCTTCATCCTCAACGCGATCATGCTGTGGCTGACCTCGTGGGTCGCCGGTTGGTTTGACCTGGGCTTTTATGTCGAGGCGTTCTGGTGGGATGCCGTGCTGGGTGCGCTGATCATCACGATCATCTCGATGATCCTCAACGCCGTGCTGCCCGACGGCAGGGACTGACGGCGCCCTAGTGTCCTGAAAAGCGATGGCCTGAAAAGCAGTGGCCCGAAAGGAGTCCGGGGAGGAAGATCGGGGCTGAGGGGGTGACGACATGGCGTTGTGGCTGGAGATCTTCCTGGCGCTGAGCGTCGTGCTGGTGCTGGCAGGGGCGTTGATCGCAGTGTGGCTGATCATCGCTCGGCTGCGACCCCACCACTCAGCCCGGCCCGGCGAGGTCGAGGGCGAGGTGGACGCTCCGATCGAGCACCACTCCTATGACGTGCGCGACCACGGCGGGCCCATCGTCGAGCGTCGCGGGCCCAATGTCACCGAGAGTCGCACGCGCGACGTGATCGACCGCACGAGCGGAGACAATCCGCGCCTCTGACCACGGGGTCGGGGCTACCGTGGACCCATGGTGGCTCCGGCCCTGCGACCCTATGTCGACTCGCTGTCGGCCTATGACGTCACGACCCCATCCCCGGGCACCCACCGGGGACTGCCCTCCTCGACGCTCACCCTCGTCCTCCCCCTCCAGGAGCCGGTCGACGTGTCGTGGGCTGACGACCCCGCCTCCCGACGGACCGAGTGGTCCATCATCAGCGGTCTCCACACTGCCCCGGCGCACATCCACCACGGCCGCCGGCAGGTCGGCATACAACTGCAACTGACCGTCCTGGGCACCCGCGCCCTCACCGGCCTGCCGATCGGGGCTCTCGCCGGGCAGCTCTGCCACCTCGAGGAGCTCTCCGGTGATCTGCCACCAGCGCTGCGCCACCTGCCCGAGGAGTTGTCCGCCGTGGCCTCGGCCGCCGACGGTGCGCGCCTGGTCAGCCGACGGCTCATGGAGGCCCTGGCTGCCACGGGAGCCCCCGGCCCGCGGGCTGAGGTGGGGCACGCTCTGGCCCGGTTGTCGGGTGGCTCTGCGGTCGCGACGGTTGCGCGCGAGACCGGCTTCAGCCGACGACACCTGGGCACCCTGGTGCGGGCCGAGTGCGGCGTGACGCCCAAGCAGTTCCAGCGCCTGGCGCGCTTTCAGACCAGCCTGCGGCACTGGCAGCGGGCCATCGTGACCAGGAGCGAGACCCTTGCCGACGTCGCGGCGACCAGTGGCTATGCCGATCAGGCTCACCTCACGCGCGAGTGGTCCGCCCTCGCGGGCTGCACCCCGACCCAGTGGGCCCGCGAGGAGTTCCCATTCGTGCAAGACCCACAGGTCCTGACCCAGTCACGCTAGGGGTCCACGACAACCACGACCTTTGGAGCACGTGATGACTGCAGCAGCACAGATCCACCACTGGCAGACCCTGACGGTGCGCGATGCCGACCTCATGATGACCTGGCTGACCGCCCTCGGCTTCGTCGAGCACGCGACCTATCGCGATGAGCACGACCCCACCACCGTGGTGCACGCGGAGTGGGTGTGGCCGGGCGGGGCGGGCCTGATGTTCGGTTCCGAGCGGGAGGACTCCGTGGGTGCCCCGGGCGTCGGTGCCGCGGCGTGCTATCTAGTGACCGACGACCCGGATGCGCTGTTCGAGGCGGCTGTGACGGCTGGAGCGACGGTGGTCCAGGAGATGCTCGACCAGGACTACGGCGGCCGCGGCGGCACCGTGCGTGACCCCGAGGGCAACGGGTGGTCTTTCGGCAGCTACCAGCCTCAGTAGGTCCCGACCGGGTGTGACAGGGCGTGTTTCAGGCAGCGACCCGGGCCGAGCGAGGCCACAATGGTCGTTGCGCGCGGAGAGACCGTGCTGGAAGGGAGACACCATGGGCATCGGACTCGGCATCACCCTGTTGGTCGTCGGAGCGATCATGTCGTTCACGACGCTGGATTCCGACTACATCGGCACCAACCTCGACACCGTGGGCTGGATCCTGATCGCCGGCGGTGCCCTCGCGATCATCCTGGGCCTCATCCAGAACGCCCAGCGCACCCGGACCGCACACACGGTGGTCCAGGAGCGCCGCGGCGGACCCGACGTGGTCGAGCGCGACGTCGTCGACCGCCGCAACCCCGACGTGGTCGAGCGTGAGGTCATCGACCGCCGCGACGACCCCCGCCTCTGACACCACCACCACCTCCAACCCCCCAACCTCGACCGAGCGCGTGAGCGCCCGAGATTTCGTACCACCGAGCGCGTGAGCGCCCGAGATCTCATGGCACCGAGCGCGTGAGCGCCCGAGATCTCATGGCACCGAGCGCGTCGGCGCACGGGCGGATTCGCCAGCCGTGCGCTCAGTGGCTCCACATCTCAGGTGACCACGCGCTCGGTCGTGGTTGTTCTCAGGTGCCCACGCGCTCGGTCGTGGTTGTTCTCAGGTGACCACGCGCTCGGTCGTGGTTATTTTCTGGTGCCCACGCGCTCGGTCGTGGTTCCCTGTCAGCCGTGGCGGGCGGCGATGGCCTGCACGAAGACCTGACCGATGTCGCGCGGGTCCTCGGCGGTGAAGGACTGCCCGCCCACTGCGGTGGCGACCCGGTCGAGCGCTGCGGAGTCGACGTCCGGGCCCATGCCGATCAGGATCAGGCGCACCTCGCGCTCGGGATCCGCAGCATCCTCGAGCTCGGCGATGAGCTCAGCCTCGCTGAGTCCGCCGGTGGAGTCGTCGTTGACGCCGTCGGTGAGCAGCACGATGGAGCTGACATAGCCCGGCTCCCAGTCCTGCTGCATGTGCAGATAGGCCGCCAGGATCGTGTCGTGCAGGCCGGTGTCACCGGTGGTGAAGTCCTCCGTGAGGCCGGCTGACGCCTCCTCGAGCAGCTCTCGCTGGGTCTGGCCGTCGACATCCTGCGTCAGGGGCCGCACCGGGAGGATCTCGGCATAGTCCTCGCCGTCCGGGCCGCGGTCGGTGGAGAACGCCCACAGCCCGACGGCGCTGTCGTCGGGGAACATGCCCAGGCCCATCCCGGCTGCCTGGCTGGTGATCGCGATCCGGGTCGTGTCGCCGACCTGCTCGTCCATCGATCCGGACACGTCGATGATGGCCAGCAGCCGCGACGGGGGGTTCAGGGCACCCCACTGCTCGGTGAGTGCCGCCACCGCTGCCTCGTCCGTGGGCGTGGCCCCGCTGTCTCCGGCGGTGAAGCCACCGGACTCAAAGGTGGCAGCGGCGTCTGCTCCGAGCAGGGCCTCCTGCAACTCCGCAACCCCCGGCTCCCCCGCAGCGCCGGGCAGCACGACAAACGGATAGGACAACGCTCCCGCGCCACCGCGCGGGGTCAGCCCCGCGAGAGCGACGTCCGAGTCCGCGGAGGCAGCAACCTGCGCTGCTGTGCTGGGCACAAAGATCGGCAACCCGGTCGCGACCGCGCCCGCGGGGTCCGCGGTCGCGTTCTGGGCCAGGTCGACCATCAGGTTCTGGGTGAGGACCTGAGCCGCATCCGAGTCACCCAGCCCGGCCTGTGCCGCCAGCAGCGTGGCCAGCGTGGCGGGGTCCTGCGCGGGATCGCCCACGACGAGGGGAACCTCCGCGGTCACCAGATCCGCCCAGGTGGGCTCCTCGGCGAGACTCCCAGCGACCTCATCGAAGACGGACTGCTCGGCCGCGAGGACCACCGGGGAGGTGGCCACCACCGGGCCCGTCTCCAGGGCAGCCCCGGCCTCGCTCACGGCGTCGGCGAAGGCCGGCGAGCTCGGGATCCACACCTGTGCGTCCGGTGCAGTCCCGGAGGCGAAGGACGCGGCAACCTCAAGGGGTGGCTGGCTGACGACGGTGTAGGTCGTGCACTCGACCTGGGACTCGGTGACGTCCTTCACGACCGGGGCGATCTCCGGGGACGCCAGCACCGTGACCTCGTGAGTGGCCTCGCAGGCTGCGTCCGCAGCACCCCCGGTGACTGCCTCGGCGTCGGAGCCGTTCGCGTCAGCATCGTCGGCCGTGGTGCCAGCACCATCAGCGCCGACATCGTCTCCCGTTGCCTCGTCATCACCTGCGCCAGAGCCGGACTGCTGCGTCGAGGCGTCGTCGCCGTCGCTCGGCTCGTCCCCGCCGAGGGCCTGGACCACCCCAAAGATCGCGAGCGCAGCGACAAGGACGGCGATCAGGATCGCCATCGGACGCTTCAGCGAGGTCTGTTCTTCACGACGGTGGCGGGACACAAAAGGTCATGCTAGGGGAAAGAGTGAGTCACGAGTGAGCCATCCTCGAGGAACAGCGGGCCTGCTGAGGCGTCGGCACCCAGGATCGTGGTGAGGTGGCGGGCGGCATAGGGCGCCAGGTGAGAGCCCACGTCGTGCGCCGTCACCCAGTGCACTGCGGCCAGCTCACTGGCCTCCAGCCGAGCACGCTCGATCAGATCAGGGACCGTCCCGAGGTCAAAGACGAAGAGCACGGCGTCGTCCCACTGCCGATAGGGCGGCAGCCAGTTCACCGCCAGCAACGGCCCAGCGCGCAACGCCAGCCCCAGCTCCTCCGACACCTCGCGCTCCAGGGCGTGCCGGGGTGACTCGTGGGGATCCACGACACCCCCGGGCAGGTCCCAGTCAGCCTTGTAGGTCAGCTCGCAGAGCAGCACCCGACCCTGGTCGTCGCGGATCAGCCCCTGGGCGATCACCCGGGTCCGGGGCAGGGTCGCGTTGAGCATGGCGAGGAAGGACTCCCGGGTGCCCGGCTCGGGGTCGGAAGCCAACCGGGCCAGCAGGGTGACGTCGACGGGTTCGCCGGCACTCGGCATACCGCGGCCTCTGGCAGTGCCCTCCGGTCGCAGACCGGCACGCTGCAGGGCGATGCGGGTGTCCCGGTCTCCCACCGGCACCCGTGCCTCGACACGGTGGTGCCCGTCGGCGAAGGCCTGCTCCAGCAGGGGCAGCACGTCTGCGGTGACCACGGTCGCGCCGGGTGACCAGGTGAGCTCGAGCACCCCGGGGGCGACCTCGCCCAGCGAGGGCCCGGTGGACGGTTGGGAGGTCACCTGGCCACCCTAACCATCTGCTCGAGGGGAGGAAGGGCAGCCCGGCGGGCGGAGACGCTGGCCTCCGCCCGCCGGGCTCGTTTCGTGTTGGGCGAGTCAGCTGACCATGCCGTGCGGGTCGATCACATACTTCTTGGCCACGCCGGAGTCGAAGTCCTGATAGGCCTGCGGTGCCTCGTCCAGGGACACCTTCGTGGCGTTGACCGCCGTGGCGATGTCTACCTTGTCGTGCAGGATCGCCTGCATCAGACCGCGGTGATACTTCATCACCGGGCACTGGCCGGTGACGAAGTAGTGCGACTTGGCCCAGCCCAGGCCGAGCCGGATCGAGAGCGAGCCCTCCTTGGCCGCGTCGGTGGCGGCGCCGGGGTCGCCGGTGACATAGAGGCCGGGGATGCCGAGCCCGCCACCGGCCCGGGTGACGTCCATCAGCGAGTTGAGCACCGCTGCCGGCTGCTCGGTGCTGGCCTGCTCACCGTGGCCGCGGGCCTCGAAGCCCACCGCGTCGACGCCGCAGTCGACCTCGGGCAGCCCGAGGATCTGCTCGAGCTGGTCGGGGACCGGGCCCTTGGACACGTCGACCGTCTCGCACCCGAAGCTGCGGGCCTGCGCCAACCGCTCCTCGTTGAGGTCACCGACGATCACGACCGCCGCTCCGAGCAGCTGGGCCGATGCTGCGGCCGCCAGGCCCACGGGACCGGCACCGGCGACATACACCGTCGACCCGACCTCCGTGCCGGCCGAGACTGCGCCGTGGAAACCCGTCGGGAAGATGTCCGAGAGCATCGTCAGGCCCATGATCTTGGCCAGCGCCTGGTCCCGGTCCGGGAACTTCAACAGGTTCCAGTCGGCATACGGCACCAGGACGTATTCGGCCTGGCCACCGACCCAGCCGCCCATGTCGACATAGCCATAGGCACTGCCGGGCCGGTCGGGGTTGACGTTGAGGCAGATGCCGGTGGCACGCTCCTTGCAGTTGCGGCAGCGGCCGCAGGCGATGTTGAAGGGCACCGAGCAGATGTCGCCCTCCTTGATGAACTCCACGCCGGGCCCGGTCTCGATGACCTCGCCGGTGATCTCGTGGCCCAGGATCAGGTCCTGGGGCGCAGTGGTGCGGCCCCGGACCATGTGCTGGTCGGAGCCGCAGATGTTGGTCGTGACGACCTTGAGGATCGCGCCGTGCGGGACGGGACGGCCGACGTTGTCCGGGTTGACGCCGGGGCCGTCCTTGAGCTCGAACTCGGGATAGGGGATGTCCTGGACCTCGGTCTTGCCCGGCTCGAGGTAGGCGATGCCGCGATTACTGGCCATGGGGGGCTCACTTGTCTCGGCCCCGGCCTGGTGTCCCGCTCTTCGGATCACTGACGCCGTGACCGCTGTGGGGGTCCTCTCACCGTAGGGCCAAACACGCACCCGCACCAGACCCTGCGAGACGGCGCCGGTCAGTGCCCCTGGCCGTGGCCGGTCAGCAGGTCGCGCAGGGCCGAGCGGCCGTGGTTGATCCGCGACTTCACCGTCCCGAGGGGGACGCCGAGGCGCTCGGACACCTCGGCATACTCCATGCCCATCAGGTCCCGCAGGACCACCGCCTCGACCAGGTGGGGGCGGTCCTCGCGCAAGGCTGCGAGGGCCTCGACGACGTCGACCCGGGCGCCGGCCAGCACGCTGACCCTGCGCGGGTCGATGGGGGGAGAGTCCGGCTCGGCGGGCACCGCCTGGTCGCGCAGCCGCCGATAGGTCGCGAACGCGCAGCGCGCGACCAGCGGATAGAGCCAGGTCGTGAACTTGCTGCGCCCCTCGAACCCGGCAATGCCCCGGCTGACCGCCAGCAGCGCGTCCTGCGTGGCGTCCTCGGCGTCGCCGTGGAAGGGCAGCACGCGACTGCATCGGCGCAGCACCTCCGGACGGATCCGCTCCAACAGCGCCCCCAAAGCAGCCTCGTCCCCCGCCGCCGCTGCCCCGGCCAGCTCCTCGACGCCGCCCTCCGTCTCGTGCATGTCGCGATCGTAACCGGGCCGATCGGGCAGGATGTGCGCATGGCTCTGCCCGAACGACTCGGCCGGCTGCACGTGCTCCGGCGGGTGGGGACCGGGGGTTTCGCCAGCGTCTGGCTCGCCCACGACCCTGCCCTGGACAGCGCGGTCGCGGTGAAGGTGCTGGCCGACAACTGGGCCGAGCGCAGCGACGTGCGCGAGCGGTTCCTGGCGGAGGCCCGGCTGCTGCGCCGCGTCGACGGCGACGGCGTCGTGCGGGTCTATGACATCGGTGAGCTGGACGACGGTCGCCCGTGGCTCTCCATGACGTATGCCGATCGCGGGACTCTCGCGGACCGGCTCCCCTGGGGCGGTGGTCCCGTGGGCGCGATGGCCCTGCTGCACGATCTGGCGGATGCGGTTGACACCCTGCACCGCCACGGCATCGTGCACCGCGACCTGGCGCCCGGGAACATCCTGTTCGTCTCCGACCCGCGGCGCGGCGAGCGGGTGCTGGTGGGAGACCTGGGGCTCGCCAAGGACCTGGGCTTCGCGTCCGGGCTGACCCAGCCGGGAGGCACGGGCGCCTATCGCGCCCCGGAGCAGCTGGAGGTCAGCGACCAGGTCGGGCCGGCCACCGACGTCTATGCCCTGGGTGTCCTGGCCAGTGAGCTGCTCGGAGGCCACCTCACCCCTGCCCAGGAGCAGGTGCTCAGCCGGGCGCGCAGCGCCGAGCCTGCCCAGCGGCCCGACTCCCCACAGCACCTCGTTGCCGAGCTCCGCGCTGCGGCCACCACGGGGGCGGCGACCACGCCGCCGACCAGCACGGGGGCGGCGATCACCCAGGTGTCCCCCATGCTGCCGACCACTACCCCCGCCCCGCCCAGCCAACCGAGCACGAAAGCGAGCGGGCAGCCGAGAAGCCGGCCACGCGGCATACCGTGGCTGGTCGGGGCGTCACTCGTCCTCGTCCTGGTCGCCGCTCCTCTGGTGTGGTGGGTCACGCAATGGGAGACGTCCGCAGCGATCGAGACTCCCGACGGGTCCCTGGCCCTGACGATGGACTCGGGGGGCTGGGAGCACGTGGGGGCGGCCAGCGTCCCCGGCGCCGAGGACTCCTCCGGGACCATGGTCGACGGCGATGGGGTCCGGATCAGCCTGGCCTTCACGAAGGAGACGCGGTCTGCATCGGACGCGGTCAGCGACCGGCTGCGCCTCGACTGCGTCGGACCGGTGACCCGTGTGCTGCACCAGGGCACGTGGGAGGGGCTGGCCATGGAGTTCAGCGACTGCCCAGACGGCGGGACCGCCATCGTCTTCGGCCTGGAGCACGAGCAGCTGGGCACGGCTCTGATCGAGGCGAGCGGCCAGGAGACCCCTGACCTCGACACCCTGCTGGCGCGGTTGGAACTGCCCACGCAGTGAGCCCGCGGGACGCGGCGAGGAAGTCGTCGAGAATCTCGTGAACTTTTCTGGCGCAGCGCTCCTCATACACTCTGAACGGCCCGAACAGCGGGTCAGGACACAGGAGCTCACCTCATGCGCACCACGAACGCCCGCAAGGCCACTGTTCAGCTCGCTGCCGCGGCCGCCCTGACCTTCTCCCTGGGGGCGTGCGGCGCAGCCGACGACGCCCCGACCGCCGAGCCTGCCGCGGCTCCGCTGCAGGCCGCCAACTCCGAGTCTCCTGAGCAGCCCACCGCGGCCCAGACCGGAGAGCCTGCCGAGACCGAGCCACCGGCCGAGACCACCACAGCGGCTGCCTCTGAGGCTGTCGCCGAGACCGATGCTGCCGCAGAGACCGATGCTGCCGGGACCACGCCCGCCAGCACGTCAGAGGAGCCGGCCGAGCGTGCCGCCCCCACCGCCGATGAGACCCTCGCGGCCGCCGACGTCAGCGCGGAGGCCAGCGACAGTGGGCACACGGAGACGCTCGACGAGGATGGCGGCATCGTCGTCGACGGCTCGCGGGTGACCTTCGTCTATGTCAATGGCACCCAGTTCACCACTGACATCGGCGCCCCCATCGGCGAGGTCCCGTTCAACTACACGGACGGCACGATCACCCTGGCGTTGGAGGCAGACGGCAGCGGCATGCTCGTCGACGGAACGGCGGTCACCAGCATCAACCCAGACGGGTCCGGAGCGATCACAGAGACGAGCGGGATCCTGGCCATCGGGGCCGACGGGTCGACGTCCTGCGTCACCGGTGACCACTATTCCTGGACCAAGGCCGACGGGACCGGAGCCGCGGGCGACTCCGGGGGCCTCCTCATCGTTGACGGGTCCGGGACGGTCATCGTGGGCACCCCGCCGTCCCCGCAGGACCTGGTCGGCCGCTACACCGCCTGCAACCTGGAGGGCACCGCCCGGGTGGACCTCTCGGCTGATGTGCTGTTCACCTTCGGCAGCGCCGAGCTCACCGACACGGGCCGGGCCGTGATCACAGAGGTCGCCCAGACGATGGCCACCAACGGCGTCACCACCGCAACGGTGACCGGCCACACGGACTGGGTCGGCAGCACCGAGTTCAACCAGGATCTGGGCCAGCAGCGTGCCGACGCGGTGGCCGACGTGCTCAGCGGTGTGGTGCCGGGCGTGGAGATGTCCACCGACTCCGCGGGCGAGTCACGGCCCGTGGCCGCCAACGCCAACCCGGACGGCTCGGACAACCCAGCCGGACGCGCCCAGAACCGTCGGGTGGAGATCGCCTTCAGCTCGAACTGAGCTCTGCGGCCCCCGGCACCGCCGCGTCACCGTTCAACTGCACGCGTCCTTCACATGGATCCGCGATCTGGCGTGAAGGGTGCGTGCACGTGCACCTGCTCCGGCAGCCGCGGATGCGCCAACCTCGCACGAACGCTCAGAGCTAGGCTTCCTCGCGGACCGGCGGTGCGTCGAAGTCTCCCAGGAGCCCCTTGCGCAGGGCCCACTGCTCGAAGACCACCGTCATGAACGGCGGGACTGCAGCGACCAGGGCCAGCAGCAGCACCTTCGCGTTCCACCCGAAGACGCTCTTGGTCGCGAACGTCACGAGGATGTAGATGATGAACATCGCGCCGTGGAGGGGACCAAAGATCTGCACCCCGACCTCGCCGACGTCGGTGAAGTACTTGAAGTACATGCCGATCAGCAGACCCAGCCAGGTGAACGCCTCGGCAAAGGCCACCACCTGGAAGACCTTGCGGTTCAGGGCGGAGCCGCGTGCGTGATAGGTCAGGGCCGAGTTGCGGTCACGAGAGCGCCAGTCCTGGTTGGCCTCCCGACGGCGCTGCTGCATCGCCGACCGGGTCGCCCGGGTCACGGCGCGGCCCAGACCGAGGTTAGACATGACGCCTGCTGGTGATCACGCGGAAGCGGTTGGCCACGAATGCCGCGTCGGTGTAGGCCGCGTTGGCCGCGGGGTTCGCGCCCGTGCCGTGGAAGTCGCTGAAGGCGGCAGTCTGGTTGACGAAGATCTGCCCGGTCAGGTTCTCCGACAGGGCAACTCCCGCGTCGGCGGCGGCCTCGCGGGCGTCCTCGAGCACCTGCTCGTCGGTGGAATAGACGGAGGCGGTCATCGCGCCGTGCTCACGCACCGTGGTCCGCAGCAGGTCCAGCGAGCTGGCCGTGTCCTCGGTGCGGATCACGAAGGCGACCGGGCCGAAGCACTCCTGGCTGTATGCCGGGAGGTTGGCGGCGTCGACCCCGACCAGGGCGGGGACGCGCACCACCGCATCGGGGTAGGTGGGGTGGGTGACCGGCCGGGCATCGAGGATCACCTCGCCGCCGAGCCGCTCTGCCAGGCCCGGCACGTCAGTGGCCCGGGACCGGACGTCGGGATTGACTGTGGCACCGAGGATCTCGACTGCTCGGGCGTCGTCGGAGTTGAAGGCGGTGATGGCCCTGGCGAGTTTCTCGGCGAACTGCTCGTGCGTCAGCTGACCCTCATCGGTGGCCACACCCCCGGCCGGGACGTAGACGTTCTGCGGCGCCGTGCACATCTGGCCGGAGTAGAGCGAGAACGAGAAGGCCAGGTTGCCCAGCATCCCCTTGAGGTTGTCGGTCGAGTCGACGACGACCGTGTTGAGCCCGGCCTTCTCGGTGTAGACGAGCTTGCCCTCCGCAGCGGCCTCGCGCTCCAGCCAGCCGCCGAAGCCAGGACCGCCGGTGTAGTCGATGATCCGGACCGCCGGGTGCAGGGCCAGGGTCTTGGCCAACCCGTCCTGCCCCTCGACCGGCTCGCCCTCGGCCGCCAGTTGCACCAGGGCCTTGTCGAAGCCGGCCTCGGCCAGCACGTCCCGGGCGATCGAGACCGTGATCGCCAGCGGCAGCACGGCCTGCGGGTGCGGCTTGACGATGACCGGGTTGCCGGTGGCGAGCGAGGCAAACAGCCCGGGATAGGCGTTCCACGTCGGGAAGGTGTTGCAGCCGATCACCAGGGCCAGCCCGCGCGGGATGACGCGATAGTCCTTCAGCATCCGGATCGGGTCGCCCTTGGTCGGCTTCTCCCAGGTCACGGAGGCGGGGACACGCTCCTGCTCCACGAGCGCGGCGGCGACGGCCTCCAGGGCCCGATCCTGGGCGTGCGGCCCACCGGCCTGGAAGGACATCACGAACGGCTGCCCCGACGTGTGCATGACTGCGTTAGCCATCTCGTGACTGCGCTTGTTGATCGCCTCGATGATCTCGACGCAGACGGCGGCGCGGGTGCGGGCGCCGGCATCGCGCCACGCCGGGATCGCAGCCTGCGCTGCGGCCACGGCCTCCGTCACATCGAGCTCGGGATAGCGCACTCCCAGCGGCGGGCCATAGGGCGAGACCTCGACGCCGACCTCCTCGCCGGTGGTCGGCTGGTCTGCGAGCGGGGAGTATGCGGAGTTGCGGGCTTGCTCGAAGGCGGCCAGTCCGTCCTGGGCCGCGTTCTCGCCATAGACCCGCGGGGACGGGGACTCGGGATAGCGGCTGTAGTACTCGCGGGTGGCCAGGGCGTTCGTGGCCGTGTCGAGCACCTCGCCATGGGTCTGCAGGAGGGCTGCTCCGGGGGCTGTCTCAGTCACCCAACCACCCTAACTGGCCTCGCCTGATGAACTGGGGTCGGCAGAATGATGGGATGAGCACCTCGACCGGCGACTTCGCCCTGAGCACGGACGAGCTCCGAGTCGTCGTCGGCTTCGCGCTGGCGAGCGCCGAGGAGGTCCTGGAGATCTTCGAGACCGCGCAGCCTGACGACGCGAGGCCACGGGCCGCGATCGATGCCGCGCGCAGCTTCGCGGAGGGCGCCCCGCGCAGCAACCTCCAGCGCACCACCAGCACGGACGCTCACCGCGCGGCCCGTGAGGTCATCGATGCAGCGGCAGCACACGCAGCTCGCGCGGCGGGCGACGCCGCGGCCGCTGCCTATCTGCACCCGCTCGCCCAGGCGACCCAGGTCGGTCACATCCTGCGGGCTTCAGCTCACGCCGCGCGTGCCCTTGAGCTCAACGCGGGCGGAAGCGCGCAAGTCGGTGATGATGCCATCGGACGAGCTCGGCAACGGGCCACGTCCGCCCTGGTTGCGGTGTTGCTTCGTTATCCCCTGGCTCCCACGGGTCGCACGCGGGTGGCCGAACTGATGTCCGCTCTGCACGCCAGCCTGAGGGCGACCAGTGACGTGCAACGTGAGGACGAGCGGCTCTGGCAAGCCAGGGTGGGTGACCTCATCGAGTTCACCCGTGACGACATACGAGCAGATCTGTTCGGCGACGGGTAACAACCTTTGTCGCGAGCACGCAGTCGGGTTGGTCGGCCCACCCGCAGCCCACGTAACCTTCCCGCTGTGCCAGCCACTCCGCATACCGATCCCGCCGTCCGCAACCCCATCGGCAGCCATGTGCCCGTCGGCAAGGGGCTCGTCGCGGGTGCTCTGACCACTGCCCTGGAGATGGGCGCCGAGACCCTCCAGATTTTCGTCGGCAACCCGCGTGGCTGGGCGCTGAGCGCAGGCAAGCCAGCCGACGACGCAGCCTTCTCGAAGGCCCTGACCGAGCGAGGGATGCGAGCCTTCATCCACTCGCCTTACCTGGTCAACCTGGGCAGCCCAACGGCCGCGACCTATGAGAAGTCCGTCCAGACCGTGGCACACAACCTCCTGCGCGCTGCGCAGACCGGGTGCGAGGGCGTGGTGGTGCACACCGGGTCCTTCGTCGATGCCAGCGGTGATCCAGGACTGTTCGAGGCGGCGGTGCGGCAGGTGCGCGAGGGGCTGCTGCCGATTCTGGAAACGCTCGACGACGAGTCCGCGCCGTGGCTGCTGCTCGAGCCAACAGCTGGGCAGGGGCGCTCGCTGTGTGCGGGGGTCGAGGACCTGCACGACTACCTCGCGGCCCTGGACTTCCACCCGAAGGCGGGCATCTGCCTGGACACCTGCCACGTCTTCGCCGCGGGCGAGCCGCTGGACGAGCCCGGTGGGGCCACGGCCGCCGTCTACCGGATCGCCGAGATCGGTGGACCTGGACGACTGCGATTGATCCACGCCAACGACTCGATGGACGTGCGCGGTGCGTTCAAGGACCGGCACCAGAACATCGGGCAGGGCCACATCGGCGAGGGCGCGTTCGAGGAGCTGTTCGCCCACCCAGGAACCGACGGCGTGCCGTTCGTCCTGGAGACACCGGGTTCCCGCGAGGTCGGCCATCCTGATCTGCCGCTGCTCAAGGAACTGCGCGCCCGCGCCCAGGGCTGACCAGCCAACCACGCGCTCGGTCGCCCCTCAGACCAGCCAGCCACGCGCCCAGTCGGGGTTCAGACCAGGCGCCCACGCGCTCGGTCGCCCCTCAGACCAGCCAGCCACGCGCCCGGTCTGGGTGAGGGGACGGATGGCACGATGAGTCGCATGCCACTCACAGACGAGACCGTTGTTGCCGTTGTCGGGGCCGGGGCCATGGGGGTCGGGATCGCGCAGGTCGCGGCGCAGGCCGGGCACGAGGTGCACCTGGTGGATGCCGCCGAGGGTGCCGCTGCCGCCGCGCGGGAGAAACTGGCCGCGACCCTGACCCGCCTGGTCGACAAGGGGAAGCTGACGAGCGACGAGAGCGCCGGCATCCTCGAGCGGGTCATCATCGGGCCAGCTGCCGACGGTGACCTCAGGGAGTTGCCCCCGGTCGGCCTGGTCATCGAGGCCGTCGTGGAGAAACTGGCCGTCAAGCACGAGATCTTCGGCACGCTGGACGACGAGCAGGACGAGTCGACCGTGCTGGCCACCAACACCTCCAGCCTGGACATCGGGGCCATCGCCGCGGACCTGGCGCACCCGGAGCGGGTGATCGGACTGCACTTTTTCAACCCGCCGCCGCTGATGAAGCTCGTGGAGGTCGTCCGCACGACCCAGAGCGCACCGGAGATCCTGCGAGACGCGCAGGCCCTGATGGAGAGCTGGGGCAAGACCCCCGTCCTGTGCACCTCCACGCCCGGGTTCATCGTCAACCGCGTCGCCCGCCCGTTCTATGGCGAGTCCCAACGCCTGCTCGAGGCAGAGGTGGCCGACGCCGCGACGCTCGACTTTGCGCTGCGCGAGCTCGGCGGCTTCCGGATGGGGCCGTTCGAGCTCACCGATCTGATCGGTCAGGACGTCAACTTCGCTGTCGGCAACTCCGTGTGGCACCAGACCGACCGCGATCCGCGCTATGAGCCGGTGGCCGTGCAGCGCGAGCTGGTCGAGGCGGGCCGGCTCGGGCGCAAGACGGGGCACGGATATTTTGAGTATGCCGAGGGTGGGCAGCCCGTCGGCGTCACCCCCGACGAGGGCCGGGCCCGGGAGTTGGTCGGCGGGCCGATCGAGACCGACCCGGTGGCGCGCACCATCGCGATGCTGGTCAACGAGGGGGTCGACCTGGTGCGTCGCGGGGAGGCAACCGCCGAGGACGTGGACACGGCGATGAAGCTCGGCACGAACTATCCCAAGGGGCCACACGAGTGGCTCGCCGAGATCGGTGCAGCCACCATCGTGGAGCAGTTGCGTGCGCTGGACGCGGCCTTCCCCGGCGGGCGCTATCGCGTGAGCCCGGCCCTGGAGGAGCAGGTCTGACAGTGGTGCGGGCGCAGGTCGGGCTCAGCGGCGGAAGCCGTCGCGGTCGACGCCGAAGGGTCGGCCGCCGCGGATGAACAGCAGCAGTCCACCGAGGCCGAAGAAGATCAGCCCGACCGCCCCGACGCCGACGCTGAGCTGCCACGGGCCACGGTTGAAGGCGTTGTGATCGTTCCAGGCGACCACGCCGAGGGCAGCGCATCCCACACCCATCAGCATGGCGATCACACCCATCACCCGGGCACGCGCCACCGGGGAGAGCCGACCGCCCAGGAGCTCGAGGAGACCCACCGCAAGACAGGCTCCGAAGAAGAGGATCGCGGCGACGGCCACCGGTCGACTGGAGGGGTCAACGACCCAGATCAGCACACCAAGGGCCACGAAGATGGCCCCGCCCACGACCAACATGATGCTCCTGCCCCGACTCATGGCCCCGATCCTGACACGGCCGCCGCTGCGGATCAGCACCGATAGGGTGCCCCCGTGGACCTGACACATGTGCACACGATGTGGGCGCAGGATCGCGCCTCGGCCGCGCTCGGCATGGACTGTCTGGAGGTCACGCACAGCGAGGGCCACGGAGCCGCGACCGTGTCCATGATCGTCACGGACACCATGGTCAATGGGCACGACATCTGCCACGGTGGCCTGATCTTCACGTTGGCCGACTCGGCCTTCGCGCTGGCCTGCAATGCCGGCGGCTCGCCCACCGTCGCGGCGACGTGCGACATCTCCTTCATCACCGCCGCACGCCTCGGGGACACCCTCGTGGCCACTGCGGTCGAGCGGGTGGCCTACGGGCGCAACGGGATCACCGACGTCACCGTCACCCGCGCCGTCGACGCTGCTGTGGTGGCCGAGTTCCGCGGCCGGTCCCGCTCGATTCGCCCCACCGCACCGGCCTAGCGCACGGGCTGACCAGCGGACGCACTGGCTACACTCTCGTCGTGGCAGCAGCCGACAGCACACCGACCCTGACTCCACCGCCGGTGGACGGTGACGTGCTGTCCACGACCGAGCCCCAGCACCTCGTCGCGCTGGCCCACAACGCCGCAGAGTTCACCCGGGTGCGCCACCATCTGCGAGGTCTGACCTGGGCGGGACACCAGGTGGTTCTGGTCTGGCTTGAGGGTGACCCCGACGGTCAACTGGACTTCCTGGCCCAGCGGCGCATCCGCCCCGGTCTCGTGCGCTCGACCGCAGGGGTGCGCCAACTGATCTCGACCCCTCGCGAGCACTGGCGAGGGGATCGGACCAACCTGGTCGACGCCAGCCGGCTCGATCCAGCGGTGTTGCGTCTGCTGGACTGGGCCGACGGGGTCATCGCCTTCGGAGACCAGGCCAAGGAGGCCCTCCAGGACGTCATCGAGGGCCGCAGCGTCCGGGTCCCGCACAAGGACCTGCGTGGCTGGGCGGGGCTTGGCCTGATCTGGCAGGACTTCCGAGCAGCGTCTCGCGCAGGGGTGCGCACCGCCGAGTTCGCTGATGACCTGGCCGACCGGGTCACGCTGTTGCAGCCACCGGCTCCGGACGAGGTACAGGAGGAGTTCACCACCTTCCTGGCCGGGGTCGCCCGGGCTGGTCACCACCGGGAGGCGCTGCGGCTGCTCCCCTACCTCCAGCTGGGGCAGGCGGACTGGGTGGAGCTGGCGCGGCGGCAGGCCGTCTTCGCCTATGTCCACACCTCCGCTGCAGGCCGGGAGCACCCGGATCTGCGCGACAGCGCAGCGGCGCTGTTGCCCGCGATCGACTCTCTGCTGGAGACCGACCTGGAGCGCGCAGCCACCCTGACCACCCTGGCTCTGGGGCTGCTCTTCCACGTTGAGCTGCATGCGGACAAGCTGACCACTCCGCTGGTGGAGGACCCGGACAGTTATCTGCAGGCCTGGCGCGACTCCCGGGTCGGGCAGGCCCTGGCCCGGCCCGTGCCCCGCCCACCGGCTCCGCACTCAGCGGCTCCCCACCCACCGACTCCCCACCCGCAGGGCGAAGAGCAGCCGCATGGCGAGGAGCAGCCGCAGGGCGAGCAGCAACCGCGGCGGGTGATCGCACTGCGCGGCTCTTATCCGCGGTTCTCGGCCCAGGTCGTGGAGGAGTTGCGGGCGCGTCCGGGCACGGAGGTCGTGGAGCACACCTGGGCAGGACGCAGCACCCAGGTCACGGGACTGGGCATCCGGCTGGAGCCGGTCGAGGCCCGGCTGCGCCAGGCGATGGGCGAGGACGTGCCCGACCCCGAGTTGGCCGCGTTGTTCGACGGGGCCGATGCGGTGTTCATCGATTGGGCCGACCGCGGAGCCTGCGTGGCCCTGATGCAGGTGCCGGCCGGGGTGCACGTCACGTTGCGGATCCACAGCATGGACGCCCTCTCCCCCTGGATCCACCTCATCGACTGGTCGCGGGTCGACGACCTGGTCCTCGTCAGCGAGCACCTGCGCGATGTCGTCCAGCGTCTGCTCGGCGACCGGCTGTCCAGCACCACCGTGCACGTGGTGGCCAATGCCGTTGACCCCGCCCGCATCCCGACCGACAAGACTCCTGGCCACCTGCGGCGACTGCTCGTCATCGGGTGGGCACAGCCGGTCAAGGACCCGCTGTGGGCGCTGGAGGTCCTGAGTCGGCTGCGGCAGCACGACCCGCAGTGGACGCTGGTGCTGGTTGGCTCAGACTTCCTGCCCTCAGCCGTCACCTCTGGTGTGCAGTATGCCGAGGCGTTCCGTGCCCGACTGACCGAACCGGACGTCTGTGGCGGGGTGGAGTTTGTGTCCCCCACCTCGGAGATCACACCGCACCTGCGGTCGGCCGGCTTCGTGCTGAGCACCAGCCGGCGTGAGTCGTTCGGCCTGGGCCTGGTGGAGGGTGCTGCCTCGGGGGCCGTGCCGGTCGTGCGCAACTGGCCGATCTTTGCCCGTCTCGACGGCGCACGCCGGCTGTTCCCGCAGGACTGGGTGGTGGACAGTGTGGACTCGGCGGTCGAGCGGGTCCTGGAGCACGCCGACGAGCCGGCGTGGCAGCGCGGGTCGAAGGCCGCACGGGGCGAGGTCGAGCAGCGCTTTCTCGCCGACGCCCCCGCCCGGGCCCTGAGCCGGATCATCCTGGGCGAGGGACCTGCCTGAGCCCAGAGCGTCTGCCCCTGCCGTCAGGAGCGTCGGCCCCAGCCGTCAGGCCGAGGCGATCTGAGCG
This sequence comes from Ornithinimicrobium faecis, assembly GCF_023923225.1. Classification (GTDB taxonomy): domain Bacteria; phylum Actinomycetota; class Actinomycetes; order Actinomycetales; family Dermatophilaceae; genus Ornithinicoccus; species Ornithinicoccus faecis. Next base: position 297,582 of record NZ_CP099489.1, on the reverse strand, counting down.
AGCACCTGGACGGCAGCGCTCGTGTGCTGGACCGGTGAGCGGAGGTCCAACGGCTGAGCGGCCAGCGGGCTGCCAGCCTCGACCAGGCCCCACACCGGACGACCACTGCCTCGGTAGTCGCTCCACTTGGACGGCAGAAACGGGTTGGCAGGGAACAGTTTGCGCGTGACCGCGTCATTGATGAGCAGCGCGTCCATGCGGGTGCTGAGCGCCAGGAAGTCCAGATAGCTGACGAAGGGCCGAGCCCGCACGGCCTCGACCCCGGGCAGCCTGAGGCCACGCAGGGCCGTCATCAGCGCCTCCGGTTTGGCGGTGTAGACGTCAATCTGCAGGCGCTCGCGCACGTCCGATGGCAGGGCACTGAGGGCGGCGACGACGCTCGTCATGCTGCGGTTGGCATAGAAGTTGCCGAAGTAGCCGATGTGTCGACGATCCGGGTCGAGCTCTTCCTCGGGGTCGGCGAGCTGATAAAACTCCGCGGGCAGGGTCGGGTGCGGCGCCACGACCGCCCGCTCCGTGACGCGCGCCGCGAGCGCCTCGTCGGTGATGCGGCTGATCATCAGGTCGCGCTGGTTCTCGTTGGTGAAGATCAGCTCGTCCGCCAGCGCATAGGGCAGCGTCTCGACCCACGCGAACAGGTTGTCCCCGGGCGGCGCGAAGCCAGCGGCCTCGACCGCTGCGGTCAGTTCCTCCAGCAACGGGCCGTCGCCGACAGCGGAGTGTCGCTCCTTGGCGTCGACATAGACCGACAGCGGGTCGGAGAACTCTGCGGTCCAGCGCAGGTGCGGGCGCAGGGTCTTCAGTCGTGCTGCGAGGAAGTGGCTCGGCACCCAGTGGGCCCGGCTGTAGACCCGCTCATAACCCGGTCCGTCCTGATCCCACTCAAGGGCCTGAGCAAGACCGGCCTCGACGAAGGTGCGCACGCCCCGCCAGGACGAGAACAGCGTCGGGGTGTCCAGGACGGCCCGACGCCGCACCAGGGTCCCGGCGATCTGGTCCAGGGCGGGGTCGGTGCCCCGCAGCGCGGTCATGTCGTTCTGCAGGACGTCGACCGGGCGACCGGCCGCACGCACCCTCTTGGCCGCGACGATCGCTGCTGTGTCGACGTGGGGCGCGAAGGCATAGGCCACGACGAGGTCGGTGGCGGGTGCCCCCTGCTCGACTGCCTGACCGCGTGCCATAGACGTCACTCTAGAGGTCACCGAAGGGCCCTTGGGGTGAGTCGCCGGGGCGGGTCGGGGGGTCGGCCGCCGCCGAGATCGTGGCATGCTTGGTCGCCAGCAGGCGGCGGATCTGCGACAGACGCCTGCCCCGAACCAGAAGTGAGGCGACCACGCACATGACTGCAGGCACGGGCCGATCGGCCGGACGCGTTCTGCGCCGCATCCCGTCCATGGCCGTCCTGGCCGGACTCGGCCTGGTGGGTGCGCTCACCATCGTGGCCGCCGCCCTGTCCTGGTGGCTCATCGCGATCATCGGCCTGGTCCTGCTGCACCTGGGCACGGCCCTGGCCGTCGTGGGCCCGTGGGGCTCACGACCGGCCCCCAAGGCGCCCAAGGACTCCAGCGCAAAGGTCACCTCCCACCTGGTCGACCTCGAGCGCCGGGTCGACGCCCTCAGCGCCCGACTGGTGGCCAGCACCGAGCGCACCCGGGTGGAACTGCTCGACGCGTTGGCCGCTCGTGCTGGCCAGGAGGGGGACCGGCGGTCCTGATGGGTGCGCACTCCAACAGTGACCTGATCGCCTCACTGGCAGATGGGCTTCCCGCAGACAAGGTCGAGCCCTACACGGCCTTCGCCCTCCGCACGCGCAGCCCGCTTGCCCCCGCAGTGCTGCGCGCAGCCGGGCACGAGGCCGCTGCCGCCCGGCTCGTGGCCCTGTCCGGTGCACCAGATGCTCACCAGCGCGGTCTCGAGCTCCTCGACCGCATCGTGACGCGCGAGGGCGTCGCCGCCCAGAGCCCGGAGGTCGCGACGCTGTTTGCCCAGCTGTTGGTGCGCACCGACCGGAGCGCGGAGCTCGCCGCGCTGCTGGACGACCCGCAGACTCCGTTGAAGAAGCTCGACCGGTGGTCGCTGCGCACGGACCTGCTCAACCCGCACCGGGCCGGGGCGCCCGACACGCCGCCTGAGCACCTCCTCGAGGCGGAGGACCGGTGGCTCACGGTCCTCAACGAGATCCACGAGGCCGACGGTCTCGAGCCGGTCCGGCTGCGCCCCCCAGGCACGGGCGAGAACCCCTATCAACGCCTCGCCGCGCCCTCCTCAGAGCGGGTCGACGGTGAGCTGGTGACGGTGGTCATGTCGGCCTTCCGGCCGGATCGCGACCTGCTGCTCGCCGTGCGTGGCGTGCTCGAGCAGACGTGGCAGAATCTCGAGCTGCTCGTCGTGGACGATGCCTCGCCGACTGGTGCCGACGACCTGCTCGAGGAGGCCGCCTCACTCGACCCACGGGTGCAGGTGGTGCGTGCTCCGCGCAACGGCGGCACCTACCAGGCCCGCAACCTCGCGCTGACCATCGCCACGGGCCGGTGGATGACGTTCCAGGACAGCGACGACTGGACCCACCCGCGCCGGGTCGAGCTCCAGGTGCGGCACCTGCTGGAGAACCCCTCCCTGCTGGCCAACCGGACCTGGACGCTGCGTGCCTATGAGGACCTCGCGCTGACCTATGTCGGCTATTCGGCCGCGCGACTCAACGCCAGCTCCCTGCTGTTCGACCGGGTCCCCGTCCAGGCACTCCTCGGCCAGTTCGACGCGGTCCGCAAGTCCGGCGACATGGAGCTGCCCTTCCGTCTCAAGGCCCTGCGCGAGGGCAGCGTGCGCGACCTGCGCCACCCTGCGCCGTTGGCCATCACCCAGTTGCGCTCCAACTCGCTGTCCCGTGCGGACGCTGTCCCGGGCTGGCTGCGCTGGGACCGGCTCGCCTATCGCGACAGCTATATGGAGTGGCACGACCAGGTCCGAGCCACCCGTCTGGACGCACGATTGCCGGGTCACCGGACAGCGCCGAGACCGTTTCCGCTCCCCCGGGCCGGCTGGGCCCCAGATCGGCCGGCACAGCCACAGACACCGCACTGGCAGGTCGTGGTGATGGGCGACCTGCGCACGGGCCAACCTCGCGCGCCGCGGACGATGGGGGTGGCCCGGGTCAGCTCCGACGCGGGGCTGACCACCGCGGCGGCCAACACCGAGTCGCCCAAGCCCATCGCCCGCAAGCGTGAGGCGGCTTCTCGCGCGCTCTCCCACGACACGCGCATCGGTCGCATCGGCCTGACCAACGCCCACGAGGACGACCGCGTCGACCTGCTGGTCGTCACCGACCCGGCGAGCCTGCTCCACCTCGACGCCGCGACCCTGGACGTCGGGGAGATCCTGGCGCTGGCCGACGAGGCGGAGCCGACCGGCTGGTCCGTGGCCGCCGTCGACGACCGGTGCCTGGAGCTGTTCGGCAGGCTGCCCCGGTGGGGTGGACCAGCACGGGTGCACGACCTGCCCGACAGCCCCTCACCGGCCAGGGCCGAGGTCACAGGCGATCGCTGGGTGGACGCCGACCTCGCGCTTGTCACCGGTGCGGACTGGCCACACGTGCCGACCACCGCTCGTGGCCGAGCAGCCGAAGACCCGCTGGTCATCGGGCACCACCTGCGCGACTACGTCGCGCGCTGGCCGAAGGGACCCAAGGCGCTGCGGCGCGCCTATCCCCTCAAGCCGGTGATCACCGGCGACGACACGGAGCTGCCGGTCGAGGTCCACACGCTGGGAGGTCTCACGGTCCCGAGCCAGCTCCTCAACCGTGAGTTGCCACCCTCGACGTGGCTGTCCTTCCTGGGCACCGGGATGACCCTGCGCGAGTTCCTGTCCCACCTTGATGTGTGGGTCTATCAGGGCACCTGGGACCTGCACGCCGAGATCGCCACCCTGGAGGCGTTGGCCGCTGGTCTGCCCTGCGTGCTCCCGGAAGCCGCGGCCGTCAGCGACCTGCAGGGCCGGGTGCGGTGTGTGGCCCCGGCGGACGCCGTCGACGCCGCCCTGGACCTGGTCGCCACAGCGCACGACTCAGCCAACTCGGCCCGCAGCCGCGCTGACGCGTGGGGCCAGACGCTCCGCTCGCTGGTCGACCGCGCCCGGGTGACCGTCGCGGTCGACGCTCCGGAGGCGTGCTGATGGGCGCTCGGCGTGCCCTGACCCGTCGCGCGCGCGCTGCCCTGCTGCCGCTGGCAGGCAGACTCCCTCGAGACCTCGGTCCCGGCCCGGTCCGGCGCCTGTCCCGCGATGCCCGAGTCGTCGCGGCCGAACGACTGACCGCGCGCGACCCCCAGCAGGCTCTCGCCCTGCTTGAGCAGGAGCTCACACCCCAGGCCCCAGCGGGCCAGGTCCGCACCACCGCGGTCGCCGCGTTCCGGGCCCAGGAGCACGCCCGCACCGTCGAACTCCTGGCCCCCCTGCTGCACCAGGACCAGCTCCGGTCCGCCGACCTCATCCGGCTCGCCGAGTCCGCGCGCAAGGCCGGCCACCGCGACCTGCTCGACGAGGTCCACGCCGCCCTGCTCGAGCTGACGCCCACCACCGCCACCAACCTGCGCCGCACCGTCGCCGCCCTCGCCAAGATCCAGCCCCGGCACCGGGCCGCCCTGGAGCTGTGGCGGGCCCGGATCGCCGACCAGGACCGAGGTCTCGATCTGACCGGCGCGGACACCCTCATCGGCGCCGCTCGGGCGGCCGAGATGGTGGCAGCGGGCCCGCTCGATGACCGGGAGGTCGCCGAGGTCCTGGCCCTGCCCGAGGGGGCCACCAACCTGGTCCGCCGCCTGACCGGGACCCGCCGGTTCGGTGACCTCGTGGCGCTCCTGCCGACCTGGTCGGAGCAGACCCTCGCGGGGGTCTCCGTGACGGCCTGGCGCTGGCTGTCGCGCCATGCTGCCGGCCACGGGTGGACCGCGCTCGCTGCCGAGGCGGCCGCCCACGTCGACGGTGAGTCACCGCAGGACTCCACCCGCGCCCTGCTGGCCGAGGCCGCCGACGAGGAGCAGCTGCTGGCCAGGCCATGGTCACCACCGTCGCGGGCCACCTCCCCCGACCCGGCCCACCTCGACCCACGCTCGATCGTGTCTGTGTTGGGCCAGTCCTTGCCGCTGCGGTCCGGCGGCTACGCCACCCGGTCACACGGCATACTCACCTCTTTGTCCGAGCGGGGCTGGCAGGTCAACGCCGTGACCCGGCTCGGTTTCCCGTTCGATCTGTGGTGGCAGGCAGATGACGAGCGCGCCCCGGCACCGGTGGACGTTGTCGACGGCATCGCCTACCACCGGCTGCTCACCGAGGGCGTCCGCAGCTATCCCCGGGTGCCCCTGGCCCCCTATGTCGAGCAGGGGGCCGCGGGCATCGCCGACCTCGCCCGGGGCAAGCGCGCCAGCCTGATCCACGCGTCCAGCCTGTATGACGTGGGGATGGCCGGTCTGACAGCGGCACGTGAGCTGGGGGTCCCCTTCGTCTACGAGATGCGTGGCCTGAAGCAACTGCTGGAGGAGGCGCGGCTCCCACTGTTTGCCCAGTCGCCACGCCATCACTATCTCGACCTCCTGGAGACCACGGTGGCCCGCGAGGCGGACGCCCTGCTGGTGATCACCGCGACCCTGGGTGAACACATGGTGCAGTTGGGCGTCGACCCGGCCCGGATCACGGTGGTGCCCAACGGTGTTGACGTCGCCCGCTTCACCCCGCGAGAGCGGGACGAGGAGTTGGCCGCACGGCTCGGCCTGTCCGACAAGCAGGTGATCGGCTACGTCGGTGGGCTGGTCCACTACGAGGGTCTGGACCTGCTGTTCGAGGCCCTCGTCGAGCTGCGCAGGCAGCGGGACGACTTCCACCTGCTCGTCGTGGGTGACGGTGCCTATGAGCGCAAGTTGCACCAGGTCGTGGAGGAGCTCGGGGTGGGTGACCTGATCACCTTCACCGGCCGGGTCCCCCACGAGGACGTCGAGGGCTATCTCAGCCTGGTGGACATCACCCCCTTCCCCCGCAAACCGCTGCCCGTCTGCGAGATGATCTCGCCGATCAAGCCGTTCGAGTCCATGGCGATGCGCAAGGCCGTCGTGGCCTCAGACGTCGCCGCGCTCGCCGAGATCGTGCAGGACGGCATCACCGGTCGGCTGTTCGCCAAGGGGGATGCGAGGGATCTCGCCCGGGTGCTCGGTGAGTTGTTGGACGACCCCGACCAGCGGGCCCGGCTCGGAGCCGCGGCCCGTGAGTGGGTGGCTCAGGAGCGGGACTGGAGCCGGATCACCGACACCGTGGACGAGGTCTATCGTGCGTTGTTGGGGCCAAGCACGGCGTCATAGACCGCGGCATAGCGAGCCTCGTTGTGGGACCAGCTGCGGTGGTCGAGCACCCACTGCCGGGCACCAGCGGCGAGCTCCTCGCGCCGGGCAGGATCACGCGCCAGCTGCTCCAGGACATCCGCCAGCGACAGGGCGTCACCGGTCCGGAACGTCTCGCCGCGCTGCCCGTCGCCGGTGATCTCCTGCAGGGCCGGCAGATCAGACACCACCAGGGGGATGCCGAGAGCCATCGCCTCGTAGGGCTTCAGCGGGGTCACCAGGCGAGCCGCCCGCTCGTCGATGCGGGGGACCACAAAGACGTCCAGCTGCGCGTAGTAGTCCCCGACCTCGTCGTGCGGGATGCGCCCGGTGAACAGGACCGCGTCGCCGGCGTCAACGTCCCGGGCATGCTGCTCGAGGACCTCGCGCCGGCTGCCCTCGCCGACGATCAGTGCCGTGGCCGGCACGCCCCGGCGTCGCAACTCCAGGGCAGCGTCGATCAATAGCTCCTGCCCCTCGCGGTGGTGGTCGAGATTGGACACATAGCCGAAGACGAAGCGGTCGGTCAGTCCGAGCCGCTCGGTCAGCTCCCGGTCACGCTCACGGGGGACGAAGGACGTCGGGTCCACCCCGTTGGGCACGACGTGCACGTGGTCGGGGTCGATGCCGCGCCCCACGATGTCGCTCTTCATCGACTCACTCAGTGTGATGACCGAGGCAGCCTCCTGCTGAGCCCACACCGACGCTGCGATCCGCCGGTCGTAGAGCTCCGCGCGCTCACCCCAGGCCGTGTCCTTGGTCCAGAGCGCCTCGAAGAAGCCGCGCACTTCGTAGACGACGGGGATGCCCAGCGCACGGCCGACCGCGAGAGCGACCAGCGCCGCCTCCGTGCCGCGGTTGCCCGAGTGGACATGGATCAGGTCGGGGTCCTCGGCCACCACGACCGGGACCAGAGCGGTTGCATAGGCGCCGAGATAGTCCTCGGAGGTCTCCCGCTCCGGGATGGGGTCACGCAGCAGGTGCACATAGCGGACCCCACCGACCTCGTCGACCTCCGGAGCGTCCTGGACCCCGATGTTGCGGGGGAAGTCCAGCGCCGTCACCGCGACCGGGTCCAGACCGGCCCGAGCCTGCCCGATCAGGGTGTACATGCTGCGCATGGAATAGCCACTCTGGCGCTGTGGCATGCCGATCTTGAGCAGGTGCAGGATCGTGCCGGTGCGCTTCCGGTCGCTCGGGCGCGGGGACAGGTCAGCCAGCACCTCAGGATCGATGGTCGGCAGCCACCCGGGATCCGACTCCTTCCAGCGGCCCTCCTGGAGGCGCAGCTGGCGGGGCAGCAACTTGTTGCGCGGGGACAGCTCGATGCGGCGCTGCAGGACCGCCATGTGCAGGCTGATGGCGCCCGCCTTGGCCGCGGTGGTCTGGATCGCCTTGATCAGCTCCTGCTCGGGCTCGTCCTGCCCCGCGATCCGGGCAAACTCCTGCTCCGCCAGCGCGAGGGCCTCCTCGTGCTGGCCGCTGTCGCTGAGCTTGCCCAGCCGCCGGGCCGTGACTTGATCCTCGGTGGGTGGTGGAGGCGGTGGTGCGGGCTCCGCCGGACCGGTCGGCTCCAGGGTGGGCTCCGGCTGTGGCGTCGCCTTGGGCGCCTCCGGCTGCACTGGCGTCTGGGGCTTGCGTGTCTGGGGCTTGCGTGTCCGGGACTTCTCTGGTGCCTGGCCCGTCGTGGACTGCGGCGAGCTGGAGCCGGTCGATCCCCGCAGCCCGGTCCGGCGGGCCAGCGCACCGAGACCCCGACGCACTCGGCCACCCCACGCTCTCAGATCAGACACGGCGCCGAGACTACTCTGCGGGAGCGCGCCGTCACCGAAACGACGCGGACGCGCCAAGGTGGCCGGCGCCCGGTCACCGGTCCGACGTCCGTTGGGGCACGTCACCGAGCTCAATCTCCTCTGCGGTCGCCTCGGTGAAGCCCAGCTCGCTGAGCTCGCGATAGAGGAAGGGCGTGAGCGTGCGCGCGTAGGTGTCGGTGATGTGGCTGCCCTGCCGATAGATCAGCTGCCCACCGATCGCCACCGGACACTCGGGGCCCTCCGGGCAGATCCATGCCCGGACGTCGAGCAGCGTGGCGCCGGTCGCCTCCGACAGCGAGGTCATGAGCTTGCCACCCATCGGCTCCTGGAGTGGGAAGTCACAGGCCCGCAGGTCGTCGATGTGCTCTGCGGCGCACTCATAGATCTCGGCGCCGGGCGAGGAGTTGTCCATCATCAGCAGCACGGGGATCCCGGCGTCCTGCAGCTGGGTGGCCGCCTCGGTCATGCCCTCGAGGAGCTCTGGTTTGGGCCCGCTGCCGGAGTTCATGATCACCAGGTGCGGCGGGTCCTCCTGCGAGACCAGCGTGTCGAGGACGGTGCGCCCGAACTGGTTGCAGTCCTCCATGTGGTGGCCGGCGATGGTCGCAGCGCACGAGGACTTCAGGTAGGTCGTCAGTCGCCAGTTCTCGTTCTTCGCGATCGCGTCGTAGCCGGCGAAGTACTGGCCCAGTTTGGAGTCTCCCCACAGGACCACCTCGGTGTCGGAGTCGGGGACCCCGTAGACGCAGTCCGGGTCGGGGTCGGGCTCGCCCTGGGCGATCTGGCACTCGTCGCCGTAATAGCTGGGGATGTCGTCACGGGCCAGCTCCGGGTCCGGCTCGAGAGGGCCGGCCTGCGTGTAGGCGCTGCTCAGATCCGTGATCGGCTCCCAGACAGCTGCCTCCGGATCGGCGACCAGCGCGGCCGCACCCGGCGTCGTGATGCTGTCGTCGAGTGTGGGGCGGCTGATCCAGGCGGCTCCGGTGATCCCACAGATGATCGCCATCGTCAGACCGCCCATGGCCAGGGACCTCCAGGGCCGGGAGGACAGCGAGCGCCGGAACCGGATGGGGTCCTCGACCAGGATCTTGGTGGCCCAGGCGAGCAGGATCGACAGGACACCCAGACCCACCAGGAGCGGGACGGCCAACTCTCCCCACCTCGCCTCAGCCAGCACGACGAGGGGCCAGTGCCACAGATAGATGGCATAGGACAAGCCACCGATCCACACCATCGGCGGCAGGCTCAGGAGCCGGCCCACGACCGTGGGACGTCCTGGCACCCCGGCGGCAATGACCAGGACCGAGCCAAGCACCGGCAGGATCGCTGCTGAGCCCGGCCACGGGGTGCTCTGGTCATAGGCGGTCACCGAGACCAGGATCATGGCCACACCGGCGGCCACTGCAAGCTGCGCCGCCCAGCGCGGGAGCTGGGCCAGGCGGGGAACGGCGAAGGCGAGCACTGCCCCGGCGGCGAGCTCCCACAGGCGGGTGGTCGTCGCGAAGTAGGCCGTGGCGGGGTTGGCCGAGGTCTGCACGATCGACCAGACCAGCGAGGCCACGCCAAGCAACGACAGGAGCAGCAGCATGGTGCGGCGCGGGCGCAGACGGAATCGCGCTGCCAGCAGGACGGCCAGCAGGATCATCAGGGGCCAGATCAGATAGAACTGCTCCTCGACCGACAACGACCAGTAGTGCTGCAGCGGCGAGGCCCCCGACCCCTCGGCCAGGTAGTCCACCGAGCGAGAGGCGAGGACCCAGTTGACGACGTACAGGGTGGAGCCGAAGACGTCACTGAGCAGGTTGCTGCGCGCGCTCACCGGCAGCACGAACCAGCCCACCACGAGGGTGAACAGGATCACGACCGACGCCGCGGGCAGCAGTCGGCGCGCTCGGCGGGCATAGAAGTCCACGATGGAGACGGTGCCGCTGCGTTCAACCTCGCGCAGCAGGGCCGAGGTGATCAGGAAGCCCGAGATCACGAAGAAGACGTCGACGCCCGCGAACCCGCCCGAGACGCCTGGCATGTGCAGGTGATAGAGCAGCACGGTGCCGACGGCGATCGCCCGGAGACCCTCGACGTCGTGTCGCAGGTTCCGGGCGTGCGTGGGCGAAGGCGAAGTCACTGGGTGGGAGGTCCTCGTCGGGGGTCTAGAACGTCGACGATCCTCTCACGGAGCACGCCGACACCCACGATTTCGCCGAGGGGATGAGGTCATCCGGTGCACGGCCGCTGCCTCGATGCGCAGGGGTCACGAATGGACAACGTTTGAGTAAAGTCATTGCACGAACCGATCCACCGTGGCACAGTCGCACCCTGGGTCGAGGGGTCGACCCGCATCGAGGGAACGGCAGGGAGAGGGACAACGATGGGCGTTGCTGCGCTGATCATCAAGCGTGCACGTGCCGGGCTCGGACTGTTGCTCACCATCCTGGTCCTCGTGGCCGGGACCACCGCCATCATCGCTGGCACCCTCGGCTATTCCGAGGCGGCCGCAACCACCGCCGCCCGGCAGGCGCTGAGCGCTCCCGACCCCACCCAGGCCGGGATCCGGGTCCAGACCCGCCTGGCGGATGATCCGTCGGCGCAGGCCACCGCAGCCGACCAGATCATCCGCGAGGAGTTCGCACCGACCGAGGTGCTGATCCAGCGCACCATCGTCTCCGAGCCGCGCACGGTCACCGATCACGACGGCAAGCTCATCGTCATGGCTGGCCCGGCGCTGACGCCAGACGATCCCGACTTCGCCGACCGCGTTGAGGTCGTCGAGGGCACCTGGCCCGTGGGTGACGACTCAGACGTCGTCCAGGGCGCTCTCCATGAGGGCGCGGCCGCCCAGTGGGAGGTTGGGGTCGGGGACCAGCTCGATGTCGGCGGGACGAGCGTCGAGATCACCGCGATCTGGCGCCCGATGGATGCCCAGGAGGCGTTCTGGTTCGGCGATCCGCTGGTCGAGGGCGGCAGCGCCGACTCGCAGGTGGGGCCCCTGGTCGTGCCCGAGGCCGGCACCACACACTTCGGTGACACCCCGTTCGTCCGGTTCACCGTCCAGCCCGACGCAGAGAAGGTGCTGCCGGCAGACATGCCCCGGCTCGCTGCGGTCGCTGGAGCCCTGGACAACTCGCTGCGCACCCCCGAGGTCGAGGTCCGCGGTGTCACGGTCGAGGGCGACCTCGCACCGACCGCCGAGGCCGCCTCGCGCAACCTGGCGACAGCTCGCGCGCTCAACCTGGTGCCGGTCACGCTGCTGCTGCTGGTCAGCCTGATCGCCATCGTGCAGATCGCTCGCCTGCAGGCCGAGGCCCGTTCCGGCGAGGTCGAGCTGATGGTGGCTCGCGGTGCCTCGCGCGGGCAACTGCTGACCTGGTCGATCATCGAGTCCGTTGTCGTCGCCGTGCTGGCCGCCGTGCTCGGCACCGCCGTCGCCCTGGGCGTCATGCAACTGGTCCCGGCCGGGTCCCTGCAAAGTGGCGTCGTCATCCGCACCGGCATCGCGGCAGGAGTGGCGGTCGTGGCCGCTCTGGTGGCCGTCGCCGTGCTGCAGGTGCGCACCCTGTCGGCGCGCACTGCGACCGACCGCTCCGGTCGCACCAAGGCAGCCGCCGCCCTGGGGACGGTCGTGCTCACCCTGGGCGCCGCGGCCATCTCCTGGTGGCAGCTCAACCGCTATGGCTCCCCCCTGGTGACCAACGCCGACGGCACGCTGCGCACCGACCTCGTTGCCGGTGCCGCGCCGGCCCTGCTGCTCGCGGCGGCCGCACTGCTCGGCACCATGGTGCTCGGCCCGTTGGGCCGCTTCGTGGAGACGCTCAGCCGTCGCTCCCGTGGCCTGCTGACGCACCTGGTCTCGGCCCAGGTCTCACGGCGCATCGTCGTCTATGCCGTCCCGGTCGTGCTCACCGTCCTGGCGGTGGGTGCCACCACCGTCTCCGGGCTGTATGCCGGCACCTCGGCCCAGCTGCGCGAAGGCATCTCAGACCTGGGTCGCGGCGCGGACATCCGGGCCGTGGTCACCTCGGCCCCGGTGTCACAGACCACGTTGCCCGCGGTGCCCAGCCTGGCCGGGGTCGATGGCGTCGACGCGAGCACCCCCGTGTGGCTGTCCGAGGGGCGTCTCGGCAACAGCATCGTGTCCTACACCGCGCTGCCGGTCGACCAACTGGGGCAGGCGGTCAGCGTCCCGGACGGCGTCCTCGACGTGCCGGAGGTGACCGAGGCCCTACGGGGCCCGACCCAGCCCGAGGGCGGGGTCCCCCTGCCAGAGACCGCGACAGCCCTGGACCTGACGGTCGAGATGACCACCAGCCCGCATGACCTCGAGGCGCTCCAGGCAGCCATCATCCAGACCTACGACTGGACCTACGAGCAGTTCGGCCCGGAAGTCGCCGACGACCCCCTGCCGCCCGAGATGATCGAGGACGAAGCCTGGAACCAGATTGACATCGTGGTGCGCTCGTTGACCGCTGGTCGGGAGATCGTGCCTGTCCTGTGGTTCTGGGATGAGGGCAGCAGCAGTCTGGTCAGCGTGCAGGCGGAGCCCATCCCCGTCGAGTTCGATGTCACGCTCAGCGAGCGGCCCGACGTCGTGAGCGACCCGCCGGAGGCCCCCACGATCACCGCCGCCCCGGCACAGAGCACCGCAGAGGTCCAGGTGCCCGTCGCACCCGGCGCGGGCCGCGCCCTGGTGGCGATCGACCTCGGGTTCCAGCAGGTCGCCAACCTGCCCGGAGGGGGCTCGAGCGACGCGCTGTATGACGTGGACCTCACCCTGACCGGTCTGACCACCAGCGGTGGCGACGACGCCGACACCAACCTGTTGGCCGACCCTGTTGTGGACACGTGGGACACCCCGATTCCCGACGAGCTGCCGGCCTTCGACGACGAGCAGCAGCAGTTCGTCGCGCCCCCGGTTGCAGGGGTTCTGACCAGGGGGCCGGGGGACCTGCTGCTGAGCGCGACCGTGGGCATGGAGGGTGGCGGCACACGCGACCCGGACGGCGCCGTCGTGGTGCCGTTGCAGTCCCCCGGCCTCGCCGAGGTGGCCCCGGCTCCGCCCACCTCGGAGGAGGGAGCGGAACAGCCCGCCGACGACGAGGCCGAGGGCGCCGATGGCACCGCCCCGGCCCCCGCCGCTCCCGAGGAGGGCGACGCGCCACCCGCTGCGGACAACGCCGTCCCCGTGGCGATCACGCACACCCTTGCCGCGACCGGCAACTTCGAGGTCGGCATGCCGATCAACCTGACGGCCTTCGGTGGCAACATCCCCGGACAGGTCGCGGCGATCGTGACCGCCGTGCCGGGCTCCACGTCACCGAACAGCGCCCTCATCGACAGCGCCGCCCTGAGCGAATACTTCACCAGCACCGGTGACACGCTCGCCCGGCCCAACCAGTTGTGGGCCAGCAGCAGCGACCCGGACACCGCGCTGGCCAACGTTCGAGATCTGCCCGGCATCGCCTCGGCGACCGGACCCGGCGAGGTGGCCACCACCGACGCCGCCAGCGCCGTGCGACTGGTCTTCTGGGTCGCCTCGGCCGGTGCTGTGCTCCTCGCGGTGACCGGCATCGGCGCCGTCGCGGCCAACCTGCTGCGCGTGCGCCGCCCTGAGGTGTCGGTGCTGCGCGCTCTCGGCATGACACCCAGTGGTCAGGCACGAGCCCGCACCGCCGAGCTGCTTTCCGTGGTGCTGGCCTCGATCGGTCTCGGCCTGGTGGCCGGCTGGCTGGTCGGCTGGCTCGTCGTCCCCGAGTTGTCCCGCAGCACCACGCTGGCCGGTCAGGCTCAGCTCCCGGCCCCGCTGGCTCTGGAGATCCCGCTCTGGGCGGGCCTGATCGGGGCGCTGGTGGCGGTGCTCCTGCTGCTGCTCGTCGTGCTCTACACGACGGTGCGGGGTCAGGCGCTGGACAACGAGTATCGCGAGGAGATCCGATGAGTCGGCACTCCGTGTCCCGCCTGCCCGGTCGAGCTGGCGTGTTGCGCAAGCAGTTCCTCGCCGACCCGTGGCCGTCGCTGCTGCTCGCCCTGCTCGTCCTGCTCGTGGCGGCGGCCTCGACGCTGTGGCCGCGCTACATCCTGGACATGAACGGCCGCCAGGTGCCCTATCAGGTGGAAGCCCTCTCGGCGCAGCAGCGCGACATGACAGCGTTCTGGTCGGCCACGATCGTGCCCGCCGCCGATCGCGAGTACACGTCCGCCGAGGACACGTGGGGCCCGGTCTTCAACGGCCTGGAGGAAGTACGGCAGGCCCAGCCCGAGCCGCTGCGCTCGATGCTGCAGCAGGGTGACTTCTTCATCGAGCTCGGCAAGAACGACACCGGCCTGGTCCCGCCCGAGGGCACCGAGTTCGCCCGGGTGCACATCCAGCAGCGGGTGGACCCACACCTGGCCGAGCACGTCGACCTGGTGTCCGGTGACTGGCCCGAGATGGTCCTCAACGAGAGTCCGCAGCTCCCGGCCGAGAACATCCCCGAGGGCACCGCGAGCGGGCCGATCCAGGTCCTCCTGCTCGACGACGCCGCCAAGCAGCTCAACCTCGAGGCGGGTGATGTCTTCGAGCAGTTCGAGATCACCGGCACGTTCACCCCCACGGACCCCGACGCCGCCCGCTGGGCGCACATGCCCAACTCGACCACCGTCGGGAAGATCTTCTCGGGTGACTCTGGTCTGCACGGCTACGTCACGGCATACCTGCCTCCGGAGAACCCCGGGTCGACCGGTGCGATCACCAACAACAACATGAACCTGTTCTATCCGCTGGACGGGGCCGCCGTCCCTGGTGACCAGGTGGACCTGGTGACCGCCCAGCTCATCCAGTTGAGCGCCACGCAGCAGGACCTGCGCGTGCCGGACAGCGAGGAGGGGTGGAACACCACCTTCAACAGCCCCGACATCGAGCTGTCCGAGCCCCCGATCCAGACGACCTTCGGCACCGAGGTGCTCAGCACCTTCGAGGGCCTGTCCCAGCAGCAGCGTGCGACCGCCTCGATCCTGGCCGTCGTCGCGGCCGGACCGATCGGCGTCGCGCTCGCGGTGTTCGCCCTCGCTGCACGCCTGATCACCTCCCGCCGGCAGCCGGCCCTGGCGCTGGCGACCGCCCGTGGCGGCTCCTCGGCGCAGGTGCGCGGCGCGATGCTGCTCGAGGGCCTGGCCCTCGGCCTCCCCGCCGCCGTGCTCGGCCACTATGCCGCGAACCTGGTCAATGCCAACGCCAGCGGGTGGACAGAGTGGGTGCCGGTCGCCCTCATCGGCCTGGCACCAGCGGTCCTGCTCGCTGCGACCGCCAGCACCGCCTCGCGGAGCAGCCGGAGCGACCTGAGCAGCAAGGGTGCCAGCCGGCTCCGCGTGCTCGTCGAGGTGGTCGTGCTGGTCCTGGCCGGGCTGGCCGTGTGGCGCCTGTTCGACCGGGGCCTCACGGGCGTGGAGGAGACCCCCGCCGCCAGCGGCGAGGAAGCCGTCGCCGTCCAGGTTGACACCGGCGTCGACCTGCTGATGGCAGCCACCCCCATCCTGCTCGCCCTGGCCGCCTGCGTCATCACGCTGCGGATCTATCCCGTGCCGGTGCATGCGGTCATGGCGTTCTTCCGCGGGCGCCGCGGCCTGACCAACTTCCTGGGGGCCGCCCGAGCCGTGCGCGACCCCGCCGGTGGCATGGTCCCTGCGCTCGCCGTGATCCTGGGCGTCTCGGTCGCCGTGCTCTCCTCGGTCCTGTCCTCCACGATCAGCGCCGGCGCCGAACAGGCCGCCTGGCAGTCCGCAGGTGGCGATGTGCGCCTGTCCGGTCCGTCCTGGAGCGAGGAGGACGTGGAGCCGCTGCGCGAGGTCGACGGAGTCGAGCAGATCGCCGTCATCGGGTCCGCAGCCGACAGCCACGACCTGACCGGCGAGGTCACCGAGCGGGGTCTGACGGTCTATGTCGTCGATGAGGCGCTGCAAGAGGTCTGGGCCGACACCCCGGTGGGCCCGCTGCCCGACGAGCTGTTCTCCGGGTCGTCCACGACGCCGGTGGTCAGCGGCGGCAGCTTCGAGGCCGACACCGGCACCGGCACGCTGGGGTCGCGCGGCGAGGTCGAGATCGTGGGGCACATCGACGGACTGGCTGGCGTGCGGACCCGTGGCGCGTTCGTCGTCGTGGACCGCGCGGCCTGGGAGGCCACTGGGGGCACGAACCCCTCGGGGGAGGTTGTCCTGGTCGCGGCGAGCGATCCGGGCCAGACCGACGAGCTCGCGACCGCCCTCAACCAGGTGGTCCCCAACGCCCTCGCCGAGACACCCCGCGACAAGCTCACCACCTTTGAGGAGTCCCCGGTCACCGGCGCGATGCTCTGGTTCTTTGCCGCCGCGGTCGTGGCGACGACGGTGCTGACCGCGCTCGCGGTGGTGTTCGTGCAACTGATGGGCGCGGCGGCCCGGACCTCGTTGTTCACCGTCCTGCGCACGCTTGGCCTGAGCCAGCGTCAGGCCCGCGCCCTCACCGCCTGGGAGCTCGGTCCGCTCGTGGCGATCGCGTTCGTCGTCGGTGCCGGGCTGGGCGTGCTCGTGCCCTGGCTGCTGCTGCGCGCTATCAACCTGACCGGCCTGACCGGTGGGGCGACGCAACCCACCCTGGCCCTCGACTGGACCGTGCTCGGCCCAGTGATCCTGGGCATCCTGGTCACGGTCGCCATCGCGATCGCCGTGTCAGCGGCAATGTCCGGCCGGGCCGACCTGGTCAACCAGCTCCGTCGGGGCGAGGAGAGGTAGTCACCATGAAGGAGCCAGCATGAGCACGCAGACCGCGCTGAACAGCGCCGCCACCCGGGACCACGGCGGTCCCGACATCCTGTGCGAGGACCTGGTCCGGATCTATTCGACCGAGGGCGTGGAGATCCAGGCCCTGCAGGGCCTCAACCTGCGCGTCGAGCCTGGAGACGTCGTCGCCCTGGTCGGTGCCTCCGGGTCGGGCAAGTCGACGCTGCTGAACATTCTTTCCGGGCTGGACAAGCCGACCGGTGGCCGGGCCACCGTCTCCGGGGTCAGCCTCGGCTCGATGTCGCGCCAGCAGCGGGTCAACTATCAGCGCCACACCGTCGGCTTCGTGTGGCAGCAGACCTCGCGCAACCTGATGCCCTTCCTCACCGCCGCCGAGAATGTCGCCCTGCCACTGCTGATCAGCAACGCTCGGGAGCGCCGGGAGCGGGTCGGTGAGCTGCTGGACCTCCTTGACGTCTCGGATGTGCGCGACCGTCGCCCCGCGGAGATGTCTGGTGGCCAGCAGCAGCGCGTGGCGATCGCCACGGCGGTGGCCAACAACCCGAGCGTGCTGCTCGCGGACGAGCCGACGGGTGAGCTCGATGACGCGATGTCCGAGATCGTGCTGGACTCGATGCGCGATGCCTCCGAGAAGCTCGGCGTCACCGTCCTGATCGTGACCCACGACCCGACGATCGCCGACCACGTGCGCCGCACCGTCCAGATCCGCGACGGGCGCACCTCCACCGAGGTGCTGCGCCACACCGAGGTCGACGAGCACGGCGTGGAGCACCTGGTGGCGCAGGAATACACGGTGATCGACCGCGCCGGTCGGATGCAGCTGCCCAGCGGCTATATGACCGAGCTGGACCTGCGTGACCGGGTGCGCCTGGAGCTGGAGAAGGACCACGTGGGGGTGTGGCCGGATGCCGAGCGCAACCACCCCGTCGAGCCGGAGCAGATCGAGGCGTCCGTCGGCCACGCCGACACCGCCCCGGTGACCGACGCCGAGCCCGCACCCACCGAGCCCACACCCGCCGAGCCCGCACCCGCCGGACCCACACCTGCCGAGACGGCCGACACAGAGCCGGCCCCTCGGCATACCGGATCCGGGGCGACCGCCTGGCAACCCGAGGCGTCTGACGATCCGAACGCCGCCTTCCGCCCCCCGAAGGAGGACCAGTGAGCGACTATCTGATCAAGGCCGAGCAGGTCTCCCGGACGTTCGGCAAGGGCGCCGCCGAGGTGCACGCCCTGGTCGACGTCGACGTCGAGGTCCACCCGGGCGAGCTGACCGTCGTCCGCGGGCCATCCGGCTCCGGCAAGACGACGCTGCTCAACATCCTCGGAGGGTTGGACCGCCCCAGCTCGGGCAAGGTGCTGCTCGGCGACGGGCGCGTGCTCTCGGAGCTGAAGGAAAACGATGTGCTCGCCGTCCGGCGGGAGATGGTGGGACACATCTTCCAGAGCTTCGGGCTGGTGCCCGTGCTGTCGGCGGCCGAGAATGTCGAGGTCGCGCTGCGGCTGAAGAACACCCCGGTCTCCGAGCGGGCAGACCGCGTGGCCAAGGCTCTGGACAAGGTGTCGCTGGGCAAGCACGGCACGCAGCGGCCCTATGAGCTGTCCGGTGGCCAGCAGCAGCGCGTCGGCATCGCGCGCGCCCTGGTCAGCGACCCGCAGATCCTCATCGCCGACGAGCCGACCGGCCAGTTGGACTCCGACACGGCCGCAACGATCATGGACCTGCTCTCCGAGCTGACCCACGAGCGTGGCATCGCGGCCGTGGTCTCCACCCACGACCCGATCCTGATGGAGCGCGCCGACCGGCTCGTCGAGTTGCACGACGGCCACGTGGTCAACGGCGCGACCGCTGCGGCGGTCTCCTGAACCATCGGCGGCTCCTTGTCCACCCGTGGAGCCGTCTGGAAAGATCGAGGGCATGAGAGAGCGCATCCTGGTCAGCGGCGGAGCGGGGTTCATCGGCTCGCACACCGTGGTCGAGCTGGCGGCCACGCATGACGTGGTCATCGTCGATGACTTCAGCAACGCGGTGCCCGAAGCGGTCGAGCGGGTGCGTGAGCTGACCGGCGCGCACCTGACCGTGCACGAGCTCGACCTGCGCGACCACGAGGCCCTGCGCGCCGTGTTCGCCGAGCACGAGTTCGACGCCGTCATCCACTTCGCCGGCAAGAAGGCCGTGGGCGAGAGCGTCGAGAAGCCGCTGGCGTACTACGACAACAACCTCGGGGGCTCCCTCTCGCTGCTGCGGGCCATGCAGGAGTTCGGCGTGCGGCGGCTGGTCTTCTCCTCCTCCGCCACGGTCTATGGCGCGCACGCTCCGGTCCCGATGACCGAGGACCTGCCGACCTCGGCCACTAACCCCTATGGCTGGACCAAGGTCATGATCGAGCAGATCCTGCGCGACCTGGCCGACAGCGATCCCTCGTGGCGGATCGCCCTGCTGCGCTATTTCAACCCGGTCGGCGCGCACTCCTCGGGGCGGATCGGCGAGGACCCCGCCGACATCCCGAACAACCTGATGCCGTTCATCGCCCAGGTCGCCGTCGGACGCCGCGAGAAACTGCAGGTCTTCGGCGACGACTACGACACCCCGGACGGCACCGGCGTGCGGGACTATATCCACGTCGTCGACCTGGCTCTCGGTCACCTGGCCGCGCTGGAGAAGCTCGGCGACACCGACGAGTCGCTGTCGGTGTGGAACCTCGGCACCGGCCACGGCACCAGCGTCCTGGACCTGGTCACGGCGTTCGAGCGGGCCTCCGGTCGGGAGATCCCGCACGTGGTGGCCTCGCGCCGGGCCGGCGACATCGCGTCCTCGTATGCCGACCCCTCCCGCGCGCACGCCGAGCTGGGCTGGCGGGCCGAGCGCACCGTCGACGACATGTGCGCCGACACCTGGCGCTGGCAACAGGGCAACCCGCAGGGTTACGCCACCACTGACTGAGTCCTACGGCACGTAGGACTTTGGCTGCGAGCCACGTATCCTGGTGGTATGTGGCCGTTTGGAACCAACCTGGGTGATCTGGAGCGTGCCGTCATGGACGTCCTCTGGGACGCTGACGGCCAGTTGAGCGTGCGCGAGGTGCACGAATCGCTCGCCCCGGACCGCGACCTGGCCTACACCACCGTGATGACCGTCCTCGACCGGCTGAGCAAGAAGAGGGTCGTCACCCGCGTCCGGGACGGGCGGGCCTGGCAATACCGTCCGGCCGGCTCCCGCGAGGAGATGACGGCAGCCACGATGCGCACCACGTTCGAGGCCCTCGACACCGACGACCGCAAGTCGGCGATGCTGCACTTCCTGGACGGCGCGTCTGAGCACGAGATCGCCGAGATCCAGGCGGCTCTCGCCGAGGTCACCGGCCAGAACAAGAGCTAGCCAGAGGGCCTCCCGGTGTCCTCCGCCCTGCCTGTCCTCGCCCTCGCCCTGACGGCGATCCTGCTGACGGCGGTCGCTCCCCGAATCCTGGCGTCGGCCCGGTGGCTGCGACGGACCCCCGCAGCGACGCTGGCCCTGTGGCAGGTGGTCGGGGCAGCGGGAGTGCTCTCGGCGCTGATGACCGCACCAGCTGCCGCCATCGCTCTTGCCACAGACGGTGGGACGATCCCGACCATCTTCAACGAGACCACCCGCGTGTCCCTCGCCCTCGTCGTCGCCACCGTCATGAGCGGCGGGATGCTGCTCATGCTGCTGTTCTCGGCCCACCAGATCGGCCGCGATCTGCGCGCCGACCGCCGGGCGCAGCGTCACGTCGTCGATGTCGTCGCCAGCCAGGTCGATGGGCAGGTGCGCGTGATCGACCACCCCGGCCGATCCGCATACTGTCTGCCCGGCCTGCGCCCTCGCGTGGTGCTGACCACTGGGGCGGTCGACGCGCTCAACGAGGAGGAGCTGGAGGCCGTGATCGCGCACGAGCACGCGCACACCGGCGCGCGGCACGACCTGATGCTCGAGTTCTTCACGGTGCTGCACCGGACGGTGCCTCGCCCGCTGCGCTCCACCGCAGCACTGCGCGAAGTGCGGCTGCTCATTGAACTGCTCGCGGATCGACATGCCGCCCGACGCGTCGGCCCTCAGCCGCTGGGCAGCGCACTGGCCCTGATGGCCGGCTCGCGCCACCCATCGGCGGCGCTGGGGTCGGGGTCGAACACCGAGGACCTGATCGCCCGCGTGCAGGCCCTGCCCGACCACGGGCGGACCCATCCCAGCACCCTGCCGCTCGTGCTCCTCACAGCAGTCGTGGGCCTGACCCCCTGGGCGCTGCTGGTCTGGGCCTTCTGGGCCTGAGCCCGCCGGCACCAGCAATGCTCTGCCCTCGCGTCGTCGCGTGTGCCAGACTCGCAGCCCATGCCCTCTGCCCCGCTCCAGCCCACCGTGCCACCGGTGTCGGCACCGCATTTCGTCGGGCGACAGCGGCAGGTGCGCACCCTCTCGGAGGCCCTGGGCCACTCACCCGCGGTGGTGCTGCTCGAAGGGGAGGCGGGGATTGGCAAGAGTCGCCTCGTGCGAGAAGCCCTCGCCATCGACGCGACTCCTGCCCGCAGAAGCCTCGTTGCGGTGTGCCCGCCCTTTCGGGAGTCGTTGACCCTGGGCCCCATCGTTGACGCACTGCGCGAGGCCCAGCCAACTCTGGGAGACGTGCCGCTCACCGCACTCGCCGGCGCCCTGCGACCACTCTTCCCCGAGTGGTCCCCCGACCTCCCGGCAGCACCGGAGGCTCTTGACGACGCCAAGGCGGCTCGGCACCGGCTGTTTCGGGCTCTCACCGAACTGATCCAGGCGCTCGGGGTGAACCTGCTCGTGGTTGAGGACGTGCAGTGGGCCGACGAGGTGACGCTGGAGTTCCTGCTCTTCCTCACCTCCCGCTCCGACACCGACCGACCCGACCTGGTGCTCACCTATCGCCCTGAGGACGTCAACGACCAGTCGTTGTTGCTGCGCCTGTCGTCCCGGCTGCCGTCCGGGACCACTCAGGTGCGGATCCTGCTGGCTCCCCTGGACCGTGCCGAGACCGCCACCCTGGTGTCCTCGATGTTGGACGGTCGACCGATGTCGGAAGAGTTCGCCACGTTCTTGCACGAGGCCACCGACGGCGTGCCCCTTGCCGTCGAGGAGTCCGTGCGCCTGCTCTGTGATCGGGCTGACCTGGTGTTCCGCTCCGGTCAGTGGGTCCGGCTGAGCCTGAGCGACCTCCAGGTGCCGCCGACGGTCCGCGACTCCACCCGCGAGCGTGTTGGCAGGCTCCCTGCCCCGGCTCAGACCGTGTTGCGGGTCGCGGCGGTCCTGGGTGAGCCGCACCGCGAGGACCTGGTCACCTCGGTCGCCGAGCTCGCACCCGAGGCCTCCCGCGCAGGACTCGCGGCCGCTGACGCGGTCGGCCTCCTCGTCATGGATGAGCGCGGTCGGTGGCAGTTCCGTCATGGCCTGGCCGCCACGGCTGTGTATGAGTCCATCCCGACACCCGAACGAAGGATGCTGCACGAACGGGCCGGCCGCGCGCTGGCGCTGCTCGCTGTGCCGCCCATCGTGGCGTTGGCCCGACACTTCCGAGAAGCCGGCGACGACTCGTCGTGGGCCACCTACGCGGAAGCGGCCGCCCGACGTGCCCTGGACTCCGGGGATCACACCGCGGCGGTCATCCACCTCGATGATCTGCTGTCCACCGCAGAGGTTCCGCCGGCTGACCGGCCGAGGCTCGCGCGAACGGCCGCCATGGCGGCCCTCGGCCGCCGGGAGTCGGTCGATGAGGTCTATCACCGTCTCATCAGCACGTTGCGCGCGATGCTCGCCTCACCCGATCTCAGCGACCAACAGCAGGGGGAGATCCGCAACTACCTCGGTCGGCTGCTGATCAACACAGGGGAAGCAGAAGCAGCCCTCATCGAGCTCGACCAGGCGGTGACCCACCTCGGCCACGACCCAGTGGAGGCCGCCAAGGTCATGACCTACCTCGGGTGGGCCTACGCAGGTCCCTGGCCGGCCTCCACCCACCTGCGCTGGCTGCAGCGGGCTGCCGACCTCGTGCCCGCCATCACCTCACCGGCCGACCGGCTCTCACTTGCTGGCAACCGTGCCGCAGCCCTGCTGATGCTGGGTGAGGAGAGTGCGTGGGACGCCATCGCCGAGCTGCCCACCGACGCCTCAAGCTCGGCAGAACGACTGGACATCGCCCGCATCAACGCCAACATCGGCACCGGGGCGCTGCTCTGGGGCCGCTATGCCGACGCCCGTTCACACCTGGAGCGCGCCCTCGAGATCGCTGACGCCGAGCAGTCGGAGCGGTTGCGCAACGGCGTCCGCGTCGAGTTGGCGAACCTGGACTGGTTCACCGGGCAGTGGGAGGGTCTGGGACAGCGCGCAGAGGAGCTGGCCGAAGCCGATCGGGACCGACCCGGTGTCTATCTCGCCAGCATTCGCCTGATCGCCCGGCTCGCGGCGGCGGGAGGTCGCCGCCGCGCCGCAGAGCAGCAGTTCCGGCTCGCCCTCGATGAAGCGGCCAGGCTCGGAGCGATCGATGACACCGTGGAGCTGGCGGCTGCGCTGGCACGGCTGGCGCTGGCCGATGGTGATCCCCGCAAGGCACTGCGCGTCACGCAGGACCCACTCCGCACGATCGAGGAGAAGCGGGTCTGGCTGTGGGCCACCGAGATTGCTCCGATCCGGCTGGAGGCGCTCATCGCCGTCGGCGACGTCGACCAGGCACGCCGGTTGACCAGTCGCCTCGCGAATGGGCTGCGGCACCGCACCGCCCCGGGTCCCCGGGCCGCGCTCGCCACCTGTCGGGCCCTCATGCTGACGACCGGTGACGACCCGGCCAGAGCAGCACGCGGTTTTGCGCGCGCGGCCCGAGCCTGGGAGAGACTCCCACGCCCCTACGATGCCTGGTTGGCCCGCGAGCGCCAGGCTCGCGTCTTGCTGGCCGGAGACGACACCGACGCCGGTCGGCGTCTCCTGACCACGGTCTATGAGAATCTCCACCGGCTCGGAGCCCGCGGCGACGCTGACCGGGTCGCACAGGAGTTGCGAGCCAACGACGCAGCGGTCCCCCGCCCGTGGCGAGGGGGTCGTCGGGGCTACGGCGACCGACTCTCTCCCCGCGAGTTGGAGGTGGTCCGGCTCGTCGTGGCCGGCAAGACGAACCGTGAGATCGGCCGGATCCTGAGCAAGTCTCCGGCCACCGTGGAGCAACAGGTCCGCTCGGCGATGCGCAAGTTGAACGCCTCCTCGAGGACCGTGTTGGCGGTCACGGCTGTGGAGGCAGGGGTGTTCGCCGAGGACGCCGAACCACGCGCCCAGTCATGATGATTAACGCATCCGCAGGATAGCGACGCAGGTCTGCTGCACCCACGATGGGGACCTATGACCCAGACCCCGGAGTGGTGAATGCCACAGGACGATCCTCGACCGAGCGATGCCGCCAAGTCCGCGCCTCCCTGTCCACCGAAGGGTCCGACGGGTGCCGCACCCGATCGACCCACCGCAGCGCAGGCGGAACCTGACGACGCATCGCTCGACACGCATCGACGCGACCCCTACCAACCTCTGTAAGAACCCAACGGCCACCGTGCCGAAGACGCCACGCTGCAGGTGTGTGCGAAAGGAAATCTGATGAGACGCATTGCCGTCCTGACGTCCCTGGCCATGGTCCTGGGCCTGAGTGTGGGCGCACCCACCTCAGCACAGGCCGACCCCCCGCCCGCCGACCCAGACGCCACGAGCTCGCCGTCGGCCACGGCCGTGGACAAGATCGAGCCGGAGCTGCTCGCGGCCTTCGACGCCGAGCCGTCCACCGACTTCTGGATCTCGTTCGAGCAGCCGAGTCTTGCGGCCGCCCAGGACATCCCGGACTGGACCGAGCGCGGACAGTTCGTCTATGACACGTTGGCCGAGGCCGCCGAGGACTCCCTCGCCACGATCGCCCCGGACCTGGAGGCCGCGGGCGTCGACTACGAGTCGTTCCCGATCGCCAACCTCGTGCTGGTCAAGGGTGGCACAGAAGACCTGGCGCTGGGCCTGGCCGCCGACAGCGGCGTCATCGAGCTGCACGAGACCCCGGATGTCGGGCTCGTCGAGCCGCTCCCAGCGACGGAACGGGCATCGGCTGCGGACTCAGATGTCGAGTGGGGGCTGGACTTCATCAACGCCCCAGAGGCGTGGGAACAGGGCGCCACCGGTGCGGGCATCACGGTGTCCAACATCGACTCTGGTGTCCAGTTTGACCATCCGGCACTGGTCGAGAGCTATCGCGGAGCGCGCGCTGACGGCTCCTACGATCACAACTACAACTGGTTCAACACCCGCAACGACTGCAGCGATGCGCCCTGCGACGACAACGGCCACGGCACGCACACCATGGGCACCATGGTGGGCAGCGACGGCGCCGACAATCAGGTCGGCGTCGCCCCAGACGCGCAGTGGATCGCGACCAACGGGTGCTGCGAGGACACCGGTTTCCAGACTCTGCTCGAGTCCGGCTGGTGGATCCTGGCGCCCACTGACCTCAGCGGTGAGAACCCGGACGTGTCGAAGCGACCGCACATCGTGAACAACTCGTGGGGCACCAGCCAGGAGCAGGCCTACTCCGACTTCTTCACCCCCATCAACGACGCGTGGACCGCCGCTGGCATCTTCAGTGTCTGGTCGGCTGGCAACACCTCACCGGGCGCGGCCTGCGACACCGTCTCGTCCCCCGGTTCCCACCCGAACGCCTACTCAGTGGGCGCCTTCGGCTCGACCGGATCCCTCGGCGCGTTCTCCCGCAAGGGTGAGGGCGAGGACGGTGTGATCAAGCCGGAGATCTCCGCGCCAGGGGTGAGCGTGCGCTCGACCTGGCCAGGTGACAGCTACAACACCATCAGTGGCACCTCGATGGCGTCCCCCCACGTCGCTGGCGCGGTGGCCGCGCTGTGGAGTTACGACCCGACACTCATCGGCCAGATCGAGATCACACGCCAGCTCCTCGCGGAGTCGGCGGTGGACGTGGACGACACGCAGTGCGGTGGCACGGCAGAGTTCAACAACAAGTATGGCGAGGGTCGCCTCGACCTCGCCCGGCTCATCCAGCTCGCTCCCCGAGAGGGCGGCACCCTGACCGGCTCCGTCGCCTCTGACGGTGAACCGGTCGCTGGCGCCGAGGTCACGATCGAGGGTCCGTTCAGCCGGACCATCGGCACAACCGAGGACGGCACCTTCACTGTCAACCTGCCGGCTGGCGACTACGAACTCACCGCCTCGGCGTTCGGCTATCTGGAGGGCACGGGGCAGGCCACGGTGGCGATCGGTGAGGACGCGACCATCTCGCTCACCCTCGAGCCCGCTGCGCGGCACACCGTGACCGGCACCGTCGTCACCGAGGAGGGTGAGCCCGTCCCGAATGCCACGGTCACTATCCCCCACACCCCACTGCCGACCGTGAGCACAGCCGCGGACGGCACCTTCACCTTCTCCGACGTCCCCCTCGGTGACTACTCCCTGGACGTGTTGCCAAACGCCTGCTTCTCACCGGTCTCCGTGCCGCTGAGCGTCGATGCTGATGAGGCAGTCACCGTGCCGGTCGGCCTCGTTGTCGACGAGTGGGGCTACACCTGCGCGGTCTCCGAGGGCGAGTTCCGCACCGGCACCGACAAGGTGGAGTTCGCCTCCGGCGTCTGGTCCCAGGTCGAGCTGCCGTTCCCGGTGGCCATCTACAACACCAGCCACGACACCCTCAACATCGGCAAGCGTGGCGTCGTCGCCGTCGAGTCGCAGACCTCCGGACCCGGCCACGGCGGTGCCGCGCTCTTCCCGTTCTACACCCAGAGCGCCCTGCGGTTCGACGATGGCGGGATCTACACCGCGGAGACCACCGTCGACGGTGAGGACGCGTTCGTGATCGAGTATCGCGACGTCATCATCTGGGGTGGGTCGAACTACCCCCGCGAGTCCGAGACGCCGATCAGTTTCTCGGCCACCATCACCCGCTCCGGCACCGTCATCTACGGCTACGGCGACGGCGTGGGCGCCGAGGACCCGCTGACGGCAGGCCTGGTCTCGCTCACCGGGATCCAGGGCTGGGAGGGCCAGGACGGCATCCGGTTCTCCGAGAACGCGGCAGTGCTGCACGAGGGCATGGTCGTGACCTACGACATGCCCGACTTCGGCTATGTCGACACCACGGTCACCGACGCCAACGACGGCCTCCCGATTGCCGGGGCAACCGTCACGATCGCCGACGACGACGGGCTGGTGGAGGACGTCACGACCGGCGCTGACGGCTCCTTCCGTCGGCAGCTGCACACCGGTGACTACACGCTGAGCGTGGTCGCTCCCAACTATGTGGCCGAGGACTACGAGGTCTCCCTCGAGGAGTTGTATGCGACAGCCGAGGTCGATGCGCAACTCACCACCGGCATCGCCGACCTGGCACCCGAGGGTCTGGACGCAGTGCTCGGAGCCGACCAGAACGGCACCGGAACGCTGACCCTGACCAACCCGGGCACGGCGCCGGTCACTTTCGACCTGGGCGAGATGGCGCGTCATCCGGAGCTGGACACTGGCAACGTGACGACGCGCACCGCGACCGGAGAGCAGAACACGCTCGACCTGACGGCGTGGAACGAGGCAGCAGGCGCTGCGCCGGAGGTCTTCGCGGAGTCCAGCACCGGCGACGGAGCGGGCACACCACTCGACGACGAGACAGACCAGATCGGCACCCACTCCGGTGGTGACGTCCTGGCGCGGATCGCCACCGACATGACCTCTGCCACCGGCGTGGGCTTCGACGGCGACGTCTGGGTCCACGACTACAGCGAGCGGATCAACGCGGTCTACACCGTGGCCGGAGAGAAGACGGGCAAGGAGTTCCCGGCGAAGTGGAACCCGGACTTCCGCGCCTTCGACCTGACCTTCGACACCCTGACCGGTGACATGTGCCAGATCGAGGACAGCCCGGCCAGCCTGATTCACTGCTTCGACCGCGAGACGGGCGAGAAGACCCGCGAGATTGCGGGTGCCTGGTCCAACACGCAGCTGACCGGACTCACGTACAACGCCAACCTCGACGTCTTCTATGTGGGCGGTCGCGGCATCGGCGCGATCGGCACGGTCGCCGGCACCTCGCACGAGACGCCGGGTGAGTTCCTGTCCTACTGCGAACCACCACTCCGCGAGGTGATGGGGCTGGCCTACAACCCCACCTCGGACACCATCTGGTACACCGACCGGACGACTGATCGCCCCACCCGACTCCTGCAGGTCGACCCCGTCGACTGCAGCCTGGTCAACGCGTGGTGGTTCCCCGGTCAGCAGAGTGGGCAGGCCGGCGGCCTGGCAACCGACGCCACCGGCGCCCTGTGGGCCGTCGACCAGTTCAGTGACGAGGTGCTGCTGATCGACGTCGAGGACGACCTGGTCACCGACCTGCCGTGGCTCTCGCTGTCCACGACCGGCGGCACGCTGGCACCGGGCGAGTCAACGACGGTCGAGGTCTCCTACTCCACCGAGGCCGCCGAGCCAGGGGTCCTCGCGGCGAACATCCTCGTGCGCTCCGACTCCGGTCGGCAGTCCAAGGAATACGTCCCCGTCGCCATCACCACCACGCCTTACCAGGTCGCGGTGAACGCCGGCGGGAGCGCCGAGACGGACGGCATCGGGTTCACGTGGGCGGCAGATCAGGCCCACACCGAGGGGTCCTGGGGCCACCACGGCAAGAACCGCACCATCTCGACCACGTCGGATGTCCAGGACACCGAGGATGACGCCCTGTTCCAGCAGCAGCGCATGGCCATCCGCACGGACCTGGAATACACCTTCGACAACGCACCAGAGGGGCGCTACCTTGTCGAGCTCGGCTTCGCCGAGATCGACAAGGCCAAGCCTGGTCGGCGCGTCTTCGACGTCCTGGTCAATGACGTCGTGGTCGAGTACGCCTACGACGCCGCAGCCAGGGTCGGCCAGAACACAGCCGATGTGCGCAGCGCAGTCATCGAGCACGACGGTGGACCCCTGACCGTCGACGCGCGCGGGGCGAAGGGCTTGAAGGGACCAGCCCTGGCCACCCTGCGGGTCACCCTCGACCCGCGTGGGACGGGAGCACCGGCACCAGAACCGACCGAACCGGAGCCCGGTGAGGTGCCTGTTGTTCCTGCCGGACGGTCCTACACGCTGACCGAGACCACCGACCTGTATCGCCAGGGCACCACCGACACCGGGTGGAGCGGGAGCGGCTGCGGAGTGCTGTGGTTTGCGTTCGACTTCCCGTTCTATGACGGCGCCTGGGACGGGGTGTGCGTGGCCCCCAACGGTCTGCTGACCTTCGACCGCACCCGCACGCGCGCGTCCAACACGGACCTGCCGACGCGGGATGATGCCGACTCGATCTATGCCTTCTGGGACGAGTTGACCCTCGACGACGAGGCGGGCATCTATGTCGGAACCACCACGGTCGGCGGGCTCCAGGCGCAGATCATCGAGTATCGCGATCTCGTCTTCCGGTCCGATCCGTCGCAGCGGGTGAGCTTCTCCGTCACCCTCATCGAGGACGGGCGCATCCAGATCGGCTACGGCCCTGGCGTCGGCGGGGACAACCCGTTGTCCAAGGGATCATCAGCAACGATCGGCGTCCAGAGCCTGGCGGGCAACCCGGTGGAGCGCTACTCCTACAACGAGCCGGTGCTCACCCCGGGGCTGGGCCTGGAGTATGTCCTGCCCCAGTCGGGGACGATCGAGGGCACGGTCCTCGACGCCAACGACGGCGAGCCCGTCGCAGGTGCCACCCTCACGCTCACCCACGACGGCGAGGAGACTCCTCGGACGATCATCAGCGACGAGTTGGGGCGCTGGAAGACCCAGGCCCTGGTCGGCGAGCACACCGTGGAGGCAAGCTCCCCGCACTACCAGACCTCTCAGGACACGGTGACCATCACCGAGAAGGGGCAGGCCGCCACGACCGATGCTGAGTTGACCACGGGCATCGCCGACATCGACGGCGAGCTGGACTGGCTGCTCGGCCCGGACGAGACCGCGAGCGCCGAGTTCACGGTGACCAACACCGGCAGCGCCCCGCTGGACCTCGAACTGGCGGAACGCAACAGCGACGGCGAGCCGGTTGATCTGTCCTGGCTCTCCCTGGGCGGGGACGGCACGACAGCTCCCGCCGAGCTTGCCGTCGGTGAGTCCACAACGGTGGTTGCGACTGTGGACAACGCAGGGGCAGAGTCCGGCATCCTGGCGGGTGAGGTGCTCGTGTCCGCGACCGCAGGGCGCGCCCCTGAGCAGCCGGTCACTGCCCGGATGGCCACCTCGGCCTATTGGCTGGGCGTGGATGCCGGCGGGCAGGGTCACACCGACGGTGCGGGCTTCGTGTGGTCACCCGACCAGGAGTTCGACGCTGGCCAGGGCGCGGGCAACTGGGGACATCTGGGCGGGAAGGCCCGGTCCACGGAGGCCGACATCGCCGACACGGAAGAGGACGCCATCTTCCGCACCCAGCGCAGCGGCCGATCCTTCTCGTATGTCTTCGAGGACGCACCTTCCGGGGCCTACCGGGTGGAGCTCGGCTTCGCAGAGTTGGAGAACGTGAAACCGGGTGCTCGCCTGTTCGATGTTCTGGTCGGTGGCGAGGTCGCACTGTATGAGCACGACGTGCAGGCCGAGGTTGGTGCGCTCACCGCGGACACGCACTCGGTGACGATCGATCACGCCGGAGGCGACCTGGTGGTGGAGCTGTTCGGCGAGCGACGTCAGCGCGAGCAGATCCTCAACACGCTCAAGATCCAGGAGGACCCCCGCCTCTGATCGGGAGAAGCCTCTCATCAGAGGGGTCTTTCGATCACGAGATCCTGGAACGCGTCACGTGATCAGTGGGCGGCCGCAACCGTGGATTTGCGGCCGCCCACTGCTGTGCGCTGACAGCAACGTGAGGGACTCCAGCCGGTCGTGCTCGGGTCGAGATCTCGCTCAGCGCTGCTGAGCAAACTCCAGCAACGTCTGCGTCCACTCATCGGGACCGGTCCAGGTCGTCCTCGAGATCGCGGTGGCCACGGCGTTGACCCGGCACCATCGCAGCACCCGCTCGGCGTCGATCCCGACCAGGGGAGCCAGCTCGAGGGCTCGGGTGGTCATCTGATCCGACGTTCCGTTGGTGACCACGAAGTCGACCAGGTCGAAGCAGCGGTCGCCGACGCACAGTTTGGGGTCGATCACGACCAGCCCGTGCTCCTGCGAGCGCAGCACGTTGCCCAGGTGCAGGTCGCCGTGGATGACCACCTGCTCACGGTCGGTCTCGAGCAGGCTCTGGCACTCCTGGACCGTGTGCGCCCACAACTCCCGCGGGATGTGGGCACTGACCCGCTCGAGCGCCTGACGAGCTCCGATCCGGCGGAACATGTCCTCGCAACGTTGGCGCAGCAGGTCGGTGACACCCACCGTCGACGTGCCGTGGAGGTCCTGCAGCAGGTCGGCCCACTCCTGAGGGGTGGGCGGGGTCGCCCGCGAGCTGTCCAGCGTCTCGCCGGGCAGCACCTGCTCCAGCAGCACCGCCCCGGCAGACGCGTCCTCGTGCAGGACTCTGGGCACCCGGCCGGTCGGGGCGAGGTGGGTCAGCATCGTGCTCTGGCGGGCGAGGAACTCGGCGTCGGGGCTCACTTTGAGCGCGCCCGCTGTGCCGGTGAGGTCGGTGACAGCCAGGACGACGGACGTCGCGCCCGATGGCAGAACCTCCCTGACCTCCAGCTCCCACCGGTCGATCAGGTCTGCCACCAGGCCCGGCAGGGCCTGGCCGAACGCGGTGGCTCGCTCGGCTCCGAAGCGGTCGTCCAGCGCAGTTCCCGCCCGGACCAGTTCCTCGTCAGTGATCATGTCTGCGACGCTACGTGCTGGACCCGATCAGAAGCACCAGGTTTGCGAGCGGCAGAGGCAGCGATTCCGGGCCGCGGCACGGCATCTGGCGCTAATCTCCCTCCATGAGCCAGGACGCCGAGGTGCGGACAACGCCTGAGGCCTGGCTGCCTGCCCTGCGGGACGAGGAGATCGACAAGGTGGGACGCGTCCTTGACTCCCACCTCGCGGAGCTCGCCGTCCGCACGTCTGCCCGCGGGCGACTGCGCGAGCTGATCGAGGGCGTGTGGTGGAGCGGTGGTGACGGCGCTGGCGGGCGCGAGGAGGTCGTCGCGGTGATCCGGGAGGTCATCCCCGTGGTGTCCGGGACCCCGACCGAGCCCCTGCTGGCGCTCTATATCCGCGTGGTGTGCGAGGCAGCCTGGGATCTGACCTGGGACCACCGTCCGCTCCTGGAGGTCCTGGATGCCGCCGAGGACGCCTGGACCAGCACACCTCCCGTGGCACAGACAGAAGCAGCGCTGGCCGTGCGAGCAGCCCTCGCCCTGCGGGCCGACCTCACCCTGGAGTCCGCCTGCAGCACAGGCGATCTGCGGTCCATCGTCCGGTCCGCCCAGTCGGGGACCCGCCTGCTCGAGGCCGAGCTCGCAGCAGCCGACCTCGTCACCGAGTCCGACCTGCAGGAGCACATCGCCGAGCTGCTCACCGACCAGCTCGCCTATCTCGGAGCGGTCGAGGGCGGGGCCGCGGCCGCAGCCGACTTCCTGGACGGCACTGACGATCGACTCGACGAGGCGTGCGCCGTGCTGTGTGCCGCAGAGGAAGCGAACGACGACCACGCCTCCCGCAGCGAACTCCGCGCACACCGCGTCGCGCTGGAGCGGCTGATCACCGCTCGGACTGAGGACTGGCTGCGTGTCGACAACGGCTCGGTCGTGTGTGTCTTCCCGTTCGGGCTGCGGCACGCCAACCAGAGCGAGGTCGTGGCGACAGTCAAGCGTGGTGGCGCCACCTGGTCACTCGCGGGCGTGCCGCTGGCCAACAACCCGACCAGCCTGCTGCTGGTGGACGACGTCTGGCGCGGCGACGACCCGCTGGACCGCCGCTACGAGGGCACCCAGCTCGATCTGCCGGACATCACACTCATCGGACGTGATGGCGAGCCACTGACTGCCCGACTCACGATCACCATCTCCCAGCTCGGCAACCACTATGCGCGGGTGGAGCTGCCCGTGGAGGCGGCCCTGCCCCACACACTCGCCGCTCTGGTCTGGATGGCCGCCCCGGAGTTCGGCGACCTGCTCGAGGTCGGGCAGCACCTGGTCCTCGGCGAACAGACACCGCCGGACTCGGGCCAGGGTGCCCGGGGGTGGTCGCGCCTGAGTCGGTTGGTCGACCAGGTCCTGCACGATCTCGTGGACGAGCTCGAACGCTCCGGCCTGCCGGACGTGGCCCTGAGCTTCCGCCCTGGGATGTATCACGTGGTGACAACGATCCGTGAGGCCTCCGTCCTGCCGGGTGGGCGCGAAGCTGAGGCAGTGCCACTGGACGCTGCCGGGCGCCTCCCTCTGCTCTTCGGCAGCCAGGCGGTGTGCCACCCGATCCCGGCCGGCATCGGGTCGATCGCGTTCTGGGCGCGCTACAGCGCACCGCTCGGGGACGTGGTCGACTGCGCAGGGCTCACCGACGAATACATCCTGGTCAGCGAGAACCACACACTCATCGCCTCGTTCAGCTCACCGGACTACATGGTGGCCACGGTCGGCCAGGCCGCCGAGTTCGCCGCCAGCCTCGAGGGCATGTTCGCCGCGTGGCAGGACGAGCTCAGCCACTTCTATCTCAGCCTCGCTCCACACCTGCAGGCCCTTGAGTCGGCCGATGGCACGGCCCTGGAGAGCTCCCTGGCCACCCTGGAGCACGGCCACCTGCGACTGCGCCAGTTCCTGACGTCGGCCCGCGTCACCCTGCTCTTCGTCGGGTCGCCCGCGCTGGTCACCTCACCGGTGATGCGCTCCACCATCACCCAGCTCCTCGACCTGCGCCCGGTGTGGGTCCAGCGCACAGACTTCACCGACGTCGCGGGCCAGGCACTCGCGGACCGCGTCACCGACCAGATCGAGACCTGGTTGCGACGCCGCGAGGAGGCCCGAGCCCGGCGCGAGGAGGAGGCGGCCAAGCGCAATCAGCTGCGGATCGACACAATGATCGCCGTGCTCACCGCCATCGGCATCTCCGGTGTGCTGGCCATGATCCAGACCGGCTATGACGTGGAACAGTGGGGCTCGATCGTCCTGGTCGTCCTCGTGCTGGTGCTCGCCGCGTTCGTCGGCCTGGCCAGTTATCGCTGGTCACGACGCACCCGCTCCGAGGAGGAGGCACCACCGTGAGCGCAGAGGTCACCATCCGTCCGGTCACCGACCCGACGGAGCTGCACGAGGTGTATGCCGCACTGCTGGCTCTCTCCTTCCCACCCAGTGAGTTGGTGCCCACCGACTGGCTGATCGACGGGGTCGCCTCGGGCGCGGTGTCTGTTCTGGTCACCGAGGACGAGTCAGGACCAGTGGCCATCGCCGTCACCGAGCCGCTCGAACCGTCAGCGGCCGTGCTGCTGACCTACTTCGCCACGCGCGCGGACCGCCGCGGCCAGGGGCTGGGGTCGACACTGTTCAAGGCGATGGTCACGGCCGTCCGGGAGCGGACCCACGCCCCCCTGCTGGTCGCCGAGGTCGAGCGCCCTGACCGGCACACCGGGTCGGAGGAGTTCGGTGACCCCAGCGCCCGACTCCGGTTCTATGACCGCCACGGTGCCCGCGCTCTCGACCTGCCGTACTTCCAACCGCCGATCGGTGACGGAAACCCAGTGCACGGGATGCTGCTGCTGGCCCTGCACGTGGACGAGGACCTGATCACGACTGGTCAGGACGGAACCACTGGCCTCCCCGGACCAGCGCTGGTGAGCGCGGCGATCGACTCGACCCTGGGCGATCCACCACCTGAGGGCGACGGTCCAGCTGCGGCAGCACTGCGGGCGGCGGCAGCCACGCCGATCGTGCGGGTCATCCCACTCGAGGACTATCAGCAGGTGTCCTCATCGGAGCCGGACCCGCCGGACGCCACGACCTGACCCGAGCCTGGCGCCCGGCCCCCCATCACATCGGGAGGCAGCTCAACCGACGGCTTCCTCTGAGGGTGTCGCTCGGCCCACGAGGACCGCGGTCCCCTCGCTGGGGTCGTTCACGATGGCTCGGCAGCCGGGGAGCGCCACCACGCTCCCTTCCGCCGTGGCGTCCACCCTGGCGCAGGTCTCGCCGGTGACCGGATCAAGGATGTGGTGACGCACCAGGCCCCCGGAGAACGGGTTCCACGACGACAGGTCGGTGGTGAACGCGATGGTGTCCTGGCCGGTGGCCGCCAACCGGGCGTCACCATCGAAGTGCTGGGTCAGTGTCCCGTCACCGTTGGTCCCGAAGGCCCACCCGGACTCGTCCCGTCCGACCAGCCCGGCTGCGGACAGCTCGACGTCCTCCAGGTCCTCCGGCGGCGTCACCAGTGTGTCCGCACCGATGGGCACCAGGACCTCGGTGCTCTCCTCCTCGTCGCGGATGATGAGGTTGTCCCCCGCGACCAGCAGCTCGGGCTCGCCGCGCACGCCGGGGCAGGCGTCGGCCAGCTCTGTCCCCGCCTCGTCGGGATCGCGCAGGATGGTGAGGTCACAGGCTCCCTGGGTCGTGTCGATCAGGACGACCGCGTCCCCCACCAGCGCGGCATAACCTGTCCCGACGGTGGTGCCCTCCCCGGTCTCTGGGTCGAGCAGTTGCACCTCTGCACTCGCCCGGTCCTCCTCAGTGTCCTCGCGGATGTCCCCCTCGTCATCGACGACGGACTCCCGGGTGCGGACCAGGGCACGGTCTGGTGGGGTCCAGGCCCAGTCGCTCCCGTCCAGCCACGCCAGCCGCTCGATGCGCCACTGCAGCAGCGACTGGCTCCACCGCTCGGTCCCGTCCGGCTCCACCGCCCACACATCACAGCGCTCGACCGCGCAGTCCCGGAGCACCGTGGTGCCGTCGTCCAGGACCGCCAGGACGTCTGCCCCGGCAGAGGACGACCAGAGCAGGCTGCCGTCGACGCCGAAACCAGAGGTCCCACCGTCGCGCGTGTGCGCCACGAAGGCCACCTCGCCCCCGCGTCCAGCAGCCCAGGGAGCAGTCACGTCGGCCGTCGTCCGTCGCACGTCACCGGACTCCAGGTCCAGGAGCGACATCTGGCCACCGTCGTGCTCAAGAACCACCGTGGAGCCGACCTGCGCCGCGTGCTCGACCTGCTGGCCCGTCAGTCGGTGAAGCACGTCATCGGAGTCGGCCGGGCCAGCCACGAGGTAGGCCCCACCGACCACGAGAGCGATGAACACGGCTGCGGCAGCGAGGATCCCGGTCATCCGGCGTCGGCTCATGGTCCATGGACGCTACCGGACCCGATCTGGTTCCGACTGCTGGTCCGCCGCTGGTCCGGCCAGCCAGCCCCTCGGCATACGGTCTCAGTCGTCGAGCAGGATGAACAGGTCAGTGCGCAGGGTGGCAGGGTCCATCTCCGGCGAGGGGTCGGTCACATAGACCTCCCACATCCGGGTGGTGACCGTGCGTCCCTGCTCCTCGACCCAGGCCACGAGGGCGCCCCAGGACTCGCCGAGGGTGTCATAGGCACCGGCATGGGTGGCCCGGGCGACCGCACCGGCCGGCAGCTCACTGGCGACCACCTCACCGGCATCGGCGATGGGCGCAGTGACAGGCAGTCCGGCCTCGAGCTCAAAACTCCCGGTCGGCATGCTGAGGTAGTAGCCGAAGGCAGCACCCGCGGGCTGCACGCCCTGCTCCTCCAGGACCGGACCGATGGCCGTGAAGGCGCGGTCGTAGAGGCCGGGCAGGTCGGCCATGGTCACCTGATCGCGCACCACGGCGGTGGGCACGGCGTCGTGGGTGATGATCTGGGGGTCCTGGAGCTGGGTCATGGTGCATCCTCTCGCGGGAATCGTTGACGCCCAGACCGACTGGATCCCGCCGCAGAACTCATCGGTGGCGTGTGTCGCGTCGGCAGCACCCGCGCTCCGCAGTCGCCACCTGAGCACAGCCCGGTTAGCGTGTCGGAACGTCAACAACCGGAGGTGTGTCATGGACTCCACCCTGATCTGGGTGCTGGTCGCTGTGCTGGTCGTGCTGGTGCTGGTCGCCATCTGGGCGTTCGTCAACAACCAGAAGAAGGCACGGCTGCGTGATGAGGCCGCGCACATGCGCCAGCGTGCCGCCGGTGGCGAGCCGATCGCCGAGGACCGCGAGGCTGCCGCACGGCAGGTCCAGCAGGATGCCGAGGTCGCCCGGGAGCGCGCCGAGCGTGCCCGACAGGAGGCGGCCGCGCAGGAGGAAGCGGCAGCCGCCCGCGAGAAGGAGGCTCGGGTGGCCACGGAACAGGCCCGTGAGCAGCGCGACCACGTCACCGACACCTATGTCGAGGCCGACGAGATCGACCCGGACACCAAGCGTTAAGTCGGCCTGGGCGCCATAGGGACCTGCGGGGTCGGGGACCGGTGAGGCTCTGCGAGAATCAGGGTCATGGCCTCTCTCGCGGATCTCACTCCCCCGATCGCCCTGGGCGCTCTCGACGGTCGCTATCGTCGGGCCGTCGCGCCACTGGTCGACCACCTCTCCGAGCCGGCGCTCAACCGCACCCGGCTGCACGTCGAGATCGAGTGGCTGATCCACCTGACGACCCACGGCATCGTGCCGGGGGCGGGGACGCTGAGCGAGGACGAGGCCACAAGCCTGCGCGGGCTCGTGGACGAGTTCGATGGCGCGGCCATCGAGGAGCTCGCCGCGATCGAGGCCGAGACCGTGCACGACGTGAAGGCCATCGAGTACTTCCTCAAGCGACGCCTCACCGACCGGCTCCAAGACCGCGGTGACCTGGGCGAGCTGGTGCACTTCGCCTGCACCTCCGAGGACATCAACAACCTCTCCTACGCGCTGATGGTCCAAGGTGCCGTCCAGGAGGTCTGGCTCCCCCGCGCCACCCAACTCGTCGAGCAGGTGAGTGACATGGCTCGCGAGCTGAGCGGCATACCGCTGCTGGCGCACACGCACGGCCAGCCGGCCACCCCCACTACCATGGGCAAAGAAATGGCAGTGCTTGCCTGGCGGCTGGGCCGGCAGCTCACCCGCATCGGCGGAGCGGACTATCTGGGCAAGCTCAACGGCGCGACCGGCACCTACGGTGCGCACCTGGCCGCCGTGCCCGACGCGGACTGGCAGAGCATCAGCCGCGAGTTCGTGACCGGCCTGGGGCTGACCTGGAACCCGCTGACCACCCAGATCGAGAGTCACGACTGGCAGGCCGAGATCTATGCCGACATCGCGCGGTTCAACCGCGTGCTGCACAACCTGTGCACCGACGTCTGGTCCTACATCTCTCTGGGCTATTTCGCGCAGGTCCGCGGTCAGGGCACCGTCGGCTCCTCGACGATGCCGCACAAGGTCAACCCGATCCGCTTCGAGAACGCCGAGGCCAACCTGGAGGTGTCCAACGCCCTCCTCGACGTGCTCGCCTCGACGCTGGTGACCTCACGGCTGCAGCGGGACCTGACCGACTCCTCGATGCAGCGCAACATCGGCACGGCCCTGGGTCACTCGCTGCTCGCCCTGGACAACGCCTCCCGCGGACTGGCCGGGCTGGATGCCGCGCCCGAGCGGATGGCCGCCGACCTCGACACCAACTGGGAGGTGCTGGCCGAGCCGATCCAGTCCGCGATGCGGGCCCTGGCCGCCGCCGGCCACCCGGGCATGGACAACCCCTATGAGCGGCTCAAGGAGCTCACGCGCGGTCGCCGGATCGGGCAGCCCGAGCTCGTGGAGTTCGTGCGTGGGCTGGGGCTGCCGGCAGAGGTCGAGGAGCGGCTGGCGTCGATGACCCCGGCGACGTATGTCGGCATCGCGCCCGACCTGGTCGCCCACCTGGCCCCCGCAAAAAGATAAAGGTCTCGCACGCTCCCCCGCAAAAAGATAAAGGTTTCGCACGCTCTTCCCCGCAACGGTGGAGGGGTCTCGCACGGCCTCCGCAACTGACAGCACGTGCCGGTTCTTAGAGCCCGACCTGGCAGGCTCCAAGAACCGGGAGGTGCTCCAAGACGGCCCACACCCGACACGGCCCCCCGCAGACACAGTGACCCAGGGCCGACACAGTGACCCAGGGCAGACACAGTGACCCGTGGCCGACAAAGCGGATGCACTGCACGGGTGGCTCTTGCGAGGATGAGGGCATGACCACTCCGGGACTTCGTGACCTGCTCCTGCTCGAGATCGCCCTGGAGGTGCAGCTGAGCCCCCGCGGCGGTCGTGCCGCGATCCGGGTGGAGCACCCGCACTGGGAGGACAACCGCTATTGCCGTGACGTGATCATCGTGGACGTCGCGACCGGGCGTCAGCACCGGCTGACCCGCTTCGCGGCGTGTGAGCAGATGCACTGGCTCGCCGACGACGTGCTCGCGGTCCGCACGAGCGACGGCTCGCCGGAGGGCACGCAGCAGGTCCACGTCTATGACGGACTGGTCGGGGACGGGTGGCAGGTCACCCAGGCCGAGCACGGGGTTGACTCCTTCGAGCCTTATGCCGAGGGGATCGTCTTCCTGTCCCGCAAGTCTGACGACCCGGAGGTCGAGGCGCGCGAGGAGCGCTTCGGCACGTATGTGCACGTCGAGTCGGAGCCGGGACGCACGGCCGCCTACTACGTCGACCTGCCCCGGCTGGCCGAGCACGAGCGCGCGCGGGCACGGGCCAGCAAGGACGAGCGTGAGGTGCTGATCCGCCCCGAGATCGAGCTCAGCGCGCTGCTCGAGCAGCCGCTGGCGATCCAGGGCGTCGTGGCCTCCCCGGCCGGTGACGCGGTCTATGTCAACGCACGCCCGACCGACGAGCTCACCACCTGGCGAGAGTCCAGCGTGCACCGCCTCGAGCTCGATGCCGGCGCTGCGGTCGAGGAGTTCATCCGCCGGGAGAGCGCCCGCAAGAGCAAGGACCACGACGCCGGCATCGCCGAGGAGTCCGACCAGCGGCGCGAGCGGCGGGACGTCTCCTATCTCGGCACCGCGGCTCAGCTCGCCCTGCCGCCCCGGGCGGCGCTGGAGGCCGTCAGCCCCGAGGGCGACCGGCTGCTGATCAGCTTCCCGGGACGGGACACCCTGGTCAGCACCAACACCGAGCTGTGGGTCGGCGAGCGCGACGCCCTGCTGACTGCAACCACCGCGGAGCAGGCTCGGACCCACCTGCGCGACGTGACCGCCGGTGTCGACCAGGCCTGTTCCAGCCCGATCTGGCACGAGCACGGGATCGACGTCCTGCACGCCGAGAGCACCAGGTGGGCGATCCGGCGCCTCGACCCCGACGGTGGCCAGCCCCAGCGGGTCGACACCGGCGAGGTCTGGTGCCACGTCTCCTCCGCGGTCCCGTTCCACACCACCCGCAGCGGTCAGGTGAGCTTCGTGGGCGGCAGCGCCTCGGCATACCAGGAGGCCTGGGTGACCACCGAGGAGGGGACGCGCCCGCTGACCCAGCTCGGTGAGCAGGTGGCGGACTGGGACCTCGGCGAGGTGCGCACCATCTCGTGGACCAGCAAGGACGGGACCGAGATCGAGGGGGTTCTGCGCCTGCCGCCCGGCTTCGACCCGAGCGTCAAGCATCCGCTGGTGTTCGTCGTGCACGGTGGACCGACCTGGGTCGACACCGAGGACCTGCTACCGATGACGGCTCGCCACTACTACCCGGGGGTGCAGCTGGCCGCGCAGGGTGTGATCGTGCTGCACCCCAACTATCGGGGCTCGCTGGGCCGCGGGCTGGACTTCCAGGAGCTCAATGTCGGCAACCTGGGCGTCGGCGACCTGTGGGACCTGGAGAGCGCCATCGACCACCTCGACGAGCTCGGGTGGATCGACACCGAGCGCGTCGGGTCCATGGGCTGGTCGCAGGGTGGCTATATCTCGGCCTTCGCGGGGATCCGCTCCGACCGGTTCGCCGCCGTGAGCGTGGGAGCCGGCGTCTCGGACTGGTACACCTACGCGATCAGCAACGACATCCCCGACTTCACCCGCGACTTCCTCGGCATCGACCTGTTCGGCGCCGACCGGTCAGCCCTGGTGGAGTCCTCCCCGATCTCCGGTCTCGACGGGGCCGACACCCCCATGCTGATCCAGCACGGGGCCAAGGACCAGCGGGTGCCGCTGTCCAACGCGATGGAGCTCTATCGCGGGCTGCAGGAGCGGGGCGTGCCGGTCGAGTTGTTCGTCTATCCCGACTTCGCGCACCCAGTCACCAGGCCGCGCGAGCACCACGCCGTCCTGCACCAGAACCTCACCTGGTTTAGCCACTGGCTCCTCGGTGAGGAGCTGGAACTGCAGGGCCCTGCTGACCGAGAGTGACGCCCGTGGGACGCTGAGCCCCAGCAGACTTCACGAGGAGGACCCATGCCAGCCACGAGCCACCGCATCGCCGTCATCGCCGGGGACGGGATCGGGACCGAGGTGATGCCCGAGGGCATCAAGGTCCTGCGCCGCGTCGCCGACACCTTCGACATCGGGCTGGAGTTCGAGGAGTTCGACTGGTCCTCGGCCGACTATTACCAGCGCACCGGGGAGATGCTGCCGAAGGACTGGAAGGCGACGCTGTCCGGCTTCGACGCGATCTATTTCGGCGCTGTCGGCTGGCCGGACGTCGTGCCCGACCACGTGTCGCTGTGGGGCAGCCTGCTGCAGTTCCGGCGCGAGTTCGACCAGTTCGTCAATCTGCGCCCCGTGCGGCTCATGCCCGGCGTGCGCGCTCCGCTGGCGGACAAGAAGCCCGGCGACATCGACATGATGATCGTCCGGGAGAACACTGAGGGCGAGTACTCGAGCGTCGGCGGGCACATGTTCCCCGGCACCGAGCGCGAGGTGGTCATCCAGGAGACGGTGATGACCCGCACCGGTGTGGACCGGGTCCTGCGTTATGCCTTCGACCTGGCCCAGGCCCGCCCGCGCAAGAAGGTCACCTCCGCGACCAAGAGCAACGGCATCGCGATCACCATGCCGTTCTGGGACGAGCGGGTGAAGGCGGTCCACGAGGAATACCCGGA
Organism: Ornithinimicrobium faecis; assembly: GCF_023923225.1. GTDB lineage: Bacteria > Actinomycetota > Actinomycetes > Actinomycetales > Dermatophilaceae > Ornithinicoccus > Ornithinicoccus faecis. Next base: position 255,700 of record NZ_CP099489.1, on the reverse strand, counting down.
GATCGAGGTCGACAGCTATCACATCGACATCCTCACCGCCCGGTTCGTGCTCAGCCCCGAGCGCTTCGACGTCGTCGTCGCCAGCAACCTGTTCGGCGACATCCTCTCCGACCTCGGGCCGGCCTGCACCGGCACCATCGGGATCGCCCCGAGCGCCAACATCAACCCCACGCGCGAGCACCCCAGCCTCTTCGAGCCGGTCCACGGGTCGGCACCCGACATCGCAGGTCAGGGCATCGCCAACCCGGTCGGCCAGATCTGGTGCGGGGCAATGATGCTCGACCACCTCGGTGAGTCCGAGGCGGCCGCCGCCACCATGCGGGCCGTGGAGGCTGGACTGACGACGGGCGCAGAGCAGGGGACGGCGACCCCGGACCTCGGCGGCACCGGCACGACCTCCTCCTTCGGCGATCTCATCGCCGAACTCGTGTCCGCCAAGGGCTGACCCGACGCTCTGCCGCACGTCGGCCCCTGGTCGCCGATGTGCCGCCCCGGCTCACACTTCGCTCGCCAGCAGCTCCTTGAGGTTGTCGTCCACCTCGGCCAGGTAGGACTCCTCGAAGCCGAACAGCCCGAAGTGCCCGGCGATGGTGTGGAGCACGCGCAGCTCGCTGTTGGGAGTCAGCTTCTGCTCGGCCTCGGCGTCCCGCACCGGGAAGAACATGTCCTCGTCGTGGGGCATCACGAAGACCTTGGCGGTGACTCGCCCGAGCGCCGCGACCAGGTCGCCGTCGGTGTTGCGGGCGACGTCGCCGCGCTGCCACTTCCAGCCCATGGCCAACAACGCGTTGGGGTCCATGGCGGTGAACACTGCGCTGAGGAACCGCTCCGAGAACTCCTCGAAGGTGTCCCAGGTGACGTCCGGCAGCTCGATGTTGCGCCAGAACTCGGTCTTCCAGAACTCCGTGGACAGCCCGAGCACCGCCCAGATGTCCGCGTGCCGGGTCAGGCCCGCGAGCACGTCCGCGTGATCGGCATACTCGCCGCCGTTCCAGCCCGGGTCGGAGGTGATGGCATCCATCAGCGTCTTGGTGAACAGGAAGTCGTGGGGGGTGTTCTGCGCGGTCCCGGCAACCGGCGCCGCGCGCAGCACCTTGTCGGGGAAGCGGACAGCCCACTCCCAGGTCTGCTGAGCGCCCATCGAGCCGCCGACGACCAGGGCCAGCTGCTCGATCCCGAAGACCTCACGCAGCAACTGCTCCTGGGCTCGCACGTCGTCGCCGATCCGCACGTGGGGGAACCGCGACATCGCGATCTCGCCGTCGGTGTTGTGCGGTGAGGTCGACAGGCCGTTGCCGATCTGGTTGATCACGACGATGAAGTATTTCTCGGGGTCGAGCGCCCGCCCCGACCCGATATAGACCTGTTCCCAGGTCTGGTGCGTGCCGGAGAACCAGGTGGGGATCAGGATCGCGTTGTCCTTGGCCTCGTTGAGCTGGCCATAGGTCGCCACCGCGAGCTGCAGGTCGGGGATCACCCCACCCTCCTCCAGCTCGAACCGGCCGAGGGAGTGCAACTCATAGGCCCCTTGGACCTCGGGCGTGTAGAACGGGTTCTGCAGGACCATGAAGCGCTCCTCATCGAGTGGACACGAGTCCGGCGAGTCTAGGGGCCACGACGTCCCGCTGAGAAGACCCCCTGCGCGGCTCAGCCAGCGCAGGGCTCGAACTCGACTGGGTCCTCAGTCACCATGAGTTGCCCGGCGCTGCCACCGGTCGACTGCACCACGTAGGTGGTCTGTTGCAGATCTCCGCCAAAACCGCTGCGGTCGACGGACGCGCCATCGATGAGCACCTCGGAGAAGTCCAGGCACACCGTCACGTCATAGTGCTCGCCCGCGGCAACCTCTGAGACGTCGACCACGCTGACCCCCGTCTCGCCCGACTGCACCAGCCCCTGATCGCGCGTGGTCTGCACGGTCACGATGGCCTGCTCCAGGGCCTTCCCGCGCGTCACCGCCGTGAACGCCTCGCGGGCGTCGATCTCATGGTCGCTGGCCAACTCATCGTGGACCTGCCAATAGGCGATCACGGCCTGGGCGGCCGCCTCAACGTCGCCCACTGTCTCGACGTCCGCTGCCGTCTCGACGTCATCTGCCACCTCCGCCTCGGCCCCGCCACACGCGGACAAGAGCAGGACCAGCAGTCCGCCCACCACAATCCTCTTCGATCGCACAGCCAACTCCCTCGTCGCCGTCAGTTGCGTGTGGGACGCGCGCCCCGGCCGAGCCGTTCCACCCGGTTCTGCGGCACGAGCCACACCGCTGACCGACCGGTCACTTCCGCCGCACCAACGCCCGCAGCGAGACGGCGAGCCCACCCACGCACCAGGCGCCCAGCACCAGCAGGTCCCGGCCGGTCGCGGTGAAGTCGTCCGCGGCCAGCCCTGCCCGCACCAGGTCGGCACCGGGCCGGGCAGGCAGCACGTCGTGCACCGCCTGGAACCACTGCGGCAGCTGCTCGAGCGGGAAGGTGATCGGCGAGAACAGCAGCACGAAGAAGACCAACACCTGGGTCACCAGCTGCGCCAGCAGTGGCGGCAGGGTCACCGCGATCGCATAGCCCACCGCGGTGGCGGTCACCGTGACCAGCACGGTCGCGCTGATCAGCACGGGCCAGTCAAACGACAGGCTGAGGTCATAGCGCCAGATCGCCACCAGCACCGCGACGGCGACACTGGGCAGCGCGACGATGACCCACACGGTCATGTCGGCCGCCAGCAGCAGGGGGCGCCACACGGGCATCGAGCGCATGTAATGGAACGTCCCATCCGTGCGCGCCCGCGCAACTCCCTGCGGGACCATCACGAAGCCGAGGGTCAGCAGCAGCACGGTCGGTGCGCCGGTGGACAGGAAGAGTGCCGTGCCCGCGTCGATGTCGGGGATCAGGAAGCCGAACCCGACGACGATCCCGGCCGCGAGCAGCGCCTGCACCACGATGATCAGCGGGAGCATCGCCCCGATCTGGGAGAGGGTCCAGCGCAACAGCGTGCCGTATGTCGTGAGCGCACCGGCCGCGCTCGGCGCCGGGAGGGTCGTGGGTCGGGTCGGTGGGGTCTCGGCTGGAATCGTCTGTGTCTGATCAGACATGAGCGACCTCCTCTTCTGTGGACGTGCTGACGACATCGCCCGCGTCGGCAGTGAGGGCCAGATAGGTGTCCTCGAGGGTCACCGGCCCGAGCGCGAAACCGTCGATGCGCTCCTGCTCGCGCAGCGCGGTCGCCCAGGTCACGGCCGGAGCTGCCTCGCCCGTCGGCACCGTGAGCAGCACACGGCGGCCCGCGCGGACGTGCCGCACGGCGGTGATCGGCAGGCCCTCCGGGTCGGCGGATGGGTCGTCCGCCTCGGGCTGCAGCTGCAGCTCGAGGCGCAGGTCAGTGTCCTGGGTGCCCCGCAGTCTCGCCGGGGACCCCGAGGCAACCACCCGGCCCCGGTGCAGGATCACTAGATCATCGACGATGCGCTCGGCCTCGGCCACGTTGTGGGTGACCACCAGCACCCCGGAGCCCTGGTCACCGCGGCGCCGCACCGCCTCCCAGAGCAGGCGCCGGCGGGAGGCGTCGATGTCGTTGGTGGGTTCGTCCAGCACCAGCAGTGGCATCGGCGCGGCAAGCGCCATCGCAAACGAGGTGAGGCGTCGGATGCCTCCGGAGAGTCCACCACCCTCCGCGAGCGCACGCCGGTCCAGCCAGGGACCAAGGTCGAGCTCGTCGGCGAGGTCCGTGGCGGCGGCGCGGGCGTCCCGGGTGGTCAGGCCGCGGATCCGACCGGCGAGCTCGATCGCCTGCCGTGGCGTGAGCCCATCGATGGGCGCCTGGGCCTGCGGTTGGAGCGCGACGTGACGTCGTGCGGACGCGGGATCAGCCACGGCGTCCGTGGCGCCGATCCGGATCGTTCCGGCGTCGGGCCGGAGCAGCCCGACCAACTGTGAGACGAGCGTCGTCTTGCCCGCCCCGTTGTGCCCCAGAAGCCCAACGACGTCACCGGCGCGCACATGCAACGTCACGTTGTCGTTGGCCACCACGGTGCCGAACGATCGGGTCAGCCCCACCACGTCAAGGATCGCGTCGGTCATGAGCACTCCATCCAGATACCGTCAGTATTTCGATACCGACGGTATTCGAGTACTCGCGGTATGTCAACGGATTAGGATGGTCCGATGGCACCGGCACCGCGCTCCCGTCAGGATCTGCAGCAGGAGACCCGCGACACCCTGGTGATCGCGGCGCGCACCGTCTTCTCGGAGACCGGCTATCACGCCGCCAGCCTGGAGGCCATCGCCCGCGAGGCGGGCTACTCCAAGGGCGCGGTCTATTCCAACTTCTCCGGCAAGGCCGACCTGTTCCTGGCGGTCATGGACGCCAACATGGAGGCAGCCATCGCCGCCGACGGCTGGGACCTGCAGGACCCCGACGACGCGACCAGTGACGAGTGCGAGCCGCTGCCAGAGCAGTTTGACGAGGCGATCCAGGGGATGGCGCTGGCCACCCTGGAGTTCATCGCCGCAGCAGCACGAGACCCGCAGTTGCGGCCCCAGATGGCGGCCCGCCTGGAGGTCCTCATCCAGGGCTATGCCACCACTGCGACCCGTGCCAACATCGGGGCGGACGACCCGCTGACAGAGCCCGAGCGCGGCGCGCTCCTGGCGGCACTCGACCAGGGCACCGCACTGCTGATGCTCAGTGGCAGCGACCTGATCGACCAACGCGTCCTGCGCACGGGCATGCAACGGCTGCTCGCGCCCGGTGGATCCGAGGAGCCACGCGATGGCCACCGTGGGTCACCCGCACTGCACGACGTGGCGATCCGGCAGCGGCTCGCGGCCGCCGCCCAGGCCGACGGCTGGGAGAGCGCGCACCCGTCAGAGTGATGTACACAGGCCTGGTCCAGGTGATCCCGTAGCAGCCCGGCTCATCGCTGGCATCGATGACGCCCGACGCGTCAACGATCACTGGCGGCCTTCACCAAGCTCAGCAGCCCGCCTGCCGCGCGCAGCCTCAATCTCCTCCAAGACGGCGTGTCACTCGTCGTCCGTGACCGCAGATTGTCCCTGCAGCCGGTGCGCTGTCCGGGCCAGCACCTCTTCCCGACGCAGCCCGGTGGAGACAACCTGGCCACCGTCCTCGCCTGCTCCAGGACCCAGCTCGATCACCCGGTCCGCGGTCGCGAGCGCGGCGGGGTCGTGCTCGACGACCACGACGGTGTGCCCGGCGTCGACCAGTGCGTGCAGCGTCGCGAGCAGTCTGTGGACGTCGGCGGGGTGCAGTCCGGAGGTCGGCTCGTCCAGCAGGTAGAGGGTCGGCGAGCGCCGTTCCTTCTGCAGCTCGGTGGCCAGCTTGATGCGTTGCGCCTCGCCCCCGGACAGTTCGGTCGCGGGCTGCCCCAGCGTGAGATAGCCCAGCCCCAACCTCTCGAGCGCGACGAGCGCTCGCCGCACGGCCGGCTCGTCGGCAAAGACCGGCAGCGCCTCGGCGACCGTCAGCGCCAGGACGTCCGCAATCGTCCACCCCTGCCAGGCAACCTCCAGCGTCTCGGGGTTGTAGCGCGCGCCGCCGCACGTCGGGCACGTCGAGTAGGTCCCGGGCAGGAACAGCAGCTCCACCGAGACCGCGCCCTCCCCCTGGCACGTCTCGCACCGCCCGGCACTGGTGTTGAAACTGAAGCGCCCCGCCGTGAAACTCCGCTCCCGCGCGGCCGGCGTCCGCGCGAAGATCTTGCGCACGTGATCAAACAACCCGGTGTAGGTCGCCAGGTTGGACCGCGGCGTCCGCCCGATCGGCTGCTGTGTGATCCGCACCAGCCGCGTCGGCTGACCGGCCCCGCTCGCGTGGGCCCGCCCGACCCGGGTGCCACTCCCCTGAGCCGCGCCCGTGCTGCCACGGGGCGCCTCGGCATACTCCTCGTCGGTCTCCTCGTCCTGCTCCTCCACCCGGGCGAGCCGGTCACCGACGGCCTCGAGTATGCCGTGGAGCAGGCTGGTCTTCCCCGACCCGGAGACCCCGGTCACCACGGTGAAAGCCCCGAGCGGGACCTCCACGCTCAGGTCGTGCAGGTTGTGCCGCTCGATGCCGGTGACCGCGAGCTGACCCGAGGGCTCACGAGGGTCGCCGCTGCGGATGTCACCGGGATGGACCGGCTCGTGCAGAAAGCGCGCCGTGACCGACTCCGACACCTCGAGCAGACCGTCGGTGGGGCCGGAATAGAGCACCTCGCCTCCGTGGGAGCCGGCACCCGGGCCCACGTCAACGATCCAGTCGCACGCGTTGACGACGGCCATGTCGTGCTCGACCACCAGCACCGAGTTGCCGGCCTCGACCAGCCCGCGCAGCACCGCGAGCAGCGGCTCGACATCCTGGGGGTGCAGCCCGGCTGAGGGTTCGTCGAGGACATAGACCACGCCAAACAGTCCGGAGCGCAACGAGGTCGCCAACCGCAGCCGCTGGAGCTCACCGGTGGAGACCGACGGGGTCGGGCGGGCCAGGTCGAGGTGCCCCAGCCCGAGGGTCACCAGCACGTCCAGCCGGGAGGCGAGATCGGTCAGCAGGAGTCGCTCGGCGGCCTCGCTGGCCGTGCCGTCCTCGGCCGGCAGCTCGTCCAGGCGGCTGCGCAGGATCGGCAGCAGGTCGCTGACCGGCAGCTGCTGCGCCTCATCGATCGCCAGCCCCTGCCAGGTCACCCGGAGGGCGTCGGGGTTGAGCCGGCGACCGTCGCAGACCGGGCACGGTGAGGTCTCCACGAATCGCAGGGCGCGCTGCCGCTGGGTGGCGCTCTTGGTCTCGCTGAGCGTGCGCATGACATAACGCGCAGCGCTGGAGTAGGTGCCCTGGTAGGGGCGGTGGATTCGGTCCGCGTCACGCACCGGGACGACGGTGACCACGGGCTGCTCCTCGGTGAACAGGATCCAGTCGCGGGACTCCTGCGGCAGGTCCTGCCAGGGTGCGTCGATGTCGTGGCCGAGCGTGGCGATGATGTCGCGGTAGTTCTTGCCGAGCCACGCCCCGGGCCAGGCGGCGATCGCACCCTCGGCGATGGAGCGGGTCGGGTCGGGCACCATCGAGGCCTCGGTCGGCCGGTGCACCACGCCCAGCCCCGAGCACTCGGGGCAGGCACCGACCGCGGTGTTGGGCGAGAAGTGGTCGGAGTCCACCGGCTCGACACCGGCGGGATAGTCGCCACAGCGCGACCACACCATCCGCAGGGTGTTGCCGGTCGTGGTGATCGTGCCGACCGACGAGCGCGAGGAGGCTGCCGCCTGCCGCTGCTCGATCGCCACGGCCGGTGGCAGGCCCGTGACGTCGCGCACCTGCGGGTCGATCGCCGTGTGGATCAGCCGGCGGGCAAAGGGTGCGACCGAGTCGAAATAGCGTCGCTGCGCCTCGCCGTGGATCGTCCCGAACGCCAGCGAGGACTTGCCCGACCCAGACACGCCGGTGATCGCCACCAGGGTGTCGCGCGGGATCTGCACCTCGACGTCACGCAGGTTGTGCAGCCGGGCACCGTGGACATGGATGGACACTCCCCCACCCTATTTTGATAAAGGTTTCGCACACCCCACCCGGCTTTTCGTAGAGGTTTCGTACACCCCGCGGCGGCAGCCAGCAGCGCGGATCGGCCCAGGCATACTGGGCCACTATGAGCACGCACATCGCCGCCGACGCCGGTCAGGTCGCTCCGCGCATCCTCCTGCCAGGAGATCCGTTGCGCGCCAAGTGGATCGCGGAGAACTTCCTCGAGGGAGCCGAGCTCTACAACGACGTCCGCGGGATGCTCGGGTTCACCGGCACCTTTCGCGGAGAGCGGGTGTCGGTGCAGGGCACGGGGATGGGTCAGCCGTCCCTGTCCATCTATGTCAACGAACTGATCAGCGAGTATGCCGTGCAGCAGCTGGTCCGCGTCGGCAGCTGCGGGGCACTCACCGAGCGCCTCGCCCTGCGGGACGTGGTGATCGCCCAGGCGGCAGCGACCGACTCCTCGATGAACCACCACCGGTTCCAGGGCTTCCAGTATCCCGCGACCGCCGACTTCACCCTGCTGCGCCAAGCAGCCGAGGCAGCAGAGAAGGCGCAGGTCAAGCACCTGGTCGGGTCGATCTTCAGCTCGGACAGCTTCTATCACGACCGCTCCGACCTGACGGACACGCTGGTGGACTTCGGCGTGCTCGCGGTGGAGATGGAGGCGGCCGAGCTCTACACCCTCGCCGCCAAGCACAACCGTGCCGCGCTCGCGATCTGCACGGTGTCTGACCAGATCGTGACCGGTGCGGAGACCTCAGCGCAGGAGCGGGAGCAGAGCTTCGGCGCCATGGTCACCATTGCCCTCGACGCGATGCTCTCGACCCCGCTGCCGCGCTGACCGCGAGGCTATTGGCTGCCCTGGCGGACGGAGACGGGGCGGGCGTCGCGGAACGATGGACGTCCACAACGCTTAGTCTGGTTGTCGTGCCCTCTGGATCGTCGAGCAAGTTGACGCGTGTCCACGACGTCCTGCCCGCGCTGCGCGGGCGCGGCGTCATCCTGGCCTCCCCGCAGGACGGCGAGCACATCCGGCAGCACCTCGGATCAGTGGGTTTCACCGTGGTCGAGGCCGACCTGCCGGCCGAACTGCGTGCGGCACAGGCCACCATCGCCGGTGCCCTCCGCCTCCCCGAGACGGCCGCTCGCAACCTGGACGCCCTGGTCGACTCGCTGCGGGACCTGGCCACCTGGTGGCCCGACGATGAGCGCATCGTCCTGCTGCTGCATGGTGCTGAATCCCTGGTCGAGGGCGACCTCCCGGGGTGGCACACGCTGACCGAGATCCTGCAGCGAGCCAGTGCGGACCTGTGGCGCGGCGGCGCCCAGGGTGACCGGGCCTTCGAGACGATCGCACTGGTCGACCGGCACGGAGTGGCACGCCTGCCCGAGGCGCAGGCATGACGCGGCCAGCACGGACCTTCGGCGCGCTGCTCGCCGCCGGTGCTCTGCTCCTGGGTGGCTGCGACGTCGTCACCACCACCGACGAAACCGGGCAGAGCCAGCCGACTCAGCAGGAGAGCAGGACCGAGAGCAGGACCGAGGGCAGCGCCGGGTCTGAGGGTGGCGGTGCGCCCGGCGATCTGCTGCCCAGCACCACGTCCAGTGCGGACGACGCTGAGCCGACCGACCCACCGACGACACCCGAGCCGGCCGAATACAGCGGCGAGGAGCCCGAGCTCGGAGGCCCCGGCATACCTGCCTGTGACCTGCTCGACCTGCCGGCCACCGCGCTGGACACGATCGAGGACATCGAGGCCGGCGGGCCCTATGAGTTCCCGCGCAACGACGGCGTGACCTTCCAGAACCGGGAGGGCATCATGCCGGACGAGAGCCAGGACTACTACCGCGAGTTCACCGTCGTCACGCCCAACCTGGACCACCGGGGCGCGCGGCGGATCGTGACCGGTGGCGGCGCCGAGATCGACCCCGACCACTGGTACTTCACGGGCGACCACTACGAGAGTTTCTGCGAGTTCGACCCCGACCGCAGCTAGCGTGACTGGCACATTTATACCCAAGGGGGGTATAGTTGCGTCATGGCTGTGAACGGATACGCTGGCACCAAGGACGACTACCTCAAGCGCCTCGCGCGCATCGAGGGGCAGGTCCGTGGGATCGCCCGGATGGTCGAGAACGACACCTACTGCATCGACGTGCTCACCCAGGTCAGCGCGGTCACCAAGGCGCTGCAGGCCGTGAGCCTCGGGCTCCTGGAGGACCACATCGCGCACTGTGTCGTCGACGCCGCCCGGGAGTCTGACGAGGCGGCCAACGTCAAGGTCACCGAGGCCTCGGCCGCGATCGCGCGCCTCGTCCGCAGCTGAGCCAGATCACCACTGCACCACCACAACTCGACCACCGACACCATCACATCAAGGAGCACGAGATGAACGCACCCGCCCAGGACCAGACCTACAAGCTCGTCGTCAACGGCATGACCTGCGAGCACTGCGTCGCCAGCGTGACCGAGGAGCTCACCGAGGTCAAGGACGTGACCAACGTGCGCGTGGAGCTCACCAAGGGTGGCGAGTCCGACGTCTTCGTGACCAGCAACGGCCCGCTCGACATCGCAGCAGCCGAGGCCGCGGTCGCCGAGGCTGGCTACACCGTCGTCAACTGACACTGTCGTCACCTGCCCCACCCGCACCACGGACTGACTCGACGGGCTCTCCCCTGCCCGCCCGTCGACACTGAGGAGAACCCGTGTCCACCCCCACTCAGCAGACCTCCGAGAGCGTTGACCTGGCGATCACCGGGATGACGTGCGCCTCCTGCTCGGCGCGCATCGAGCGCAAACTGAACAAGTTGGAGGGGGTGGAGGCGGCCGTCAACCTCGCCACGGAGAAGGCGCGGGTGCAGTATGCCGCTCCGTTGACCCTGCAGGACATCGTCCAGACAGTGGAGTCGGCCGGCTATGGCGCGGCTCCCCTGGTCGCCGACCGGCCCCGCGCGAAGGGCCCGGCAGGCAGCACAGACGGCGGCACGGGCGCCTCGCACGATGGCGAGCACGACGATGGGCACGACGGCGTGCACAACGGTGACGAGCACGACCACCTCGCGGACGTGGCCCCGGCCCAGATCCTGAAGCGGCGGGCCGTCGTGGCCTCGGTCCTGGGCGCCATCGTGATGATCATCGCGATGGTGATGCCCATCAAGGAGGCGCTGGGTGGGGCTGGCCCGTGGCTCGAGCTGATCCTGACGATCCCGGTCTTCACGTGGGCGGCGTGGCCATTCCACCGGGCCGCGGCGATCAACGCCCGGCACCTGTCCTCGACGATGGACACGCTCGTCTCGATCGGCATCACCGCTGCGTTCGGCTGGTCCCTGCTCGCGGTGATGACCGGCTTCAGCGACCACCTGTATTTCGAGGTCGTCGGCGCGGTCACCGCGTTCCTGCTCATCGGGCGCTACATCGAGGCGCGCGCCAAGGACCAGGGTCGCTCAGCGCTGCACTCCCTGCTGCAACTGGGCGCCAAGGATGTGGCGGTCCTGCGCACCGACGCCGCTGGCGCCTGGCGCGAGCACCGGATCCCGGTGGAGGAGTTGACGATCGGGGCCAACTTCGTCGTCCGCCCGGGCGAGAAGATCGCCACCGACGGCACGGTCCTGGAGGGCGACAGCGCCGTCGACGCCTCCATGGTGACCGGCGAGTCGATGCCGGTCGAGGTCGCCGAGGGACACGAGGTCGTCGGCGGCACCATCAACGGCCACGGCCGACTCATCGTGCGCGCGACCCGCGTCGGCGCGGAGACCACGCTGGCGCGGATCACCCGGCTGGTCGAGGACGCGCAGATGGGCAAGGCCCCGGTGCAGCGTCTCGCCGACCGGGTCTCAGCGGTCTTCGTCCCAGCCGTGCTCGTCATCGCCCTGGTGACCTTCCTGCTCTGGCTGATCACCGGCCACAGCATCACCGAGGCCCTCGAGCCCGCTGTTGCAGTGCTGATCATCGCCTGCCCCTGCGCCCTGGGCCTGGCCACCCCGACCGCCCTGCTGACCGGCACCGGCCGCGGCGCGCAGCTCGGGATCCTCATCAAGGGCCCGCAGATCCTGGAGAGCACCCGCAGCGTTGACACGGTCGTGCTGGACAAGACCGGCACGGTCACCACCGGCGAGCCGGTGCTGGGCGAGATCGTCACCAAGCTTCCCGAGGATGCTGCCCTCAAGGCGGCGGCCGCCGTCGAGCAGGGCAGCGAGCACCCGATCGCCCGCGCGATCGTCGGAGCCGCCGAGGACCGCGGCATCGAGCTGCCGCGCGTGCGCAACTTCACCAACCTGCCCGGCCAGGGCGCCGAGGGCTCCGTCAACGGCATGACCGTCCGCGTCGGCAAGCCTGACCTGTTTGAGCAGGTCCCGGCAGAACTGCAGGCTGCGCTCGACGCGGGCACCGGCACGACCGTGCTCGTCGGGTGGGAGGGCACCGCGCACGCGGCCCTGACGGTGGCAGACGCCGTGCGGCCCTCGAGTGCCGCGGCCGTGGCTCGGCTGCGCGAGCTTGGTCTGACGCCCTATCTGCTGACCGGGGACAACGAGCACACCGCTGCTGTCGTCGCGCAGGAGGTCGGGATCGAGCACGTCCAGGCCAACGTGCTGCCGCAGGACAAGCACGCGCAGATCACCGCGCTGCAGAAGCAGGGCAAGGTCGTGGCGATGGTCGGCGACGGCGTCAACGATGCCGCTGCCCTCGCCCAGGCCGACCTCGGGCTGGCGATGGGGTCGGGCACCGATGTGGCGATGGAGTCTGCCGACATCGTGCTGATGCGCTCGGACGTGGACACTGTCGCCGACGCGATCGGGCTGTCCCGCCAGACGCTGCGGGTCATCAAGCAGAACCTGGTCTGGGCCTTCGGTTACAACACTGCAGCGATCCCGCTGGCGGCGTTCGGCCTGCTCAACCCGATGATCGCCGGTGGTGCCATGGCCATGTCCAGCGTCCTGGTGGTGCTGAACAGCCTGCGGCTGCGCGGCTACGGGAAGTGACCTCAGGCAGGCGTCTGCGCCAACCGGCTCACCCCGGGACCGGTCAGGTCCGCGAGCGCTGACTGCCGGCCGCTGACGGCCAGCAACAGATCGAGCGCTGTCCCTCTGACGAGTGCGCCGTCGCCGTGGAGCAGATCGTGGTCAGTGGCCTCGAGCCGCAGCCCGGCGACACGATCCTTGGCTCCGCCCATCGCCGCCGACGTGCGGGTCTGATAGAGCAGCGCCCGGTCAACGGCCGCCGCCGGATAGGCACGGACCAGCCCGAGTGGCCGGCGAATGTCCTCGCCGTGCACGACCTCCTCGACGATGCGGCTGTCCAGGGAGCCCGGCGGCGTGGATGTCCGGGTCGCCACCTCCCGGAGCCGGGTCAACGTCTGCCGTGGGGTGGCTCCGCGGTGCCGCTCGACCCCGCGGTCGTTCTGCCGGTCGAAGTCGAATCTGGCTCGGGCCAGCCCCAGCATGAAGCCCACCCGAGTGGTCAGCGCCGTGTCGACCAGGTGCGCCGCGACGTCGTGGACGGTCCACCCCGCGCACAGCGAGTCCCGCTGCCACTGGCTGTCCTCCAGCGACTCGAGGTCGGCGAGCAGCGCGGCGCGCTCGGCATGCACCATCGGCCAGACGTCATCCATGGGCTCTCCTTTGCATCCTGGCTCTGCAGTCACTCACACTCAGGGGTCACTGCGACTGACCTGCCCGGTCCCGCAAACTCATCGAACCACGGGGCGTCCGGGCTCACCCGGTGCCAAACGGCACGGGCGGAACTGTTGCTACCCTGGCAGGAGGTGCCTGGCACCCCGGACGACGGTTCAGTACCCGGTGACGACAAGACTGGCCAGTTTTTGCCCGTCTCGCCTGTCAGGAGAAGTGATTCGTCATGGACTGGGTCCTGCTCATCGGCTCAGGGGTCCTCGAGGCCGTCTGGGCCACCGCCCTCGGCGCCTCCCACGGCCTGCGGCGCCTGCGCCCCAGCATCGTCTTCATCATCGCCATGGTCATCTCGGTCACAGGGCTCGCGATCGCGATGCAGACCATCCCCACCGGCACGGCCTATGCCGTCTGGACCGCCACCGGCGCCAGCCTCACCGTGCTCTGGGCCATGCTGCGCGGCACCGAACCGGTCACCCTGGTCCGCATTCTGCTGCTGCTCGGGATCGTCAGCTGCGTCGTCGGCCTGAAGGTGGTGTCCTGACATGGCGTGGACAGTTCTGCTGGTCAGCGCGGTCTTCGAGGCAGTCTGGGCGACCGCCCTGGGTCAGTCCGACGGCCTGACCCGCCTCGGCCCGACGGTGGTCTTCATCGTCTTCTCCATCATCAGCCTGGTGGGACTCGGCTGGGCGATGAAAACCATCCCCACCGGCACGGCGTATGCCGTGTGGACCGGTCTGGGTGCCGTCCTCACCGTGATCTGGGCGGCCAGCACAGGTCAGGAGCCACTGACCCCGCTTAAGGTGCTCTTCCTGGTGGGGATCATCGGGTGCGCCGTCGGCCTGAAGTTCACCACCTCGCCGGAGGAGGACGAGCCGGCCGAGGTCACATCCGGCCGGTGAGCCTCAGGGAGTGTCGTCCTCCTGTGCCCACACGCACATGCCACCTTCGCCGGGGTAGCGCCCACCGCAGTTCTCGGCGACGTCATAGGCGGGGGTCCCTGGCGTTGCCTGATACCAGAGGTCATCGCATCCTTCCATGTCGCCACCCTCGCAGGCGCTGATCAGCCCGGCCATGGCATCAGCATCCGCTTCACGCTCGACACACGACGACCAACCGTCCGGGAAGTGCCCACCACACGACTCGGCAACGTCATACTCCGCCGAGCCGTAGGAAGCCTCCCACTGCAGATCATCACAAGCCTGCATGTCGCCACCCTCACACGACGCAACGAGCGCGAGGAGTCCCGCCGCATGCTCGGCCTCTTCCGCGGCGTCACCCTCACGGTCGACACACGATGCCCACCCGTCGGGGAAGTGCCCACCACACGACTCGGCAACGTCATACTCCGCCGAGCCGTAGGAAGCCTCCCATTGCAGATCATCACAAGCCTGCATGTCGCCGCCCTCACACGAGGCCCGGAGAGCATCAAGGGCAGCCTGTGCCTCCGCATCCGCACGCTGCTGTTCGTCCTCGATTGCAGCGGCCTCGGCGTCCCAGTCCGCATACGCCTGACACATGCCGTAGGCAGGTTCGGCCGTCTGGCCACAGGTGGCACCAAACTCTTCGTACTCGCTGCCCCACCCGGAACTGAGATACAGCTCATCGCAAGCAGCCAGGTCGCCGGATGCGCAGCTATCCCAGAGGGAGTCCAGGCCTGGGTCGTCTCCGTACGCCGCCTCCGACGACTCGGCGCCATCCCAACCTTCGATGTCCCATCCGTCAGGCACGACGCCGTAGGCAGGCTCGTCACAATCGGCCTGCACGTCTGACGGATTCGCCAGCATGCCCTCCACCGTGGGCTGGAGCGCATCCGCCGTGAACAGGATCGGGACCATCTGCAGTTGGCTACGCTCAATCAGCATCAGCGTGACAACCCCGGCAACAGCCCCATCCTGCGTGATGGCTGGCCCGCCCGAGTTGCCGTGATCCACGGCTCCATCGCTGCGGATCGCCTCACGGACGGCCCCCTCCTGCTGGAAGCTAATGATGGTCGACGGAATGACCGAGAAGTCGCCAGCCGGGGCCGGGTAGCCGAGTGCCACGATGTCTTGGCCCTCAGTCAACTCCCCGGTCGGCGCCCAATCCAGGGCTGGAGGCAAGGTTGCCTCAACGTGAATGACAGCGATGTCCGGATCGGTCTCAGCGCCGATGACCGTTCCGTCCAGGACCACTGAACCGTCACGCGAGACAAGAGTGGGTGTGGGGTCGGTCGCGATCACATGCGCATTGGTGACGAGGTGGTGCTCGTCAAGGACCCAGGCACTCCCCGAGGACGTCATGCCGCAGCCCTCTGCCTCGACCTTGAACACCGAGTCGCCATACGCATTCGCCAGCGCAGCATTGTCCATCGGCACGTCAGGCATCGGTGGGCTCGGCACCTCCGCCAGTTCCACAGGTGCTGCGTTCTCCGTTGCCTGGCTGGCCGCCGGGACCACGGTCGGACCTGCGTTTCGTCCGTCGCTGAGCTGGGTCGCGAACACCGCACCCCCGATGCCAACGAGCAGTGCCAGCGCGCAGCAGAGGACGATCCAGGGAGTCTTGGACCGTGCCGGGCTCGGCGAGGACGGAGGGAAATTGGACAGGGACATGTCAGGCCTTCTGCAGAATCGTGAGTGGTGAACGAAAGTTCAACTACTTATGATACTGGATCTCCGGAGGTCACTTGTAGGTCAAAGCCGGCGCATCTAGCGACGCCTTCCGCGTCCTCGTGGAATCGCGGCACCACTCATGCCGAGCAGGCCCACGGCCGACGTGGCCAGGGCGGCGTTGGTGAGGACCGACTCTTCCGGCACGCCGTCACCCTGGCGCACGGAGTTGAACTCGACGCCCGTGACTGCGAGGAACCCCAACTGGCGGCACGTGGCTCCGGAGGGACCCTCGTCACAGAGCTCGTGGAGCCGGTCGGCGAACGCCTCGTCGACAGCACCGCGGGCCCAGCGGCCCAGGGGCTCACCCGTCTGCTCGGCATAGCGCAACAGGTCATAGCCATAGTCGTGCTGGCGACAGGCCGGCTCGAACTCCTCCGGCAGCGACACCGGTGAGGAGCAGTCCCCGTCGGCGCGAACCAGATGACCGTCCTCCAGCACCGGCTCATAGCCGCGGACCGCGGCGAAGTCCTCCGGCACGGCTGCGAGTGCGCCCGCACCGTCGCTCGTCGTCAGGGCGCGGACCGCGTGGGCGGCTGGGCTCTGTCCCTGCTCGGTGTCCAGGCCGGTGCCAGCGAGGGTGAGACCACCGGCGGTGGCAAGTGCGGACAGGCCCAGCAGGAGGGCGGAGAAGCGTCGGGATGCCATGTCCTCGACGCTAGGAATCACCGGTGCGCCAGCAGATCGCCTTGAGGTCGGAACCTCACCCGACCGTCCCGGACCGTGCGAGAGCGCAGACGCGACCAGCGGGTGAGCACCGGCTCACCCGCTGGTATGACGTGCTTGCGCCCAGATCAGGTCCTGGGAGCCTGAGGTTGATTGGGATCAGATCAGAAGTCGGTCCGGAGGTTGGCGTGCATCGCCTGCAGCAGCTCGCCCGGGTCGACGGCCGGCCCCGAGATGTCAGCGGTCATCATGACGTTGCCCTCCTGCCACCCCACGTCATCACCGGCCAGGGCCTCCGACACCGCGGTGTCGGTCTGCGGGTGAACCACCGAACGGGCAGCGACAAAGATCAGCCCGTCGGGAGCCTCCACCGTGCACCACAGGATCAGCTGGTTCGCGGACTCCATGGTGTTGGGGTTGTCCTCGATCCGGGACCCCTCGGGGAGGGCACCGTCCAGGAGGTGCTGGCACCCGGCATACGGCTCCTTCAGCAACCGATAGAGGCGGATGACCTCCTCGGAGTTGCGACCCGGCTGGGTGTAACTGGTCGGCAGGTCGTCGGCGAGCTCGGGTGGGGGCAGTTGCTCGACCAGCGGCTCGATGGTGGAGTTCCCCACCCGCTCAAGGACGTTGGTGATCGTGCTCAGGTGGTTCTCGGGATAGGTGTCACTAATCGGATAAATGGCGCTGCGCAGGTGACCCCGCTGCAGGACCTCGTCACCACCGGCCTCGACCACAACCTGCTGGTCGTCGCGCTGGTCGGGCATGATCCGGACGTCGCCGGTGAACAGCACCGTGCCGGACGGCGCGAGCATGGAGCAGCGCAGCGCCAGGTCGCTCTCGGTGTTCTGGACATCTGGCTCCGGCTCCAGGTGGGCACCTGCCGGAACGGCGTCGCGATAGAGCGCCAGGCAGGACTCCACCGGCGTCTGAATCATCGTGCCGAGGGCCTCGACCTCGGGGGCGCCGGCAGCGGGTCCCGCATACAGAATCGGCACGGGCTCACCGCCCGTGGGCTCCGTGGCGGCGTCCTCCGGCGGCCCGGACGTGGCACTCACATCGTCCCCGGGGTCCGTCGCCCCCTCGTCCTCTCCCTCGTCGTCCGGGGCGGAGCTGGTGGCCGCGACATCGACCGGTGCCATCGTCTCCGCGTCGGTGTCCGCCGAGCCGTTGGCGTCGTCGGTGGCCGTGGCACCCGGGCCGGGATCACCGGCGGCCTCGACGCTCGGCTCCTCCTCGAGGCTGACCCCGCACGCTGTCAGCGTCAGTGCCGCCGCCAGCGCCGCCACCACCAGACCGCTCCTGCGTCCCTGCTTGCCCATGTCCATCTCCCTCGTTCTGCCGGATCGCGGCCCAGCGCCGCTGCAGCATCGACACTAGGCAGCCGTTGTGGCACCGCGGTCTCACTCGTGTCGCAATCTGGAGACATCTTGTCGCACAGGACAATCTGCGCCGTGGAGGCTGGCAGACTCTGCTGCGGAGAGGAGCCCCCGATGCCAGAGATGGAGCAGCGCCCTGTCGTCCTGCTGGTCGACGACGAGGCCGAGATCACGGCCAACCTGGCACAGATCCTGGCCCGCAGCGGCTTCGACGTGCACACCGCTGCCGACGGCGCGGAGGCCCTGACCGCGGTGACGACGCTCGATCCAGACCTGGTGGTGTCGGATGTGCTGATGCCCGGCCTGGACGGTCGCGAGTTGCTGCGCCGGCTGCGGGCCGACGATCGGTGGACCCCGGTCATCCTGCTCACCCAGGTCGGTGAGTCCTATGAGCGGGCAGCGGCACTGGATGAGGGGGCCGACGACTATCTCAACAAACCGTTCGACCCCCAGGAGCTCATCTCCCGGATCCGCGCCGTGCTGCGCCGACACCGGCAGGGCAGCGCCGACCTGGCCCGGCGGGATCGGCTGCGCAGCGACGGGCTCGAGCTGGACCGGGTCGGTCGCCGGGTGTTCCTGGACGGCACGGAGGTCACCTTGACCCCGCGGACCGTGGCGCTGCTCGACTATCTGATGTCCCGCCCCGGTGAGTTGCACACCCGCGAGCGCCTGCTGTCCTCGGTGTGGGGCTATGACTTCCCGGTCAGCACCCGTGCGGTCGACCACCGGGTGGCCGAGCTGCGGCGCACGCTCGGTGAGGACGCGAGCCAGCCGAGGTGGGTGGAGACCGTGCAGGGCATGGGGTATCGCTTCTGTGGCAAGGTCAGCGCGTGAACCGGGGCCGCGCATGAACTGGGTCCGGGCTTTCCTGGCCCCGCTGATGGGTGTCATCGTGGCCGCCGCCCTGGTGCTGTGGCTGTGGGTCCCCGACCTGCGGATCGTCGTGCGCGTCGGCCTCCCGGTCCTCGTGCTGTGGCTCGGTCTGGTGCTGGTGGCTGCGGTGCTGATCACCCGGGCGGTCCGGCGGCGACTCCGCCGGGCCGAGGAGCGCGGCCGGCGCTGGGCGCTGGAGGAGGCCCAGAGCGAGCACCGCCTGTTCGTGGCCCGGTTGGATCACGAGCTCAAGAACCCGCTGGCTGCCCTGTCGCTCGCGGTGACAAACCTCCAGCAGGGTCCAGCCGACCCGGCGACCGATCGGACCCTGGCCGGGGTCCGCACGCAGGTGGACCGGCTCACCCGGTTGGTGAGCGACCTGCGCAAGGTGAACGACCTCTCCGCAGCCGAGCTCGAGCGCGAGCGTGTCGACCTGGTCGAGGTGCTGCGCGAGGTGACGATGACGCTGGCCGAGGTGCCGGCCTATGCAGACCGCAGTGTCGAGCTCTCAGTCCACGAGGCCCCCTGGCCCGTCGGGCCGGTGGACGGCGACCGCGAGCTGCTGTTTGTCGCGTTCTACAACGTGGTGCTCAACGCGCTGAAGTATTCAACGGACGGGCCCGTGCACGTGCACGCCCGCAGCGACGGCGTGAACGTCACGATCGAGGTGTCAGACACCGGAATTGGGGTG
Organism: Ornithinimicrobium faecis; assembly: GCF_023923225.1. GTDB lineage: Bacteria > Actinomycetota > Actinomycetes > Actinomycetales > Dermatophilaceae > Ornithinicoccus > Ornithinicoccus faecis. The sequence continues at coordinate 236,309 of NZ_CP099489.1, read as the reverse complement.
CCTGCCGCAGATCAGGAGGCGATGTGGCAGGAGCTGAGCCGGGGTGGCAACGTCGGCCATGTGGCCGGGTCGGGCCTGGGCCTGCCGTTGGTTGCCACCATCGTCGACCTGCACCGCGGCAGCGTCGGTGCCCGCTCACAGGAGGGCGTCGGGACCCGGGTTGAGGTCAGCCTGCCGCTGGCGGGCTGAGCGCCCTCACGGGCGACCGCGCCAGTGAACGGCATAGAGGTTCTCGCCGGTGTAGGTGCCGACCTCGGTCCGAGGTCAGATGGTGATCGGGCCAGTCGGACTCTCGAAAGTGACCGACTCCAGCGCTGCCACGTCGTGCTGCTCGAAGGTGAAGTCCACCTCGCGCTCCCAGTCGCCGCGCTCGGCGATGCCGAGCCAGTCACGGATCCGGGCCGGCTCACCGGAGATGTGCAACCCGGTCAGCTCGACCGCCGACTCGTCCAGGCGTGAGGGGTGGTGGTCCATGGTCGACCACTGCACAAAGAACGGCAGTTGCGGGTCTGCGATCAGGCCGCGGATGCCGATCTGACGCCAGTGCAACTCGACACCCTCGGGGGTGTGACGCTGGCCGTCGACGGCACGACGACCCAGGCGGCCCTCGACGTCACCGAGGTCGTCAACCGCGATGACCCAGGCCATCCAGCCGCCACCGAGCTCGGAGCGGGCACGGACGGCCTGACCGAACGGGGCCTTGTCCGAGGCGGGGTGGTCCAGCACCTCGACCACCTCAAGATAACGGTCACTGGCCAGGGGCAGGATGACATTGCGCGTGCCGAACCGCGGGTGCACTCCCCCATCGCGAGGGGTGATCCCCAACTTGTCGCCCAGGTCCTGGGCCGTTGCCTGCAGCCCCTCCGGACTCGCCGCGTAACTCACGTGATCGATCCGCATTGCGTCATCGTGGCACACCGCAAGAGTCAAGCGTTAACCAGGTCCGGGTGAGCGGGCCCGGGGCGAGGCCGGTCGTTGCGGGCCGGCGCTGGGCTGGGCCTACCGCTCGCGCAGGACCTCGAGGCGGGCACGATATTCCTGGACGTCGATCGAGCCGTCCGCCAGTCGCTCGGCCAGCCGCTGCTCACCCGCGCGGCGCCCAGCGCTCCGGTCTCGGCGGTGTCGTCCCGTCCAGATCAACGTCGCCACGAGCACGAAGGCCAGCAACCACATCAGCGGGAACAGGAAGAACGGGAAGGGCGGACCGTCCCACCGGTCCGAGGTGGCGGCGAGGCTGGTGGTGAGGTCGGTCAGGGTGGTCATGGTTCCTCCGAGGGTCGTGGGTTGTGGTGGTCTCCACGTTCCTCGACCTCGCCCCTTCAGACATCAGCCGCCGAGCGGCTCCCGGCTACGTGATGTCGCGTAGGTCTGCGGCGGGTGCGGGACTCGAGAGCGACTCGGCGCGGCGGCGCTGGCGCACGGCCTCGTAGGTGATGATCGCCGCCGACGTCGAGACGTTCAGCGAATTGGCCCGGCCCACCATCGGGATCCGCACGCGGTGAGTGGCTGCCTCCAGGACCCGATCGGTCAGTCCGGTCTTCTCCGCACCGACGGCCACCGCGACCGGACCGGTGTAGTCGATGTCGGTGTATTCGACGTCGGTGTCCGGTGTTGCAGCGACCAGGGCGATGCCGTGCTCGACCAGGAACTCCAGGGCTGCCTCGGTCGTGTCGCTCACCACGGGGACCGAGAAGACCGTGCCCTTGCTGGCACGCACCAGGTTGGGGTTGCCCCAGTCGGTGACCGGGTCTGCGGCCAGGACCGCGTCCACGCCCGCGGCGTCGGCCGTGCGGAGCATCGCCCCGAGGTTGCCCGGCTTCTCCACGGCCTCACAGAACAGGACGAGGGCACGGTCGGGGACCTCCAGACCGGAGCAGTCACGGGTGACGGTGTCGACCACCGCGAGGAATCCATCGGGCCCCTCGCGATAGGCCACCTTCTGGAAAGCCGCCCGGGCCAGGCGCACGACCTCCGAGCCTCGCGCCCGCACCTGGTCCACGACCCGGCTCTGTGCGGCCGCGTCGTGCATCAACTCCGGGCAGTAGAAGACGACGCGGGGCACGACGCCGGCCTCGAGCGCCAGGTCGAGCTCCTCGAAGCCCTCGATCAGCGTGCGGCCCTCGGCCTCGCGAACTCTCCTCCGCCGCAGGCCAGCCAGGGCCTTCAGCCGCGGGTTGGCTGGCGAGGTGATCAGCAAATCTTCCATCGCGGGCAAGCATCCCAGACCCACGGCCCTGGGGCCCACTCGGCTCGGCACAACCCGGCAGGCGGTGCGGGTCCCCGCCCCAGGTAGCGTGGGCGTCGTGAGCCCACAGGTAGCTGCGGACCAACTCCTCATCGCACTCGACGTCGACGGCACGATCCTGCACCACGACGGTCACCTCTCCCCCCGCGTCGCCGAGGCGATCGGCGCACTGCGGGACGCCGGAGCCCACATCGTCATCTCCACCGGGCGCTCGGCCGTGGCCACGATCCCCATCATCCGCGAGCTAGGTCTGCTCCGGGAGGGCGGGATCGCGGTCTGCTCCAACGGTGCCATCACCCTGGCCCTGAGTCCGGAGTATGCCGAGGGGTATGAGATCGCCGAGGCCGTCACCTTCGATCCTCGGCCGGCTGTGGAGCTGCTCCGCCGGGCACGACCAGATGCTCTGGTCGCCGTCGAGGAGGTCGGGGTCGGCTTCAAGTTGAGCGCCCCCTTCCCAGAGGGGGAGCTCCAAGGTGATCTGCGGGTCGTGGACGACGAGGAGCTGGTCTCCCATCCGGCCACCCGGGTCACCTTCCGCGACCCCAATGGGTCGGCTGAGAGTTTCTCCGAGCTGGTCGACCGGATCGGTCTGCACGGCGTGAACTATGCGGTCGGCTTCACGGCCTGGCTGGACCTGGCCCCCGAGGGCGTGTCCAAGGGCAGCGCGCTGGAGCAGGTGCGTCGCCAGCTCGGGATTGAGCCGTGGTGCACCGTCGCCGTCGGCGACCAGCGCAACGACCTGGAGATGTTGGGCTGGGCGGCACGTGGCGTCGCGATGGGCCAGGCGCCGGACGAGGTCATCGCCGCCGCCGACGAGACGACAGCCTCCGTCGATGACGACGGGTTGGCTGTGCTGCTCGAGCAGATCGCCGCCGATCTGCCAGACGCCAGCAAGGAGCACTGACATGGGGCTGTTCGGTCCAGACCACTCCTCGGAAATCGCTGGTCTGAGGATGCAGGTCAGCCAGCTCGAGCAGCGCGTCGAGCAGCTGGCTCAACTGATCGGCGCACCGCCAGTGCCGCGCGACGCCCGACTGGACGAGGTGTTCAATCTGAAGCAGTCCGGCCAACAGATCGCCGCGATCAAACGGCTGCGCGAGCTCCGGCCCGGGCTCGGTCTGGCCGAGGCGAAGGCCATCGTCGACGAGATGTGAACGGCTGGGCCGGTGCGACCTGAGCCCTGAGAGGTGAGCGGTGCGCAACCTGCTCTCGATCAGGGGTCGAGTCCCACCAGCGCTGCGCTGTCCTGCCACAGCGTTGTCACTGCCCTGTCGTCGCGCGCCAGCTCCGAGGCGTCCGGCCAGGTCAGCTGTCCTCGCCGCAGCGCGGCATACGTGCGGCCCTCGGGTGGGACCACCTCCCCCAGGGCGAGACGACCCAGCGTCACCCCAGCGACCCGCCGGGTGTTGAGAGTCGGCACGAACCGGCGCAACGGTGCGGACACGGGAGTGCCCATCGCCCTCCACGCGATCCGGCGCGCGAGCGAGAGATCGGCTGCCAGTCCGGTGCCGAACACCTGACCCGGGCAGTAGGCGAGAACGCGCAGGCGTCGGCGAACAACGTCGGGGTGATCAGCCAGGGCGCGCACGGTCATCACGGAGCAGAGTTTGGAGGCGGTGTAGGCCTCCTGCCCACCACGGGCGGACCTCGGCTGCGCCCCCGGATCACGGGTCGGGTCCGCCAGCAGCCCGGCGTCGGCGTGACGCGGCGGCGCCAGGCCCCCGTTGATGGTCGGGTCGTGGGTGCCGCTGGTGTCAGCACCACGACGCCTCCCTGCGCCATCCGGTCCAGGAGCAGTCTCAGCAGCAGGTAGTGGGCCAGGTGATTGACCGCAAACGTCATCTCGTGGCCGTCGGCACTGCGGGCGGTCGCGTCGGGACGCACGATCCCCGCGTTGAGCACGAGAGCGTCAATGAGTTGCTCCCCCAGGCGATCCCGGACCTGCCCGGCAAAGGATCGGACCGCGTCCAACGACGTGAGGTCGAGCGCCAGCACCTCAGCGTCGCCATCGGCACTGGGCCCTCTGGACCCGAGCAGCGCACGCTGCCCCGCATCACGCAGGTGCTCAGCGGTGGGCAGCCCAAAACCCGAGGTGCCTCCGGTCATCACGACTGCGGCCATGCGACATCTCCTCGGTGAGGGAGGACGGCATGATCAGCGTAACCAACCGGAGGCCACCACGAAACGTGCTGAGCGGGTCAGTTTGCGGTGAGGTCCTCCGCCTTGCGACCAGCCTTGCTGAACCGCGGGGTGCGGATGCGCAGCGGGCGCTGACGGCTGATCTTGACGGTGCCCGGCCACGGCGGCACGAAGGCCGGCGTCAGGCCGGACCCGGCGCAGGAGCGTCCGCCGACGGGGCGCACGTTGTGCGGGGCCAGCAGGCCGGAGGAGGAGAGCTCAACACCGCGGCCGCAGCGCGGGCAGACGGTGGGAGAGGTGCGGGGCGAGATGGCGTAGGGGCCGGTCATGGCTGTGCGTCCTGTTCAGGAAGTAGGGGTGAAAATGGTGACGACGTGCGGACCCCGCCGGTTCATCAACCAATAGTCACGATTCTATCTCATTGTCAACAATCCCCGAAGCCACAAAGCGCCTGCTCAGCGGTGATCTCAGTCACCTCACAAGCGACCCTGGCGGCACACAGCAGTGGGCCGGTCGCCCCCTGCGCGACCGACCCACTGCTGAGCGGCTGGACCCGATCCCCACCGGGTCCGCCCCGACCCGGATTCCCCGCCGGGTCAGCTCCTCACTCGCCGCCTGCCCAGGCGGCCTTGAGGGAGACGCGACCGGAGGTCTGCAACAGCGACCGCCGATAGAGCCGGGCACCGAGGGTGATCGTGATGAAGCAGAAGACTGCCGTCAGCCCCAGGGCGAGAACGGCCTCCCACCACTGCGCGGTGCCATCGAGCAGGCGCATCGGCATCAGGATCGTGGACAGCACCGGCACGAACGAGCCGATCACCTTGGCTGTGCCGTCCAGGCTCAGACCCACGATGAAGACCAGCACCAGGGCCATCGTCAGCGGCATCGTGGTGGACTGCAGGTCCTCCGAGCGCGAAGCCATCGCACCGGCTGCCGCCCAGATGCAGGCCAGGGCCAGGAAGCCGAGGACGAAGAACGGGATGTACCACAGGAAGCCCTCGGTCAGCATCGACAGGTACTGGTCGTACTCGGTGAAGGTCAGCCCCACCAGGGCGACCGCGCCGATCAGTGCCATCTGCCCGAAGGCCAGCACGGTGTTGCCGATGACCTTGCCGGTCAGCAGGGCACGCACCGGGATGGCGGCAGCGAGGATCTCGATGATGCGGGACTGCTTCTCCTCGACGACCGAGTTGGCGATCGCCATGCCGAACATGATGGCCGACATGTAGAACAGCATCGCCATCGCGAAGCCGGCGATCCAGGACACGAAGCGCGACTGGTCGTCACCACCGGAGAGGTCACGGGTGCTCACCTCGGTGCCTGCCGTCAGCTCGGGCAGGCTCGTGCCGGCCGCCTCGGCGTTCTGCGCCAGGGTGGTGCTGCTCACGGCATCGGTGATCAGACCCTGGAGCTCACTGTCGGCCTCACCGTCGGTGACGAACTCCCAGCCGTCGTCCGTGGGCAGCAGCGCGGCGTCGGCGTCACCCTCGGTCAGCGCGGTCTCGGCAGCCGCCGCATCGGCGACGTCGACGCTGGTCAGGGAGCCCTCGGCGTCGGTGGCCTGCAGCGACTCCTCGGCCTGGGCGACGACGGTCGTGGCGGCCTCGTCCGTGACAGCCACCTTGAACGAGGGGGCGCCCCCGCCCATCAGGAAGCTCTGCAGCGCAAACATCCCGACGATCAGCAGCAGGGTGGCGCCGGTGCCGATCAGGAAGTTGCGGTCGGTGAGCTTGACCTGCAGCTCACGCATCGCGACGAGGACCCAGGGCGACTTCGTGTCACCGCTCGCGTCGGCGCTGGTGGTCGTCTTGGTCGTCGACCGGGTGCTGGTGTCGGTGCTCATGCTGCTGCCACCTCTCGGTAGATCTCACTCAGGGACGGACGGACCTTGGTGAACTCTCGGACCCCGCCGCGGGAGACGGCCTCGGCCAACAGCTGCTGGGCCACCTCCTCGGACTCGGGCTCCAGCTCGACGGTCGCGCCGTCGAGGTCGAGCACCCGCAGACCGGGGACGCCGCGGACCCAGCCCGCGTCACCGGTCAGGGACAGGATGTAGCGCAGGGGCGCGTTACCGCGCAGCTCGTCAGAGGTGCCCTGGGCCACGACCTTGCCCTTGTGGAGGACGACGATGCCGTCGCACAGGCGGTCGACCAGGTCGAGTTGGTGGCTGCTGAAGAGCACCGGCACACCAGCGGAGGTGTGCTCACGCAGCAGGTCGGCCATCTGGTCGACGGCGGCCGGGTCCAGGCCGGAGAACGGCTCGTCCATGATCAGGGCCAGCGGGTCCCCCAGGACGGCCGCGATGATCTGGGCGCGCTGCTGGTTGCCCAGCGAGAGCTTCTCGACCTTCTCCTTCAGGCGCTCACCGAGCCCGAAGCGCTCGAGCAGCTCCTTGGCGCGGCCGTTGGCGTCGCTCTGTCCCATGCCGTGCAGCCGCCCGAGATAGGTCAGCTGGTCCAGCACGCCCTGCTTGGGATAGAGGCCACGCTCCTCGGGCATGTAGCCGAAGCGGGTGCGGTCGGCGCGGGTGACCGGGCGGCCATCCCAGCTGACCTCACCGGCGTTGGGGGCGAGCACCCCCATGATCATCCGCATCGTGGTGGTCTTGCCGGCACCGTTGCCGCCGACGAAACCGATCATCTTGCCGGCCGGCACCTCAAAGGTGACGTCGTCGACCGCGCGCACCTCGGCATACTGCCGGGTCAGTCCCTGGACCGCTAACATCCGCACTCCCCTTGCCTCGGGCCACGAACGGCCCGGTCGTTGATATCCCTCAATCTGCCAAACGGCGGCCCCTCGCACATCGGCGGCTGGGGGGATCTTCGCTCTCCCCCGTGAGGAGGAGGTATGCCGTGTGCCGGGGGCGGCCGTCCCCATCCGGGGCGTCGGGGTCCAGTGGCAGGGGTGAGATCCCCCACGAACCCTGGCTATCCCAGCCGCTTTCTACGACAATTGGTAGTAGAGGAGAGGAGTCGGGATGAGCGACAACAACACGTGGATGAACGAGCAGGAGTGCTGGGAGCGGCTGCGCGCCGGAGAGGTCGGCCGGCTGGGCTATCACCTCGTCGACGAGATTCACATCGTGCCGGTGAACTATGTGGTCGACGGCGAGCGGCTGGTGTTTCGCACCAAACCGGGCAGCAAGCTGCTGGGCGTGGTGATGGACTCCGACGTCGCCTTCGAGATTGACGGCGGGGACTCGCACCGCCCCTGGTCGGTCCTCGCGCGCGGCGAGGCCCGGGTGCTCGACGGCGATGAGGCACGTCAGGCGGAGGCGCTGCCGCTGCGGCCGTGGATCAGCCAGGACCGGTTCACCTTCGTGGTGATCGAGGTGAGCACGCTCACCGGGCGCCAGTTCGAGTTGGCCCAGGACGGCTGAGCCAGCACAGGCGAGTCTGGACCGGCGGGGCACGACCGCCGAGGCCAGGGGTCACTGCGGTGTGACCAGGCCAGCCTCATAGGCGAAGACGACCGCTTGCACGCGGTCCCGCAGGTGCAGTTTGGACAGCACGTTGGACACGTGGGTCTTGACGGTGGCCTCGCCGACGAACATCTCCTGGGCGATCTCGGCGTTGGACAGCCCCCGCGCGACCTGCTCGAGGACCTCCTTCTCGCGGGCTGTCAGGCGGTCCAGGGCCTCCGCGTGACGGGCCACGCCGCCACCACCGCCCTCGGTCATCCGGGCGATCACCCGGCTGGTGACCTCCGGCGCCAGCAGCGCGTGGCCGTGCGCGACGGCCCGCACCGCGTCGACCAGGTCGTCGGCGTCGGCGTTCTTGAGCAGGAAACCACTGGCCCCGGCGGAGAGTGCGTCAAACAGATAGTCGTCGCGGTCGAAGGTCGTCAGGATGATGACCTGGGTGCTGTCCGCGATCAGCCGGGTCGCCTCGATGCCGTCGAGCACGGGCATCTGCACGTCCATCAGCACCACGTCGGGGCGCAGCTGGGGCACGGCGTCGACCGCCTCTCGGCCGTTCTTGGCCTGGCCGACCACCTCGATGTCGTCCTCGGTGGACAGGATCATCGCGAAACCCGAGACCAGCAGCGGCTGGTCGTCCACGAGCATCACCTTGATGGGTCGGTCGGCTGGCGCGGTCACCGCCCCATTGTGCTGCGTCTCCGGGTCGGTCACGACACGACCCCGGCGGCCCCGGTCGCGTCGGCGGGGACGCGCACCTGGTCCTGCGCGGAGAGCGGCAGGGTGACCCGCACCCGATAGCCCGGACCATGGCGGCGGCCCATCTCGACGGTGCCACCGAGCAGATCAGCACGCTCACGCATGCCCTGCTGGCCCAGGCCCGTGCCCGAGGTGCCCGGCCGCGGCGCCCCGTTGTCGAGCACCTCGACCTCGAGCTCCTCGTCGACCCGGATCACGACCGAGGCCCGGGTGGCGGTGGAGTGCCGGCGCACGTTGGCCAGGGACTCCTGCACGATCCGGTATGCCGTCAATTGCAGGGCGGGCGGCACGGCGCCGGCGGCCCCGGGAGACTCCTCGACGAGCGAGTAGGTCACCGCGCAGGTGGGGGTGGTCGCCTGAGCCACCAACTCGTCCAGGTCGTCCAGGTCCGGCTGGGGTGCCCGATCCGGATGGCCGCTCTCCTCGGTGGCGCCGTCGGCCGCCAGCTCGCCGCTGCGCAGGGTGCCGAGCAGCTCGCGCATCTGGCCGACGGCGCTGCGTGAGGAGCCCTCGATCGCGCCGAGCGCTTCTCGGGCGGCGTCCGGGTTCTTGGTCAGGACCCGCCGTGCCGCCGCGGCCTGCACCCCCATCACTGAGACGTGGTGGGCGACGACGTCGTGCAGCTCACGTGCGATCCGCAGTCGCTCGGCGACAACTGCCTGGTCGCGGAGGCGAGCTGCCTGCGAGCGGATCGTCTCGGCATACCTCACCTCGCGCTGGGTGTGCAGGGCGCCGCGCCAGGCCACCTGGCCGAGCAGGACGGCGCCGCCGAAGAAGAGCAGGTTGTTGAGGGTCGTCCAGCCGACCGCCGCGATCGGTGCGCTGAAGAGTCCGGCGGGCTCGGTGGGCTTGACGCCGAGGTTGGCATACATGTCCTGCAGCCCCGAGCTCAGGGCAAACATCCAGGCCAGCCAGAGGACCAGGGTGAGCACGAAGGCCACCAGCAGATAGCCGAGCGCGCGACGGTCCCGGCTCCAGGCCACCGCGGTGTAGACGGCGAAGAAGTAGGCCACCTGCATGACGAGGTTGCCGGCGACCAGCGGCTCGAGCGTGCCCATGACATACAGGTGCAGGGTGGCCAGGCCCGCGACGATGATGGGGTGGGAGCGGCGGAAGACCAGCAGCAGTCCGACCGAGGCCGCCACCAGGTGCTGCGTCAACACCTCGCCCCAGGAGTTAGCTCCGTCGAAAGCGTTGAGGCTGCGCATCAGCTCGATGGACAGCGCCGCCAGCAGATAGACGGCCACGGCGATGAGCACGTCGATGCGCCGCTGGGCCGGTGAGGGCGGTGGGCGGCGCCAGTCCTCGTCGGCTCCGAGCAGGTGGGCGATGCGATCCATCCCTCCAGGGTAGGGCGGCACACCGCACCGACGCCTCCGTCGCACGACGGACCCCAGCGACCGCCCCTCTCCCCCCTTCGACCGAGCGCGTGGGCGCCGGGTCCTGAGCCCCACCGAGCGCGTGGGCACCGGGTCCTGAGCCCCACCGAGCGCGTGGGCACCGGGTCCTGAGCCCCACCGAGCGCATGAGCCCCCGATCCTCAGCCCGACCGAGCGCGCGAGCACGGGGTCCTGAGCCCCACCGAGCGCGCGAGAGCCCACTCGCGCGAAGTCTGGTCAGGGAGGTGGTGCGGACTCGGCGTTGCGGGATCCGCGCCAGCCCCCCGGACACGCCGCAACGATCTGTGCACCGTGCGCGACACGCCGGGCGGGCAGGCTCGCGTGGGCGTGGTCAGGCGATCGGGGTCAGTCGCGTAGGCGTTGTCAGTCGCGCCTGCGTGGTCAGGCGATCGGGGTCATGGTGTCGAAGCCGGTGTAGGGCCGCAGCACCTCGGGAATCGTGACCGAGCCGTCGGCCTGCTGGTGCGTCTCGAGCAGAGCGACCAGGAAGCGGGTCGTGGCCAGGGTGCCGTTGAGGGTCGCGACGCTGCGGGTGCCGGACTCGCCACGCTCGCGGATGTTGAACCGTCGCGCCTGATAGGTCGTGCAATTGGAGGTCGAGGTCAACTCGCGATAGCGCTCCTGCGTCGGCACCCAGGCCTCGCAGTCAAACTTGCGTGCTGCCGGTCCGCCCAGGTCACCGGCGGCCACGTCGATGACGCGATACGCCAGGCCCAGGTCGTCGAGCATGCCGCGCTCCCACTTCAGCAGTGCCTCGTGCTGGGTCTCTGCGTCCTCGGGACGGGCGTAGACGAACATCTCGACCTTCTGGAACTGGTGCACCCGGATGATGCCCTGGGTGTCCTTGCCATAGCTGCCGGCCTCGCGCCGATAGCAGGTCGACATCGCGGCATAGCGCCGCGGCCCCTGCGTGAGGTCGATGATCTCGTCGCCGTGGAACCCCGCGAGCGCGACCTCGGAGGTGCCGGTGAGATACAGGTCGTCGCCCTCGAGGCGATAGACCTCGTCGGCGTGTGCATCGAGGAAGCCCGCCCCACCCATCGTCTGTGGGGTGACCAGGGTCGGCACCTGCATCTGGACGAAGCCGGCATCGCGAGCGCGGTCCAGCGCCAGGTTCATCAGCGCCAGCTCGAGCCGGGCGCCGGGGCCGGTCAGGTAGTAGAAGCGCGACCCGGAGACCTTGGCACCGCGGGCCATGTCGATGGCACCGAGCGCCTCACCCAGTGCCAGGTGGTCCTTCGGCTCGAACCCCTCAGCCGCGAAGTCACGCGGCGTGCCGACCTCCTCGAGGGTGACGAAATCGTCCTCGCCCCCCGTGGGCACGCCGTCGATGATGACGTTGCCGATGCTGCGCAGCAGTCGCTCCCGCTCCTGGGCGGCCTCGTCCTTGGCGGCGTCCAGCTGCTTGACGCGCGCAGCCATCTCCTTGACCTCGGCCAGCAGGGCAGCCTTCTCCTCGCCCTGTGCGGCGGCCACCTTCTTGCCGAACGACTTCTGGGAGGCACGCAGCGACTCATACTCGGACAGGCTCGATCGGTGCCTCTTGTCCGCGTCCAGGACGGCGTCCACGACGCCATCGTCCTCACCACGGGCACGCTGCGATGCCCGCACCCGCTCGGGGTCCTCACGAAGTTGCCGGATGTCGATCACCCTCCCAGGGTACGGGTCCGGACAAACGGTTACGGACGGGTACGTTGACCTCGTGGACAACTGGTGGGTTATCGCGCTGATCGTGCTCGGCATAATCATCGTCGGGGGGCTGGTCTGGCTCGGGATCTCTCGGTCTGGCGGCGGGCCCAAGGCAACCCCCGAGCGGAGCCGGCGGTCTGGCGGAGCAGGGGACTCGGACACCGGCAACACGACGCCGGTGGACCAGCCAGCGACGGAAGACACCCGACCGCGCGCCGCTGTTGTGGTGAACCCAACCAAGTTCGACGACAACAACACCGACAAACCTCGCGCCGAGATCGCCTCAATCTGCGCGGCCCACGGGTGGGCCGAGCCGTTGTGGCTGGAGACGACCGAGGAGGACCCAGGCTATGGCCAGGCCCGCGAGGCGCTGGGGCAGGGCGTGGACCTGGTCTGTGCGCTCGGCGGGGACGGCACGGTGCGCACCGTCGGGTCGGCCATGGTCGACAGCGGGGTGCCGATGGGGCTGCTCCCGGCTGGCACCGGCAACCTGTTGGCCCGCAACCTCTCACTGCCGGTGTCCAGCCTGTCCCAGGGCACAAAGGTCGCCCTGACCGGCGTGGACACTGCGATCGACACCGGCACCCTGCGGTTGCGCCGCCCACTGGGCGAGCCCGACGAAGGTGACGCGGCTCCGCAGGTCGACCCGGACACCATCGAGGAGCACCCTCCGACGCCGGGCCATGGCGAGGGCGAGGTGGAGGAGCACGTCTTTCTGGTGATGGCGGGCCTGGGGTTCGACGCCGAGGTGATGGCCAACGTCCCCGGCAAACTCAAGAAGCGGGTCGGCTGGGCCGCCTATGTCGTCACCGGCCTCAAGGGCCTGAAGGGCCGCCAGTTCAAGGTCGACGTGATCATCGATGAGGGCGGCACCCGGCTGCACCGACGCGTGCGCAGCGTGATGGTCGGCAACGTCGGCAAGCTGCAGGGCGGGGTCAACCTGGTCCCACAGGCCAAGGCCGACGACGGGATCCTCGACCTGGTGTTGCTCTCACCAGAGGGTCTGGTCGGCTGGGGCGCGGTGGTCACACGCCTGGTGACCCGCAGCAGCCGGGGCCACCAGCGAGTCGACTACTACACGGCCCGCACCCTCGAGGTCTCCGCCGACGCCCCCGTGCAGATCCAGCTCGACGGCGACACCCTCGGGGAGGCCACCGCGATGAGCGTGGCCGTCAACCCGGGCAGCCTGATCGTGCGCCGCCCCGCAAATTAATAAAGGTCTCGCACACGCCACCCGCAACTTGATAGAGGTCTCGCACACCCCACCCGGGTGGTTGCCCGCTTAGGTGTCGGCGCCGGGAGCCGGGCTCGAGTCGTCGCGCGCAGCGGCGAGTGCCTGCTGCTCCTCGGGCGTCAGGGCAGTGTCGCTGCCCCCACCGACGATGCCCTTGGCATAGGTCCGCGACTCCCCGCGCGCGTGGATCGAGCTGATCACGACGCCGTCCCCGTTGTCATCAATTACTGCGGCCGAGAACGACATCCGCCCACCCATGTCACCGAAGGCGTCATAGCGCACGACGGCGACGTGCTGCAGCGTCTGGGCGAGGTCTCCGCGCAGGTCAGCCACGGTGCGCTCCATGGCGTCAATCCGCGCGCGCTCTGCACCCATCCGGCGAGCCTGCTGCGCCAAGACGGTCGCCACGTCGGCCTCACCCTCACCCCAGAGCACGGCATAGCGGCGCTGGATCAACTGGTGCCTCTGGTGCGCGACCCAGCCGAGCCCGGCCGCACCGAGCGCGACGAGCAGGGCCACGATGGCGACGATCAGGGCAATGGTGCTCACCCCCAGAGCGTATGCCGACCGCTCGCCTCCGTCCGACGGCGGCACGCCAGCAGATGGTCGCGTTGGTGGGCTCCAGGGTTGGCCCAGTTCTCGCGGCTAGTGTCGTGCCCATGACCGAGTCTGGGGGCCGCCGCTTCGCGTGGGCGGTGTTCGGGCTGGTCGTCCTGCTGCTCGGCGGCACGATGGTGGCCAGCCTGCTGGGCGCCCGGGCTGCCGGCACCGGTGGGGACGCCGTGGAGCAGCAGGGCGGCGAGGTCGTGGTCATCGGGGTGCCGGGACTGTCCTGGTCCGACATCACGCGCGACAGCACCCGTGCCCTGTGGTCCCTCGCAGAGGAGGGCGCTGCCGGCGGGCTCATCGTGCGTGGGGCCCACGTCGTGACCTGCCCGGCCGACGGGTGGCTCACCCTCGGCGCCGGCCAGCGCGCCGCTGCTGATGACGACGGGGAGCAGGACTGCCAGGTCGTGCCCGAGATCGTCACCGGCGACGACGTCGAGCCATCACGGGTCGGGGACGTGAGCGCCAGCATCCCGGAGTGGGACTCCTGGACCTCCGCCGCCGCGCGACGTCCGTTGGATGCGCAGCTGGGCTCCCTCAGTTCCGCGCTGGCCTCGGAGGGCGTCTGTGTCCGGGCAGGGGGACCCCTCGCTGCTCTGGGGGCGGCCGATCAGGACGGCGCTGTGCCGCGCTACGCCACGCCGCTCCCCGGAGGCTCCGCTCTCACGACTTACCAGCCGGGGGTGTGCGACGTGACCCTGCTGGATCGTGGGCCGATCACGAGCCACGACGACCTGCTGACCTTTGACGCCCAGCTGGACGTGCTGCTGCGGAACCTGTCACCGGGCACCTCGGTCGTGATCGCTGGACTGGCGGACCGGGACGACACCGTGGGTGTGCGGGCCGCCATCATCTGGCGCGACACCGGCGATCCGGGCACCCTCTCCTCCGCGACCACGCGTCAGTCGGGGCTGGTCCAGACCACCGATCTCACCGCGACGATCCTCGCCCTGGCCGGGGCCGGCATCCCGGACTCGGTCAGCGGCCTGCCGGTGGAGATCCAGCCCAGCGACGCTCCCGTCTCGGAGCGGGTCAGCGCGCTGCGCGACCTCCAGGGCGGGACTGGCGCAGCGCACGCACTGGCCTATCCAGTGCTCGGCGTCGGCCTTGTCCTCGCACTGATCGCCCTCGCCGCCCTCGTGCTGACCGGGCGCCGCCGCGGACTGCAGGTGACCGGGCTGGCCGCGATGGCCTTCCCCTCGGCCGCCTTCCTGGCCGGACTCGTGCCCTGGTGGCGCGGTTCCCCGCAATGGCTGACGCTGTCCATGGTGCTCGTGGTGCTGATGGCTGCCCACGTCGCCCTGGCCGTCGGCGGGCCCTGGCGCCGACATCCCCTCGGCCCACCCTCGGTCATCGCTGCCGTCACGGTGGTGGTCGTCGGCATGGACGTCATCCTCGGTGGGCGCCTCGGGCTCATCTCGATCCTCGGGGTGCAGCCCGTGACGGCCGGGCGCTTCTACGGGATGGGCAACGTGGGCTATGGCATCTTCGCACTGTCGGGCCTGCTCCTCGCCGGGTTCCTCGCCGGGTTGCTGCGCTCACGTCCGATGGCCCGGCGCACCGCCGCCTGTCTGGTGATCGGCGGCCTCGGCCTGCTGTTGGTCCTGGTGGACGGGTCGCCAAGCTGGGGAGCCGACTTTGGTGGCGTGCCCTCGTTGGTGATCGCGGTCGGGGTGCTCGGGCTCGCGGCGGCGGAGATCCGGCTGACGCCGGTGCGCGTGCTGCTGCTCGGGGGTGCTGCTGCCGTGGTGGCCGGTGCCCTGATGTTCGTCGACTGGCTGCGCCCGGCGGGATCACGCACCCACCTGGGCGAGTTCCTGCAGTCGGTGATCGACGGCGGTGCACTCGAGATCGTGGCGCGCAAACTCGACCAGAGCCTGGGCATCCTGGTGCGCTATCCGGCGTCGTGGATCGCTGTGGTCGTCCTGGTGGCGATCGTCTGGGCCGTGCTGGCGCAGGATTCCCGCCTGGGTCGGCGTCTCGTCCCCCTGTGGCAGCTGCCCATGCTGCGACCGACCGTGCTGTCCGTGCTGACCGCCCTGGTCATCGGCTGGGCGCTCAACGACTCCGGCATCGCCATCGTCGGCATCGGCCTGGCCGTCGCCATCGCTGCCGCGGTGGCGATCGGGGCGGCGCTCCCGCAACGTCAGACGCGGGTTGGGTGACAGGAGCGGGTCGCCATCCCCGCCGGATAGCCGAACCCGGGAGCGAACCCGCACATCGTCTCGCGGCGCGAACTACGCGTCCGTCTGCGCGGATCGCTCTGGCCACAGGGCCGCGACGGCCAGACCAACTGCCTGATGATCAGCTCGTGGTGCCTTCTTTCCCAAACCCATGTCCCCGTCGAGGGCGCACCACGTCGGCCACACCATGTCTCCTGCGTGCTGACGCTCCACTCCGGCCGGACCGGTTCGCAGACCGTAGTGCGTCATGAGCTCGGCAACGCCTCCGGCGAGCTTCAGGTCGCTGTGTCCTCCCGCGACGGTGAGGAGGGCGAACAGGCCTCTCGCCGCGGCCACATAGGGGTCCCTGTCTGTGAGCAACCCGGCCGCAATGGCCTCGACATAGTCATGGTCGGTGCTCAGCGCTGCGCCCTTATTGGTTAGCAGCAGGCGGCCCTTGCGCTTGCGCAGGAACCCGAGCCCCTGGGCGCTCTCGCGCAGTTGCGCGACCGGCAGAGTCTGGTCTTCCCGGTTGCCCTTCCCGATCCACGAGGTCTCCAAGCCCAGGGCTGCCACGATTTCCTGGACGACGGCGGGCTTCATCCACCCCGCCTGGGTCAGCGGGATACCCTCCGTGCCCGCCAGGTCCAGCAGGAGGCGATAGGGCCGGGCGATTGCTGCCAGGTCCTCGTCGTCCAACCGCCCTTCCACGGCGCCTGCGCTGCGGCAGAGCTCGGCGAGCGTGGCCAGCACGTCAGGCCGTGCGAGCTCCAGCAGCGCGCCTATCGCCGCTGGTGGCTCCACCCCGGCGACGACCGCGAACACCTCCTCGGTGCTGGCGCCGATCAGCGAGATGGCCGAGTTGACCTGGCCCAGATCCAACACGGTCGGGTCCCAGTCGTCGGGCAACCACTCTCGGACATAGTCCTCAAGTCGGCCCAGCGGCGGGTCGTCGGAGAACGCCTCGACCAGCTCGTTGTAGCCAGGTGGACCGCCGGCGTCCTCCAGTGGACCGGCCATCTCGCCGTCGGTGCACACGGCTCGCGGCGCGTCTGCCGCCAACTCGTCCACCGACTCCAGGCGGATCAGGTGGTGCCAGTCGTCGCCGAAGTCGTACGTGTAGCGGAGCGCGTCGCCGACCTCGCGGTACACCTGGTCCAGCCGGGCCTCGCTCTCGTGGGTGCCTTGCTCGCCCTCGGCGACGTCCCCGTCTGTGAGGTAGTAGGACCCGTGCCAGCTGTCCTGGTCGGCGCTCTCCCAGAAGCGATGGAGGTGATAGTTCTGCCACCCCACGGCGCGCTGGATCACCGCGTGGAGATCCTCAAGGGTGAGGTCGCCGCGGACCTCGACCTGGCGCCAGACTCGCGGGACGACGAGCTCCACCTCGACGTGCAAGGTCAGGGCCTGAACCACCGGGGGTGGAGCGGGCAACTCGATGGCTCGGTTGCGCTGGAGGGGGGAGTCCTGGGGTGGCATCGCCAGCGGTTCCTCCGCTGGATGCAGCGCAGCGATCTGGTCGAGAACAGCGGCGACCTCCTCCGAGGTCATGTTGTCCACTGTCTGGCGAACGTGGTCGTTGGAGTCTTCGGTCGACACAGGTCCCAACCTAGCGATCCTGCACGGAGACGTCGCAACCCACCACAGCCAACCCATAACGCCGATCACGCATCCAGCTCGAATAGTTCGCGGGCCGAACTCAGGTCGCCGCGTACGCTGGAGGTATGTCGCAGACTTCCGCCGAGATCTTGGAGACCGCGAAGGGATTCTCCCGCGAGGAGCGGGCCGAACTGGCACTGGGGCTCCTCGCAACTCTTGGCGAGCACGACGTCTCCGAGCCCGCCAGGCTGGAAGCGCTCCGCTCGGCCGTCGACCAAGGCATCTCCGGACTCAACGCGGGCCAGGGTGTCGACGTCACCCCCGGCGGGGTGCGGGACTATCTGCGTGCGCGCGGCCGCATCGCGACGGAGCGCGCCGACACCAAGACTGCGTGACCTTCAGGCTGCGTCTCTCCTCGGACGCCGTGGCCGATGCGGCCTGAGCATTCAACCGTCGCTGTGTCACACGACCTGTCAGGGAAGCCCTCTGTCAGGCGGTCAGGACCTGCCGCGCACCTTCAGGGCCCGGGCGACGTCGCGATACTGCTTGAGCCGGTGGGCCTGCGCCTTCGGGCCCCGGCCGGTGACGCGGTGGTGCAACTCAACGGGCACCTCGACGACGCGGCCCTTGTTGCGCAGCACGTCGACGGTCAGACCGACCTCGACGCCCCAGCCCGTGGCCAGCGGCAGCGCCGCCTCGAAGGCCTCACGGGTGATGCAACGCATGCCGCTGAGCGGCTGGACCATGGTGCGACCACCGAGCTGGGCGATGCCTTCGCGTGCCTTGCGCACCACGAAGCCGAAACCACCGCCAGCGGTCTTCTGCGGGGGCAGGGTGGCGATGGCCATGTCGGCCTCACCGGCCACGACCGGGACGCAGAGAAAATCGAGGTTGACGGCGCTCTCCTGCAGGTCGGCGTCAACGAAGAGCAGGGCACGCGGGTTGTCGCTCTGATAGGTGCCACCCTCCTCAGCCTCCAGCAGCGCCACGACCTTGGCGCCGCTGGTCATCGCCTGCGCCTTGCCCATGTTGGCCTGGTGCTTGACCGTCTGCACGCCCGCGAGATTGGCGACGCGCAGCGTGCCGTCGGTGCTGCCGTCATCGACCACCACGACCAGGTCGACGACGGAGATCTGTGCGAGCGCCTGCAGCGTCGCGCCGAGGCGCTCCTCCTCGTCCTTGGCCGACACGATGGCCGCCACCCGCTCCGGCAACCGGCGAGCCGCCGGACCCGACCCCTGCGGGTCGGGCGCCGGTGCACCGTCGGTGCCTGACGGCATACTCACCTCAGGGTGACCTGCCGACTGATCAGACCGTCGCGGGCCCGACGCTCGTCAGGGGTGAGGGACTCGTCCTTGGCCAGCGCCGCGGCATACCGGTCGGCAAGCTCCTGCAGCGGAGCACTGAGGTCGGCCGGGTCGGTCGAGGGGTCGACCTCGAGCACGGGGACGAGCAGACCGGCCGCGCGGAAAGCACCCAGGAGCGTCGTGCCCTCCCCGAGGGTGT
Organism: Ornithinimicrobium faecis; assembly: GCF_023923225.1. Classification (GTDB taxonomy): domain Bacteria; phylum Actinomycetota; class Actinomycetes; order Actinomycetales; family Dermatophilaceae; genus Ornithinicoccus; species Ornithinicoccus faecis. Next base: position 217,555 of record NZ_CP099489.1, on the reverse strand, counting down.
GCTCGCCGGCGGCCTGCAGGCGAGCCAGCGCGGTGGTCGCCGCGTCCTCGTCCTCGCCCAGGATCCAGCGGACATAGGTGCGGTCGCTCATCTTGCACCAGTAGGTCGAGGGACGCCCTGGCACCGGCACGGTCGGCACGGCGGCCTCGTTGGTCTGCTCGAGCGAGGCGAGCACCTCGGGGGTGGCGTCCTCCTCGGCGATCCAGAAGCTGAAGTCGTCCTGGACCTGCACGCTCAGCTCGGTGCCGTCGGCCAGCACGTCCTGCAGCCGCGGGGACTCGGCGGTCGCCGTGGGGATCGCAGGCACCGGCTTGCCCGCCTCGGTCGCGAGCGCCGTCTGGACGGCCAGCACGATGTCGCGGCTCGCGTCACCGCTGTGCGTGCGCGACTGCAGCGCGACCAGGATCTCGCCGTTGGCCCGGTGGATCGCCGCCATCGCGCCGGGCAGGACCGAGACCAGGGTCACCTCCTGCGGCGTGCCGTCGAGCTCCATGGTGACCTGCGCCGTCGCCGCTGGGATGATCTCGCGCATTGCGACCCAGTCGGTCTCGTTGGCCAGTCCCTCGAACGGTCGGTTGACGAACGGTGCGCGGGCCGGAGCCTTGGTGCCCTCGGCCTGGCGCTTGCGTCGTGATGCCTTACCCATGGCGGTGAGTCTACGTGGCTAGGGTTCGTGCCATGACCGTCGCCAAGCCCGCCCCTGAGCCGACCTTTGCCCCCGCCCCGGGCCACACCCCAGACGTGGAGTATGCCGTGGCTCACCGGATCGGTCGGGTGCGGCTCAATCGTCCGAAGGCGCTGAACTCACTGACCACGGACATGTGCGCCTCGCTGTTGTTCCAGCTGCAGACCTGGGCGCAGGACGATGCCGTGGGGGCGGTGTTTATCGATGGGGCCGGTGAGAAGGGGCTGTGTGCCGGCGGGGACGTGCGGGCGCTGCGCGAGCTGCTGCTGGCCGGGGATGAGGCTGCCGCGCTGCACTTCTGGGAGGTGGAGTATGCGGTCAACGCCCTGATCGCTGACTATCCCAAGCCGTATGTCGCGTGGATGGACGGCGTCGTCATGGGCGGCGGCGTCGGGGTCTCCTCGCACGGATCAAAGCGACTGGTCACCGAGCGCGCCAAGGTTGCGATGCCCGAGACGATCATCGGGCTGTTCCCGGACGTGGGCGGGCTCTATTACCTGGCGCACGCTCCCGGTGAGCTGGGCACCCACGTTGCCCTGACCGGGATGACCGTGGGGGCCGCGGATGCGGTCGTGCTGGGGCTGGCTGACGGAGTGGTCGCCCAGTCCGACAAGGACGCGGTGCTGGCGGATCTCGCCGCCGGACTCGAGGCCGCACGCCCGGGAGGAGATGAGCCTGCCGCCGACGACAGTGCGGCGGACGACAGTGCTGTGGAGGACGCCGAGGCACCCGAGCCTCAGGTGGCCCCGGCCTCCGACCTTGAGACGCAGCGCGGCTGGATCGACGAGTGCTATGCAGGCAACGACGCCGCAGCCATCCTGGCCCGCTTGCAGTCGCACGCCGACCCGGCGGCCCGGGCTGCGGGCCAGCTGATCGCGGCCCGCTCACCGCACTCGATCGTGGTGACGCTCGAGGCGATCCGCCGCGCGGCCGACATGGACGTCCACCAGGTGTTGGCTCAGGACACCCAGCTCGGCCCGCACTTCGCCAAGCACCCGGACTTTGCCGAGGGCGTGCGCGCGCTGCTGGTCGACAAGGACAAGGCTCCGCAGTGGGCGGACGCCTCACTCGCCGACGTTGACCACGCGGTGGTGGCGGCCGCCTTCGGCGACTGATTGGCCGCCGGAGTCGACGAGGACTTCTGCCGGCGAGCGACCACCGAGGCAGCCAAGGGGGTGATCAACAACCCAGGACCCGATCGGGTATGTCAAGGATTGACGCGGATTTTTACATGTCGCTGCGGACGTGCAACGTTTCTTTCCTACCCGCTCAGGCCGTGTGCTCGACCGCCTGCCCCTCGTGCCTGGCAAAGATCCGTCGATAGCGCTGAGGGCTCACCCCGCGCGACCGGGTGAAGTGCTGCCGCAGGGTCGCGGCGTTGCCGAAGCCGACCTCGCTGGCGATCCACTCGACCGAGCGGTCCGTGGACTCGAGCAGTTCCTCGGCGGCGGCGACCCGGTGGGCGGTGACCCAGGCGTGGGGCGTGGTGCCGGTCTCGTCGCGGAACCGGCGCGCGAAGGTGCGCGGCGACATGTGCTGCCGGCGGGCCAGCGCCTCGACGCTGAGGTCCTCGGCGAGGTGCTCGACGATCCAGGTGAGCAGCGACCCGAGGGTGTCGGCCTCAAGGTCGGGGACCGCGCGGGCGATGAACTGGGCCTGCCCGCCCTCACGGTGGGCCGGCACGACCATCCGGCGCGCAGCCTTCGCCGCCACGGAGGCTCCGAACTCCTCGCGCATCAGGTGCAGGGCCGCATCGAGTCCTGCCGCGGAGCCGGCTCCGGTGATCACCCGCCCGTCCTGGACATAGAGGACGTTGCAGTCGACCTGCGCCCTCGGATAGGCCGCCTCCAGTTCGCCGCTGTGCCGCCAGTGGGTGGTGCAGCGGCGGCCGTCCAGCAGCCCTGCCTCGCCGAGGGTGAACGCCGCGGTGCAGTGGCCCAGCACCCAGGCGCCACGCTCGTGCGCCGCTGCCGCCACCGCAGCAACCTCCGGCGAGGGCTCCTGGAAGTCGCGCTTGGGCACGATGATCACGAGGTCGGCATCGTCTGCCGCATCAAGTCCGTGGTCGACGTGCAGATCGAACCCGGAGACCGAGCGGACCCGCCCCGGGCGCGGGGTGCAGACGACGAAGTCGAAGACCGGGTTGTCGTCCTCGGGGTGATAGGGCTCGGCCCAGACCTCGCACATCGCGCCGAGCCCGAAAGGCTCGACTCCGTCCTGGACCACCGCGGCAACTTTGCGCATGGGAGCATCATGCGCCCTCTTTGGCAGGAATTCAACGTGAGTTGTCATCTCTGCCACTCGTGGCAGGAACCACAGGAGAGCAGGATTACTGCCATGACTACCGCACTGATCATCCTCATCGCACTGGCCGTGGCGGAGATCCTCGCCCGGCTGGTCGCCCTGGTCTCCTCCGACGGGCTCGGCCATCGCGCCAGCTCGGAGCTGCCGCGCAGCCACCGACAGGACGTGCTCAGCCCGCTGAGCTGAGACGCCGGTCCTGCAGCGCCAACCGAGCCTGGCTCATCTCGTCCCACGGGATCGTCTCGGTGTCCCGCTCGAGGGTCTCCTCCGGGCCCTTGCCAGCCAGCACCACGGTGTCGGCGGGGTCGGCGCCACTGACGGCATAGGCGATCGCCTCGCGCCGGTCGCCGATCGAGACATAGTTGTCCCGCCCACCCTCGCGCGCTCCCCGCTCCATCTCGTCCAGAATGTCCTGCAGCGGGGTGTCGCGGTGGTCCTCCTCGGTGAACACCACGACATCGGCCAGCTGCGTCGCCACCGCACCGAGCGGTGCTCGCTTGGACGGGTCGCGCGGGCCACCGGCCGAGCCGAGCACCACCCAGAGGCGACCCGCCGTGGTCACCCGCACCGTGGCCAGGGCCTTGTCCAGGCTCGGCGGCGTGTGGGCAAAGTCCACGATGACCCGCGGCTCCCCCTCCGTCCGCTCGACCATCTCCATCCGCCCCGGCACACCGCCAAAGGTCGCGAGTCCGGCGACCAGCGTCGGCACGTCGACGCCGAGGGCATGCGCGCCGGCCATCGCCGCCAGGGCGTTGGCGGCGTTGAACCGACCGATCATCGGCAGCAGCGCGTCAAAGTCACCCTCGGGCGTGTGCAGGGAGAAGCGCAGGTCGTCCGGCCCCTCGACGATGTCGCTCGCCGTCCAGTCCGCGTCCGCCCCCTCGGCGCTGTATGCCGTGTGGCTGGCGGCCATGGGCACCAACTGCTCGGTCCAGGGGTCATCGACGTTGAGGATCGCGTGCCGGGCCCGCTGCACGAGCTTGGCCTTGTCGGCGAAGTAGGCCTCCATCGTCCCGTGGAAATCCAGGTGCTCCCCGGTCAGGTTGGTCCACACACCCACGTCGAAGTCGACGGCCCGGACCCGGTCCAGGGCCAGGGCATGGCTGGACGCCTCGACCACCACCGACTCCGCGCCCGCGGCGACCTGCTCCGCGAGGATCTGCTGCACCTGCGGCGCCTCGGGGGTCGTGAAGTGCGTGGGCGGCTGGAGCAGCACACCGTCGGGCAACTCATAGCCGATGGTGGACAGCAGACCGGTCGCCCGGCCCGCGTGCCGCAGCAGGTGCCGGGCCAGGCACGAGGTGGTCGTCTTGCCATCGGTCCCAGTCACTCCCAGCACCTGGACCGACCGACTCGGGTGGCCTGCCAACTCAGCCGCCGCGTCGGCGAGCGCGGCCCGCGCGGCCGGCACCACGGCATACGGCACGGGGCAGTCCATGCCCTCCGGCAGACCCTCGCCGAACACCGCGACGGCTCCCCGCTCGACCGCCTGGCCGATGAAGGAGTGCCCGTCGACGCGCGCCCCGCGGATCGCCACGAAGGCGTCCCCCGGGCGGACCCAGTCGCCCTGGTGGGTGACGCCGGTGACCTCGACGGAGGGGTCGCCCTCAACAGGCAGGTCGAGCGCGGCTGCGAGGTCACCCAGTCTCATGGCGGCAACTGTAGATCGCCGCCGGCAATGACAACCACCGTGGGACGCGCGAACGTGTCGCTCAGCGGTCGTGGTCAAGGACTGCTGCTGTCCTGCACAGGGTTTCACCAGCACGGGCCCAGCAGTCTGTCTGCAGTCACTCAATTCTTTGCCCGTGCTCTGGCAGGTCGCTGTCGCGCGCTGGGAGGGTCGTCACGACGGCGCGGTCAGCGCCGCGGCCCACGGCGAAGGGACACCCGACATGCGCACCGACACCGACCACCCAGCTGACTCAGAACACGGCGGCCTCAGCCGTCGCACGGTCCTGCTCGGACTCTCCGGCGGCCTGGCACTCGCCGGCACAGGGCTCGGCCCCGCCCTCTCGGCGAGTGCGGCGACGCTGCTCAACGGTCGCTGGTGCAGCCCGGCGCGCGGACGGCTGTCCTCCGCCTATGGCTGGCGGACGCTCAACGGTGTCCGGGCGTGGCACGCGGGGTGGGATGTCGCCAACCCCGTCGGGACAGCGGTGTATGCCGCAGCTGCCGGGACCGTGGTCCGGCGCGGCTGGAATGTGGTCGGGGGTCGCACCGGCAACGGCATCGTGGTCTCCCACGGCAGCGGCGTCTACACCTATTACGGCCACCTCAACGCGTTCCGCGTGGGCAACGGCGCCTCTGTCTCGGCGGGCCAACGGATCGCGGACATGGGGGCAACGGGCAATGTCACCGGCCCCCACCTGCACTTCGAGGTGCAGATCGGTGGGATCGGCAAGGACGTGAACCCGCGCACGCACCTGACCAACCGGGGTGCGGTGCTCGGCGGCGGGTGGCCGACCCTGGACCCAGAGGCCCGCGGCCAGCGGGTCAAGGCCATGCAGTTCCTGCTGCGCCAGCGTGGACGGTCCATCACGGTGGACGGCTATCACGGCTCCCAGTCGACGGCGACGCTGAAGGCCTGGCAGCGGGCGGTCAAGCTGGTCGGGGACGGTCAGGCCGGTCCGAAGACCTGGCCGGTGCTGGACTATGTGCTGCGGCAGGGGCACGGCGGTGACCACGTCCGGGCCCTGCAGACCCTGCTCAACAAGCACAGCGCTGGTTTGCTCGTCGACGGCGACTTCGGCGGCGTCACGAACACGGCCGTCAAGAGCTTCCAGGGACTCAACAACCTGGTCAAGGACGGCGAGGCTGGTCCGATCACCTGGCAGGCGGCGCTGTCCTGACCCTGCCCGGGCGAGGGGTTGTGGAAAACTCCTGACGCCTGACGCCCGACCCTTCTAGCGTCCCTCCTGACGGGCACACCCGGTGCCCGTCAGGGAGGGCACGATGGACAACTCAGCAGGGCTGCAAGCTTTCGCGGACCGCGAGCGCGCCATGATCACCGACCACATCCGCACCCACGGCGTGCACGTCGTCTATGTCTTCGCCGGCGACGAGGGCGAGTGCTCCTGCTGCCAGGAGTTGGGCGATGCTGCGCGCGATGACGTCGACCAGGTCGCCGAGATGTTCGGCGGCCCTCAGGAGCTGCCGCCCCGGCTGAGCCAGCCGTTCGGTTACACCACAGGCCTCTATGGCATCGGCCACCCTGAGCTGGTGGTCATTGGCCTGCCGCAGGACGTCGCGATGACGCTGCTCAACGTGGTCGCCCACCAGGTCACGGGCCACCGGCAGGACCTGATGCCTGGACAACTGGTGCCGCAGATCGCTCCGCAGGTCCTCGTCGAGGAGATCCCCAACCCGGGGATGGTGGTCTTCCAGGCCAACAACTATTACAACCGCCCCGTGCTCGCGTCGGTGCCGGCCTATCAACTCACCTGGGCCGACCCGGAGGGCCGGTTTCCGTGGGACGAGGGTCATCACGCGGGTCCGTGGGGTCAGCCCCGACCAGGGGCCTATCGTGCGTGAGGGCCTTGCGACAGCCATGTCGCACTGGGACGATGGCGACATGGACCGAGACAGCACAGTTCTGACCGCGCACGCTCGCGACCTCGGCGAACCCACCGTTGATCTGACGAAGGCCAATCAGGTTGCTGCCGACCTGGAGGACGAGGAGTTGCTCCGCAAGATGGCGCAGGGCAAATAGCCCATTGCGCACCCGCGCGGACAGTGCTTATCTGAGAGGCACAGTTCCTTCGTGGGAGGAGCAGCCATGATCACCAAGGAACAGCTTCACGACCTCATCGCCAACCAGGCAGAGGTCGAGGACAACCACGGTCGGCGGGTCGGCGTCATCGGCCGGATGTTCTTCGACGAGAGCAGCGGCGACCTGGAGTGGGTCACCGTGCAGACCGGGCTCTATCCCGGCCACGAGACCTACATCCCACTGCGGGGAGCCACGGTGGACCAGGAGAGAACTCCGCCGCGGTTAAAGGTCGATTTCGGCAAGGGTCTCATCGAGGACGCCCCCATGATGGCCGAGGAGCGGATCTCTCACCTCGAGCACCATCTGTCGACCGCGCAACAGAGCCAGTTGCACGCCTACTACCGGTTTGACACCCACGGCTCGGACAAGTGAGCGCCCGCGCCCCCAGGTGATCGCGCGCGTCCGGGCCTCAACCGCGCGGCCCTCAGCCGCTGGGTGAGTCGGTGTCGTCGCGACCCAACACGCCGACGCTGACCCAGGCGATCGCCACCACGATGGCGCCGATCGCGGCATAGGTGGTGCGGTTGTCGTCACCGATGACAGCAAACAGACCGCCATAGATGATCGTCAGGACGAGCGCGATGTATGAGAGCTTCTTGCGTTCCATGCTGCTCATCCTGTCGGTAATGACCTGGTGACGCCCGTGACGCGCCGGTGAATTCTGGGCGGACAGGTGTCACTCACCTCTGCTCGGAGCGCCGAGGTCAACTGCCCCCCAGCAGTTGGTCAGGGATCGGTCCACTTCTGGTCATCGCTGGTCAGCGCGCCAGAGTCTGCGCCAGCAGGTCGACCTGACGGGTCACCTGCCGGGCGTAGAGCCCACTGCGTTGGTGGCCGGCCAACTCCGCCATGCGGGAGGGCGCGCGGCACAGGAAGCGTGCGTGCAACAGCGCGAGTTCCTCCGCGGGGCGATAGCCGCCGGTTGCGGTCTTGCGACCCCACTCGGCGAGCAGCAGGTCGAGCAACGGCTCCTTGTCTGCGGTGAACTGGTGCAGCTTGGCGGCGTCGTGCATGATCGGCCGCTCCGTCGCGTGCTCCCAGTCGATGATGGTCACACCCGCATCGGTCGCCATGACGTTCGAGGCGACCAGGTCACCGTGGGACCAGGACACCCGCAGACGGTGGTCGTCTGCGATCAGCTCGGCGACCCGGTCGGCGACATCACCTGGCACGAGCCCGGCCTCCCGGACGGCCTGCCACTGCGCCGCGAACCGGCCCCACAGGGCACTGAGCCTGGCCGTGTGTATGCCGTAGCCCCGGTGGACCTGGCCCATCCCCTCAAGGATCGCGGCCAGGTGAGCGGCCATCTGCTCTGAGGTGATGAGCGGGGTCCCGTCCACCCAGCGCTCGACCAGGTAGCGCTGTCCGCCGCCCGCGTCACCGTGCCCCAGCATCGGCGGGATCAGGCCGGGGGCATAGCGCGTGACAATCTCGTGGGAGCGCACGGCGGCGAGGACGCCCGAGGCGCCGTTCGGGCGGTCTGGCTGGACGGCCACAGAGCAGCGCGCAGCCCCGTAGGCGGCGCGGAACTTGACCTGTTCACTGAGGTCGAACTTGGCCAGGACCACGACGTCGGCGGCGATCGGGGCACTCAACCGGTGCACCGACTCCTCATGCTCGTCCCAGTCGCCGCGCAGTGGCGCCGGGAGCATCGTGTGCAGGTGGTCGGCGATCTCTGGTCGCCGGATGGCCCGGTCCAGGGCGAGGAACTCTGTCGGGCGGGCCGTGTTGGGCAGCGCTGGCTCCGCGGCCTCGAGCTGCTCCAGGGCAGAGAGTGCCGCCGAGACGCGGTCGCCCTGGCGCTGCAGCACCGGGTCCTGGCCAGACCGCTGCTTGGTGGCGGAACTGCCCCGGCGGATCCTGCGCACGAGCGGTGTCAGACCACGGCGCAACACGCCTCGGGCTCGTTGCCCGAGCGGGGGCGCGACACTCTGCGTCTGCATGCTCACCTCTGCCGGATCCAGTGACTCTAGCCAACCGGCACGGGATGAGAGCTTGATGAGAAGCGCCCGGGTGACTCGCGGAGGTCCGCGAGTCACCCGGGCAGGGTGTGTCGTGCTCAGAGGAAGCGGGCGAGGAAGGCCTTGGTGCGCTCGTGCTGCGGGTCGTCCAGCACCTTCGCGGGCGGGCCCTGCTCGACGATCACTCCCTTGTCCATGAAGACCACGCGGTCCGCGGCCTCGCGGGCAAAGCTGATCTCGTGGGTCACCACGGCCATGGTCAGGCCCTCGTTGGCCAGGTCCCTCATGGTCGCCAGCACCTCGCCCACCAGCTCGGGGTCGAGGGCCGAGGTCGGCTCGTCAAAGAGCATCAGCTGGGGCTGCATCGCCAGGGCCCGCGCGATCGCCACACGCTGTTGCTGGCCACCGGAGAGCTGGCGCGGATAAGACTTCTCCCGCCCCTCCAGCCCGACCCGGGTCAACAGCGACTGGGCCGTCGCGACGGCCTTGGCGCGGGACTGGCCGCGCACTCCCACCGGCCCCTCGATGATGTTCTGCAACACATTGAGGTGCGGGAACAGGTTGAAGTGCTGGAAGACCATCCCGATGTCGGCCCGGCGACGGGCCAACTCATCAGCCGCGAGCTCGTGCAGCCGGCCCTTGCGGACCTCATAGCCCACGTCACGCCCGCCCACCTGGATGCGCCCGGCGTCCAGGGTCTCCAGCAGGTTGATGCACCGCAGGAAGGTCGACTTGCCCGACCCCGAGGGACCGAGGATGACGACGGTCTCACCCTTGGCGATCTGCAGGTCGATGCCCTTGAGCACCTCGAGGCTGCCAAAGCTCTTGTGCACCCCGCGGGCGTCCAGGACCGGGCCGTCAAACTCGGGACCCGAGGACCGTTCGAGGGTCGATGCCGCGGTCATGCGGTCACCCCTTCCGTCACCGTGGGTGGTGTCTGCTTCCCCTTGGGGCGGATCCGCAGGAAGTCCCAGAAGCTGGTCTTGTGGTTGCGGTCGCCACGGCTGTAGTGGTTCTCGATCCGGGACTGGATCACGTAGAGGATCGACGTGATGATCAGATACCAGACGCATGCCACGATCAGCATCGGGATCGTCTCGAAGGTCCGGTTATAGGTCGCCTGCACGGTGTAGAGCAGGTCGGCAAGGGCGATGACACTGACCAGGGCCGTGGCCTTGACCATGCTGATGACCTGGTTCCCCGTTGGCGGCACGATGAAACGCATGGCCTGGGGCAGCACGATCCGACGCATGATCCGCCGGTCCGTCATGCCGATCGCTGCGCCGGCCTCACGCTGGCCGGGGTCGACCGACAGCAGGCCGCCGCGCACGATCTCGGCCATGTAGGCACCCTCGTTGAGACCCAGACCCAGGATCGCGGCCAGCATCGGCGTGATCAGGTCGTTGGTCGCAAAGACGACAAACTCTGGACCGAACGGGACACCGAGGGAGATCTCCGGCATCAGCGCCGACAGGTTGTAGAAGAAGATCAGCTGCACCAGGGTCGGCGTGCCTCGGAAGAACCAGATGTAGGCATTGGCGGTCGAGCTCAGCAGCGGGTTCGCCGAGAGCCGGCCGACGGCCAGCAGGACCCCGAGCACGATGCCGATGACCATGGCGATCACCGTGAGCAGGAGGGTGACGCCCAGGCCCTTCATCACGGACTCAGCCGTGAGCCACGCAAAGACGACGTCCCACTCGAAGTTCTCGTTGGTGACCAGCATGTTCACCAACATGGCGAGCAGCACCAGGACCACGCCGGCCCCGATCCACCGCCACGGGTGCGGGCGCCGGCTGGCGTCCTTGACGTCCAGCTCGGGTGGCTGCGCGGCCACCTCCTGCTGGTGATCGGTGATGGTGCTCATGGTCACTGCCCCAGGTTGACGCCGGGCTCGTCGAGGTTGTTGCCCTCAAGGCCCCACTTGCTCATGATCGCGTCGTAGGTGCCGTTCTCGTGGAACTCCTCGAAGGCCGCGAGCAGCACGTCTCCGGTCGGGGAGTCCTTGGGCACGACGGCGCCCTGGAAGAGGTCGTCGAACCCGTTGGCCTCGCCGGTGCCGGTGAGCTCCAGCTCACCGTCGGACTGTGCCACGAAATAGGTCAGCGGGGCCTGGGAGGAGAAGAAGGCGTCCGCACGGCCGGACTGCACGGCCAGGATCGAGGACGGCTGGTCCTTGTAGGACTGCACCTCCACCGGCTCCTCGCCGTTCTCCTCGCACGTGACGGACTGCTCCTTGATGGTGCGCTCGGCGGAGCCGGCGGCCTGCACGGCGATCCGGGTGCCGCAGGTCGTGGTGATGTCATCGATGCCGGCCGGGTTGCCGGTCGGCACGGCGAAGACGACGTATTCCTGCACGTAGTCGACGAAGGTGGCCTGCTCCTGCCGCTCGGGGAAGTCACCGATCGGGCCGATGTCGAGGTCATAGCGGCCACCGTCCATGCCCTGCAGCACGCTGGCCAGGCCATCGATGGTGGTGTGCTCGATCTTCACGTCGAGCATCTCCTCCAGCGCCGTGGCGAAGTCGGCGGTCGCACCGCTGACCTGGTTGTCACCCTCGACGATCGTGTAGGGAGGGAAGGAGCCGGTGTTGACCGAGACCATGGTGCCGCTCTCCTGGATGTCCTCGGGCAGCTGCGAGCGCAGCTCCTCGTTGAACTCCTGGGTCGGGATCTCGACCTCGGCCGCGGCAGAGGCGGTGCTGCTGTCGGTGTCAGCAGACTCGCCGCCCCCACCGCCGCCGGTGGACGACTCCGGGTCGGCGGTGCAGGCCGCCAGGGCCAGGGCGGGGATGGTCAGCAGACTCAGGGCTGCGGTGCGCGTGCGGGACATAGCAGTTTCCTTTCGGGGGGGGTCGCGTCAGGACGCGGAGGAAGGGGCCAGCGCGCGAGGGGTTGCCTCGACGGTGAAGCGGTAGTTCTGCAGCACGGGGAGGCGCCGACGCGCCTCCTCGAGCCGCTCGAGGGACAGGGTGGCGGTGATCGATCCCGGCGCCTCCCCGGCCTGGGCGAGGGGCACACCCAGGGGGTCGACGATCAGACTGTGGCCGATGTTGGCGTCACCGCACTCGCCACTGGCGACGAGGTATGCCGTGTTGTCCAGTGCTCGGGCCGTCACCAGGGTCTTCCAGTGGTGCTCCTTGAGAGGCCCCTTCACCCAGGCGGCGGGCAGCACCAGCAGGTCCGCGCCGTTGAGGGTGAGCAGGCGAGCCAACTCCGGGAAGCGGACGTCATAGCAGGTCATCAGGCCGACCTGGAAGCCGTTGATCTCTACCAGCGGCGGGATCACGTCGGCCGGTCGGACGTTGTCGGACTCGAGGGCGTTGAAGGCGTCGTAGAGGTGCAGCTTGCGGTAGACCTCGATGATGGCACCGTCACGCAGCACGACCAGGGTGTTGAACGGCCGGTCGGTGTCCGAGCGCTCGTGGACCCCGACCACCACGGTGACCGCCTTGCCGGCGGTGAGTGCCGTGACGCCGGTGACGAACGGGCCGTCGAGTGGCTGGGCCAGCTCGCGGATCCGCTCCTTCTGGTCGATGAACCGGGCCATAACACCCTCGGGGAGGACCAGGAGGTCCACGCCGTCGGCCTCCGCCTCCTCAATGATCGGCTCGATGGTGGCCAGGTTCTCCTGCCAGTCGATGCTGGCGGCGAACTGACTGGCACGCGTCTTCAGGGTGCTCACGCGGCATACTCCTTGCTTGTTGTCGGGGCCACGGGGTGGGGGAAGAGCTCGTTGTCCGGCACCGGTGCCGGGAGGAGGCCCTGGGCCTGCAAGGCAGCCTGGAAGTCGGTGACCATCGGCTGGTCACCCGGCCACCCATAGGGGAGCCAGTCCGCCCCGAAGACCGCAGCGGTCCGGGCCAGTTCCTGGTCGTGCCAGGGGAAGGCGTCCTGCAACTTGTTGCGGACCCGCGCGTTGGTGACCTTGGCTGCCTCGAAGGCGTCCGTCAGGGACTGGGCCAGCTCGGGCTGCTGGTCGAGCAGCGCGCTCTTCACCGTGATCAGGTGCATGCCCGGGATGTAGCGACGCTGCTGGAAGTAGTCTTCCTCGGCTCCCTGGGAGTCGCGCTGCAGGGTGCGCAGCGAGCCGTCGGTGTAGAAGCCCGGAGGCATGAAGGGCGTCATGATCGCGTCGAGTTGACCGCGCGCCAGGGCCGTGGCCAGGCCGTCCCCGACCTCCAGCGTGCGCACGTTGGGGCCGACCGGGAAACCTCCGGTCCGGTCAAACTGGGGGGCGTCCGGTGTGAGCGGGCCGAGGAACCACTCGATCGCGTCGAGGTCGACGCCCTCGTTGGTGAGCAGCTCACGGGTCCAGGTGTTGCCGCTGTCCGGCCAGCCGGTGAGCCCGACGCGACGGCCGGCCAGGTCGGCCGGGGTCTCCAGCGGGCTGTCGGCAGGCACCAGGATGCAGCGCTGCCGGAAGCCGCGCATGACGAAGATCGGCAGGCCGGTGATGCTGTGATCACCCTCGGCGCGGGCCCGGACGTAGACGCTCAGCGAGGTCTCTGCCACGTCGAGGTCGGGCTCGTCCCAGATCCTCGGGGTGGTCGCCAGCGGGGAGAAGTCGACGGCGCGTCCGCCGATGGTGACGCCGCTGCCCAGCGGAGTGAGGTGCGCCCACGGACGGGCACCGATGCGCAGATTGTTCAGGGCCATGCCTTGAAACATTATGTTCAGGCATGCATGATTACAATCCAAACGAATGTTACTGAACATAATGGAGGTTCAGATGCGGGATCTGCCCGACCGTGACCTCGGCGCGTGGCTGGCCGCTCAGATCGAGGAGGCCAGCGCAGCTGGCATCGCCGCGACGGTCTCCCGGTTGATCCGTGACGGCACCCTCGAGCCGGGCACGAAACTGCCGACGGTTCGCGATCTGGCGCCCCGACTGCACGTGGGCCCGGGGACCGTGTCGGCTGCCTGGCGTGCCCTGCGCGAGCAGCGGTTTGTCGAGGGCGGCGGCCGCGCGGGGATGCGCATCGCCGGCACCGTGGGCGGGCCAAGTCCGTTGCGCTACACCAACATCACACGCTATTGGAATCACGACACTCTCAACCTGTCTCGCGCGGTGCCCGACCCGGCCCTGCTGCCCGACCTGGCGAAGGCGCTGCAGCACTCCCTGACCGATCCCCTGCTGCACTCCTATGACGTCGAGCCGATCTCGGAGCCGCTGCGCGAGGCGGTCGAGGCGACCTGGCCGTTCCCGGCCGAGGCGTGGATGTGCAGCCGTGGCGGCTATGACGGGCTGCTCGGTTTGATCTCGACGTCGGTCGTGGCCGGTGAGACGGTCGCCGTCGAGGAGCCGGCCACGCCGCGACTGCTCGACATCCTGGACCACGTCGGCGCGCGCGTGCTCCCGGTCCCGGTGGATGATCAGGGGCCGATGCCCGAGCACCTGGCCGAGGCTCTCACCCACAAGCCGGTCGCCTTCATCTATGAACCGCGCAACTCCGCGTGGGCCGGTGCCACCATGACCCCCGCGCGGCAGACCGTGCTCGCCGGACTGCTGGAGAGCGCGGATCTCATCATCATCGAGGACGACGGCTGGGGCCCGCTGGCTCCGCAGCCCTATCACGGCGTCGGTGCCCTGCTGCCGCACAAGAGTGTGCTGGTCTGCAGCTATTCAAAGTCGCACTCACCCGACCTGCGGATCGGCGTGATCGGGGGGGCGGCCGACCCGGTCGAGCGGGCGCGGGTCTATCGCCACTTCGGCGATGGGTGGACCAGCCGCATCCTGCAGGGCGCGCTGGCGTGGATGCTCACCGACCCGGAGAGCCAGGCTGCGGTGTCGCGGGCGGCCGAGGTCTACACCGAGCGTCGCGAACGCTTCGCTGCCCTGCTGCGCGAGCGTGGCCTGGAGGTGCGCGGTGGTGACAATCTCGCGCTGTGGGTGCCCGTCCTCAGCGAGGTCCAGGCGATGCTCGTGATGGCCTCGCACGGCATCGCCACCATCGGTGTGAGCTCCAGTTATGCCCGGCGCGGCACGCAGGGCGTGCGGGTCGTCACGGCCAACGACATCCCGGAGCTGGACAAGGTCGCCGACGTGATCGCCCTGGCGGCACAGGCCATCTGAGCCCCGGGACTCTGACCCAGCCAACCGGCAGTATGCCGTGGCGCCGGTTGAGCGGCACAGGGCATGCTGGGTGCATGGATCAGTTGACACCACCGCCCGATCTGGCCCGCCTGTTCAACAAGCAGGGCGACCTGGTCTCGATGCCGGTCAAGGAGCCGCTGCGGGTCCAGCTGTTGACCTGGGTGGCCAGCACCCTCCCGGAGGGTGAGTTGTCCGAGGTCGAGATCAACGCCGCCCTGCGGCCTATTGATGACGACGTGGCGATGTTGCGTCGTTACCTGGTCGACTACCAACTGGTCGAGCGGCCTGAGCCCGGCGTCTACCGGGTGCGTGCGTAGGCTCACGGCACGGACCACCCGGAGAGGATCCACCCATGACAACTGCCGCCCCAAGCGCCCCCACGACTGACACCGACGCCGCCACCGTCCTCACCGAGATCGACGTCGAGGCGCGCATCGCCACCGTCACTCTCAACCGACCGGACAAGCGCAACGCGCTCTCACTGGCGCTGATGACCGAGCTGATCGGGGTGCTGCGCGAGATCGGCACCCGCCGCGACATCTCGGTGGTGATCCTGGCCGGTGCCGGTCCCGCCTTCAGTGCCGGTCACGATCTCGGCGAGATGACCGGGCGCTCGGTCGAGGACTATCGCGAGATCTTCGATCGCTGCTGTGAGCTGATGGAGACGATCCAGGCCATCCCGCAGCCGGTGATCGCCCAGGTGCAGGGCATCGCCACTGCCGCCGGGTGCCAGCTCGCGGCCACGTGCGACCTGGTCGTTGCAGAGGAGGGTGCCCGCTTCGGCACGCCCGGGGTCAAGATCGGCCTGTTCTGCTCCACGCCGATGGTGGCGATCACCCGGGTCATCGGGCAGAAGCGCGCCATGCAGATGCTGCTCACGGGTGTGCCCGTCGACGCCCCGACCGCCGCGGACTGGGGCCTGGTCAACGAGGTCGTCCCGGCCGCTGAGTTGGAGTCACGCACGCGCGAGCTGGCCGCTCAGATCGCGTCCGCGAGCTCGGTCGTCACCGGCATCGGCAAGGAGGCGTTCTATGCCCAGATCTCCCGGGACCAGCACTCGGCGTATGAGTACACCAAGACCGTCATGACGATGAACGCCCTGGCAGCCGACGCCCAGGAGGGCATCGGCGCCTTCCTGGAGAAGCGCCAGCCCAGCTGGTCAGACCGCTAACCGTTCTCCAGCTTGTCGGCCATCGCGTCCAGTCCCTGTCGGGCCAGCGCCTCGGCACGCTGCACCCGCTCCTGCATCAGGCGCGCTGCCTCCAGGGCCTCGGTGGCCCGAGCCTCGGCCTCGCGTGACGCCTGGACGCCCTGCGTCCGGTCCCGGAGCTGAGCGGCCTGGTCGTCGTGAAAGCCCTGCACCTCGCCCGCAGCCAGGTCGACGGCCCGGTCGAGCAGGAAGCGATAGGCGGCCCGGACCTTCTTGGGGTTGGTCTTGCGATAGAGGCCCTCGACCTCCTCGTCCATGGCGCCGCGCATGAAGACCAGCGAGTCGGACTGATAGGCACGGCTGGCCTCCTCATCGAGGGCCAGGCGCAGTTGCTCCTGCGCCTCCTCGAGGGCTCGCTCAGCCTCCCGGACCGTCGTCGCGGCAGCCTCGAGATGGTCGGTGAAGCGGGTCTCCAGGGCATAGAGCAACTGCTCCCGCTCCCCCGGGTCGAGACCCTCGGTGGCCTCGCTGTTGCTCCCGCCGTGTTGCGTCATCACTGCACCCTCACCTCAGTCGTTCCTGACCCACCACTCTCTCATCTGCACGCAGTCACGACAGCACGCTCCCAGTGCACTGTCGGTGCCCTGCGCTTGGATTGTTCTCATGCGCACCGTGACCTGGCCGGAGGCCAACGCCCGGCGTCTGGCCCGGCAGTTCGCGGGGGCAGCAACGCCGGACGCCGCGGTCCACACGATGCTGGCAGCCCAGGCTCAGGTTGCCTCTGCCGCCGAGCTCTCGATTGCCCTGCGGCTGCGGGAGGGGACCTGCGTCGACGTCCGGGCAGGGCTCGCCGACCAGTCGCTCGTGCGCGCCTCGGGGCTGCGCGGGACCATCCACACCGTCGCCGCGGCGGACCTGGGCCTGTGGACCGGGACCTTCGCGACGATGCCTGCGGGGAGGATGTCGGCCGGTCCCGACCTCCAGCCGAGCCCGGCCGAGGTCGACCGGCTCTGGGCAGCGATCGGCGACACCACCGCCAGCGCTGCCGCGCCGCTGACGCTCGAGGAGCTGCACAACGGAGTTGTTGACCGGGTCGGGTCGTGGGCGGGTGACCTGGTGATGCCGGCCTTCCAGACGATGTGGCCGCGCTGGCGCCTGGTCCAGGCAGAGGCGGCCCGGCGCGGACTGCTCAGCTTCGGACCCAACCGTGGCCGGGCGGTGACCTACACCGCTCCCCCCACCACAGCGCCGATCGAGCCCCGTGCGGCCGCCGAGCAGCTGCTCCTGCGCTACCTCTCGGCATACGGCCCCAGCACGCCTGCCGCCTATGCCAAGTGGCACGCCGCACCGATCGGCTGGGCGACGCGGACCTTTGAGGCACTGACCGGGCAGGGGCGAGTCGTCGAGGTGGACCTGGAGGGCACGCGCGCGTGGGTGGTCCACGACGACCTGGACTTCGCCGCAGACCCGCCGACCGGCATCCGGCTGCTCCCCTATTTTGATGCGCTGGGGATCGCGGCTTTCCCGCGCGAGCGGTTCTTTCCCGGTCGTGCGGCGGAGCGCGCCCTGGCGGGCGGCCAGGCCGGCAACTATCCGATCGTGCTGGTGGACGGCGAGGTCGCGGGGGTGTGGCACCAGCGCAAGGCGGGACGGCGCGTCACCATCACCGTCGAGCCGCTGTTTCGGGTGACCCGCAAAAGGCAGGCCGAGATCGAGGAGGCCGTGGAGCGGATCGGGCACCTGCAGGACCTGCGCCCTGAGCTCGTCGTGGGGGAGGTGACCACTGGGGCCCACGCCTGAGCCCTCGGGGGTGACTCAGTCCGAGGCTGCCGTGCGCGTCACGGGTGCGGCGTCCAGGGCGTCAATGATGTGGGTGCCCAGCGCTCTGAGCTGGTGCATCTGGTCCTCATCGAGGATCCGCGTCATCGTGGCGGCCACTGCTGTGCCGTGCCGCAGGCCGACCCGGCGCTGGACCGCTCGACCATCCTCGGTCAGCAGCAGGCAGGTCGCCCGACGGTCGCCCGGGACCGGCTGCCGCTCGATGAGACCGCGCTGCTCGAGGCGGGCGACCAGCTTGGACAGACCGCCCTGCGTCATCAGGATGCCCCGGTTCAGCTCGGCCATCGACAGCCCGTCGGGTGCCTTCGACAGGGTGTAGAGCACGTCATACTCCACGCGCGCCACCTCGACCCAGACATCCTCACTGGCAAACTCCTCGTTCAGGGCGACCTGCGCTCGAAAGAGTGCCTCCCACGACTCATTGGCCAGCTGTGTCCGGTTCATACTGTGCACAACGATTTGCCCCATCGAAACATTCCTAGTCATGCAGGATGGTGGGGGCCGAACTGGCGCAAGGTGGGGCCGAACTGGCGCAGCGTCAGCGGGTGACGGGCACCGCGAACCGGTCGAAGCGAGCTTGCGAGACGGGCACGACCTGCTGACCGAGCGGGAGCAGTGCGAGCGGCACCATCTTCCAGCAGGCGATGCCAAACGGGATCCCGATGATGGTCAGGCAGAGCAGGGCTCCCGCGATCAGGTGACCGATCGCCAGCTCCCAGCCGAGCAGCAGGATCCACAGGATGTTGCCCACGACCGACCAGAACCCGGCGTCCTGGCGCCAGACCGTCGTGCGACCGAACGGCCACAGCACGAAGCTGGCCAGGCGGAAGGAGGCGAGCCCGAAGGGGATCGTGATGATCAGGATGCAGGCGATGACGCCGGCGACGACGTAGAGCAGCGCGAGCCACCAACCGGCCAGGATGAACCACAAGATGTTGCCGATGGTGCGCATGCGACCAGCCTATCCGCGACGCTCGGGCTCACTGTGCTTCGCTGCGCTGCTCGAGGACGTCGAGGTCCCGGACGGCATAGCGATGGTGCTCCCACTCCTCCTCGAGGATGGTGTGCAGGCAGGAGCGGACCGTCTCCGGATGCTGTGGCGCCCAGGGGTTCTGGCGCTGCTCATCCAGTGTGCCGACGCTCACCTCGGCGAGGAAGTTGCCCACCAGGGTGGTCCGGTCGCGTCGGGCAGCCAGCACCTCGGCATACGTCGGGGTCTTGGTGGTGAACACAGACATGTCGAGGCCGTCCTCGGCCGCGCCCTCGTTGGCCAGGGCGAGCGGGTGATAGGGCTGCTCGAGGCGCAGGACTGCCTTGCCCAGCCACGTGTCGGTGGCCATGACCAGGTGCCGCAGCGTCTGGCTCAGCGACCACTCGCCATCGACGGACTCATCCACCGTGCCGGCGGGCATCGACTCGGCGCACTCCAGGGTGGCGGCCCAGGTGTCCTGGAGTGCGGCCCAGGCAGCCTGAAGTCCAGCCGGGTCGCCGGCCCGCTGCAGTTCGCGACCGGGGAAGCGAGCGTTGAGCTCAGCCTCCACCAGCGGGATCACGTCGACGCCGTTGACCCTGAAGAAGTCACCTTCCCCGATCCAGGGTGAGTCGATCTCGACATTCATCACGTCACTGCCGCGCACCACCATCCCGGACAGGTCGCTGGAGGTGATGCGCACACCCCGCAGACGGCTGCGCTCAAAGCGGGCACCCGTCAGGTCCACCCGGTCAAACTCGGCTGCCGTGAGGTCGTCGTCCCGGCCGAAGCGTGTCATCTCTGATCTCTCTCAGTCGAAGGATGCTGGCTGGTCGATCGCATCCCGATGATCCTTCCACGCGAGTGTGTCGCTGGGCGAGGGCTGAAAGTGCTTCTTCGCTCAGACTGACGCCGCCGATCGGGCATTACGTTGGACGCATGATTGAGACACGGCCCGCGCTGACCACTGACGCTGAGGACATGGCCGAGGTGCAGAACGCGATCTATCGCGCAGGCCTGCGCGCGAGCGCGTCCGACGCAGCACTGGTTCGCGAGCGACACCTCGATCCGGAATACAGAATCGCGTGCACTGTCGCCGAGCGCGAGGGGCGGGTGATCGGTTTCCAGTCACTCAAGCGGGCGTGGCCCGGAAACCCCTACGACGTGGGTGAGGGGTGGGGGATCATCGGCACCCACATCCACCCTGAGGCTGGTCGCACCGGACTTGGTCGCCGTCTCTTCGCCACGTCTCTGGCAGCAGCGAAGGCCGAGGCACATCGACGCGAGCATCGGCAGCGACAACTCCGCCGCACTGGCCTACTACGCGGCCATGGGCTTCACGCCGCACCGGGAGGGAAGCGACACCATCCCGCACCGCTTCGACGTCCCATACCTTGCTCACAGCGGGCTCACCGGACACCCCGCGGAGGTGCTCATCCGTTTGGCAGGTTCCCCGCCACATCAGGGCCCAACTCCTTCGGCGCCGTCATGGCAGTCACGGGAGTGCCGGCACAACGGGCCCCGACGAGCCAGCCTCTGACCAACTCGCGGCCGCTATTTCAACATGAGCCCGATCAGCCGAACGTGGTCGGCAACTGCAGGGCGGAGCGCAACTTGTCTGCGAACGGGCGCCGTTCATCAACAGTGACCCAGCGCGCGTCGTCGTGGCGTTGATAGAGGGCGTCGTCGGCGAACCGCGGGAAGACGTGGACGTGCAGGTGCCACACGTCTTGACCACCTGCTGGCTCGTTGTGCTGTCGGGTGGAGGTCCCCTCGCAGCCATAGGCGACGCGCATCGCCGTCGCGACTCGCCGCACCCCGTTGTTGACACTCCGTTCGGCCGGTACTAATGTTCGCCCATGGCACGCACAGCCGCTGCTATCGTGGTATCGCTGCTCCTCATGGTGGTGCCCCATGCCGGGGACGTGTCCCCAGACGCACTCAAACGTGGCACCCCTGCGGCAGTTGCCGATGTAGCCGCGGGTCCTGGCCCGCAGTGGGCCCACCTGTCGTGTAACTGGGGATCTAGTGACACACGCGTTACCTATCAGATCCCATCGAGTCATTCGTACTATACGTCTGCTGCAAGTGCCGCGTACTCATGGAACAGCCTTAACACGGACATCTCGCTTCTCTGGACTAGTGCGACGTCTGCCGAACTAGTGCGACGTCTGCCGACATCCACATTCGAGCCAACTATTACGGAAATACCACATAGGCGGGACTCATGCATCGCCGGGGTAACCTAAACCTTGGTCCCGTCTGCTTATCGAACGGGACGTGGAGTCACTCGTCAATGCAGTTAACGCTGAATCGGGATTATACAGAATCGTGGAGCACGACGGAGCGGAAAGTCTATTGGGGTCACGAGTTCGGCCACGCGTTGGGGTTGGCTCACGAAACAAGTCAAACATTATGCGACAGCAATAATTCGCGCCCCATTGCGATAATGACGCCTACGCCTTGGTATTTGCTCTACCCTGGGGGGCCTTGCCCGTCGTACTCAACGCCTCGACCCGATGATCGGGCTGGGGTCGTGAATATTTACGGATGATCGGAGTCAAGATGTCTCGTTCTCCACGATACCGATGGGTGGCAAGTGCAGGCATCCTGTGTCTGGCTGCAACAGCATGTTCTGGCGCGTCGAGTGGTGTCGGCACAGGGGAGCACGATCAAGTCCTGACGCCGAGCGCTACGGAGGGCAGCATCCAGACCCCGCAGAGTGAAGAAACGACTAGCGATGGGTCGGCTGAATTCTCGCGGGTAAGGATGTACACGAGCCTCAAGGAAATGGCTCATGACAGCAGCACCATCGGGATTTTCCAGTCTACCGGGGTGGTCGATCATGACACCATTGCAGGCACGGCCATCGCAGTAGTGACGCTCGAACTTGCCGAGCCGATCGCCGGTGAGCGGCCCGAGCAGGTGCGTGTGGCGACGATTGCCCACGACGAGTCAGGGAGTCCCCTTCTGGGTGAGCCCGGCGAGTACCTGCTCTTCCTCAAGCCATGGGTCATCCGGGGGGAGCAGGTGAGCGACCGGTGGCTCGCCACCGACGATTGGTCGGGCATATACACCTCGGGTAACTCCGGCGGCAGTTGGGTGCGTTACGACAGCGAGGCCACCGAACTGCCCGAGTCGGTGAGCATCGCCGAGCTCGACGATCTGGCCACCCGCTCAACTCCGGAGATCGTCGCCGAGGTCGTGGAGGATCAGACTGTCCGAAGCCAGCGCTGATAACGGACCTGACTGAGCGGGTTGAACCTGGGTTGCGCAGCGACCATGACCTGGCCTGGGGCCGGGGTGAGTCCGTGGCCCAGCGTGCCGTTGGCGGTGAGGGGTGGGGGATCATCGGCACCCACATCCACCCTGAGGCTGGTCGCACCGGACTTGGTCGCCGTCTCTTCGCCACGTCTCTGGCAGCAGCGAAGGCCGCCGGGCTGAGGCACATCGACGCGAGCATCGGCAGCGACAACTCCGCCGCACTGGCCTACTACGCGGCCATGGGCTTCACGCCGCACCGGGAGGGAAGCGACACCATCCCGCACCGCTTCGACGTCCCATAGCTTGCTCGCAGCGGGCTCACCGGACACCCCGCGGAGGTGCTCATCCGCTCGGCAGGTTCCCCGCCACATCAGGGCCCAACTCCCTCGGCGCCGTCATGGCAGTCACGGGAGTGCCGGCACAACGGGCCCCGACGAGCCAGCCTCTGACCAACTCGCGGCCGCTATTTCAACATGAGCCCGATCAGGCGAACGTGGTCGGCAACTGCAGGGCGGAGCGCAACTTGTCTGCGAACGGGCGCCGTTCATCAACAGTGACCCAGCGCGCGTCGTCGTGGCGTTGATAGAGGGCGTCGTCGGCGAACCGCGGGAAGACGTGGACGTGCAGGTGCCACACGTCTTGACCACCTGCTGGCTCGTTGTGCTGTCGGGTGGAGGTCCCCTCGCAGCCATAGGCGACGCGCATCGCCGTCGCGACCTGCTGGGTGAGATCCCACACCGCATGACCGTCGTCAGCGTCCATCTCGTAGAGGTTCTCCACATGCCGCCGCGGGATGACCAGAGCTGCCCCCGGATTGGCGGGCCACCACTTGGGTGCGATGCGAGCGAAAGCACGATCGGTGACGGCGACGACGTCGCTGGGCTGGTTCCGATCGTTCCAGACACCAGCCTGGAGACGACAGAACGGGCAGGAGTAGCCAGCTGGTTCGTGGCTGGTCTGTCGCATCCGACGATCCTTGCGCCCCGGTGACACGGGCGAGACTTTGCCCGCCGGGACTGACAGCAGGAAACGGTTCTTGGAGCCTGCCGCGGCAGGCTCTAAGAACCGGGAGGTGCTCTCAGTTGACGGCTGGGCGACCCTGCGGCTCCGGTCCGCGTCCAGAGTTTGGCCTGACCGGGCAGCGTCAGGTCTGCGAGCGCAGATAGCGCCCGAAGTGGGGCACGGTGAAGGCGATCCGGCCGCGCTCGCCGGAGTAGATCAGGCCCTTCTTCAGCAGGGCGTCCCGCGCCGGCGAGAGTGATTGGGCCTTGCGTGCCAGGTGGGTCGCCACGTCGGAGGTGGCGACCGACTCGATCGCGTCCACGGAGTCCGGGTCCTCCTCGGCAGCCTGCGCCCCGAGGTCAGCCATGGCCCGCAGATACTCCCGCTCCCCCGGGGTCGCCCGCTCATAGCGCGAGCCGAAGAACCCGACGGCGAGCTCCTCCTCGGCCTCCGGGGCGGCGACCCGCACGTCCTCGTCAGTCATCGGGCTCTGCGGCGCGTGGTCCCACACGGCCTTGCCGTAGGCCTGGATGAAATAGGGATAGCCACCCGTCGCTGCATAGAGCGCGTCGAGGGCCTCGGTGGTGAAGTCTGCGTCCTCGTCCTGGGCCGGCATGCGCAGCGCCTTGTCCGCGTTGTCCCGGTCCAGCCGGTCAATGCGGGTGTAACGGAACAGCCGCTCGGAGTAGGACTTGCTCGCCGACAGCACCGCTGGCAGGTGCGGCAGGCCGGCGCCGACGACAATCACGGGCAGGGCCGACTGGGACAGCTCGTGGCAGGCGGCGCAGATCGCGGAGATGTCCTCGGGTGCCAGGTCCTGCATCTCGTCGATGAAGATCGCCACGCCCTTGCCCACGTCTGCCGCGAGCCCGCCGACGTCGGTGAGCAGCTCGACCAGGTCGATCTCGATGTCACCGGAGTCGGCGCGCCCGGCGATCGCGGGCACGTCGATGCCCGGATTCCACCGGTCGCGCAGCTTGGCGCCCGGCTGGTCACGCTGGGCAAACGCCTTGATCACCCCGAGCACGTGGTCGAGGTCCTCACCGCGCGGGTGACCGAGCTCGCGGACCGCCATGTGCAGCGCGGCGGCGAGCGGGCGGCGCAGCGCCTGGTCGGGGCGGGCCTCAAACTTGCCGGTGCCCCACCGCGCCCGCACCGCGGTCGAGCGCAGCGCGTTGAGCAGCACGGTCTTGCCGACACCGCGCAGCCCGGTCAGGATCATCGAGCGCTCGGGGCGGCCGCGCTGGATGCGCTCGAGCACCACGTGGAAGCGATCGAGCTGCTCGTCGCGACCGGCGAGCTCGGGCGGGCGCTGGCCGGCGCCGGGGGCATAGGGGTTGCGAATGGGGTCCACGATTGCAGCGTATCTGCGGCTCTACCGCAGAACTGATATTTCGGGATACTTCCCCATCGTGTGTTGCGTCCCGTCGGTCATCGGACGGCCGATTGGACTGTATGCCGCTCTCTCACCTGAGTGCTAGACGTCCAGATATCGTCCGATCAACTGGGCACTGTGGCCACTCACCTGTTAGTCAGGAAGCCCATCCCCGCAGGCCAGTGTGCTTCCAGGTAGGCGCGGTCGTGACCTCCCGCATCGAACCTGGTGGTCGCGTCGGGAAGCTGCTTCGCCAGGGACTGGTTGGTCGCCGCGAAGGTGTCGTCGTCTCCGCAGGCCAGCCAGACGGGCAACTCCCGCAGCGCGTCGACCCGGTCAAAGATGTCGTGCCGGGCAAAGTCGTCAGCGTCGTCGAAGGCCCCGGGGGCTGCCTCGTGAGCATCGAAGAACAACGCGGCGCTCACCGCCGCGACCCCGAGCACCCGCTCGGGTGGCAGGCGGGTGGCCAGCAGCAGCGCGCCGTAGCCGCCCATCGAGAAGCCGGTGAGCCCCAGCCGGTCGGTGGGGGCACCCGCCTGCTCGAGGGCAGGGAGCAGGTCCTCGAGCACCATGGTGCCCGTGTCGGTGCCGTCGGCACGGGCGTGCCAATAGGTCGTGCCGCCGTCGACGGCCGCCACCGCCACCCCGAGCTCATGAGCGAGTCGCTGGGCAAGCGGCGGGTCGAACCACATGCCGGCGTCCGCGCCGTGCCCGTGCAGCGCGACCACGGTCACTCTCGCCCCCTCGGGCAGTGCGAGCAGCCAGCGCGGCCGGTGCCCCGGCCAGTGCTTCGTGTCGAGCCGCCCCTCCTCGACCGGAGCCAGACCCTCTGTGGTCGAGCGGCAGGCCGACAGGCCGGTCATCCCCGCGAGTCCGGCCGCCAGGGTCAGGCCACCACGCAGCACCGCCCGGCGGGACGGGGCAGGTGACGGTGCAGACCACGGTGACGACACGGCATACAGTCTGGCCCCCGGTCGGCAAGCGGCGCAGCCGATGCTGCAGAGTCGTCCCGTGGATCTTGTGGTGACCGCGATCGTGCCGATCGTCCTGCTGCTCGTGTTGGGCTGGACGTTGCGCCACCGGTTGCTCACCGATCAGGGCTTCTGGAGCGGCCTGGAGTGGACCAGTTATTACGTCTTCATGCCGGCCCTGTTCCTCAGCTCGATCACCGGGGCGGACCTCGGGGCGGTCTCTCCTGTCCCGTTGATCGTCAGCCTGGCCGTGCCGGTGCTCGTGGCGACCGGTCTCGTGGTGCTGCTGCGTCGGCCGTTGCGTGCGGACGGCCCGGCGCTGACCTCGCTGGTGCAGGGCAGCATCCGGTTCAACACCTACATCGGCCTGGTGTTGGCTGCGGCCCTGCACGGCCGGGACGGGATCGCGACCTTCGCTCTGGCCGCCGCGCTGATGGTGCCGCTGGTCAACGTGATCTGCGTGAGCCTGCTGACGCTCCACGGAGATCACGGTGCCAACCGGCCCCAACTGTGGCGCGAGCTGGCGACCAACCCGCTGGTGGTCAGCTGCCTGGCGGCCCTCGGCCTCAATCTGCTCGGCCTGTCCATCCCCGGCCCGCTCGGCACGACGGTCGACCTGTTGGCGGAGCCCGCGCTGGTCTGCGGGACGCTGGTCGCCGGGGCCGCTGTCACACTGCGCATCGACCGGCGGGACGTGCTGCACATCGCGGTGACCTCGGTGTTGAAGCTGGCGCTGCTGCCGATCGGGGTCGGGGCCCTGGCGAGCACGCTCGGCATCTCTGGGGTGATGCTGGTCAGCGTGGTGATCATCACCGCGATCCCGACCCCGCCGACGACCTATGTGCTGGCCAGCCGGATGGGCGGCGACACCCGGCTGATGGCCTCTCTCATCGGGGCCCAGACCTGCCTGGCGATGCTGACGCTGCCCGTCATCATCCCGCTGGCGACGAGCTTCTAGCCCACGCGAAGGAGCTGACCCACAACCCGGGCAGCACCTCGCGGTCACCGGTTGGCATAGTCGTCGATCATGAAGTATTGATACTTCTCGGTTTATCCATAGACATCTAGATAGTGCGTGATCGACCGCAGTTGTCGTGTGACACAGTGGGCGACATGACCAGGGCTCGGCTGCTCAGCATCCCGATCGGAACGCGCGTGGTGGTGCGCTATCTCATCGAGGACGGCGAGCGCGCCACCGATGCACTGGGGGACCTGCTCGAGCGCACCGAGGGTGACGTCGTCATCCAGACCCGACGGGGCCCGGAGCGCGTGCCGCTCGGCCAGGTGCTGCTCGCCAAGCCGGTGCCGCCCCCGCCTCCACCACGGCCGCGGCGAGCGGGCAGCCCTGAAGCCCGACGTTCCGGTGAACCGATGAGCCGCGAGGAAGCCATCAGCATGCGGGGCGCGCATGCCACCGGCCCCCTGCCGCAGGACCAGTCGGCAAGCGACGTTGCTGAGCCTGGTGACAGTTCGTCGTGAGTCGAGTTTGACCGACGTGCTGCGGCCTTGTTGGGCTGCGGCTGAGGCTCGCCGCACGGCAGTCAGCTCGCCTCGGACAGCACGGCGCCCCATGTCGACCGGAGCACGCGCAGGCCCTCGCGGGTCACGACGAGGCCGCGCCGATGTCTCGTGCGCGCGACCCAACTCCGCTCGAGGAACAGGTCGGCGATCGCGGCACCGACCGAGCCAGCGACGTGCGGTCGGCGCTCCGTCCAGTCCGCGCAGGGACGGATCAGCTGCCTGCGCCGGGCGCGCAGATCGGCCACCTCGATGCCCTGGGTCTGCAGGTGGGCGACACCCTCCTCGGTGACAGCCGACAACTCCCCGTTCACCCAGCCCTGACCGGCCATCCCCTCGGCCAGTGCGACGCCGAGTTGTCCGGCGAGATGGTCATAACAGAGCCGTGCCTGAGCCAGCCCGCGCGCGTCCCTGCTCTGGCGGTAGGACACCGGCTCGGTGCTTGGGCACAGGTGGCCCAGCTGCTCCAGCGCCGAGGCGACCCCCTCGTCTGCCAGGGCATAGAACCGGTGCCGACCGTGCGGCATACAGCTGATCAGTCCGGCGTCGAGCAGGACCCGCAGGTGCTCGCTGGCGGTGGAGGCGCTCACTCCGGCTGCGGTGGACAACTCGCTGGCAGGGCGCGTGGACCCGTCCATCAGCAGGTTGAGCATCGTGGAGCGGACCGGGGCAGCGAGCGCGTGCCCGATCACCGACAGGTCGCGATTCATCCCCCCAGGGTAGGCGCGGGACAGTTCGGCCCACGCCGAAGCGTTGTGGCCCTAGATTCGGGATCATGACCAGACACACGTATGCAGCACACCTCACCTGGGCAGGGTCGACCGCGGACGGTATCCGCGGCTACAGCCGCCAGCACTCGGTGACCGCTCCCCCGGCAACCTCCGCACTGACCCTCAGCGCCGACCCCGCCTTCCGCGGGGACGTCGGCCTGCTCAACCCCGAGCAACTGCTGGTCGCGGCGGCTTCCTCCTGCCAGCTGCTGTCCTTCCTCGCGGTCGCGGCGCGCGCCGCCGTGGACGTGGTCGACTACGAGGACCGGGCCGAGGGCTTCATGGACGACGCCGACGTGCCGGCACGGATCTCGCGGGTCACTCTGAGGCCGCGGATCACGACCTCCGCCGACCCTGACCTGGTGGCCCGCCTCGTCCAGGAGGGCCACGAGTTGTGCTTCATCGCCAACTCGCTGTCTGGCGACGTGGTCGTCGAGCCGACCGTGGCGGCACCGTGAGGGCCGCGGACCTGGAGGTGCTGCTGGCCGACCACCCGGGGGCACTGGCCGAGCTCGGCGAGACGCTCGGGGCCGCGGGAGTCAGCCTGGAGGGCGGCGGGGTCTTCACGCACGAGGGCACGGCGATCGCACACTTCCTCGTCGACGATCCAGAGCGCGGACGGGACGTCCTGCAGGAGAACGGGATCGGCCCGGTGCACGTCCATGACGTCGTGACCCTGCGACTCGACCAGGAGGTGCCTGGTCAGCTCGGCGCGTTCACGCGGCGTCTCGCGGAGGCGGGGATCAACATCCTCGTGCAATACAGCGATCACGACCACCGGTTGGTGCTGGTCGTCGACCCGGCGCAGCACGGGCAGTGCGCCGACATCGCCGCGCAGTGGGACACCGAGCGGACCACCGACTGACGGCAGGGGCCGGGTCAGGTGAGTGACGGCATACGGCCCTCAGATGACGGACGGTTCGCTGCCGTCCTCGCTGCGCATCTGCTTGCCGGCAGCGGCCCAGGCGCGCATGCCACCGTCGACGTTGACCACGTCGAAGCCCTGCTGGACGAGCCACTGCACGACGCGGTCGGACCGGCCGCCGCTGCGGCAGATCACCGGGATGGTCTCGTCAGTGTCCGGGAGCTTGTCGAGGCTCTCCGGGACGGTGCCCATCGGGACGTGGATGGCGTTCGGGGCGTGGCCGGCGTGCCACTCGTTGTCCTCGCGGACGTCCACCACCACGGCGTCGTCGGGCAGGTCGGACACGGAGATCAGTGGTGTCTGGCTCATGCCTCCATGGTCACACGGACGGGCGGCTACTTCAGCAGCCGGCTCATCCGGCGGTCCGCCAGGGGCTTGCCGCCGGTCTGACAGGTCGGGCAATACTGCAAGGACGTGTCGGCGAAGCTCACCTCGCGGACGGTGTCGCCACAGACGGGGCACTCCTGGCCGGCTCTCCCGTGGACGGCCATGCCCTTGCGCTTGGCGTCCTTGAGCTCGGCGGCCGGCTTGCCCGAGCTGAGCGCAACCGCCGCCTGCAGGATCTGCCGCAACTCGGCATACAGCGTGTCGATCTGCTCCTCGGTGAGCTTGTCGGCGATCGCAAAGGGCGACAACTTGGCGGCGTGCAGGATCTCGTCCGAATAGGCATTGCCGACCCCGGCGATGGTGCCCTGGCTGCGCAGCAGGCCCTTGATCTGGGTGCGTTTGCCCGCCAGGATCTGCCCGAAGACCTCACGGGTGAAGTCATCGCTGAGCGGGTCGGGGCCGAGGGAGGCGATGGCAGGGACGTCCTGCGGGTCGTCCACGACATAGGCAGCCAGGCCCTTCTTGGTGCCGGCCTCGGTCAGGTCGAAACCCGACTCGTCATCCAGGCGCACCCGCAACGCGATCGGGGACTTGCCGGGGCGCACCCGTGTCGTGGGCAGCTTCTCAGAGAACCGCAACCAGCCGGCCCGTGCCAGGTGGAAGACCAGGTGGGTGCCGTCGACGTCCAGGTCGACGAACTTGCCGTGCCGACTGGCGCCGTCGACCGGCCGGCCGACGAGGGAGTCCGGCGGCGGGTTGAAGGTCTTGAGCACCGCGATGGAGCCGAGCTCAACGTCCGTGATCACCCGCCCCACGACCCGGCTGCCCAGGAAGTCGGTCAGGGCCTGGACCTCGGGCAGCTCAGGCATGTTCGACGCTCCGGGCTCGCCGCGTCAGGGGTGTCTTGGGGCGCAGCCGCGCCAGCTCGGCCCGGCTGCGAGTCAGGATGGCGTGCAGCCGGAACCCGTCGGGGGCGCGCAGCATCGGCACGCCGGAGTAGTCCTTGCCGAGCAACTCGTCGTTGGCGATCGGCAGGCCGTGGCTCAGCACCTGCTGGGCTGTGGTGAGCTGGCGGATCAGCACCGCCTCGACGGCATCCGGGTGCTGGCGGGTGAAGTCGCCATAGATCATGGGGTCGTGCTGGCCGTCGTCGCCGATCAGCACCCAGCGGATGTCGGGGAAGTCGCGCAACAGCCGGTGCAGCTCGGTGATCTTGTGCTCCTGCCCACTGCGGAACCACCCCGTGTTGGTGGCGCCCCAGTCGGTGAGCAGCAGCGGACCCTCGGGATATTTGTGTCGCCGCAGGAAGCGGGTCAGGGTCGGGGCGGTGTTCCACGCGCCCGTCGAGAGATAGAAGACCGGGGTGTCCGGCCCCTCGGCAACCAGCGAGCGCAGCAGCGGCGCCATCCCGGTCACCGGCTCGCGCGCCAGCTCGTCGCGGAAGAAGGTGTTCCACATCGCGATCATCAGACGGGGCAGGTGCGTGACCATCACGGTGTCGTCGATGTCGCTGACCACCCCGACGGTGGTCTGCGGGGACAGGATCCGCACGGGTACGCGCACGGTGTCGCCGTTGCCGCTGCGGATCACCGCGTCGTGCCAGCCCGGCTCCAGGTCATGCCCGTCGAGCTCGATGTCGAGATAGCCGCCGCGGTCCACGGTCGCGGTCAGCTCGGCCTCCCCCAGGGTGACGGTGACCGGGACGTTCTGGGCCGGGGCGGTGATGAAGTTGCGCCAGCCCCGGACCGCGTGCTGCAGGGCCCCCGCGGCCTGCTCGACCGCGTTGCCACCCACCGGCTCCGGGCCGATGTCGTCGTCGAAGCTGCCGGACTCTCGCGGTGCTCCGCGGCTGAGCAGCACGCGCGCCAGGATCCGGGCCTGCTCGGTCGTGCCATAGCCGGTGTAGCCGGTCACCCGCTCCTGCCAACCGCGCCGCCGGAGCACAGCCTCCACCCGCCCGACGAAGGCGTCCTCGAGCAGGGCTGCAATGTGCGGTCTCGCCATGCCCGTCAGCCTAATGTGCCGGTGTGACTGCGCGCTCGGTCTGCGGCGAACGCGCAGTCAGCACGGCACCACCTCAGCGGTGGATCTTGTCCTGCCAGTCGGCGGGCACAGCACCGGCGGGGCCCGGTGCGGGTTGATCCTCGGGGTGCGCGGAGGGCTCTGCCAGAGCGGGCCCGTCGGTCGGCGACTCGGTCGGGAAGTCCCAGAACCAGTCCTCACCGGGCTCAAAGCTCTGCATGACCGGGTGGCCGGTCTCGCGGTAGTGCCCGGTGGCGTGCTGGCCCGGAGAGCTGTCACAACAGCCGACGTGCCCGCAGGCAGCGCAGCGCCGCAGGTGCACCCACCACCCCTGTGCGGTCAGGCACTCGGCGCAGCCGGTGCCGCTCGGCGGGACGTCAGGGTTGATGCTCACCTCGGTCATGGCTGTCAAACTACGCCGGTATGCCGCCACGCGCCTCTCCCCGGCCCTGCCCCGGTAGCGTGGGGCAGCGTGAGAACCGTCGACGTCCTGGTCATCGGCGCCGGTCAGGCAGGGTTGTCCGCCGCCTATCACCTGCAGCGCCGTGGGCTCCGACCTGCACCGACCACGGACCGTGACCTGGACGACCAGGTGAGCACTCCGCATACGGCATCGGATCGGGGCCTGACCTATCAGGTCCTGGACAGTGAGGAGGGGCCGGGCGGCGCGTGGCGGCACCGCTGGCGGTCGCTGCGCATGGCCACCGTGAACGGCATCAGCGAGCTGCCGGGGATGGCCGTGCCCGAGGTCGACCCGGAGGAGCCCAGTGCGCGGTTCATCACCGGCTACTTCGGTGACTATGAGGAGGAGCTGGGGCTGGCCATCGTGCGGCCCGTCCGGGTGAGTCGGGTGAGCCGGGCCGACGAGGACCCGCACGGTCGGCTCATCGTCGAGACCTCCGCGGGCACCTGGTCGACCCGGGCCCTGATCAACGCGACCGGCACCTGGACCAAGCCGTTCTGGCCGATCTATCCCGGTCAGGAGACTTTTGGGGGCCGACAACTGCATGTGGCGGATTATGTTGCTGCAGAGGAGTTTCGGGACCAGCACGTGGCCGTCGTTGGCGGTGGGATCTCGGCGGTGCAGCTGTTGGATGAGATCTCGCTGGTGACCTCGACGAGCTGGTTCACCCGGCGCGAACCGGTCTGGCGAGACACCCCGTTCGACGCACGGGCGGGGCACGACGCGGTGGCCATGGTCGAGGAGCGCGTGGCCAAGGGCCTGCCGCCGCTGAGCGTGGTGTCGGTCACCGGTCTGCTCTGGACCCCGTCCCTTCTGGAGGCCAAGGCCCGCGGTGCCCTGGACCGCCGGCCGATGTTCACGCAGATCCTGCCCGAGGGCGTCCGCCTCGTGGACGGCGACGTTCTGCCGGTCGATGTGATCCTGTGGGCCACCGGGTTCCGCGCGGCGCTGGACCATCTTGCACCCTTGCGGTTGCGAGGCTCGGGCGGCGGCATCGTGATGGAGGGCACGCGCGTTGCGGAGGAGCCCCGGGTGCACCTGGTCGGCTATGGCCCGTCGTCCTCGACGATCGGCGCCAACCGGGCCGGCCGCGCGGCGGTCAGCGACCTGGTGCGCTTCCTGGATGATGGCTGACCTGGCGAATGACGTCGCTCGACGACTTTTGCCAATGTTGCCGAGAGACTCCATTTCGTGATGTTGTCGAACGACTACATGAGGCGTGAGAGATGCAACTCAGGACGATGAGGGACGTGGCCGCCTTGGCGAGGTCCGCTCGCTTGGCCCGCGGCCTGACCCAGGCTGATCTCGCAGCGCAACTGCGGGTGAGCCGCGACTGGGTCGTGCGGCTGGAGAAGGGACACCTTCGGCTCGAGGTCCAACTCGTCCTCGACGCACTCCATGTCCTCGGTGTCGAGCTTCGGGCAGCAGGCCCGCCAAAGACGGAGTCGGCCGGCAGCGAGCACCCACCCGACGAGCGTGCACGGGACACGGGCGCAGCCGACCCGTTCGATGATCTGTTCGGCATAGGAGGTCGTCGGCGATGACTACGTCAGGAACCGGGCACCAGACCCTCAACGTCTACCTCGCCGGCGCAGTCTTCTGTTTGTGACCTGACAGCCGGTGTCGGCGTACGAGACCTCTATCAAAAGGCGGGTAGGGCGTACGAAACCTTTATATTTTTAGTCGTAGGGGTGCAGGCGCACGGAGAGGCAGGTGACGCAGCCCTCCAGCTTGACGAACTCGCTGACGTCGAGCGCGACGACGCTGAGGCCTCGCTCGCGGAACAGGTCGGCGGAGCGCGGGGCGGCGTCGGACATCAGAACGGTCCGCTCGTCCAGCACCACGACATGGGCGCCCTCGGGCTCTGGGACCTCGAGGAAGGACGGCCACCGCGACGCGTCATCGACGAGCGGGGCATAGCCGACGACGGTCCCGTCCGGCAGGGCCGTCACCTGGCTCTTCAGGTGCAGGGTCCGGCTGATCGGCACGACCTCGACCCGGCGCCCGACATCGGCGACCAGGCGCCCCAGGGCATCGGCACCAGCTCGGGTGGTCCGGCCCCCGACGCCGACAAACAGGGTGTCCCCGATGGTGAGGACGTCGCCGCCGTCCAGGTGGACCGGCTCGTCGTGCTCCTCGCGGCGCCCGTCTGTCAACTCGACCGTCTCCAGACCCAGGCGGTGGGCGGCGACGCGGGTGCCGTTGACCTCGTCACGACGCTCGCGCGCTCCCGGGGCGGTGACGACGGCCAGGTCGCCGACGGTCAGCAGGGCATCCTCGACGAAGACACTGTCCGGGTGCTCCGGTGCCGGGTCGACCTCGATCAGCTCGAAACCGGCAGCACCCAGCACGCTGCGATAGGCCTCCCACTGCGTGCGGGCACGGTCAGCATCGACGGTGTCACTGCGCTCGACGTGCGTGACCAGACCCTGCGCCAGTTGCGGGCTCGGGGCCCGGACCAGCGCGCGAGGGCTCATGGCCTCAGCGGACGGCAGCCGGGCTGAGCTCGTGCACGGGCTCGGTGGCGGCGGGCGCCTCGGCCTCGAGCTCCGTCTTCTCAGCGTCTGCTTCTGCCTCGGCGTCGGCCTCGACCTCATCGGCCGCTGCCTCGGTCTCCGCCTTCTCAGCATCCGCGTTCTCGGCATCCGCCTTCTCGGCCTCGGCGCGGGCGGTGGCCGCCTCGTCGATGGCCTGCCAGGTCGCTGCGTCGACGATGCCGGTCTGCTCCAGCTCGGCTGCGGCCTGGGCGTCCAGAACGGCCTGCTGGGTGAGTGGGCCGAAGATGCCGTCGCCCTCGAGCTCGAGCAGCTCCTGCAGGACCGTGACGGGATAACCCTGGTCCTCGATCGCCAGCTCGACGGTGCGCAGCTGCAGGTGCGGATAGGCCTCGCGCTCGAGCAGCTCCCAGACCAGCGTGTCGGTCTCGGTCAGGTCGTCACGCAGCAACGGCTGCTCGGTGGCGAACTCGGTCAGCGCCTCGGCGGTCAGGGGACCGAAGACACCGTCGCCGTCAACACCGAGCGCGTCCTGCAGGACCTTGACGTCCTCACCGACCGCACCCTCGGTCAGGACGGTGCGCTTCAGCGGGGTGAACTCGGTGACCTCAGCCTCCGACCGCTCGACGGCCAGCGCCCCCTCGGGCAGCTCGGGCAGCTCCTGACCCAGCGCCGCGGCATACGTCAACTGGTCCATGACCCCCGTCTGGGGGACGCCCTTCTCGCCCTGCCACTCGATCAGCGCCCTGCGGGTCGCCTCGTCGAGGACACCGGTCTGCTCGACCTCCAGCAACGGCTGGACCAGGGCCACGCCCTCGCCCTGCCCACCCGGACGCACGGTGGCGAAGTCGGTGTTCTCGGGCCAGAACTCACCCGGGGCGCAGGCCTGCGTGCGTGCCGCCTGCGGGAGGGCCGCATAGGCCCCGCCGATGACGGAGCACGGTCCCTGGTCAGCGCTCTCGGTGGTGACGGCGACGCCGGTCCACCAGGAGGTGCGCATGTTGGCGCCGTCCCAGTTCAGTGAGATGTGCACGTGGTCGGTGTGCGGGCTCTGGCCCACATAGCCCTGCCAGACACCGCCACTGGAGTGCCACGAGCGGTGGTTCCAGATGATCGACTGGATGCCCAGCCGGCGAGCCGCCTCGCCGTCGTTGGCGGTGAGCCAGGTGACCGCGGCGTCGCCGATGCGGCGCTCCTGCGGGTCGCCGGCGTCCAGCTGCCAGTCGACCGCGCGGCCGTCATAGTGCTCCGAGCGCTGGTCGATGCAGGAGCGCGACGTCGTGTAGCCGGGCCGGTCGTAGTGGTCACCGAGCAGGTTGGCCACGGCCAGGACGCCGGGCTTGGTCACCGGGTCGCAGATGATGTTGGTCTGGAAGACGCCTGGGTCGTCGGTCTCCTCGGGCAGCTCCACACCCTCGGGCAGGGCCCCGATGGCCGGGGGCTCGGGGACCGGATAGTTCGGGTCCTCCGGCAGCGTCTCGAGCGGCATCGGCCCGGTGGCGCGGCCGCCGTATTTGTAGCCGCCCCCGTCGGACGGTGCCGGGTCGGCGGGCGCATCGTCGGCGGGCGGCTCCTCGGGTGCAGTCCCGTCAGCAGGCGGGGCCTCACCGTCCGCGGGCGGTGGCGCCTCGCCATCGGTGGGCGGAGCGACCGGGGCGGCCTGCTCGACCGGAGCCGTGCCGCCGCCCTCCTCACCATCGGCCCAGACGGGCAACTGTGTCATCGAGATCGCCAGTGCCGCCCCCAGCACCGCGACCGCTCCTCGCCGCAGCCCTCGGAGTCCGCGCCCTGTTTCGGGCCGTTCGACAGCGCTCAACGGCGTTCCCCCAGCGGTGACCACTTCTGCTCTCCCTCTCGTTCCACGACGAACACTGCATGCCTCACGGGCTGCTCTGGTGACTCTATGCGCCCCAAGGGGCTCTTGACTACACCGGGATTGGAAACTCTGGCCCGACAGTCGCCAAATCTTTACCTGCCCCATCCGTCCCTGTGACGGATGGGGCAGGTGTGACACATGTGACGCCCCTGAGTCAGAGGCGACGACTCAGAGCCGGCTGAGACTCACGGCTGGCTGAGACTCAGAGCTCGCTGATCTTCTCGTCCTGGGCGTCCAGGACCTGGATCGCCTCGTCGTCGGTGACACCGGTGGCCATCAAGACGGTGTAGTTGCCACCGTCCTCGCGGCCGGCCAGCACCATCTCCATGCTCTGCCCCATGGCCTCGATGGTGATCTTGGTGCCGTCAGCATCGCCCTCGACCTCCCCGAAGCCCATGGTCATCTCCATGCCCTGCTCCTCGATGGTCACTTCCTCGCAGGCTGAGTTGAGCTCCGAGACGGCGTCGAGGGGGTTGTCGCCCTCCTCCATGGACGCCACGGTGACCTGGACCGAGGGCGCACCCATCGGGGTCTCCTCGGTCTCGGCTCCGGTGAACTCGACACTGGTCTGTGCCGTGAAGTCGGCGTTGATCGAGCCCATGGCGGTCAGCGCGTCCTTGCACTCCTGGCTGAGCTGGTCCACGCCGGGGAAGCCCTCGAGGATGTCCTCGGTGCCGCCGCCGTCGTCGTCGGAGGAGCCCTCCTCCGGGGTGCCGGCGGTGAAGCCCTCCAGCGGGAAGTCCGCGTCGGTGAGCAGGACCTCACTGGCCTGCTCCTGGGTCAGCGGCTCCGCGCCGCCACCGCAGGCCGAGAGGGTCAGGGTCGCGGCCGCCGCGAGGGCGAACATGGTCCTGGTGCGCATGACGAATTGCTCCTTGCTTCTTGAGTGAATGCCGCCTCTGCGACGGCGCACGAACACGATCGGTTCCCCTGTGATCGGTTCCCCTGTGTTCCGTGAGTGCTGGACGGGCCCCCTCGCCCGTTCCAGAAAACACCGTAACGGATTGCCAGTCAGTTCACAGACTCGCGACCAGCAGCGGGAGCCCCGTGGCGGCGGTCGTGCGCCAGGCCACGTCGGCCGCCTCGGTCACCTGCGACTCCTGCGGATTGATCTCGAGCACCGGCACACCGCGCGCCCCGGCCAGGTGGGGCAGGGTCGCGGCCGGGTGCACCAACCCGGAGGTCCCCACCACCACGACGAGGTCCGCCACCTGGGCCGCCTCAACGGCCTCGTCAAACTCCCTGCGGGGCAACGGTTCACCGAACCACACGACCCCCGGTCGCACCGGGCCGCCGCAGTCGCCGCACTCCGGCGGCTCCAGGTGCGCGATCGGCTCATCAATTTGCTCGTATGCCGCGTCGCTGGCTCGGTCGCAGTCCGCGCACCTGAGCGCGAAGAGACTGCCGTGGAGGTGGGCGAGCACGGTGGATCCGGCGCGCTCGTGCAGGTCGTCGACGTTCTGGGTCGCGATGCTCACCTCGCTCCCCTGACGGTTCTGCCACTGCGCCAGGGCGATGTGGCCGGCGTTCGGTGCGGCACCGCGCACCAGGCTCGCCCGCCAGGCATACCAGGCCCAGACCTGA
Organism: Ornithinimicrobium faecis; assembly: GCF_023923225.1. GTDB lineage: Bacteria > Actinomycetota > Actinomycetes > Actinomycetales > Dermatophilaceae > Ornithinicoccus > Ornithinicoccus faecis. The sequence continues at coordinate 180,192 of NZ_CP099489.1, read as the reverse complement.
GCGGGGTCGCGCTCCCAGGCCTGCGGGGTGGCCAGCTCGGTCGGGTCGAACTGCTCCCACAGCCCCACCTGCACGTCACGAAAAGTCGGGACCCCCGACTCCGCCGACATGCCCGCACCGGTGAGGACGCAGACGCGTCCGGCCCCCTCCACGAGGTCCAGGACCTCCGGGGGCAACCCATCGGCTGCCGTGATCACCGCACCCATGCCATCACCTCACCCATGCCGTCACCTCTCCCATGCCGCCGCCTCACCCATGCCGCCATCCTCCCAGGCGAGGTCGACGACAGCGCCTGCACTCGGCATACGAGATGGTCGCTCCCACCCGGGCAGGGCGGATGACACGTGTCACCTGCCCTGCGTGACGGGCCAGGGTGCCGATCGCGCCCGTGATGCGGCAGGCTCGGACCATGACCTCCGCGACCTCGCCCACCACGACGGACCCGTGGGAGCGGTTCGGGTGGTTGATGGGCGCGATCTGGCTGGTCTTCCTGTTCTTCCCGATCATCGGCCTGGCCACCTCGGACAACGCCCTCGCCGTGAAGGTGCTGGGCATCGCGGGGACCGTCCTGTTCGCGACCGTCTATATCCGCGGCTTCGTGCTGATCAACAGCGCCGACACGTGGCAGACGGTGGCCGTGACGGGCGGACGGCACCTCGGCGTGATGGTCCTGATCACGCTCGCGCTGATCCCGCTGCTGGGGATCAACGTGCTCGCGCACCTGCCCTATGTCGTGGCGCTGTCGATGTTCTGCCTGCCGCTGGTCTTGGCGTTCTCGGTCGCCAGCACATGCATCCTGATCTGCATCATCGCCCCGATCCTCGACGGCTCCTTTGCCGAGCAGTGGTTCTTCACCCTCATCGTGGCTCTCGTCGCGATCGCCACCGGCCTGGTCCGGGTGCTCGAGCAGGCGGGCGCCGAGGCACGGGCTGCCGAGTCCGAGCTGGCGCTGGCCGCCGAGCGGGACCGGGTCGCCCGCGACGTCCACGACGTCCTGGGGCACAGCCTGACCGTCGTCACCGTCAAGGCCGAGCTGGCCCAACGCCTGATCGACACCGACCCCGACCAGGCCAAGGAAGAGCTCGACCAGATCCAGGCCCTGAGCCGCGTCGCCCTCGCCGAGATCCGCGCCACCGTCTCCGGGCTGCGCGTCGCCAGCCTGGCCGACGAGGTCGCGGCCGCGGATGCCGCGCTGTCCGGTGCCGGCATCCAGGCTCAGCTGCCCGACGACCTCGGCGTCGTCGACCCGCGCCACCGCGTGCTGATGGGCTGGGTGCTGCGCGAGGCGGTCACCAACGTGGTCCGGCACAGCGGCGCCAGCACCTGCACCGTGGCGCTCGAGGACTCACTCCTGCGGGTCACCGACGACGGCCGCGGCATCTCCGGCAAGGAGGGCAACGGCCTGCGTGGCATCCGCGAGCGGGTCGCTGACGCCGATGGCACCATCACGCTCGCCCCGGGACCCACCGGTGGCACCGTCCTGGAGGTAATCCTGTGACCGACCCCAGCCCTGCGACCTCGGGCCAGCCGATCCGGCTGCTCCTGGCCGACGATCAGGCCCTCGTGCGCGGCGCGCTCGCGGCCCTGCTCAACCTCGAGCCCGACCTCACCGTCGTGGCCGAGGTCGGCCGCGGTGACGAGGTCGTCGAGGCAGCTCGCGCGTCGCGGGCGGACGTCTGCCTGCTCGACATCGAGATGCCCGGACTCGACGGCATCGAGGCCACGGCCCTGCTGCGCCGCCTCATGCCCTCGGCCCGTGCCCTGATCGTCACCACCTTCGGTCGGCCTGGCTATCTGCGCCGAGCCATGGACGCCGGTGCCAGCGGGTTCGTCGTCAAGGACACCCCCGCGCGGGAGCTGGCCGAGGCGGTGCGACGGGTGCACGCCGGGCTGCGGGTGGTGGACCCCACCCTGGCGACCGAGTCGCTGCTCGGCGGCCCGAACCCGCTCACCGACCGCGAGCGCGAGGTCCTGCGCGAGGCGATCGCCGGAGGCACCGTCTCCGCCATCGCCGCGCGTGTGCACCTCTCGCAGGGCACCGTGCGCAACTATCTGTCCTCGGCGATCGGCAAGACCGGCACCTCGACGCGCGTGGAGGCCGCCCGAACCGCGCAGGAGCGTGGCTGGCTCTGACCCTGCTGCTCTCACCCCGCTGCTCTCACCCCGCTGCTCCAGCCCTTGTTGGCACGGCTGCGCTGGAAGCGGCCTGAAAGAGCGGCGGAAGTGGACCCTCCTAACGTCCTCGGATCAGTCACACGATCCATGGGGGACCACCGTGCCAACCACCGCCACCCTGCTGACCTTCGCCCTGGCCGCCGCCGCCCTGGTGGTCGTGCCCGGTCCGTCCGTGGTCTATGTGATGACCCGTGGCGTCGAGTTCGGACGGCGCGCGGGGATGGTGTCGGTCGCCGGGCTGGAGATGGGCTCGCTGCTGCACCTGATCGCCACCGTGGCGGGCCTGGCGACGCTGCTGACGGCGTGGCCGGCGGGGCTGCAGCTGCTCCAGTGGGCGGGCGCAGGCTATCTGCTGTGGCTGGCGCTGGACCAGTTCCGGTCAGCCCGACCCGTGGGCCGGCACCGACCGGCCGCCTCTGCCCCCGGCTGTCCATCGACGCTGCGGCTGTTCCGGGAGGGCATGCTGATCGACCTGCTCAACCCCGGGACAGCGATGTTCTTCCTGGCCTTCCTGCCCCAGTTCGTCGACCCAACCCGCGGCCCTGTCGCAGTGCAGATCATGGTCCTGGGCGGCTGCTATCTGGTCCTGGCCGTGCTCAATGACAGCGCCTACGCTCTCGCGGCCGGAGGCCTGGCCAAGCGCCTCCGCGGCTCGCATGGTTCGCGACGCCGGACCGCGACCGTCACCGGGATCATCTATGTGGGGCTGGCCTGTGTCGCTGTTCTGGTGTGACACGGAGGAGGAGCTCAACCGAGCTCGCGTGGCTGCGGGTCCGAGAGGCTGGCTCAGGAAACGCAGCGGCAACACGGCGCCGGTAGATTCGACCCATGAGCAGCAAGCAGCAGGAGATCATCGCCGAGCTCGGCGTGAAGACCGAGTTTGACGCGGCACAGGAGACCGAGCGCCGCATCACCTTCCTGGCCGACTATCTGCGCGACTCCGGCACCAAGGGCTATGTCCTCGGCATCAGCGGCGGCGTGGACTCCACCACGTGCGGGCGGCTGGCCCAGCTGGCGTGTGAGCGGGTGCGCGAGGCCGGCGGAGAGGCCAGCTTCCTGGCGATGCGGCTGCCCTATGGCGTCCAGGCGGATGAGGCAGACGCCGCGACAGCGGTCGCCTTCGTCGCCGCCGATGAGACCGCCACCGTCAACATCAAGGACTCCACCGACGCGATGTTCTCCGAGGTCGACACCGCAGGCATCGACTTCAACGGCATCGAGCACGCCGACTTCGTCAAGGGCAACGTCAAGGCCCGCCAGCGCATGGTCGCGCAGTATCTCGCGGCCGGCGCCCGCTCACTGCTGGTGCTCGGCACAGATCACGCGGCCGAGGCGGTCGTCGGTTTCTATACCAAGTTCGGCGACGGAGCGTGTGACCTGACCCCGCTGGCCGGGCTCAACAAACGGCGGGTCCGCGCGATCGCCGCTCACCTGGGCGCACCCGAGCACCTGGTCAGCAAGGTGCCAACCGCTGACCTCGAGGACGGCAAGCCCCTCAGCCCCGACGAGGCGTCGCTCGGCGTCAGCTATGACGCGATCGACGACTACCTCGAGGGCAAGGAGGTCTCCGAGCAGGACCGCCGCACGATCGAGGGATGGCACGACCGCACGGCCCACAAGCGCACGATGCCCGTGACGCCCGACGACGTCTGAGTCGCCCTGACCATCCCACCCCCAGCCACCTCCGGAGCCGAGCGCACGCACGTGCTGGCACCTCGGCATACGTCCTGGGCAGTCCTGGCCGGGCTGACGGTGACTGTCCTGGTCACGGCGCTGTTCCTCGGGACCTCGCTCCGGGGTCCGTGGGACGGCGTCTATCTCTTCCGCGACTTCGTCACCGTGCCCGACCCGGTCCTCGGGGCCAACACTCTCGGCGGTGACGGGGCACCGCGCGCCGTGCCCCTGGATGCGGTGGTCGCCGCCCTGAGCGCTGTGCTGCCTGCTGGTCTGGTGGCCCGGCTCCTGCTGGTCAGTCCGCTGCTGCTCGTCGGGTCGGGGATGAGTGTGTTGCTGCGGCGCCATGGCGCGGTCGCCACGAGCGTCGGGGCGGGCCTGGCGATCGCCAATCCGTATGCCGTGGAGCGGCTTCTCCTGGGACAGTCCCCTTCTCTGCTGGGTTACGCGATGATCCCGTGGCTGGTGGCCGCGGTGCGGTCGAGCCAGCCGCTGTCGATGCGCGTGCTGCTGGTGCTGCTGGCTGCCGTCCCCGCCGCGCTCACTCCGGTGGGGGCCGTCATGGCCGGCATCACGGTCGTGGTCACTGCCCTCGTGGTCGGCTCGCGGGGCGACGGTGTGGGCTCTGCGTCACTGGGTCCTGAGTCTTTGGGGCAGCGAGCCGTGGCCGCCGTGGCGCTGCTGGCCCCGGTGGCGCTGGTCTCCGTGCCGTGGATTGCTGCCGGGCTGGCGAACCCCACGGCTGGTGCTGTGCCGGAGGGCGCGGACGCCTTCGCGGTGCGCTCTGACGGCTACCTCGCGGTGGCTGGATCGGTCGCCACACTCGGTGGGGTCTGGGCCGAGGGGGCCTGGCTCGCCTCGCGTGACAACGGCTTCGTCACGGTCCTGTCCCTGGTGTTGATCCTCGGCGCGGCCGGGGCGTGGTTCACACTGCGGGGCGCCTGGCAGCGGCCCCCGCGGTCTGGTGACCGCCACGTGGTGGCGAGTCGGCGCTCCGTGGATCTGGCAGGTGCTGGCTATGCCGTCACGGTGGTCGCCGTCGTGGCGCTCGCCGGGCCGCTGTTGCCGGTGTGGCGGGCGCTGCAGGTGGTGCCAGGCCTGGCCCTGATGCGGGACACTCACCGGTGGCTGGGCTGGGCCGCGCTGGCCGTGGCGGCGCTGCTTGCCGTCGGGCTGGCGCAGGCCCTGCGAAACCTTGGCTCCACCCGCCTGGCGGGAGCAGGGCTGGCCGTCACCCTGGTGGCCCTGGGCGTCCTCACCGTGCCGGATGCGCCGGGTCGCCTCGCCCGCGAGCTGCACCCCGTGGCGGTCCCCGCCGAGTGGGGGCAGGTCGTCTCCGTGGTCAACGAGGACCCGGAGGGCGGCGTGCTGCTATTGCCCTGGCAACCTTTCCGTCAGGTCGACTGGGCCGGGTCGGTGCAGTTCCTGGACCCCTTGCCGCGCGCCCTCGAACCCGAGGTGGTCCACGCCCGCGACCTGCTCGTGCGCCGAGACGGTCAGGAGTTGTTGGTCGGCGGAGAGGACCCCGCGTGGACCGATCAGCTCCGCACTGCCGACGGGCAACTGGACGCCGACGTGTTGCGCGCGGAGGGGATCACTCGGGTGGTGATCTGGTTGGGCTCACCGGGTGAGGTGCCCCAGCTGGATGCCTCGCTGACCACGGTGCACGAGGGCGAGCACTGGATCGTGCTGGAGGTCCCCGCGCCCTGAGGCTCGGGCTCCCGACTGGAGGTCCCCGCATCCTGAGGCTCGGGCTCCCGACTGGAGGTCCCCGCCCCCTGAGGCTCGGGCTCCCGGCTGGTGGGTTGTTTCACGTCTGACAGCACTTCCCGGTTCTGGGAGCCTGCCATGTCAGGCTCCCAGAACCGGGAAGTGCTCCAAGACGAGCGGATCGGCGCTCAGGTGGACGCTGCCCGTGGCGGTTCGCAAACCCAGGGGACGGGCCAGCGAACCACCCTGGCTATTCGCCGTAGCCCAGGAGGTCTTCCGGCGACTTGGGCTCGGCGGGGCCGTCACTGCGCGCGGCGCTGTCGTCCGGGCTGAAGCTGGTGACCACGGCCGCGGTGGCCGCACCCGCGGCGCCCAACCCCACGACGAGAGCGAGGACCACAGGCACGACGCGGACGGCGCCGCCCCCGGCGTTGGTGGACTGGCTCATGAGGACCTCCGTGATGCGGGTGTGATGGAGAGGCTAGCGGATCGGACGGGGTGCGCGTGGTCACCCGAGGCGGTGGGGGCGTGACCCCAGGAGGTGCGCAACAGCAGGTGCTCCCAGGCGCGCACCGTCTCGTCCCAGGTGAACCGCGCGGAGCGAGCGAGCGCGTTGTCACCGAGCTCGCCGAGTCGGCCGGGATCAGCGAACAGACCGTCCACGGCGCCCGTCATCTCGTCCAGGTCGTCCACGAGCAGGCCGGTCACGCCGTCCTCGATCGACTCCGAGACGCCACCAGCCTCGCGATAGCCGATGGCGGGCACCCCGTGGCTGGCCGCCTCGACGACGGAGAGTCCCCAGCCCTCCTTGACCGAGGGCACCAGCAACAGGGAGGCCGAGGCGAGCTCGCGGTGCTTGGTCTCCTCGTCCACGAAACCCAACAGGTCGACATACTCCTGCGCACCCTGGGCGGCGACGTAGTCGCGGACCTCGTCACGCCACCAGCCGTCCCCCACGACCCGCAACCGCAGACGGGGGTGGCGCGCCCGGAGCCGGCCAGCGACGTCGATGGCGTGCTCGATGCGCTTGTGCTTCACCACGCGGCCGAGCACGAGCAGGCGCGGGCCGTCTGCCTCGTCCGCGCTGACCGCCGGGGGCGACTGGGTGCCGTTGTGGATGATCGAGACGTGGGTCGGGTCGACCCCCAGCTCGGCAAGCTCATCGCGGGTGGAGCGGGAGACCGCGACGTATTGCCGGCCACGGTTGAGCCGCGGGGCGATGCGGGACTCGATGCCCCACCCCAGGGCTGCCACCGGCGGGCTGAAGACGACCGGCCACTGCTCCCGATGGACATGGTGGACGAGGACGACGACCGGCGCCTCGGTGGCCCAGCCCGCAAAGAACGGCAGGCCGTTCTGGACGTCGACCACCACGTCGAACCGGCTCTCGGCCGCCTCGAGACGGCGCAGTGTGCGACGGGCGGTGGAGTAGACGCTGGTGCGGGAGCCGCCCCGCAGATAGCGCACGCCACCGCGCGTCTCCTCCACCGGAGCGTTGTCGTGCGCGGCGCACAGGAAGGTGACGTCGTGACCGGCCGCGGCGAGGCCCTCGGCGACCATGCGGGCATAGAGCTCGGCCCCGCCACCCTCGGGGTGTTCGAGGTCTCGCCAGTTGCACCAGGCGATCCGCATGCGGTCAGACTCCATCGTCGACGTTCGGCGGCCACGCGGCCGCGCCGTTAGTTACCGCATAGTAGCCGCATTATGGTTCTGGCGTGGACCCTGCAGCGCTGCCGCCCCCTGGCACCCTCGCGCGCTCGGCCCATCTGTTCCGCGCCTTCCTGGCCGAGCAGAGCGATCCAGACCGCTTCTACAGCGTGCTGGCTGCCGACTCGGTCCGTGAGCTCGGTCGCTTCCTGGCCCTGGCCGGAGCCGACGTCGTCGACGTCGGGGGTGGGCCCGGCTATTTTGCCGACGCCTTCCTGCGGGCTGGGGCGCGCTATCTGGGCATCGAGCCGGACGCGGGCGAGCTGACAGCACGCGGTCACGCCGCGGCAGGCACGTTGCGGGCCTCCGGTTTGGCCCTGCCACTGGCCGACGAGTCCGTCGACCTCTGCTATTCGTCCAACGTCCTGGAGCACGTTCCCGACCCAGAGCTGATGGCGGCCGAGATGCTCCGGGTGACCCGGCCCGGCGGCACCGTCTATCTGTCGTGGACGCCGTGGCTGTCCCCGCACGGCGGCCACGAGACGGGCCTGTGGCACTACCTGGGCGGCCAGCGGGCGGCCGACCGCTATGCCCGTCGGCACGGCCACCGCCCCAAGAATGATTTCGGCACCTCGCTCTTCCCGACCCCGGTCGGACGGATGCTCCGCTGGGCCCGGAAGGTCGAGGCTGCGGGAGACGCCCGGATCGTCGCGATCGAGCCGCGCTATCACCCCGCGTGGGCCCGCTGGATGATCCGCGTTCCCGGCGCCCGCGAGGTGGTCAGTTGGAACGCCGTGATGGTGCTGGAGCGGGCGTGAGACACGGGATCTGGTCGGCTCGGCTGCTGCTCGGCTGCCTGGCCCTGACCGCCCTGATGTTCCGCCAGGCCCCCGGCCTGGTGGTGCCCGACACAAAACTGGACCTGACGGTTGACCCGATCGGATTCCTGGCCCGCTCGCTGCACCTGTGGGACCCCCACGGCTTCCTCGGTCAGCTGCAGAACCAGGCCTACGGCTATCTGCTGCCCGTCGGCCCCTTCCACGCGGTGCTGCTCGAGCTGGGGCTGCCAGCGTGGGTCGTGCAGCGACTGTGGTGGTCGGTGGTGCTGTGCGTCGCCTTCCTCGGCACCTGGCGGCTGATCCGCGCCCTCGGCATGGGCACGCCGTGGGCGGCCTACGCTGCCGCCTTCGCCTATGCCCTCAGCCCGCGGATGCTCAGCGAGGTCACCATCACCTCCGTGGAGGTCTGGCCGATGGCGCTGGCCCCGTGGGTGCTGCTGCCGCTCGTGAGCCGGGCACCGCTGACCTGGTGGAGCCGGATCTGGCGGTCGGCGGTCGCGGTCGCGCTGGTCGGCGGCATCAATGCGGTGGCCACCGGGGCGGTGCTGGTGCTGCCGACCCTGTGGTTCCTGACCCGGCGCTGGACCCGGGAGACAGCGCTGGCCCTGCTCGGATGGCTGGCCGCCGTCACCGTCGCGATGGCCTGGTGGCTGGTCCCCCTGCTGGTGATGGGCTCGCACAGCCCACCGTTCCTGGACTGGATCGAGTCAGCGGCCAGCACCACCCTGGTCGCCGGGCCGAGTGAGGCCCTGCGCGGCACCACGCACTGGCTGTCCTATCTGGTCACCAGCTCCGGCCCCAGTTGGCCGGCTGGGAGGCAGTATGTCGACAGCTGGCTGCTCATCGCAGGCTCCCTGATCATCGCGATCGTCGGTCTGGTCATGCTGACCCGGGCTCGGACCCCGCACCGGCTGTTCCTGGCCGTGGGGGTCGGCACGGGCCTGCTGCTCGTGAGCGCCGGACACACGGGAGCCCTTGCAGGTGTGCTCGCCGAGCCCGTGCAGCACCTGCTGGACGGGCCGCTGGCCGCGCTGCGCAACACCCACAAGTTTGAGCTGGTCGTCCGGCTACCGCTCGTGCTGCTGCTGGCGAGCGCGCTGACCCAGACGGCCCGTTGGGCGCGGCGGGTCGAGGCGCACCGAGTGGTGGTGCCCTTTGCTGCCGCGTGCGTGGTCGTCGCGGTCGGCGCTCCGGCCGTCGCCTCGACCCTGCCGCGTCCCGGCGGTTATGAGCAGATTGCGCCGCACTGGGTGGAGGCAGCTGACTGGCTGGACGCACAGCCAGGCGAGGGGACCGTGCTCGTGGTCCCTGCTGCCTCGTTCGCCGAGTTCGGCTGGGGGGCAACGCGGGACGAGCCGCTCCAGGCGTTGCTGGAGCGGCCGTTCGCGGTGCGCGACGCGGTGCCGCTGGGTGGGGCAGGGTCCACCCGCTGGCTGGATGAGATCCAGCGCCGCCTCGGCTCCGGCGACGGCGGCCCGGACCTGGCGCAGGCCCTGGCCCGTGGTGGCATCGGCTGGGTGGTGGTCCGCAATGACCTCGCACTGTCCGCGCAGGAGACCCCGCCGATCGCGCCGCACCAGGCTCTGGTGGCCTCGGACCTGGAGCGGGTCGCCGAGTTCGGTCCGGCAGTGGGGCCAGTGGGTGAGACCGACAGCCACACCGTGCGGCAGCGGACCATCGCGCCGACCCCCTCGGTGCAGATCTATGCCGTGCCGGACCCGACGGTCGCCCGGCTCGCGCCACTCTCGGACACGATGCGCCTCACGGGAGGCCCCGAGGACGTGCCGGGGCTGACCGGGTTCGCCTCGGCATACCTGTTGGAGGACGCGGCGAGCGCGCTGGGAGGTGACCTGGAGGAGGTCCTGGCCGGGGCGGAGCTCGGGGGCACGGCAGTCAGTGACGGCTACCGACGCCGGGCCGTGGACTTCGGCCAGGCCGCGGAGAATCTGTCCGGCATGATGACCGCCGACCAGGAGATGCCGCCGCGCGCCGTCAACGACTATCTGCTCCCAGGCCTCGGCGACCCCGCGGTCCTGACCTGGGCCGCGCCGATCGCGTCCGTCACGTCATCGTCGTCTCTCTCGGACACGGGCTCGCTGCGTCGCACCGCCGCTGGCCACGACCCCTGGCGAGCCCTGGACGGGATGGCGTCGACGGCCTGGGTGAGCGGCGGGCTCGGCTCGCCGGTCGGCCAGTGGTGGCAGGCGGAGTTCACCGAGCCGTTGGATCTCGAGACGAGCCTGCGGGTCCAGGTGGGCTCGCCGGACTTCTCTGCCACCGTCCAATCGTGGCAGGTGGTGACCGACGCCGGCTCCGAGACGACCGCGGTGCGCCCCGGCAGCCGCACCCAACAGTTGGCTGTGCCCGAGGGGCCGACGACGCGCCTCCGGATCGTTGTCGAGGCGGCGACGGGCGGCCCGACCGCTGGAGTCTCGCTTGCCGAGGTGGACCTGCCCGACGTCACCCCCGTCTCCCCCAGCCTGCAGGTGCGCTCCACGCCGGGCCCGGTCGACGTGGTGTCACTGCGCGCGCAACAGCTCGGACGCTCGGCCTGCCTGATGCTCGGTCAGCGGCCCTTCTGTGCGGGTCTGCAGTCGGCCGCACTGGAGGAGCCCGCAGGTCTGCACCGCACCATCGAGCTCGACACGGCCGCTGCGTATGCCGTGTCTGGACAGGTCCTGCCCCTCGACGGGGACGAGCTCGAGGAGCTGCTCCGCGAGCCCGGGCAGGTCGAGGTCACCGCCTCCTCCCGTGGTGTCCTGGCGCCCTACGGCCGGCCGGACACCGTCGTGGACGGCGACGAGGGGACCGGCTGGGTCGCTGGCACAGTGGACAGCTCTCCCACTCTGACCCTGGAGTTGCCGGAGGAGCGCGAGCTGTCCGGGCTGGCTCTGTCCAGTGACTATTTCCTGCCGGCCAGTCGCCCGCACGAGCTGCTGGTCAGCCTGGACGGCGGCGAGCCGATGGACCTGACGATCGGCGAGGAGGGCACGGTCACCTGGGACGAGACCACTGTCAGCTCAGTGGAGGTCACTTTCGGCGCCTCGTTCACTGTCACGACCGCCGACCCGCTGTTGCCCGGATCGCTGCGTCCCCTGCCGGTCGGCGTCAGTGAGATCACTCTGCTCGGTGCCGAGGATCTCTCGGTGCCCGACCCCGACCGCCTGCTCGACCTGTCGTGCGGGTCCGGCCCGGAGGTCTCGGTCGACGGCGAGAGCGTGCAGACCCGGGTCACCGGCACGGTCCGCGAGGTGCTGGAGCGCTCACGACTGGGCTGGGTGCCGTGCGGGGACACCGAGACGGTCGAGCTGTCGGCGGGCACGAACCAGGTCGTCGCGAGCGCGACCGACCGGTGGGTCCCGGTCGACCTCACGCTCGCACGCGTCGGCACGGACCTGCGACACGGGTGGGTGAGTCGAGAGATGACTCAGCCACCCGTGTCTCCGAGTTCCTCCAGCCCCGCGAGCGCCGGGACCCCGGAGGACACCGCGGACGCCAGGGACCCCGCGAGCGCCTGGCCCCCTGACACCGCCGGGGCGACGTCCCTGGCGCTGACCCGCCCCTCGCCAGCGAGCCTGGAGGTGGCGCTGCCGCAGCGGCCCGAGGACTCCCTGGTCGTGATCGCCCAGAACGCTGGCGCGGGCTGGTCCGCAGACCTGGTGTCCGCTGATGGCCAGCGCACCGCGCTGGAGCCCCTGGTCGTGGACGGCTGGCAGCAGGGCTGGGTCGTCCCCGCCGGGGCAGCCGGAACACTGGAGGGGCATTTCGGTCCGAATGACCCATATCGCTTGGGGCTCGGCGTCGGGTTCCTGGCCCTGGGCGCCCTGGTCGCCGGCGGACTCTGGTGGCGCCCTGGTCAGCCGGTGCGCCCGCTTGTCGCAGCGTCCCCGAACAGCCTCGAGCGTCTCGGACTGGTCGCGCTGTTCGCCGTGCTGTTCGCCGGCCTGTGGGGCCTCGCGCTGGCCCTCGTGGCCGGCCTGGTGATGCGCTTCGCCGGGCGCCGCACCGCCACCACGGTTGCGCTGGTGGTCGGCCTGCTCGGGGCGGGGCTGCTCGCCTGGCTCGGCCCCAACCCCCAGGGTGGGACCGTGGCCGACGTGGCGCCACAGGTCATCGTGCTGCTCACCATCCTGCTGACGCTCGTCGGTGCCGCCCGGACGGACCGACCGTGACTCGACTCGCACCCTGAGACTCCACCCAACCCTGGGCGCAACCTGGCCAACTGCCCCTGCCTCGGTCAGAAGTGCGCAAGAACTCTGCCAACCGTGCAACGCCGTGACTGGTCGGACTCGTCGCTCCCCTGTGCCTGATGCACAGAACAACGATCAAGGAGTTGAGGGAACCATGAAGAAGTTGCTCGCATCGACCACCGCCGCACTCGCACTCACCGCTGTTGCCGTCACGGGCGTTCCCGGCGCCCCGGGTGCCCCCGAGAGCACCGAAGCCGCCGGTTGCTCGACCTGGCAATACAAGGTGACCTGGAAGACAGGGAACTACCAGTACGACCCAGGCGACAACACCTTCAGCAAGGACGGCTACGCCTGGCGGGGTTACTACGTGAACTCGGTCTACCCACACGAGCAGCGCGTGGCCATCAAACTGCCGGGCGGCCGCCTCAAGGCCGGTCACCTGATGACCGGTCAGCTCTACAACGACCACAAGCAGCGAGTCACGGCAAACATGGGGATCCGTAAGGAAAACCTGGACTACGTCACCTGCTGGTGACCGAGAGGAGAACATCATGAAGAAGTTGCTCGCATCAACCACCGCCGCACTCGCACTCACCGCTGTTGCCGTCACGGGCGTTCCCGGCGCCCCGGGTGCTCCCGACGGCGCCGAAGCCGCCGGTTGCTCGACCTGGCAGTACAAGGTGGAAAAGAAGTCTGGCCCCTATCAACGGAGCCCGCTCGACGGCAGCTACAAGAAGGACGGGTATGCCTACAAGGGCTACTACGTCAACACCCACCACCCGAGCCAGCGCAATGTCATCATGCGCCAGGCAGACGGTTCCATCACCAGAGCCACGGTGATGCACGGAACGCTCTACAACCACAACAAGCACAAGGTCATGGTCGATATGGGCATCCGCAAGGCCAACCTCGACTACGTCACCTGCTGGTGATAGCGGCCTGAGTTCACCCAACACCGCACGCCCCGGCGCACTCGCGCTAGGGCGTGCTGTGCTCAGCGGCGGGAGTAGACCCGCTGACCCCAGCGCATGATCGGTCGCTCGATGAAGCGATGACTGAGCCAGGCCACCGGGATCGTTACCGCCAAGGTCGGCAGCAGCAGTCGCCAGAACCCACCGGTGAAGTTCTCGTGCCCGACCAGGGGCCCGACGAGTTCGAGGATCAACAGGTGGTAGGCGAAGATCCCGTAGGAGATGTCGCCGAGCCACCTCCCCAGCGGTCCACCGAGGGCTCGAGCTGCCCGCGGATCGTCACCGTTGCGCAGGGCCGCGATGCAGGGGAGCACCAGCAGCAGTGCAAAAATCGCGTAGGCCAGGTTCTTGAAGGCTGCTTCCCCCGGCACTGCTGCATCCAGACCGCGGGAGCCCGCAATGGGCGTCGCGGCGATGACCAGCACCACCAGGGACGTGAGCCAGAGGGTGCCCGGGTGTCTGGCCAGCAGATCGACCCGGGAGACGGGCAGTATGCCGAGGCACCGGGCCTGCTGCCAGGTCACCAGAGCCATGCCGATGGCGAACCAGCCGAGATAGGCAGGCAGCCACTGAGGTGCCGTGGGGTGCTCCAGCTCGGTCACGGCATAGATCCAGAGGGGGCTGGCCACCACCAGCACCCCGAGGACGAGCAGGCTGCGTCGCACGAACAGCAGCGGGTCGCGGGCTGTGCGCACAAGCAGCCACGCGAGCAGCGGGAGCGCGACATAGAACGCGCCCTCCACGGCCAGGCTCCACATCTGCGTGAGTCCCAACACCCAATTCTCCGGCCAGTAGATCTGAACCAGCAGCAGGTGTCGGAGGTATTGACCTGCCGGCGTGCCGTGGTCGAAGAGGACCCAGACCCCAGCGACAGCAATCCACAGGACCGGCAGGATGCGCAGCGCGCGCCTCCAGAGGTAACCACCGGTGCGCGGTGACGCGCCTCCCGTCAGGCGAGCCGCGACATACGGCCGGTAGAGCAGGAACCCGGAGATCACGAAGAACAGGGCGACGCCGGCGTCGAACCGGGACAGGATCCCGCCGAACGGCTCGGTGAAACTCGTGGCGGTGTGCGCGGAGACGTGGGTGACCACGACCATGAGGGCGCCAACGGCCCGCAGCCCGTCCAGGGGTGCGAACCGTCGGCGCAGCGAGGAGCCGTCCCGCGGCACGCTCAGGCCGATGGGATCCTCGGCGTCGGCCGCCACCCGAGGAGCATCTGTGGTCATCTCGGCGCTGACTCTACGAGAGAATCGTTACCCGCTGGTAGGCTCCCGCTCAGTCCTGTCGGCAAAGGAGCCCACGATGCGCCGTGTCCTCGGCATTCTCAGCCTGATCGTCGGCGCCTTTGCGCTGCTCATCGGCATCCTGGCCAAACCCGTCATCTACGAGGCGGTCTCCAAGGTCGAGCTCGACCAGAACAGCGTCTCCGTCTCGCGCGGCGAGAACATGAGCGCCCTGCAGGTCTCTGGCGAGGGGATCAACAAGCTCGAGGGTGTCACCCTCATCTCGACCCGCACCGTCGCCGGCATCCCCGGTCTGGCCGAGGGCAACAACGCCTTCTGGCAGACGGCGGTCGAGTCCGCTGTCGAGGACGGGCCGCTGCTCACCTACTCCGATGAGGGTGTCTCGTTCGACCGGACGACCGCTCTGGCGACCAACTGCTGCGGCGACTACATCGCGGTCGGCGACGCCGCGGCTCCCGATGATGACGCCACGCGCGAGGCGATCCAGCACGACGGCCTGTTCTTCAAGTTCCCGTTCGACACCCAGCAGGAGGACTACCCCTACTGGGACGGTGCACTCGGCCACGCGGTCACCGCTGAGTTCTCCGGCGAGGAAAGCGTCGAGGGCGTCACGACCTACAAGTTCGTGATGGAGCTCGGGCCGGAGGAGGTCTCCGAGAACACCGGCCTGCCCGGGGAGTTGTTCGGCACTGACCAGCCGGTCGACGCGGGCCGGATCTATCAGAACACCCGCACCCTGTGGGTCGAGCCCAACTCCGGCGTGATCATCCGGGGCCTGGAGGAGCAGAACGTCCACTTCGCCCCGCGCGACTCCAGCCTGCCGACGGTGCCGATCACAGTGGGCACGATCGGCTACACCGACGAGACCATCAAGGCCAATGCCGACGAGTACGGCTCCAAGGGTGCCCTGCTGGGCTTCATCAACGGCCCGCTCACCTGGGTCGGCATCCTGGTCGGACTGGCCCTCATCGCGCTTGGTGCCTTCCTGGCCCTCGGTGGCAACCGCACCCGTCAGGAGGGTGGGGTCGCCTATGGCGATGACGACCCGACTGGTTATAGCGAGGGCGGCTTCGACGAGCCGGGCCATGAACCATCAGGCCATGGCGCACCAGTACATGCCGAAGCGGGCCATGATGCGGCGGGCTACGAGGACGACGACTACAGCGACACCGAGCAGATCACCCGCCGCCTGCGCCACGAGTGACTCCCGCTGACGCCTGCGCCATGGGCGAGCTCTGGATCGTGCTGGAGGTCCCCGCGCCCTGAGGCTCGGACTTCCGGCCGGTGGGTTGTTTCACGTCTGACAGCACTTCCCGGTTCTGACAGCCTGCTATGCCAGGCTCCCAGAACCGGGAAGTGCTCCAAGACGAGCGGATCGGCGCTCAGGTGAGGCGCGGGACGGTGTCGATCTCGCTGACCGGCTTGTCGTCGCGATAGCGCAGCACGCGGGCAAACCGCAGGGCCACACCGCCGGGATAGCGAGTCGAGCGCTGCACGCCGTCATAGGCGATCTCGACGACCTGCTCGGGGCGCACGTGGACCACGTGGCCCTCGCGGTGGGTCTCCAGCTCCAGGAACCGCTGCGTCTGCCAGGCGAGCATCTCGTCGGTCATCCCCTTGAAGGTCTTGCCGAGCATGACCAGCTCTCCCGTCGCCGCATGCCGCGCACCCAGGTGGATGTTGGACAGCCAGCCGCGCCGGCGACCGCTGCCCCACTCGACGGCCAGAACCACCAGGTCGAGGGTGTGCCGCGGCTTGACCTTGACCCACCCCGCTCCGCGTCGACCTGCGGCGTAGGGCGCGTCCAGGCTCTTGATCACCACCCCCTCGTGCCCAGCCGCGACGCGCTCGGCAAAGAACTCCTGGGCCGTCTCGGCGTTGTCGGTCACGATCCGGGGCACGAGCAGGTCGGGGGCGAGCGCCGCGAGCGCAGACCACCGCTCGCTGGCCGGCTCATCAACCAGATCGCGTCCATCGAGGTGCAGCAGGTCAAACAGGAAGGTGGTCAGCGGCACCTTCACGCGGAGCGCACCGGGATCGGCGGTGCTCGCGGTGCGCGCTCCGGTGATCTGGAAGGGCTCTGGTCGGCCGTCGTCCGCGAGGGCGATGACCTCACCGTCCAGGACTGCCTGCCGCGCGGGCAGGGCGGCAAGCACCTCCACGACCTCGGGCATCCGGTCCGTCACGTCTTCGAGCGTGCGGGTGAACAGGCGCGCGCTGCCATCGCGCAGGTGTGCCTGCAGCCGGATGCCGTCGACCTTGGTGTCCACGGCCACCTCAGTCGCACCATCAACGACCTCAGCCACGGCCGGCGCAGATCCCGCGAGCATGGGACGCAGAGGTCGCCCGACCTCGAGCTCGATGGCCTCGAGTGCCGCCACGGCGGTCTCGCCGCCACCGCCACCAGTCCCCGCATCAGCACCAGAGGCGGCACCGAGGGCAGCAGCGGCAACCGGACCAGCGAAGCCAGCCAGCATCACCGCGCGGCGCACGACGCCCTCAGGCACCCCAGCCGCCTCGGCGATCGCCTTGAGCATGACCCCGTCGCCGGCCCCCTGCCGCAGCTCACCCGTGATCAACCCGACGAGCCAGCGCTGCTCGGACTCGGTGGCCCGCCCGAACAGCTCAACCACGGCCGCGCCTCGGGCAGCGCTCGAACCGGCACCGGCCATCGCCTGCAGATTGCTCAGTGCCTCGTCAACCTCCTGGACCGACAGGGTCGACTCGAGGGCTGGCTCCGGAAGTGCCTGCAGTCCGCGCCACCCGACGCCGACGGTGCGCTGCGGCAGCCGCCCGGCCAGGTAGTCGGTGACGACACCGACCTCCTCCGGGGCAGCCACCCGCAGCGTCGCGGCGAGGGCCGCCACCTTGGCCGTCCGGGAACTGGTCCCCGCGACTGCTGCCGATGTCTCGATCACCCGGGCGAGCTGCATACGTCCAGCATCCACCCGTGGACCGACACCTGCCGCTCGACCCGGCCCCGTCACCCGGCCGAGACGGCCGGCTCCGCCGGAGGCTCGATGACACCGAACCGCTCACCGTCAGGACCGGTGATGACCGCGACCCGGCCGAACTCGAAGGCATAGGGCTCCATGAGGACCTGGGACCCGCGGGCCGTGGCGCGCTCGATCGCGGCATCCGTGTCGGGCACGTTGAAGGTCACCGACCAGTAGGGCTGCTCACCCTCGACCATCCCCACGCCACCGGCGGGCCGCTCCCCGCCGGGGACGCTGAACATCGCATACTTCATGCCCTCGGACGACATGTCCTCGTAGGTGAAGCCAAAGACCTGCGCATAGAACTCCTGGCCAGCCTCGAAGTCGCCGAGCATGGCCTCGCACCAGGAGACCGAGCCCGGGGAGTCATAGACGTTGAAGCCGGTGTGCTCGCCGTATTGCCACCCGCCGAAGACGGCGCCCGTGGAGTCGGTGTAGATCGCCATCGACCCGAGGGACTCCAGCGGCATCGGGGGCATGACGACGGTGCCGCCGGCATCGGTGACGCCCTGCGTGACCGCCTCGATGTCCTCGGTGCCGAGGTAGGTGGTCCAGGCGTGGGTGTCCTCCTCCATGCCCTCCATCGGCGGGGCCAGGCCGGCGGCGGGCTCACCATCGACCAGCGCCATGAAATAGCCGCCGAACTGCTCGCCCGACGGCGTGAACTCCCAGCCGAGCACGTCGGCATAGAACGCACGGGAGGCGTCCGGGTCAGTGACGGACAGATCGACCCAGACGGGCGTGCCTGCGGGCCAGGTCTCCTGGTGGATTGCCATGCTCACTCCTTCGTGAGGGCACGCTGGGGTGCGCACCCGGTGGCTGGGTCACGACGGGACTCGCCGCGGCTCGGTGTCTGAACACTAGGACTGACCGCCGACAGTGATAAGACTCATCGGGTGAACTCTGTGGAACATGTCCGGGACCTGCTGCGCCACCACCCGCTCGTCGACGGGCACAACGATCTGCCGTGGCGGGCTCGAGCGCTGGTTGACTATGACTGGGACAAGCTCGACATCGCCGGCAGCACGCCCAACCACACGGACCTGCCGCGCCTGGCACAGGGCGGTCTCGGCGCGCAGTTCTGGTCGGTCTTCGTGCCCTCGAACCTGCCGCCGGACCAGGCCGTGATCCAGACCCTGGAGCAGATCGACGCGGTCTATGCGATGGTCGAGCGCTATGCCGACCGGCTCGGCCTGGCCACCACGGCCGACGAGGTCGACGCGGTCTTCGCCTCCGGTCGGATCGCCTCGCTGATGGGCGCCGAGGGCGGGCACTCGATCGGCTGCTCGCTCGGTGCCCTGCGCATGCTTCACCAGCTCGGTGTGCGCTACATGACGCTCACGCACAACGACAACGTGCCGTGGGCCGACTCCGCCACCGATGACGCGGTGCTCGGGGGCCTGTCCGACTTCGGCCGCGAGGTCGTGCGCGAGATGAACCGCATCGGCATGCTGGTCGACCTCTCGCACGTCTCGGCCGACACGATGCGCGACGCCCTCGCCGTGACGGAGGCGCCAGTCATCTTCTCGCACAGCTCAGCCCGCGCGATTTGCCCGACGCCGCGCAACGTCCCCGACGACGTGCTCGAGACCCTCGCGGCCAACGGCGGCACCTGCATGGCGGTCTTCGCTCCGCAGTTCGTCTCCCGGCAGGTGTGGGACTGGAAGGTCGAGGCCGCCGCCGCGGCCGCGCAGGAGGGCGTCGCCTCCACCGACCTGGTCGCCTTTGAGCCCTGGGTGGAGCGGTATGCCGAGGCGCACCCCCAACCGCAGGCCACCCTGGAGCAGGTGGTCACCCACGTGGAGTATCTGCGTGAGGTGGCCGGTGTCGATCACATCGGACTGGGTGGTGACTACGACGGCGTGGCGAACCTCCCGGTCGGGTTGGAGGACGTCTCGGGCTATCCGCGGCTGCTGGCCGCCCTCGCGGACCGCGGCTGGTCCGATGAGGACCTCGTCAAGCTGGCCGGTGCCAACGTGCTGCGCACACTGCGTGACGCCGAGGCCGTGGCGCGTGACCTGCAGACGAAACGTGGGCCGAGCCTGGTGCGTTTCGAGGCCTGAGGTCCGGATCGTCAGCGCACACCGAGGACCGGGGCGAGGGCTGCAGCCAGCACCAGTGAGCCCACGACCAGACCCAGTGCAGCCCCCACCGTCGCCACCACCGACGCCCTCGACCACGGCACAGAGGGCAGCGAGCGCAGGGTCAGCAGGCCGATGGGCACCAGCACCAGGGCGCCGCTGACGGTCCCTGGCATCAGGCTCCAGGAGGTCACGCTCAGCACAACGTGGCTGCCGCCGTTGATCAGGAACGCGTAGGCGATGCTGGCAAGCGCCCCGACGCCCCACCGTGCGCGGGTCGTCACGGCGACAACAGCGACGAGGAGCACCACCGTCGTCACCAGGACGAGGGCGATCGCGAACTGAGCCCCGTCACCGTGCAGCACCCGGCCTGGCAGCCACGGGTGGCCGGCCATCCAGCGGGTCAGACCGAACAGACCCTCCTCGACGTTGTGGAGTGCGAGGCCGCCGACCACCAGAGCCCAGAGCAACCAGGGTCGCTGGTGGGTGGTGTCGTCGTCGATGCGAGTGGTCTGGGAGTCCGGGGCGAGCGGCGGATCAACTGCCCCATACGATTGTATGGTCATCGTACGAGCGTATGGTATTGCCGTGAATCAGGCAAGAGACGGACGGACGCGCATTGCCGAGGCCGTGTGGCGCACGGTGGAGCGTGACGGGGTGGCGGGGGCCAGCGTGCGGGCAGTCGCGAGCGAGGCGGGCGTGACGGGCGGAACGGTGCAATACCACTTCTCGACACACGCGCGGATGCTGCACTTCGCGATGGAACTCCTGGCCGACCGCTTCACGCAACGACTGGTGGAGACACCCCGGACGGGCGAGGTCGCGGACTGGACGCGGGCGATCCTGTTGGAAATGCTCCCCCTCAGCGAGGATCGCCAGCGCGAGTTCAGGGTGTGGCTCGCCTTCACGACACACGCCCACACCGATCCCCAGTTGGCTGCGCTCAAGGAGTCCTTCGCCGAGCGGCTGCGCGAGCTCTACCAGCGTCTCTGCGACGCCCGTCGGGCCGCCGGTCTCGCGGGGGATGATCCACTTCCCGTGGTCGACCTGGCCGACGATCCCGGTGTCGCGATCCTGCAGGCCGTGATCGACGGGCTCGCTCTGCAATTGGCCGAGCTGTCCCCCGCGGAGGCCTCTGTCCGAGGGCCACGCCTCCTCGACCACTACCTGAGCGCGAGGTAGGTCACGAGCTGTATCCGCGGACGAAGACGCGCGGGCCGAGCCTGATGCGTTTCGGCGCACCTGGGAGACGGGTGGATGAGAGGCGTGACCGTCGGCAGTGGAGGCCTGACGGTTGCCCAGCCACTGTCCGTGCGAGACCTCTATCAAAAGACGGGCAGGCCGTACGAAACCTCTATCTTTTTTCGGGGGACGCAGGTGGGGCCGCACCACCAGGTGGTGCGGCCCCAACCGTTGTGCGTCAGCGTGACCTGACCGGAGTCAGATCTCTCGCTGTCTGGTCACTCTGCCGGGGGATAGGCCCCTTCCCAGCACAGACCCTCGACGCGGCACTCGGGGGCGGTCAGGCCCTCGTTGTCGCCGAGGTAGTCCACCAGGTTGGCCAGGTCCTCCGGGCCACCCTGCAGGTTGGTGCCGTCGGTGAAGGCCGTGAAGTTGTCGCCACCCTCCTGCAGGAAGGACAGCGTCGCAACGCGGTAGGTGACGTCCGACTCTGGGTCCATCTCCAGCGGGACGCCGTTGAGCGTCAGATTGCTTGCCTGCTCGCCGGCCGGCGCATCGCCGTCCCAGGTGTAGCTGAAGCCTTCGGAGACACCGAGTGCCAGGATCGGACGGCTGCTGCCCTCCGGCTGGGTCTGCTGCTCCAGGACCGCGTCGATCTGGGCGCCGGTCATGTCGATGCTGACCAGCAGGTTGCCGAACGGCGCGACGTCGTAGGCCTCAGCGTAGGTGATCTCACCCTCGGCCTCGTCATACTTCGGGGCCATCAGGAACTCGGAGCGGACGCCACCGACGTTCATGAAGGCGATCTCGGCGCCACCGTCCGCCTCGGCAGAAGTGCCGGCCAGGATGGAGTCGGCGATCAGGTTGGCCATCGGCGTCACCTTGTCGCGGTCGGTGTTGGAGTCACCCGTGATGGGCTCCGACACAGAGCCAACGTGCTGCCCGGCCTGGTCGTCGGCCAGCTCGGCCCACTTGTCCAGGATGGCGGTCTCGGCCGCGTCGGGCACGAGGTCCTCGCGGACAACCAGGTGGTTGGCCGCTGCCAGACCCTCGCGGATCACGTCACCAGTGGTGCGGTCGATCGGCAGGTTGGACGCAGTGACCACGCCGCCATACTGCGCGGCGGAGGTCAACAGGCGGGGCGCGCCGTCGGGGTCCGCCACCGTGCACACGTAGGGCTGGTGGGTGTGACCCGTGACCACGGCGTCGATCGAGGCGTCCAGACCCTTGTTGATCTCCATGATCGGGTTGGAGACGCCGACACACTCGTTGTAGTTGCCGGTGTTCTCGCCGCCCTCGTGCAGCAGCACGACGATTGACTCTACGCCTTCCGCCTGCAGGGCGGCGGCCTCGGCGTTGGCCGTCTCGACCTCGTCGAGGAAGTTGACATCCTGGATGCCACCCGGGCTGACCAGGGACGGGGTCGCCTCCAGCGTCATGCCGATGAAGCCGACCTGGACACCGTCAATCTCGCGGATCGTGGTGCCGGGCAGGTGCTCGACGTTCTCACCGTCGGACTTGTTGACCACGTTGGCGGCGAGGTAGTCGTAGTCGGTGCCGGCGAATTCATTGTTCTCGCCGCCGTCTAGGTACTCCACGTCGTAGCAGCCGTCGTCGTGGCAGCCACCGTTGACGATGCGCTGCAGCTCGGTGACGCCCTCGTCGAACTCGTGGTTGCCGACCGATGAGACATCCAGGTCGAGCACGTTGAGGCTCTCGACCGCAGGCTCATCGTGGAACAGACCGGACAGGAAGGTCGAACCGCCGATCAGGTCACCGGCGGCAACCGTCAGGGACTGGTCGTCGGCAGAGCCCACGCGCAACTCGTTGAGCTTGGCCGAGAGGAACTCGACACCGCCAACGACGTGCTGGTCGGGGTCGTGCTCCTCGGACAGGGTCTGGTCCTCCTCAGCCTCAAGGTGACCGTGGTAGTCGTTGAACGACAGCATCTGCACGTTGAGCGTGTTGGCCCAGGCCGGGAGGCTCTTGTTGATCTGGTTCTCAGCGGCGGGGCTGACGGCCTGCGGGCCACCCAGCAGGGCGACACCCTGCGGGGACACCGTGTTCAGCGCAGCAGCCGAAGCCTGCGGCAGCGAGCCAGCGCGGGAGAGCACCAGGGGTGCCCCCTCGAAGCCAGCCAGGCTGGAGCCGGTGAGGGCGTCCGGGAACTCGGTGCCGGTGGCCAGGAAGGCCCGGTCGACGTCCTTCTCATAGCGCTCGGCGAGCAGTCGGGCGGTCTCGTAGCGGTTCGCGCCACCGACGCGGCGAGTGTCCTCCACGACCTCGGCGACAGCTGCCTCGACGTCGCCGTCGACCGCAATCTGCTGACCCAGGATGACGACCGAGGACGGCTTGAGAGCCTCCAGCGCGGCCTTGGTGGCAGCCGGGAGGTGGTCTGACCTGGTCAGCAGGATCGGCGCGTTGGCGCGGGTCGCGACAGCACCACCGGACAGGGCGTCCGGATAGTTCTCACCCGAGGCCAGGAAGACGGTCGGGGTGCCCTCCGGCCAGCGCTCCGCGATGGCGGCGGCGGTCTCGTAGCGGTTGTCACCGTCGAGGCGCTCGGTGGCGCCCAGCTCCTCATAAGTGGCTTCGCTGACGACGTCGGCACCGCCGACCACGATGATCTGGGACGGTGCGAGGTCCTCCAGCGCGGCCTTGGTCGCGGCGGGGACGTGGTCCACCTTGGTGAGCAGGACCGGCGCGGCGTTGCCACCGTCCTGACCCTCGTTCCACAGGTTGTCACCCGACGGGGCGGGGCCGGCCTCGGCGCCGGCTTCGTCACGTGCGCTCAGCGCGTCGGCGTAGTTCTCGCCGGACGCGACGTAGACCACGTCCGCGCCGTCAGGGTATTCGGCTGCGACCGCGGCGGCGGTGGCATAGCGGTCGTCGCCGCTGATGCGCTCGGCCTCATCGGCAGCAGGGGCTGCCACGGGGCTGTCGGACTGCGTGCCGTCCTCGGGGTCGGCCTGGGCGGCCGTGGTGCTCATGGCAGCGCCACTGGCCACCAACGACGCGGCTGCGATCGCGGCGAGTGGGCCGCGTCGCCACCGGCGGTGGGAAAGGGTCATCAATTCGCTCCTTCTAGATGGACGCCAGGACGGCGCTCACGGGCAGGCGCTGCTGCCGCTCCGCGGTCGCGCGCCTCCGGCGAACCTAGTCGCAGTCAGTGACATTGCGCTACCCCCACAGTTGACGCAACATGAACAAACAAGACCCCCAACCACGCCGTATGCCGGCAGGTCAGGGGCCTCGTAGCCGTCACCTCAGGTTCTGGGTCGGGCGAGATGTGTTGCGGGAGAAGGTCAGCGGCTGCGGCCGCCGCCGCGCGAGCCGGCGGAGAACGCCGCAGCGCTGCCACCGGAGCTGCTGGAATAGCGCACGGCCGAGCCGGAGCGCTGGCTGCCGCCGGAGCGACCGGAGCCGGAGCGAGCACCGCCGGACGGTCCACCGGACCGCCCACCAGAGCGACCACTGCCGCCCTGCGAGCGTCCTCCGCCACCCTGACCACGGCCGCGCTGGCCACCGCCACCCTGACCGCGACCGCGCTGGCCGCCGCCGCCCTGACCACGACCGCCGCCCTGACCCCCGCCGTTGCGCTGGCCGTTCTGCTGCCCACCGGCGGGGACCGGCGGAACGAACGCCCCGGCATACACCCGCTCGCCCGGAGCCAGGTCTGCCAGCAACGGGTGCGACTGGTCGACCCGGGTGGTGGTCGGCTTGATGCCGGCCTTGCGCGTCAGGTCACGCACGTCGCGGACCTGGTCGTCGGTCATCAGCGTGATGACCGTGCCCGAGTTGCCGGCGCGCGCCGTGCGACCCGAGCGGTGCAGATAGGCCTTGTGCTCGACGGGCGGGTCGGCGTGGATGACGAGTGCAACGTCGTCGACGTGGATGCCGCGGGCCGCGATGTCGGTGGCCACGAGGGTCTGCGCGGCACCGCTGTGGAAGGCGTCCATCGTGCGGGTGCGGGCGTTCTGGCTCAGGTTGCCGTGCAGCTCGACGGCGGGGACACCGGAGGAGTTGAGCTGGCGGGCCAGCTTCTTGGCGCGGTGCTTGGTGCGGGTGAAGACGACCGTGCGGCCCGGGGCCGCCGTGAGGTCGAGCAGCACCTTCAGGTGACCCTCGTTGCTGACGTGCAGCACGTGGTGGCTCATCGCGTCGACCGGCGACTGCTCCGAGTCAGCCTCGTGGGTGACGGGGTTGTGCAGGAAGCGCTTGACGATGACGTTGACGCCGGCGTCCAGGGTGGCGGAGAACAGCATGCGCTGACCGTCACGGGGCGTCTTGTCCATGATGCGCTTGACCCCGGGCAGGAAGCCCAGGTCGGCCATGTGGTCGGCCTCGTCGAGGATGGTGATCTCGATGTTGTCCAGGGTGATGTGGCCCTGGCCCATCAGGTCCTCGAGGCGTCCCGGGCAGGCGACGACCACGTCGACACCGGCGGCCAGGGCACGGACCTGCGGGTTCTGGCCGACGCCGCCGAAGATCGTCATGGTCTTCAGCCCGGCAATCTGGGCCAGCGGCGCCAGGGCGGTCTCAAGCTGACCGACGAGCTCACGGGTCGGCGCGAGGATCAGGGCGCGGGGGCGCTTGGGGGTGCGGCGACGACCCGAGCCCATCAGGCGGGTGACCATCGGCAGGAGGAAGGCATAGCTCTTGCCCGAGCCGGTGCGGCCACGGCCGAGCACATCGCGGCCGGCGAGGCTGTCAGGCAGCGTCGCGGCCTGGATCGGGGTGGGGGTGGTGATGCCCTGCTTCGCGAGGTGGTCGCACAGCGGGGCGGGCACGCCGAGGCGCGCAAAATCTTGGGACACAGGGAGACTCCGAGTCTTCACAGTTGGTGTCTCACCCATCGCGCGCCAGTCACTGCATCGTTGCAGTCGATTCATCAGGGCGCAGCGGCATTGAAATCGCCAACACGGGGGCTCGCGTGCACTGCAGGCAGCCCCGCGGCAAGACGGATCGGGGGTGCTGTCCACCAGTGTAGTGCCTCGGGGACCACCTCGTGACCACCGCACCACCAAAGGCCTGGTCGTGACCACATGACGAGGGCCCGTGCCGGAGCCGCGGTGGCGGCTTCGACACGGGCCCTTGCCCTCAACGAACTAGTCGATCGAGGTCAGGTCCAGGATCGCCTGGAGGGCCTCCTCGACGTTGGTGTTGATCGCGATGGGACCACCAAACAGGGTGATGCCCTGCGGGCTGAGCCGCTCGGCCTCTGCGGCCACCGCGTGCGGCAGCTTGTCCGAGCGGGTGATCAGCAACGGCGCATCCTGCGACGCCGTCAGCGCAGCACCGACCAGTGCGTCGGGGAAGTTGGTCCCCGATGCCACATAGAGCCGGTCGCTGTCCACCGGGTAGTCCGCGCTCAGCGCGACAGCCGTCTCATAACGGTTGTCACCAAAGACCCGCGTCGTGGGCGCGATCTCGCCCAGCGCCGCCTCGACCTCCGCAGAGACCGCGATCGGTCCACCGACCAGGACAATCTGCTCTGGTGCGAGGTCGGCCAGGGCCGCCTCGGTCACGTTCGGCAGGTTGTCCGCCTGCGTCAGCAGCACCGGCACCTCCTGGCTGCCGGCCGCTGAGGCCGAGGTCAAGGCATCGGCCAGGGCCAGCTCTGCACCCTCAGCACCCGTGCCAGTCGCCACGAACACTGTGCCACCGGTCGGATAGTCCTCCGCCAGTGCGGCGGCCGTCTCGAACCGGTCGCCACCACCGATCCGGGACACGTCCGCACCGGTCTCGGCCAGCTCGGCCTCGACGGACGGGTGAACGGCCAGCTGACCACCGACAATGACGATCTTCTCCGGGTCCAGGTCCGCCAGCGCAGCCGTGACAGCCTGGGGCACGTCATCGTCCTTGACCAGCAGGATCGGTGCCGCGCCATCCGCAGCCACGTCCGGGCCGCCACCGGCCACCGCACCGGTGACCAGGGCATCCACACCCTGGGCATCGGCCAGACCGTTGGCAACATAGACCGTGCTCGCGCCGTCCGGGAACTCCGAGGCGATCAGCGTGGCCGTCTCGTAACGGTCATCACCATCGATCCGGACGACCTCGGCCGGCTCCGGCGGAGCCTCCTCCTCCGTGACCGTCAGAGTCACCGGCACGGTCACCGTCGGACTCTGCGCATCGTTGGAGCTGATGCACAGGGCCGCGGTGTGCTCGCCAGCCTCGAGGCCAGCGGCGTCAAATGCCAGCGCCAGATCCGTGTCCGCGCCCGGGGCAACCGTCCCAGTGGTCGGCGTGACCGCCAACCAAGCAGCGTCCGCCACCTCGCACGAATCACCAGCTGCAGCCTCGATCACGTCGAAGTCCAGGTCAGCCTCACCGGTGTTGGCCACCGACACTGCCGAGGACCCCGTGTCACCGGTCTCCAGCTCCAGCTCCACCGAGGTCGGGTCGACCTGGATCACCGGCACGGCCGGCGGTGCATCGGTGACCGACAGGGTCACCGGCACCGTGGTGACCGGTGCATCCGGGTCGTTCGACTCGATGCACAGGTCGGCCGTGTGGTCGCCGACTGCCAGACCGGTCGAGTCCAGACCGACCGTCACCGCCAGCTCGTCACCGGGCGTGATGGTGCCCGTGGTCGGGTCCACCGTCAGCCACGCAGCATCCGTGACCTCACAGGCGGGCGGCACCTCAGCAGCCTCGTAGGAGACCGTGTCGACACCGATGTAGCTGGAGTTGACGCCGAGGGGGCCACCGTCGGGCACGAAGTAGTGCAGGCCGATCCGACCGGTGGTCGGCGCTTCCAGGCCCTCGATCGTCGCCGTGTACTGCGTCCACTCTCCGGGGTAGCCGGTGGGCGTCAGGTCTGGGTTCACCGACAGCAGGAGCGTGTCGAAGTCACCCACACCGTCGTAGCCGGAGCCAACATCTGTGGAGTCACCGCTGGTCGAGAGGCGGACCTCCAGCCGGTCAACGTATGTTGCCGGGTTCTCAGGAGTGCTGGTCCAGAAGGAGAACTCCGAGCCGTTGACCAGGTCCACCTCCGGAGTCATCAACCAGTTGCTGATGTGCCCCGGGTCAACACCCGCGTTGTTGAAGTTCGCGCCGACATAAGCATCCGACGCACCCTCATACGCCGCCATCACGTCCGGGTTGCCCTGGAACCAGTTGGTCCCACCAACCGGCTCGCTGTTGTTGGTCATCGCCCAACCAGCACCCGGGAGGGCGGTGACGTCGTCAAAGCCCTCGGAGAGTGAGGCCACGGTCGGGACCGCAGCCGGCTCGACCACGGCCGGGGCAACAGCCGCACCTGCGCCGTCGGCGCTGGCGTGGGCACGGTCAGTGCCCACCGGGAGCTCGGGACGCTCAACGTCCGAAGCCGCTGCAGCGGCCTCCACCTCGGAGATGGTGACCTCCAGGTCGGCCGTGCCGGCGTTGCCGATGGTCAGCGTCTGCTCGGTCTGCTCGTCCGTGAGCTGGGTGCCCTCGATCGAGGTCGGGTCGACCGTGATCGCTGCCGAGTCGGCGACCGTCAGCGTCACGGGGACCGTGGTCACCAGAGCCGCCGGGTCGTTGCTCTCGAGGCACAGGTCGGCTGTGTAGTCACCGTTGGCCAGGCCAGCCGAGTCGAAGGACGCGGTGACCTCGGTGGAGCCGTCAGGTGCCGTCGTGCCCGAGGTCGGGTCGAGCGTCAACCAGTCGGCGCCACACGCAATGGGCTCGGCGTCACCCTCGATCCGATAGGCCAGGTCGCTGAAGGTGCCGACGAGGTCCACGATCGGGGTCCAGTCCCCGGTGCCAGGACCGAAGAGGAAGTCCTCGTCGATCAGCATGCCGGGGTTGCCCGATGGGGTGCCCTGATACCAGTTCCACCGGTCGTTGAGGTTCGGCGACGGGTCGGTGACGGTCGGGTACACGGACAGCCAGTAGGTGCCCGCCGTGAGGTCAATCGTCGCGCCTGTGGCCGCGTCGATGTCGAGGGTGATCTCGTTGTCCACGGTGCTCACACCTGCGCCGTCCGGCGCGCTCGTGTGGGCCCAGACCTGCTCGCCCGGAACTCCGTCAGCGTCGGCGAAGATCTGCCAGTCGATGGACGGCACGCGCTCCGCGAGGTCCATGCCGGTCCAGAAGCCGGGCGTGTGGACCAGGTCGAGCGACGCGTCAGCCGCCAGCGTGAAGTCGTCGGCTGCGAAGACGCCACCACCGTCGTTGGGGAAGTCATCACTGACGATGCCGCTGGTGCCGTTCACCTCCTGCTCGGCCAGGACAGAGCCCTCGCCGTTGACCTCCGTGACGAACTCCCACGTCAGGTCCTCGCCACCGGTGTTGCCGATGGTGAGGGTCTGCGTGCTGACCGTGTCAGTGCGCTGCGTGGCCTCCAGGTCCGACGGGTCGACGTCGATGACCGGCGGGTTGGAGGGGACCTCGTTGCTCGCGGTGTTCACCGCGACCGGCAGGTGCTGGCCGGCGATGTCGCTGCCGTCCGCGTGCTGGTCGGTGGTCTCGAGCGCGATGTTGCCAAAGGCCCACGAGCCGACGGTGGCCGAGGAGACGTCGGCGGTGACCGTGATCTCCTGGCTGGCGCCCGACTCAAGGGTGAAGGTCTCGGGGGTCACGGTGACGGTGACGCCCTCGGGAGCCTCGACAGTGGCGGTGTAGCTGGCTGCGCCGTCGGCGATCGAGGTGACGGTGCGGGTCCAGCTGCACTCGCCCTCGCAGGCGGTCTCAACGAAGGCCGGCAGGTTCAGCGTCGACGGCTCGCCGCCGACGTCCGGGTTGGCCGCCACGAAGTTCTCGCTGGTCTCGTCGAGCGCGAGTCCGGCGCGGCCGGCCTGCTCGATGTTGATGCGGCCGGAGCCGATGTCGAAGGCGTCAGCCGGGGTGGAGCCATCCTCCTTGAACAGGTCGGTGTCGGCCGTGCTGGCGAGCACCGAACGCAGCTGCGTCGGGGTGAGGTCCGGATAGACCTCGCGCAGCAGCGCCACAGCACCAGCAGCGTGCGGCGACGCCATCGAGGTGCCGCTGATGACGTTGTAGTCCAGCGGGTCACCGTCGTAGGCGGCAAGGATGTTCACGCCCGGTGCAGCGAGGGTCGGGGCGAGCATGTCGAACTGGCTCGGGCCACGGGAGCTGAAGCCAGCCACCAGGTCGGTCCAGGTGTCGTCCTCGACGAGCACCACGTCGGTGCCGATGGAGGCCTGTGCGCCCTCGTTGTCCGCGAGATAGGCCTGCAGGGCCTGACCGGACTCCAGGGTGGTCATCACCGCGGGGATGGTCGTGGTCTCGAGGCCACCGGGTGCCGTGGGCGGACCGCTGACGTTGTTGTACATCACGACGGCGATCGCTCCAGCAGCCTGGGCGTTGACGACCTTGTCCGCGAAGTTGCAGTCGCCGCGCTGGATCAGCGCGAGGCCGTCAGCGAAGGCGTCAGCCGGGAAGGCCGCGCACCCGTTGGCGTTGCCGGGGGTCACTGCCTCAGCGTCGAAGAGACCGCCGGCGAAGACCTCGGTGATGCCGGGGCCATCACCGGGGAAGCCCGGGATGCCGACGAGCTCGGCCGGGGCACCGTCGTCGGTGATGGAGACGGGGTTGCCGAAGACGCGGTTGTGGGTCGTCGCGGCCACGGAGAGGTTCCACGGGCCGGTCTTGGCCACGGTGCTCGCACCGGGGCCGTCGTTGCCGCCGGAGGCGGAGACGCTGATCCCCGCGTCGTGGGCGTCCAGGAAGGCCAGGTCGACCGGGTCCAGCCACGGGTCGTCCGAGCCAGAGATCGAGTAGTTGATGACGTCGACGTTGTCGGTGATGGCCTGGTCGACGGCCGCAATGGTGGCCGAGCTCGGGCAGCCGGGGGCGCAGACCTTGTAGGAGATCACGTTGGCGTGCGGCGCAACGCCGGAGACCTCGCGCTCGAAGTCGGCGGTGCCCAGCGTGAACTGTGCCGTGTGCGCGTTGCCGGCCATGGTGCTGCCGGTGTGGCTGCCGTGGCCGTCGTTGTCACGGGCGGTCGGGCCGTTGTAGGTGTAGGCACCGATCAGCTTGTCGTTGCACTCCAGGCCGGCCTCGGTGTTGCAGGCACCCAGGAAGGTGCCCGCACCGAGCGGGTTGGTGTGCACATAGCCGTCGCCGCCCTCAGCAGCGAAGGCCGGGTGCTCGGGGTTCACGCCGCTGTCGATCATCGCGACGATCAGGCCCTCGCCCTTGGTGGCGATCTCGGGGGCGTTGGCGCCGTCCCACGCCGCCGCGCTCTTGATGACCTCGTGGCTCACATCGGTGTCCAGCTCGCGGACCGCGTCCGGATAGACCGCCGTGACGCCCTCAACATCCCAGAGCTGAGCAGCCTCGTCAGCGTCGGCCTCGACGGCAATCGCGTTGAGGACATTGGTGTAGGTGTGGGCCACGGTCACGTCGCGGCCCAGCGTCGAGGCAATCTCCGCCTCGAGGTCGGCCTGCTCGGCCACCAGCTTCTCGGCGTGCGCCTCGGCGCCCGCGCTGGTCGTGCCGAACTGGGCGACCGGAGCAGACTCTGCCTGCACGATCCACAGGCCGGTCTCGCTCTCGACTCCCTCGAGAGCCTCACGGGTGGACTCGCTCGCCTGCGGCGTCGAGTCGGCGGTCGCCAGCAGCGACGGCTGGTCACCATCTGGTGGTGGTGGATCTGCACTCACAGCCGGAGCACCCATACCCAAGAGTGCGACGGCTGCGAGAGAAGCAATCAAACGGCGTGGTGCGCGCAAGTTGGATCTCCCTATTCACGGTGTTGGCCCTCCCATTAGGTGCCGAGCAGTCAACCCGCACGGCAGCCACTGGTGAGCGCCAAACATCCCCGATCAGCGCAGCCTCACCGTGTGACCTGTCAGAACGGGGGTGCTGCCAACGGTCCACACCCCCACGACACCCGGAGCCTAGGGTCCCTCAGCGCAACTCACAAGGGTTTCTTCATGCTGAGGCAAAGCGTTATCAAAACGTTGCCTCAACGCCCTGACCTGCATCTTTAGCGCACGTACCATATTTTTAGACTCAGTCTCAGGCGACACTCTGGGGTGACTTTCAGGACTTCGTCCTGTTTAGGTCAAGCGGAAGCAAGAGACCCCCTCAACGACAGACCTGTCACCCACGACCGGGTATGCCGAGGCGAACCCGCTCAGCCAACGTCACCCTGAGCGTGGGCCTGGGCGGCCTGGACTGGGGTCCCGACTGTGCCGCACCACCGACAGGTGCACCCGTGGTCCAGACCGAGCCGGCCCAGCTCCTCCCTGGCAGCTGTGCGGCGTCGGAGCATGACCGCGATCAGGACGGCCGAGCCGATCGCCAGCAGCGCGAGCAGCCCGACGTTCACCACCGTCAGCACCGGGAAGACCGGATCCGAGCCCTGCCCGAACAGCGAGTAGCCGAGCGCCACCAACGACACGGCGAGCAGGACGGGAAGGGTGACCAGCAGCGTGCTCGCGGTCCTGATCTTCTCCTGCGGAGTCATGGCGGGTCGGGCTGGGGGAGACGCCGGCGCCTCGAGCGGGGCAACCGTTCGGCCACACTCCCGGCACTGGCACCAGTGCTCGTCGGCAGACACGATGTGAGCCGCCAGGTTGCGGCGGGCGACCACGGTCAGCCAAACCACCGCCGGTGTGAGCACGACCAGGCTCAGGAGTCCGACGGGCACGACCGGGAAGTGCCACCAGTTGACGTGGCGTCCGAGCAGGAACGTCATCACCAGGATGACCACCTCCAGCAGGAGCACGATGACCAGCAGGGCCACCACGACGTTCTGAAGGCGCAAGGCGGCCTGCGGGCTGGTTGGTTGCATGGCGTCTCCAGTGGCGCGATGACCCGGATCCCCGTGGTGGGCCCGGACTGGTGTCGGTGTCGGGGAACAGAACACCACAGTCCACGCCCCAGCCACAGTCGTGGCCGTTACCGGCGCGCCACTGGACCGATGCCCCCGCCGGGTGGATGATCGGACCCTGGCCCACGGCATACGCAAGGAGGCGTGCCATGACCACAGGACAGGGAACGGTCACGACGGACCCCCGGGTCCGCGAGCGGCCGCAGATGTGGAAGTTCTTCGTCTACAGCGCCATCGGTGCCTTCATGTTCTTCGTGCCGATCACGGTGAACGGCAAGAGCTCGATCCCGCTGGACCACATGGTGACCTGGATCCGCGACACGGTGCCGGACGTGCTGCCCTACTTCGCGCTCGCCATGCTCGTGGCGGGCGCCGCGTATCCGTTTGTGTCCGGCACCTGGAAGAACTCCCTGGTGAGCAAGATCTTCTCGGTGCTCAAGGTCTTCGGCATGATCGTCGGCTTCCTGCTGGTCTTCGAGGTGGGCCCGGCCTGGCTCTTCGAGCCCGACATGGGGCCGTTCCTGCTCAACAGCCTGGTCATCCCGGTCGGCCTGCTCGTGCCGATCGGTGCGGTCTTCCTGGCCCTGCTCGTCGGCTATGGCCTGATGGAGTTTGTCGGGGTCCTCGTCCAGCCGATGATGCGACCGGTCTTCAAAACGCCGGGGCGCTCTGCGGTGGACGCCGTTGCGTCGTTCGTGGGCAGCTAGTCCCTCGGGCTGCTCATCACCAACCGGGTCTACAAGCGCGGGAGCTACACCGGTCGTGAGGCCGCGATCATCGGCGTCGGCTTCTCCACGGTCTCCGCGACGTTCATGGTCGTGGTGGCCAACACCCTGGACCTGATGCAGCACTGGAACCTGTTCTTCTGGTCGACCCTGGTGATCACCTTCCTGGTGACCGCCATCACCGTCCGCATCCCTCCGCTGAAGTCCATCCCCGACGACTACTACCCCGGCGTCGAGCCCGACCCCGAGCCCGAGGTGACCGGCAACCGGCTGCGCGGAGCATGGGACGAGGCGACGAACGTGCTCAGCACCGCCCCAGGTCTGCTCCGCAACATCCTGGACAACCTCAAGGACGGGATGATCATGGCGATGGCGATCCTGCCCTCGATCCTGTCCATCGGCCTGCTCGGCCTGGTGCTCGCCGAGTTCACGCCGGTCTTCGACATCCTGGGCTACATCTTCTATCCGATCACCTGGGCGCTGCAGATCCCGGAGCCGCTGCTGGTCGGCAAGGCCGCGGCCCTGGGCATCTCGGAGATGTTCCTGCCCGCCCTGCTGGTCGTGGACTCGGCGATGTCGGTGAAGTTCGTCATCGCTGTCACCTCGATCAGCCAGATCATCTTCTTCTCCGCGATGGTCCCGTGCGTTGTGGCCACCGAGATCCCGCTCTCGATCGGCCAGATGGTGGTCATCTGGTTCCAGCGGGTCGCGCTGACGCTGATCATCACGATCCCGTTCGCGCTGCTGCTGTTCTGACTCGCGCGCCGCTCGCCGCGTGCAGGCAAACACATCGCGTACAGGCAAACAGGCGACGTCGCGAGGCCGTTCACAAAACCCCAGGTCAGCCGCCTGCGCGCCCTCGGCAACCAACACGTTGCCGGTTTGGGTGCACGCCCGTTGCCGGTTTGGGTGCACGCCGCACGGCCGTGTTGGCGCGCGCCATGCCGCACGGCCGTGTTGGCGCGCGCCACGCCGCACTGGGATTCTCGGGCGTGGAGGCTAGAGCACCAGGGAGGGACTCTCGCGCCAGGCCTGCACCATGGGAGCCAGGCCCTGCTCCAGCATCGGCAGCTGGGGCACCAGGGAGAGGCAGCCGACCATCTGCAGGTTGCGGGCGGCGTCCATGACCCGCTGCAGCTCCGGGTCGATCGTGCGCATCCCGAGCGGGCCGGCCGCTGCGTCATAGGCCGCCACCGCCTCGGGGCCGTGTCCGGCCAGGTCCCACTCCACCGGCCCGAGACAGATGTCCTCGAAGTCCCCGAAGACCCACCCCGTGCGAGAGCGGATCACGTTGTGCGATGGGGCATCACCCTGGATCGGCTGGACGTCGGCCTCGGGGAAGCGCTCCCGGAAAGCTGTGGCGCTGGCCAGCACCGGCCGCAGGGCCTGCCACTCGGCGTGAGCCCGGTCCAGGTCCTCGTCGCTGAGCAGGTGGCTGCCCTCGAGCGCCTCCATCATCGGCGGCAACCCCTCGTTGAACGGGGAGAGGAAGGGAAGCAGCCCGGGATAGGCCGCGAGCGCCGCGTGCAGGGCAGCACAGAGCTCATAGTCGCCACCGGCATAGGGCGAGTGCTCGTCGGCGACATCGACCAACTCCCAGAAGGTCATTGAGAAGTCGTCCTCGCGGACCGGCTCCAGCGGCACCAGGCCGGAGGGCCGCGTCACGGGCACACTCTCTCGGGCCAGCCAGT
This sequence comes from Ornithinimicrobium faecis, assembly GCF_023923225.1. Taxonomy (GTDB): domain Bacteria; phylum Actinomycetota; class Actinomycetes; order Actinomycetales; family Dermatophilaceae; genus Ornithinicoccus; species Ornithinicoccus faecis. Next base: position 145,267 of record NZ_CP099489.1, on the reverse strand, counting down.
CGGCGACGTCCAGCTCGCGCTGCTGCTTCAGTCGAAGGGCCTCCGGAGTCAGGCCGGGAACCAGCACGAGCGGGATCCGGGCGACCACCGGCGACGGGTGCAGATGGACCACGAGGGAGAAGACGTCGTGCAGGACGCGGGTCTCCTCGACCTTGAGGCCGAGGTCGGTCGCCGCGTTGAAGGCGCACTCTGTCGCCACTGTCCGGCGGGCGGTCAGTTCCTGCGGTGTCAGCGCTACATCGGGCATACCCCATCGTGCCATCGACGTGCTCGCGCCGCAGCCTGACGACCCGCCTTGGCGGATGCGCGAGGCGGATGCTCAAATGAGGACCATGGGGAACTCACTGCTGGCGCCATCGACGTTGCCATTCACACTGCCCGACTACGCCACCATCACCACCGACCACGTGCGCGAGGCGGTGACCGTGGGGATGCAGGAACAGCTCACGGAGCTGGCAGCCATCGCCGCCGACACCGCCGAGCCCACCGTCGAGAACGTCCTGCACGCCTGGGAGCGCAGCGGCGCGGTGCTGGACCGGAGCGTCGCGGCCTTCTGGGTGGCCCGCTCGGCGGACACCACCCCGGAGCGGGACGCGCTCATGGCGGAGTTGTCGCCTGCCCTGGCGACCCACAGTGACGCGATCCTGCTCGATCGCGGGCTCTATGAGCGCCTGCGTGCTCTGGCTGACCGCGCCGGGCGCGGGGAGGTCGAGCTGGACGCCCAGGACTCCTACAACCTGCAGAAGCGGCTGACCGACTACGAGCGTGGCGGGATCACGCTCGGCGAGGACGACCAACAGCGACTCCGCGAGCTCAACACCCAGTTGGCCGCCCTGTCCGTGGAGTTCGAGCAGGTCCTCAGCGCTGGTCGCAATGCCGCCGCCGTGCACGTCACGGACGAGGCCGAGCTCGCCGGGCTGTCCGACGACGAGAAGGCCACCCTGCGCACGGCCGCACGCGCCCGTGACCTGGACGGCTGGCTCATCCCGATCGTGAACACCTCCGGGCAACCCCTGCTGGACGTGCTGGAGAACCGGTCCCTGCGCCAACGGATCCACCAGGCCTCGGTCAGTCGCGGCCTGGGAGGCGAGCACGACACCCGGGACCTGCTGGTCCGCATCGTCCGGTTGCGCAGCGAGCGGGCGAGCCTGCTCGGTTACGCCCACCATGCGGCATACGCGCACGAGAACACCTGCGCCCAGAACACCGGCGCCGTCAATGACCTCCTGGCCCGGCTCGCCCCGGGAGTGGTGCAGATCGCCGAACGGGAGGCCGAGACCCTGGCCAAGCGGCTCCACGCCGCCGACCCGGCCGCGGCCCTCGAGCCGTGGGACTGGCAGTTCCTGGCCAGCCGGGAGGCCGCCGAGGCCGGCTTCGACACCGACCAGCTCAAGCCCTACCTGGAGTTCGAGCGGGTGCTGCACGACGGCGTTTTCGCGGCCGCCACGGCGCTCTATGGCATCACCTTCCACGAACGAGCCGAGCTCATCGGTTACACCGACCAGGCACGCGTCTTCGAGGTGCGCGATGAGGACGGCACGCCCCTCGGCGCCGTCGTGATCGACCCCTACACGCGACCGACGAAGAAGGGCGGCGCCTGGATGACCTCGCTGGTCAAACAGGCCCACCTGACCGGCGACCTGCCCGTGGTGACCAACACCTGCAACGTCCCACCGCCCGCCGCGGGGTCGCCCAGCCTGATGACCTGGACCAACGTCATCACGCTCTTCCACGAGTTCGGCCACGACCTGCACGGGCTGCTGTCCGACGTGCGCTATCCGTCCCGCTCGGGCACCGCCGTGCCGCGCGACTTCGTCGAGTTCCCCAGCCAGGTCAACGAGATCTGGGCGTGGGAGCCCGCGCTGCTGACACAGTTTGCCCGCCACCACGAGACCGGCGAGGCGTTGCCGCAGGAGTGGGTCGAGGCACTGGTCGCCTCTCGCGAGGAGTCGGGCTATCACACGCTGGAGCTGCTCAAGGCGATGCTGCTGGACCAGGCCTGGCACCAGACGCCGCTGGAGGAACTGCCCGAGGATGGGTCGGGCGTCGAGGCGTTCGAGACTGCCGCGCTGGAGCGGGCCGGCGTCGCGTTCCCGCTCGTGCCGCCACGCTATCGCTCCACCTATTTCGCCCACATCTTCTCCGGGGGCTACTCGGCCGGCTACTACTCCTATCTGTGGTCCGAGGTCATGGATGCCGACTCGGTCGCCTGGTTCCGAGACAACGGTGGTCTGTCCCGCGAGGCAGGAGAGACCTTCCGTCGCGGCCTCTTGGCGCCCGCCGGGTCGGTCGAGGCGATGGACACCTATCGCGCCTTCCGCGGCGCCAACCCGGACGTCTCACACCTGCTGGAGCGGCTCGGGCTGGGCAGTTAACCGGTGGCCGTCCCCCCGGGCGAGTTCTCGCCCGAGTTCGCGCCCGAACTCCCGGCCCGCCTCCCCATCGAGCTCCCGCTCGGCGATGGGCTGAGCTGGTCAGTCTCGTTCCGGGACGTCACGAGCGGCCGGGTGCTCCACGCGCAGGGTGCCCACGACCTGCTGCCGACGGCCAGCGTCGGCAAGGTCTTCGCGCTCATCGACCTCGCCGCCCGGGCGACTGCCGGCGAGGTGGACCTGACGGAGATCGTTGATCGCCGGGATGCCCTGGCGGTCGCGGACTCCGGCACCTGGCAGCACCTGCACGTCGACCGCCTGAGCCTGGCCGACGTGGCAGTCCTCATCGGCTCGACCAGCGACAACTGGGCCACGAACGTGCTGCTGGACCGGCTCGGGCTGGATCAGGTCCAGCGGCGGGCGAGCACGCTGGTCAGCGGTGGCTCAACCCTGCACGACCACGTCCGGGACGTGCGCACCAACGCGGACCCGGCGACCCTGAGCAGCGGCTGCGCGGACGACTGGACGCACCTGCTGGGCGAGGTGGCGCGGGGCACCTGCATCGATGAGCAGACCTCTGCGCTGGTGCGGCGTTGGCTCTCCCTGGGCACGGACCTGTCGATGGTGGCGGCCGCCTTCGACCTCGACCCCCTCGCGCACGCCGAGCCCCCGGAGACCCAACCCACGCACACTGAGACCTCACACACCCAGCCCACGCGCACCGAGACCGCGCAGACCGAGCCGGACCTCGGCATACGGCTGTTCCACAAGACCGGCACCGACGTGGGTGTCCGGGCGGACGTCGGGGTCATCTCCCGGGGCGACGCGGCCGTGGCCTATGCCTGCCTGTGCCGCTGGGATGACGACGGTTCCCGCCCGACCCGGCACCGGGTGCTCGCGGCGCTGCGCGAGCTGGGTGAGTGTGCCCTGGACCTCGTGACCGCAGAACAAGCGAGCGCAGAACCAGCGAGCGCAGAGCAGGTGACCACAGAACAAGCGACGACCCCGCCGACCTGAGTCAGCGGGGCCGTCACCTGCAGAGCTATCCGCTCGAGGGTCGACTGATGCGGGTCAGTCGGCCCAGGTCGTGTCGAGCAGCTCCTGCAGCTTGGCCTCAACGTCGGTGTTGATCGACTCGGGACCACCGAGGATGGTGATGCCCTGCGGGCTGAGCCGCTCGATCTCCGCCGCCGTCGCGCTCGGCAGCAGGTCTGCCCGCGTCAACAGCATCGGTGCGCTGGTCGAGCCGCTCAGCGACCCACCTGCCAGCGCGTCCGGGAAGGTGGCACCCGAGGCGACATACAGGGTGTCGCCGTCCTCGGCATACGCCTGGGTCAGTGCCGCCGCCGTCTCATAGCGGTTGTCACCGGCCACCCGCTCCGCCGGAGCAAGCTCACCCAGCGCGGCCAGCACCTCGTCGCTGATGGCCTCCGGGCCACCCACGACCACGATGTTGTCCGGGTCGAGGTCCGCGATCACGGCCTGCGTCGCAGCCGGCACCAGGTCGGGGCGTGTCAGCACCACGGGGGCGCCGTTGCTGCCGGCGACCGAGGACGCCGTCAGCGCATCGGCCAGGGCCAGGTTGCTGTCCGGCGCACCGCGACCGGTGGCGACGTAGACGGTGTCGACGCCCGAATACTCGGCAGCGATCTGGGCCGCTGTCTCGTAACGGTTGTCGCCAGCCACCCGCCGCACGTCGGCGCCGGACTCCGCGAGCCGGGCCTCGACGTCCGCGTTGACCGAGAGGGTCCCGCCGACGATCACGATCTCCGAGGGGTTGAGCGCCTCGAGCGCAGCAGTGGTCGCCTGCGGGACGAGGTCGTCCTTGACCAGCAGGATCGGCGCGGGGTCGCCCTGCGGGGTCTCGTTCGGGATGAACTCCAGGACACCCCGGGCACCCGCCGCACCAGCGGCCAGCGCGTCGGCACCCTCAGCGGCCTCCAGGCCGTTGGCGATGTAGACGGTGTCGGTGCCCTCCGGGAACTCCACGGCGATCTCCGCGGCTGTCGCATAGCGGTGGTCACCGTCGATGCGCTGCACCTCCGGCGCGTCCTCATAGGTGAGGCCGAAGCCGAACGGGAACAGTGCGCCGTCCTCGGTGTCCTCGTAGCCGGGCAGGTCACTGGCCTGCTCGAGGATCGCCTCGGACGTGCCAGCCAGGGCGAACGGCATCTTGCCCTGCGGCGCGAACTCACCGGACAGCACGTCCAGCAGTGCGGTGTCGGTCGTGCCGAAGTCGGCCACGATGGCACCGGCGTCGCGCAGACCGCTCGCCTCGTCCAGGACGAACGGCTGACGGAAGTAGACGTTCAGGACGACCTTGTTGGGGTCACCCACCTCCGCGGTGGCCTGCTGGACCGTCGACAGGGAAGGGGTGACCTGCCAGGACTCGGCGGCCTCCATGCCGGTGAAGTCCAGGATGCTGGACTCCCACGGGAAGGACCCACCAAAGCGCAGGCCGTCGTCGGTGCACGACTCGGCGCCGTAGGCGACGCACGCGTCGGCGGCACCATAGGTGCTCTCCCCGTCCAGACCCGCAAAGCCCTCGATGACGCTGGGGTTGATGTGGTCGGGGTTCAGACCGTATGCCGGGTCGTTGCTGACGTAGGCCTCGCTGCCTTCGTTGGAGCTCGTCATCGAGACGAGCAGGTAGTCGTGGCCCTCGGCGCTCGGCCGCTCCTCACCCTCCTCGACGTTGCCGTCGGTGACGTCGTAGCCGTAGGCCGCGACGGCCTCCGGGTCGATGTCGCCCAGGACGTAGACGGAGGCACCAGCCTCGAACGGCAGGGTCTTGCCGCCACCAGAGGCGGCCGGCCCGTTCTGCAGCAGGACAGCGGACTTGCGCTGCAGGTCCAGGCCCACCTCGCGGTGCGCCTCGCTGCCCACGGTCTCGGTCGCGTGGGCCGGGTCCACATAGGGGTTCTCGAACAGGCCCATGTCGAACATCGGGGTGACCAGACGGGTGGCCGCGAGCTCGACGCGCTCCTCGGTGACCAGGCCGTCGTTGACCAGGTCGGTGATGGTGGCGACGTCGTGGAAGCCGGAGAGGGTGTCGGTGCCACCGTTGATGGCGGCAGCCACCCGCTCGGGCACGGTGTTCTCCTCCAGACCCCAGGCGCGGTCGTTGATGATGCCGGTGTCGGAGTTGACGTAACCCTGGAAGCCGAGCTCGTCGCGCAGCAACTGGTTGACGATCTGGTCCGAGAAGGCCATGCCGACCTCTTCGTAGTCCGTGCCGTTGTAGGACACGTCCACGGGCACGCCGTAGTAGGGCATGATCGAGGAGACGCCAGCCTCGATGGCGGCGACGAACGGCTTGAGGTGCTCGCCGAAGGCGTCACCCGGATAGACCTGCGCCTTGCCGAAGGAGAAGTGCGGGTCCAGGCCCAGCTCCTGCGGACCGCCACCGGGGAAGTGCTTCATGGTGAGCGCGACCGAGGTGTCCGGCGTGAGCGAGTTGCCGTCCGTGTCGACCGGGCCCTGCAGGGTCTCCACCAGGGTGGTCATCAGGTTGGCCGCCAGGTCGGCGTCCTCGGTGAAGGTCTCGTGGGCGCGATACCACCGGGGCTCGGTGGACAGGTCGGCCATGTAGCCGTACATCCCGCGCAGACCGATGGACTCCCACTCGGCGCCCATCACCTCCGCGAAGTCCTCCACCACGGCCATGTCACCGACGGCGGGGTTCTCACCTGTCGCGAGGGCCTCCTCGCCGAGGGCGGCCGAGGCGATGCCGGCCTCCTTCGGGAAGGCGGTGAATGCGCCGGCCGACTCGTTGATGCCCGCGCGGGCATCCGGGTCGATGTGGTTGCGCGCGTTGGACTTGTAGAGCACGGGCAGGCCCAGACGGCTGGACTCGCTGAGCTCCTGCACCGCATTCATGTAGGTCGCGGCCTCGGCGGGCGTCAGGCTGGTGCTGGCCTGGAAGCCGCCACCGCCCTCGCCGCACTCGGCCTGGTCAGGGCTGGTCACCACGTTGCGGAAGATCAGCCGGTGCATGTGCTCGCCGAGGATGTAGGGCTCGGCGTTCTCACCCAGGGTGCCGCGCTGCCCGTCGGTGCAGTCGGCGTTGAGGGTGTCGATGAGCATGAGTCCGGCCCGCTCCTCGAGCGTCATCTGCTCGACGAGGTCGGTGGCCCGGTCCGCACTGGAGAGGCGCCAGTCCTCATAGGGGTCGACATCACCGTTGCTGTTGAGGTCGCGGAACTGCAACCCGTCCTGCTCGATGATCTCCTTGACCCGGGACTCGAGCTCTGGCTGCTCCACCGCGGGAGTGCCTTCCGGGCTGGTCGGCACATTCGGTGCCGCCTGTCCCCCGCCCACAACCCCCAGGGTCAGGGTGAGGGCCGCGCCTGTTGCGGCGACTCCGCGCAGGGTTCTACGTGATCGTTGGGTCATCAACGAACTCCTTCGTCCGGCCCCGGTGAGGTCCGGGGATTCCGCCACCCTCACTGGCTACTGACCGGTCAGGACCAGGTTGCCGGAAGTTGCCTTTGCGTTCGGCACGGGTCGCTGACCACCTCGTATGCCGTGGAGCCAGCCCCCTCCCCAGGCTCGCCGAGCGCTCGGCGAGCCTCGGCATACGGAGGGAAATCCGTTGTGCGACAGGTGGTCCAGGTCGGGCCCATTCCTCACGAGGGTCTTGTGCAAACCCCCTGGATCAGAGGATTATGAGCCGCTCCACCGCGAGACCGTGACCCCGCTGGAGGACAGCCGATGTTGACGACCCCGAAAGACCCTCCCGGGTCTGCCAGCAGCACCGTGAGCGCCCGCTCGAGCCCGGTCCTTGACGAGCCTGATCCGGCACTCGAGACCGCACGACTCCGTCACGAGGTGGCGCTCCTGACCGTCCGTCAGGAGATCGAGCAGGTCCGTCAGGAGATCGAGCAGGCCCGAGCAGCAACCGGCTCCTCGACTCCGAAGGTCGCTGCTGGCGAGGCCGCCTCCCCACCAGCGGTTGGCGCCGGCACTGTCGCCTCGTGGGTGGCTCACGATCAGCTCGGTGTCGCTGTCGAGGCCATCGGGGACGCGGTGGCCCGGGCACTCGGGGTGGTGCCGAAGGCAGAGCGGGCGGCGATGTCGGAGGCGGTGACGGAGGCCCTGGTCAAGTCGGCACGAGACCACCTAGATCGCGCGGCCGTGGCCGAGATCAGCGGGGTGCACCGCACCGCCCTGGAGCGGGCCTGCATGGCGGCCCTCGACCGGCAGGCACAGTTGTCGATTGACGAGGCGAGACGGCGCAACTCGCTACAGGACGAGACGACCGCGAACGCGGCCGACGCGACCACCACGAAGGCGAAGGCGACCGACGCGACCACCACCAACGCGAACGCGACCGACGCGCCCACCACCACCGCAACCACAACCACAACCACAACCGCCACCGCCGCGGCCGCGACCAACAGGGTTCCTGGCCGCGAAGACACCTCGTCCTCGCCCCGGATCCGGGTCCTGGTCACCGATGATCCCTTCTTGGCCAGCAGTGACTGGCGTGCCCAGCACCTGGCCGCCCAGACCAGAGCGCACGTCACGGCCCTGCAGCGACTCACCGCACAGACCGCTGCCGCAAGCAAGGACCTGGAGACCACGCTCGATTGCTGGGTCCGGGGTGCCCCACCAGGGACGACGCAGCCGTCCGCGCCCGGGGAGCCCACTGCCACGGGGCAGTGGCTGGCCCAGGCGGGCATCGCCGATGCCGCTGCTGCTGTTGCTGGCGGCGTGAAGATTCTTGCTGGTGCCGGGTTCGGGCAGGGTGCCGGGTTCGGCCAGACTGTCGGGGTCGAGCAGGGAGTCGGGGCGGCGACGAATGGGGCGGGTTCCGCGACGTCGCCGATGAGCGTCAGTCCGCTCACGCTGAGCCTGCAACTGCTTGAGTTGGCCAGCTCAGATCTCGCCCTGAGCCATCGCGCGGTCTCCGTTGGCACTCATGAACTCGTGATGCGTGGAGCGGGTGCACTGGCCACCAACCTGGGGATGCAGGCGACCATCGTCGCCGACGGGCTGACAACACTGAACCCCTCCGCCTCACCTCTGATGACTGCCGTGAACGACCTGCTGCAGCAACGCAACGACCTCGCGTCCGGAGTGGCTGGCCTGGCCGGGATCGTGTCCTTTGCTCGCTCGCTGGCCGGACTCGACGAGTTCGAGGTGGCCGGGGCAACGGTGCAGGACCGGACGGCACAGAAGGACCTGGCAGCGCGTCAGGAGGCAGCGCGGCACGGTGCAGCCCGCCATGAGGGAGCGCAGCAGGAGGCAGCGCGGCACGGGGCAGCCCGCCACGAGGCAGCGCAGCAGGAGGCACCGCCCCCTGGGCCAACTCTCGATCCAGGACTGCGCGAGTTGGCTCGGCAGGCCCTGCTGCATGAGCGTCTCGTGGCTCATGTCGTCGAGAGCCTGGGCGCCATCGATCGCGATGTCAGGGCCTGGATGCAGCCGGGTGACGGCGGCGAGACGCCGCCACTGCTGGCGGCCGTCAGGCGGGAGCGCCTACACGCGGGGACCGACCGGTTTACGCATGTGCTCGTGCTGCAGGACGAGGGCCTCACCGCCGACGTCATCAGTCGTCGCTCAATCGTTGGGGACTCGGGGCGGCTGACTCATGTCGCTTCGGCCAGCGTGAGTTGGCTGCTCATCGACGTCGAGAGCGGAGCTGTGGTCGAGGGCGGCCAGGCATCTCCGGCTCAGACCCTCGTGCAGGACATAGGCAGCGGACGGACCACCAGCCTGAAGATGGACTCCCGCGGCGGCTCCCCTCTGCCGTGGGACGCTCAGCACACCCTCGAGCTCGCGCTCAAGTTCTTCGCCGTAGCCGCAGGCCTTGCGGCGCTCATCTTCTCGATCGTCGCGATCGTGAATGTCTTCCTGACCTGACCGCCGCGCGAGACCCGGCCGCGCATGACCGGACTGTCAAACGAAGCAAGCTCGGGCGCGAGACCGAGGAGGCCACTCAAGCAGCAGACCATCCACGTGCCGGAAGTTGGCAGCCCTACGCCTCCCGGTGATGTGGAACGCACCTCTGTCGGTGGCGACTGCAAGCATGGGTTGTGAAGGCGCCGTCCACGGCCCCATTCGACAGAGCGGTCCTGCTTTGGGTGGAGGCGCTGCGGCGAGAGTGTTTTCCACAAGGGACACATCCTCCTGGCATTTATCGAACATGTGTACGTCTCCTCACCTTTGTGTGGGTGTTTTGCCGCTGGATTGGGGCCGGGTGGGCGCCGTGTAGGGACGTGGGAGCGGAGGGCTCACGTGTGACGCGCACGTCGTGTTGTCCGTAGGTTCGGGAGTGCTGAAGTCCTCGAACGATGGGAGCAACACGCGTGCGCGTCACCACAGCATTCAATCGTGTCCTGGCCCTGGATGGCACCCGGGTGGTGTCAGTGGCCTTCACCGACGACGGTCTGGTCCTGGGCGTGCGACGGTCCGCACGGCTGCACCGCTGTCCGTGCGGGCGGAAAGTCCGGGGGCGCTATGACGTCTCTACCCGACGTTGGCGGCACGTGGATTTCGGTGCCACGAAGGTGTGGTTGGAAGCCAGCCTCGCCCGGGTCGCCTGCCCGGCCTGCGCGAAGGTGCGCACCGAGGCGGTGCCCTGGGCCCGCCCTGGCGCCCGGTTCACCCAGGACCTGGAAAACCTCATCGGCTGGCTGGCCCAGCGGATGGATAAGACCAGCGTCTCCAAGCTGTTGCGGTGCTCCTGGGAGTCGGTCGACCGGGCCGTCGTGCGGGTGGTCGCTGAGCACCTGGACGACTCCCGCCTCGATGGCCTGTACCGGATCTGCGTGGACGAGATCTCCTACAAGCGTGGCCACTGGTACCTGACCGTGGTCGCTGACCACGACACCGGCCGGGTGGTCTGGGTGCGTAAGGACCGCACCAAAGAAGCCTTCGAGGAATTCTTCACCACCCTGGGCCCCGAGCGCACCAGCGCGATCGAGGCAATCAGCTCAGATGCCTCCTCGATCTACCTGCCCGTCGCCAAAGAGCAAATACCCCAGGCCAAGATCTGCCTGGACCCCTTCCACGTCATCACCTGGGTCAACGAGGCCATGGACTCGACCTACGCAGCTAACCCCGCCCCGACCCCAACAGGGCAGGACAGCACCAACCGCGGCCAGTGGCAAAAGCTGCGGACCTCGCTACGGATGGGTGCCGAACGCCTTGATGATGACCGACGGGCAACAGTCAATCGCCTACGCCGAGAACGCTACCGAGTGTTCCGCGCCTGGGAGCTGAAGGAGAAGCTGCGCGATCTCTACCGCACTGTCGAACCGGAACACGCCGGCCGCACACCTGCGCTCCTGGCTGACCTCCGTACGACGCTCCAAACTCCCCGCGTTCAAGCACCTCGCCCGACGACTCGAGCGCCACTTCCAAGAAATCGTCAACGCCGTCGAGCTAGGCCTGTCCAACTCCAGAGCCGAAGGGATCAACGCCAAGATCCGCGTGATCCAACGCCGCGGCTACGGCCACGCCAACCCCGACTCCCTCATCGCCATGATCCACCTCTGCCTCGGCGGAATCAGCCTCCCGCTACCCACACAAAGGTGAGGAGACGTACATGTGTGCTAGTCTATGGATAGTTGTTCAAGGTTCGCGATGGAGCGGAAGGGGGCGTGATGGACACCAAGGTTCTGCAGGGACGGATCCGGGAGAGCCTGCGCCGTCCTCCTGTGGTGCGGGCCCGTTCGTCGCGTCCTGCTGGCCGCAAGGACGCCGCTGCAGCCGCTGAGTCCACGGACGCTTCCCGGGTTGCCACTGAGTTCACGGACGATTCCGGGGCGCCTGCCGAGTTGTGGGTGACGTCCTTCGCTGATCTGCTGGCACCCCCGCCCAAGCCCAAGGACGGCGCAGCGACCGACCAGCTGCCGATCGACGAGCGCGACGCAGACACTGTCGCCGGCGGGGCCCAGGGGCACCCCGACGAGACATCCGCAGACGAGACATCCGCCAACGAGGCGCACGCAGCCACTGAGGCAACCGAGGTCAACACCGACGGAGCCGGTGACACAGCAGCACGTCTGCAGTCCGTCTTAGCCGAGTTGGGTCTGGACGCGCCGATGGTCGAGTCCCTCGCCGACCTCGCCCAGGCCTGCGCGACGGTGTCCAGCGTGGATGAGCAGCCATCCGTCATCGCCCGGGGCCAGGCACTGTTGGGCAGCATCGAGTCGTTGAACGCGACCGCTGGCCGGTTGGACGCGGTCCTGCTCTCCGCGACCAGGGAGCTGACCGCCGTGCAGGGCCAGATGCTGCTCCTGGACAAGGGTGACACCACCCCGGACGACCTCACCGCCACACAATGGGAGAAATGGCGGGCCCAGGCCAAGCGGGCGACCCGCAAGGAAGTGGAAGCCCTCATGGGGTGGTGTCCTGGGGAGATCTCTGACCTGGTCGCGGTCGCCAACCTTCCCGTCGCGGTGACGGCACCGCTGGCCCACTCTCTGAAGTCGGGTGAGTCGACCTGGCGGCTGGTGCGCCGCTACTTCCGGGCCTGCTCCACCTTCACCACCGAGGACTCTGCTGCTGTGGCCAACGGCCTGTTCGGCAACGACCCGAAAGCTTCCGTGTCTGAGCGGCTCGACTCTGCCGGTGAGTTCCTCGGCGGGCCGTGGCGTCACCGCGAGTTCTACCGTGCGCTGGACCGTGAAGTGCACAAGATCAAAGGTCGCGACCCGCAGTCGACCAAGAAAACTCGTGAGGACAACCTCGCCGCCAACGACACGAGGGTGTTGGTCGAGGACAACGGCACCGCCCAAGTCATGATCGGGTGCACCGCCACCCAGGGCGCCGCGATCGCCGACCGCATCGACAAAGCAGCCCGTGCCGCCCGCAAGGCCGGCGACCCACGCACCCTGTGCCAACTCCGTGCCGCGGCCGGCATCGCCCTGCTGCTGCACGGCACCGCCGACCTGACCGGGCTACCCGACGACCCAGCCCTCGTCACGGTCGAGCAGTCCGAACAACTCACCAAAATCCTCCACGGCCTCCCAGCCGCGCAACTCAACGTCATCGTCCCGCTCAACGCCCTGATCGGCACCACCCCAGGCGGCCTGACCCCCACAGGGTTTGGCCCCGGCACGGGTATCGATGCCGAGGGGAACCCGATCCCCGCAGCCTTCGCCGCCCCGAGCACTGCTGCTGGTCACCCGACCGCTGGGCAACCAGGCACCCGCGCCAGCAGTTCGTGCACCTGTGAGTGCACCTGCGGAGCAGAAGCCGACGAATCATTCACCGATCGCGCACCCGACGACGGTCGGACAGGACAAGACTGTCCCGACCCCGGATCAGCAGGACCAGACTGCCCACCCCAGCAGGCAGCACCCGAGCAGGCAGCATCAGGAACCCAGCCGCCACCAACACCAGGTGAACCGGATGGTGAGGTCGGCGTCGGCGAGGTCATCGGCAAACACAGTGTCTTCCTGTCCCCGGACGAGGTCCGCACCCTCGCGCTGACACCGGGGTCGACGATGCACCGGCTGCTGACCGACCCATCCACCGGGGTCCTCGTGGAGAGGTCGATCAAGGCCTACCCATTCGATGCTGGGATGCGGGCGCACATCATCGCCGCGGACGTTTTCTGCAGAATGCCCGGCTGTTTGAAGCCGGCGTCGATGGCGCAGATTGATCACGTCCAGGAACACGGCACCCCCGGCGGGCACACCTGCATCGCCAACGGCCAACCCCTCGACGCCCCCGACCACGACCTGAAGACCAAGAAACTCTGGGACGCGGTGATCCACGCCAACAGGGACGTCACCTGGACTACCCTGCTCGGGCGGATCTACACCACCAAGGCCCACGACCACAACCAGTACACCAAGCTGTTGACGGCAGCCACCGACCAAGTCGACGAAGCTATCACCGCAGGCGCCGACCCTGCCGCAGCTGTCGACGCCGCGGTGTATCAGGCGCTGTCGTACCGGCCGGCCGGAGCGAAGCTCGAAGCTGAGGATGACGACGACTTCAGCGAACTGTTCACCGGCTGGCACTCCCTCACCCTGACCCACACCCCCGAAAACGGCCGCCGCACGTACCACCCGAACCCCGACACCATGCGTGCCGAAGCACAACGCCACCACGACACCGACGACCGAGTCCCCGACAGCGAGAAGGACGACCAGGGCGAGCGGGGCACTGAACCGTGCGGCCGCGAACCCGAGGCAGGCGACGACGGGCCCACCACCCCCTGGCCCCGCGACCCCGATGCACCACCACCCTTCTGAGCGGGCGGCCACGGTCGTCCCTGGGGCTCCCGGATAGGTTCGCAGTCATGAGCCAGCAGATGATGCGCAAGGTCACCCAGGACACGTTCGGCGGACCGGAGGTGATGCGGCTGGTCGAGGCGGAGCGACCCACACCGGGGCCAGCAGAGGTCCTGGTGCGAGTGCAGGCATCTGGTGTCAACCCGACCGACTGGAAGCATCGCGCTGGTGGACGCTTCCTTGGCGACCCGCCCTTCACGCTCGGGTGGGACGTCAGCGGCATCGTCGAGGAGGTGGGAATCGGCGTGGCGATCCTCCAGCCGGGCGACGAGGTCGTCGGCATGCTGCCCTACCCAGGTGCCGGCGGTGGCTACTCGGAGTATGTCGTGGCCAGTCCCCGCACCTTCGTGCGGCGGCCGGCCAGTATGGCCGCGGCGGCTGGCGCGGCTCTCCCGTTGGTCGGGTTGACCGCGTGGCAGGCCCTGGTGGACGTTGCGGGCGTGCAGTCCGGGGATCGGGTGCTGGTGCATGCGGCCGCCGGTGGCGTCGGTCACGTGGCGGTCCAGATCGCTGCGCACCACGGTGCCCATGTCATCGGGACCGCGAGCCGTGCCAAGCACGACATCGTGCGCGGGTTCGGTGCTGCTGAGGTCATCGACTACCGCACCACCGATTTCAGCGCAGACCTGTCCGACATTGACGTCGTGCTCGACACGATCGGAGATGACTACGGCCCACGCAGCATCTCCACGATGCGCAACGGCGGACGCTATGTGTCCATCACACCGGCCAATGTGCACCCCGACCTGGCGACCACCGCGGAGCAGGCGGGTGTGTCCACGGCCCTCATGCTCGTCGAGCGCGACCATGCTTCCCTCACCGAGATTGTGCGCCTGGCCGAGGAGGGCGCCCTGCGCGTCGAGCTGGCCGCCACCTTCCCGATCGAATCGGTCGCCGAGGCACACGCCCTCGGTGAGCAGGGCGGCACCACCGGCAAAATCGTCTTGACCTGGCAGGGCCACGAGGTCTCCTCGCGTCGCCGCTAGACTTGGTGGCGGGCAGCGATGACGTGCGCGTCATCGCTGTTGTGCTGCCTCCCCCTGATGCGACCGTTGCCCCGGTCCGCGACCAGGCGGCCCTCGTCGCATCCTGCCCTTTCAGCTGAGGAACTACGTGTCTGAGTCGAACCCGTCCACCCTGCCCTCTGATCGGCATACGGCAGTCGTGCCCGAGGCCGGCGAGCGTGAGACGTCGACCCGGGCCGCGCTGCGCAACCCTCGGCGCCTGCGCATCGAGGTCCTCGGGGGACTGGTGGTCGCTCTCGCGCTGATCCCGGAGGCGATCTCGTTCTCGGTGATCGCGGGGGTCGATCCGCGCATGGGGCTGTTCTCCAGCTTCATCATGGCGGTCACGATCGCCTTCGTCGGTGGCCGTCCGGCCATGATCAGCGCGGCCACCGGTGCGGTCGCGCTCGTCATTGCACCCGTCGCTCGGGAGCACGGCGTCGACTACTTCCTGGCGACCGTGATCCTGGCAGGGGTCCTGCAAATCGTGTTGGCAGCGCTCGGGGTCGCCAAACTGATGCGCTTCATCCCGCGGATGGTGATGGTCGGTTTCGTCAACGCCCTCGCCATCCTGATCTTCCTGGCGCAGCTTCCTCACCTCCTCGGCGTGCCGTGGTTGGTCTATCCGTTGGTGGCCCTCGGAATCCTGATCATGGTGGGGCTGCCACGGCTGACCACCGTCGTGCCGGCCCCGCTGGTCGCCATCGTGGCGATCACCGCCCTGATGTGGGCAGCCGGTTGGGACCTGCCCGATGTGTCGGACCAGGGCGAGCTGCCCACATCGCTGCCCCAGCTGCTCATCCCGAATGTCCCGCTGACGCTGGAGACCCTGCAGATCATCGGCCCCTTCGCCCTCGCGATGGCACTCGTCGGCCTGCTCGAGTCCCTGATGACCGCCAAGCTCGTCGACGGCATCACCGACACCCACTCCGACAAGACCCGCGAGGGCTGGGGTCAGGGCGTGGCCAACATGCTCTCCGGCGCGTTCGGCGGCATGGGTGGCTGCGCCATGATCGGTCAGACGATGATCAACGTGAAGGTCTCCGGTGCCCGGACCCGGATCTCCACGTTCCTCGCCGGGGTCTTCCTCCTGGCACTGGTCGTGGGTGCCGGACCCGTCGTGGGCATGATCCCGATGGCCGCACTCGTCGCGGTGATGATCATGGTCTCGGTTGCCACGTTCGACTGGCACAGCATCCACCCCGCCACGCTGCGCCGCATGCCACACAGCGAGAACCTCGTCCTGCTGCTCACCGTCGTCGTCACCGTGGTGACCAGCAACCTGGCCTACGGCGTGATTGTGGGGGTGGTTGCCGCCATCATCCTGTTCGCCCGCCGGGTGGCGCACTTCGCCTCGGTCACCGCGGTCACCGAGCACGACGTGGACGGCGACGGCACCGGCGACGTGCGGGTCTACACGGTCGGCGGCGAGCTCTTCTTCGCGACCAGCAACGACCTCGTCTACCAGTTCGACTATGCCGGTGACCCGGACCGGATCATCATCGACCTGACCCACAGTCACATCTGGGATGTCTCGACGGTCGCCGCCCTCGACGCGGTCCAGACCAAATACGCACGCCACGGCAAGCAGGTCGAGATCGTGGGCCTCAACGAGTCCTCGGCCACCCGCCACCGCCGCCTCAGCGGCCAGCTCGGCGAGGGCCACTGACCCCAGGCAGAACCCAAGTAGGGCTCAGGCCCGGCCCGGTGGTGTGGCCATCGCGTCGGCCGGAGCTCAGGCCACCTCGGAGGCTTCAGTCGGCGTCGGAGGCTTCAGTCGGCGTCGGAGGCTTCAGTCCGCCTCGGCCGGAGTGCGCCGCTCCTTCTCTGCCAACTCACCGTCCGGTGTGCCGAGCGCGGCAGCAGCCGGATCACCGGGCCCGGCGGGGTTGCCCCGGGCTCGCTTGCGTTCCATCTTGAAGCCCATGAGCAGCATGAAGAGCATGGCGAAGACCATGATGAAGACCGGCAAGCCCATGACGGTGATCACCTGTTGCAAGGTCGTCAGGCCCTGCTCGCCGCCCAGCACGATGAGGGAGGCCGCCAGGAAGCCCTCGGAGACGCCCCAGAAGACCCGTTGTCGCACCGGTCCGGCGTCGGCCTCACCCGCACAGAGCATGTCAACGACCAGGGAGGCGGAGTCCGAGGATGTTGCGAAGAACAGTGCGACGATGACAACGGCGATGCCAGAGACCAGGGTCGCGAGCGGATAGTGCTCAAGGAACTCGTAGATCGCTGTCGGAACGCTCTCGGCGACCGCAGCGGAGATCGGGCCGCCCTCGCCCCCGATGCCGTCCAGCTCCATGGCCGACCACCCAAAGGTCACGAACCACACCAGGGTGAACACCGAGGGGGCCACCAGCACGCCGGCCACGAACTGCTTAATGGTGCGACCGCGGGAGATGCGGGCCAGGAAGACGCCCATGAACGGCGACCACGTCACGGTCCAGGCCCAGTAGAAGACGGTCCAGCCGCCCTGCCAGCCCCAGCCCTCCTCCTTGCCGAACTGCGCCATGGCGTCGTTCCAGAAGGCCAGCTGGATGACGTCCTGGAAGTACATCCCCGTGCTCTCGATGAGCTGGCGCAGCAGGAAGACCGTGTCCCCGGCGAACAGGACGAAGACCATCAGCGCGACCGCGCCCAGGATGTTGATGTTGGACAGGCGCTTCACACCCTTGTCCAGGCCAGCCACGATCGAGGCAGTCGCCACGATGGTGAGGATGGTGATGATCACGACGCGAAGGAACGTGTTGTTCGACACGCCAGTCAGGTGATTCAGCCCCGCCGCGATCTGCGAGGTGCCCAGGCCGAGGGAGACCGCAAGGCCGAACAACGTGCCGAGGACGGCGAAGATGTCGACGGTCTTGCCGATCGGGCCGTGGATGCGGTCCTTGAGGATGGGATAGAAGACCGAGGAAAAGCGCATCGGCAGGTCGTAGCGGTAGATGAAGAAGCCGAACGCCAGACCCGGCAGGGTGAAGATCGCCCAGGTGTGGATGCTCAGGTGATAGAGGGAGATGCTCATCGCGTCCCGGGCCGCATCGATGCTGTAGGCGTCGACCCCCGCGAACGGCGGGTTCGAGAAGTGCGAGATCGGCTCGGCCACGCCCCAGAACATCAGCACGGTGCCGATGCCACCGGCGAAGAGCATGGCGAACCACGACAGGTTGGAGTAGGCCGGCTCGTCGTCGTCCTTGCCAAGCTTGAGGTTGCCGTACTTGCTGAACGCCACCCAGATCAAGAAGATCACCCAGATGGTCACCCCGAGGATGAAGAACCACCCGAGGCTGCTCACGATCCAGTCTCGGCCGTCAGCGAAGACCCTGCCGATCGGACCGGGCATGGCCAGCAACAGGATCAGGAAGATGATCATCAGGCCCGCGGACACGAAGAAGATCGTGGGGTCGGTCTTCAGTCCGAGTCGCCGTGCTAGTCGCTCCATCAGGGCACCTCTTTCACCACTGCCGTGTCGTGCGCGACCTGGACCCGTGGCGGTGCCACGTGCGAAGCCCCGTCGCTCCAACGGGCACTACCTTTGTCGACAATCGGCGATCTGTCCACTGCGGCACGCGCATTCGTGCCGAAGGGGACGGCGATGTGACGGTGATGGTGACAGCAGTCGCGACCCCAGAAGGTCCACGGTGCCTCGTTATCGGTCGAGTTGTAGTCGCTTCCACGCGACGGCCGTGAGCGTGCCGAAAACGATCGGGATGACGGCGACAGGCACCAGGTGCCAGCCGTGGCTGACATCGGGTTGCATCGCCCACAGCGCGGGTGCGGACAGAGGCAGCCACCCAGCGACCGCCGGCGCTGCGATGGCGCAGACCTGTGCGGTGATGATCACGCCGAGAGTGGTGGCGATGCCGGCCAGCAGTCCGCGGCCGAGGGTCGCCGCCCAGGCTGCGGGAACGGCCAGCAGTCCGCTGAGGACGGTGAGGACGAACTGGCGGCCGAGTTGGTCGAGCACGGTGCTGTCGAGGGTGCCCATCTCGAGGATCCATCCCGCGGCGAGGACGAGAAGGGTCAGCGTCACGGCGACCAGAACGACCCACCCGAGGTAAATGAGCAGCTTGGCGAGCGCGATCGTCGGCCGGGAGGTGGGCAGTGCGAACAGGCCGGTGATGGTGCCCTCGCTGAACTCGCGACCGAAGAGCCAGCTGAGCCCGATGCCGAAACCCAACACAGACGCGACCGCAGTGATCTGCGCGGTGAGGCCGCTCAACAGCGGCCACCCACTCTCGTCGGCCGATGGACCGAGCTGGCCCAGGATCTGCTCGTTCCCGGCCGATGCCGCGCCGACGAGCGCCCCGGCGAGCACGGCGATGCCGATGACGAGCAGCGCCGTGGAGGTGCGCATGACGCGGGCGGCGAGTGCTTTGCGCGCCTCGACGTGCAGTGCTGCCCCGAGGGAGGTCATGGTGCCCGCCGTTCGTCGTCGGCGTGCACCAGGTCGAAGAACGCCCGCTCCAGGTCGTGTTCTCCCGGTGCGAGGGAGCCGATGATCTGGCCGTGGTTGAGAACGGAGATGCGGTCGGCGAACCGGGCGACCTCGTCGAGATGGTGGCTGGACACCAGGACGCCGGCCCCGCCCTCCGCGCGACGCAGCAGCAGCTCGCGCAGCAGGATGACACCAGCCGGGTCAAGCGCGTTGGTCGGTTCGTCGAGGACAATCAGCGAGGGATCGTGCTGGAGAGCCGCGGCCAGGCCGAGGCGGTTCCGGTTCCCCTGGGACAGGCGGGCCGCCCTCACCTGGGCGTATCGCACGAGGCCGAGCTCGCTGATGGCCGTGTCGACGATCCCGGGGATCGACAAGGAGTCGGCACCGTGGAGACGCGCCGCCACCTCCAGGTTGGTGCGGGTGTCGAGCTCGGGATAGGCGAAGAGATGCTCAACGAGATGTCCGACCCGGCTCCACGTGACGGTCGGCACTCGTGCCAGTGGCGTGCCGTCGATCGAGACGGTGCCGCCAGTGAGAGCGAGCATCCCCAGGACCGCACGCATCAGCGTCGTCTTCCCGGCGCCGTTGAGGCCGATGATCGCGTGCACCTCACCGGCCGCGAGCGACAGGCTCAGGCCGAACAGGCCGGCGTCTGCTCCGAAGACTCGGGTCGCCTCCCGCACCCTGAGACGGTCAGGCACCGGGACCCGCCAGGGTGAGGAGGGCCGCCTCAACCGCGGTGCGCACGGGCAGTTCGTCGTCCTGCGCCCACAAGAAGAGTGCCGCGGTCAACGCGGCCATGAGCGCTGCGGCGGCCACGTGGGCCTCCATCTCGGGCGCGCCGTCCGTGATGAGCTGATCCCGAATGCGCGTCTCGGTGGCCTCGTGGCCGCGGAAAGTGCTGGCACGCAACGCCGGCGAAGCAGCGATGACTCGGACCCGGCGACGCACCAGGTCCGTCTCCGGCTCCGACATCGTGCGAAGGGCCTGACCCACTCCGCGCGCGGCGCGGACCAACGGTGGAAGGCCATGCGGTTGGGTGGCGATCCCGTCCGCGATCATCGGGTCATACGGATCGGTGGTGACGACCCGTGCCTTGCTGGCGAAGTGGCGGAAGAAGGTCATCTCCGTGACTCCGGCTGCCGCCGCAATCTGCGCCGTCGTGGTCGACTCAAACCCCTGGGCCTCGAACAACGCAAGCGCACACGTCAGGAGACGCTCATGCGTGCGCTCTCGTCTGGTGTCAACCATCACTCCTCAATGTTAGTGACCATCATTTGCATCGGGAAGGGGGTTGCCGTGCTCGGCTTCCGGCCTCGGGCGGGGGACGTGCTGTGCCCGGGCTACTCACACGTGCAGTGCCCGGGCTACTCACGCGTGGTGTGCCCGGGCTACTCACAACGGGAAGTGGTCTGCATAGACCACTCGCTGGGCGGTCGCCGGCACTCCCTCCTTGGGTCCCTCATCCGGGTCGGCATCGAAGTATTCGATCTCCTCGACCAGCACCCGGAACTGCTTTGAGGAACCCGGCGTGGCCATCGGGACGGGCTCAGGGAGCGGCACCTCGACCGACCAGGTGGCGCGCAGCCCGTCGAGGCCCACGAGCAGCAGCCGCTCACGGGCGTGGTCGGTCCACTCCAGGTCGCCACCGCCGGCACCCGGGGCCTCCTGGATCGTCACGAACAGCTCCCGAGAAGCACGCAGTATGCCGTCTGCCGCCTCGAGCGGACCGCTCCCCTCCGCAACGGTGCCAGTGCCAGGGACCCCAGTGCCGACGGTCGCCCCACGGCGCGGCAACCGGGTGATCCCGATCGGCCCGGTCACCGTCATCCGCACCGTCTCCTCGGTCCGCCGATTGGCGGTGGCGATCCGCTCCGGCAGCGGCTGCACCCAGTCGGCGAGAGCCACCGGGGACAGGTCGTGGCCGGGCAGCGAGTCCGGTTGATAGCGCGCGAGGGCGAGCCGCACGAACGGCCACAAGGAGTCGCCGGGGTCCATCGCGATGTCCACGAACCACTGCTTGCGTCCGGGGTGGAACTCAGGCTGATAGCCGAGCACCATCACGGGCGCACGGCCGGCATCGACCAGGGTGCTCTGGACGGGCACGGTGACCGGCCGTCCCGGCGCGGGCTCGAACACCTCACCAACAGCGAACTGCACGAACAGGTCCGAGGCAGCCACCAGCGGCAACTCCGGGGTGCTGGCCGGGACGCCGGTGACCTGCACGGGGTCCTTGGCCCAGCGCGAGGTCAGGCTGGGCGGCAGCTCCGCCGTCCCCAGCACCACGGCCAGGAGCTCACCGTCACCGGAGGAGAACCACGGTCGGTGCAGCCACACGCGGGCTCCGGACCTGCGGGTGCGGCGCAGCGCAAACGGTTGGTCCGGCTCCGTCTCCTGCTCCCAGAGCAACAACGGGACGACGCCGCTCACCTCGGGCACGCTGGGGCGGGCCGAGCTCTGGATGGTCAGCTCACGAGGCTGGCCACTCAGCGTCGGGTCGTCCGCGGCTGGCAGCTCTGCGGGGTCGAAGAACTCGGCATAGCGCGTCACGCCGCGGGCGGCGTAACTCACCTCGCGGTGGTGGGTGTCCGGGAAGTTCTGGATCGCCTGGTGCGACACCACGGGAGGGTTGCCGTCCTCACCGGGGAGGACGGCGTCGATCAGATAGAGCAACCCGAAGCGCTCGTCCTGCTGCACCGCCGAGGTCATGACGACGTCCTGACGGTTGACCTGGGTCGGTCCGTCCGCCGACAGGTCGTCCACCCACTCGCTCCAGGAGGCCACCAGCACGATGCGCTCCGTGCTCGGGCCGTGCACATCAACAACACCCACGAGAGCCGCGACGGTCAGCCCGGCCGGACGGATCAGCACCCGCAGCCCGGGCAGCTCCGGCGGGTGCACGGGTCGGCGGACGGCGTGCACCAGGCGCAGGTCGTGCGACGGCGTCAACCACCAGAACCAGCCGTTCGCCGCGGCCCGGGCCAGCACGGCACGGGCCGCCTCGGCCTCTGCGCCGGTGCCCGCCGCCGAGGCGGCGTGCGTCGCCCACAAGCCCAGGACCTGCAGCTTCTCCTCATCCAGGGCAGAGGACATCGCCACCCGGACCTGCTCGCCCGGGGGAAGAGTCACCTCGACGCGGGACCCTTCCTGACGCGCCCCGAGCTCCGCACCCGGCACCAGGACCAACCGCAGCGGATCGACGCTGGGCCAGCCGCCGGCATACGGCAGCAGTGCCGTCTGGAGCACGCGCGGCTCGGCGAGGGTGTGCGGTGCGCCGGCGTCATAGAAGACCAACGACACCCCGTGAGCGAGCACGTCGGGGAGGTAGGGCAGGACCAGCTGGTCGGTGTCGTGAACGACATACTGACCCTCGCCGAGCGGGGTGTCCCGCTGCGTGGTGATCTCCGCCAGGGTGACCGCCGCGTCGGGGTCAGCGCCCGGGCGACTGTGCAGCGCAATCCCCTCCTGCTGCACCTGCCCGTTGGGGTCGGCAAGATCCTGGATGAACTCGTCCAGGAAGGTGCCGCGCTCCTTCAGCGCCATCGCCAGCCAGGCATCGTGCACCGCCGGGTCGGAGGAGCCGGTGGCCTTGTCGAACATGCCGTGCTGCTCGGCCTCCAGCTGGGTGCCCTTGGGCGGCGCGACGTGACGCTCAGCAGGCTGGTCATCGCGAACCACCAGGCGCTGCAGGGACTCCCCGGTGCCCAGGGGCGCGCGGGCCACCAGGCTCGGCGGGGGCACGGGATGCCAGCGCAGGAAGGGCCGCGGGGTGGTCACCACCGGAGCAGTGGGAGCCGGCGGTCTGATCGGGTCGCGGGTGTCGTCGAGCCGGGCGAAGTCATCGGGCGTCAGGTCCAGCTGTGGCCGCAGGCGCCAGGTCTCCGAGTGGCGCAGCACCTCGCCGAGGGCGACGGTGACGCCGCGGCGCAGACCAGCGCCCCGGACCTCCCGCTCCCGCGCGGCCCGCGCCACCACCCGCGAGCGCAGCAAACCGTCGACCTCCTCGACACCCGTGACGGCAAGTTCCGGCAGCGTGACCGGCCCCGTCTCGACGAAGGCCTCGCGGAAGACCTCATCGAGCTGCTCCCACGTCTGCTCATCCTCCGTGGCTGCGGCCTCGGCGAGCGCCCGGATGACCGAACCGTCTGCAGCAGAAGGCATCCGCTCCAGCAGCTGGTCCCGCACCGAGCCGAGCAGACCCGCTCGCTCCTGCTCGGCATACGTGCTCCGGAGCTGATCCAGCCGGTCCCCGGCGGCGCTGATCTCAGCCCTCGAAACACGCAGGCCCGCCGGGCGCGGGACCGTGTTGCCCGCCAGGTCGACGCCGCGCACCCGGAAGGAGTAGCGGCGGCCATAACGCAGCCACGGCAGGGTGCCCGGCCCCACCCGGCTGGTCGTGCGCACCCAGGCGTCCGGATTGTCCGGCTGCTCGGGGAGGACGACCTCGGTGGCGTCTGTGCCGTGGGACCCGTCGTTGTGCACGATGATCCCGCCGGGGCGGGGAGCCGACAGGCTCCACCCGTCCCAGCCGACGAAGACCTCGTGGAGGTGGAAGGGCTGGTCCTCGCCCACCCGGGTCAGCCCGGTGAGTTGCAGGAACCCGGTGTCCGGCTCGTCCTCGAGCACCGAGCGGCCGCCCGCGGTGACGGTGACCAGGCGCTCGTGCACCGAGTGCCAGGCGGCGCTGTCGTCGTCCCACACCTCGAGCCGGATGCCCCGGACGACGTCGTCATAGAGCAGGTCCGGGCCCGGCGTCACCCCGTCGTCCTCGACCGCCTCGAAGGACTCGGCGCGCTGCACCTGCTCCAACAGCGCTCGGTCCCGGTCGACCTGGGCGATCGAGAAGCCGGTCGAGCGCAGCGAACCCGGTGCGGCGTTGACGGGGTCCCCGTTGAGCTCGGTGGCCAGGGCACGGGGCAGGTTGCGCAGGTGCTGCTCGAGCTTCAGGCCGGAGGCGTCCGGGTCGAGATCGAGGACGGTGTAGTCGTCCGGCGACCCCAGCGGCAGGGCGCCACCGGACCACACGTCGGAGGACACGGCCCGCCAGTGGTCCGTGCCATCGGACTCGCAGCGGGTGCGCGGCGGGGCCAACCGCACGACATCGGACCCCTCGGCCCCGGTGAGCCGGGCGGACACCCACTTCGCCCTCGCCAGCAGCTGGCGGTCCGCGGGCTTGTCCACCCGGACGTCCACCGCGAGCCCGAGGGTGCGCAGCAGCGCGGGTGTGCTGCCCAGCGATCCTGCGCGGGCGTGGAAGTCCTGCACCGGCACCTCCGGTCGAGGTGAGCTCGCCCCCTCGACAGGCACCTCGGCATACGGCTGCTCCTCGCGCTGATAGAACCGGCGCGTCTCGTGGGCGCGGCGCAGCGCCATCACGGCCGGGTCGTCCTGCGGCTCGGTGCCGATCAGCCGGTCGAGGAGCGCGGTGGTGTGCCGCTCGCCCTGGGTGTCGGCCAGCAGCACCTCGACGGGGTTGGTCCACGGGTTCGGCTCGGAGACATAGCCGCCCCGGGGCAGCGGCAGGCCGGCGACGAACTCCTGCCCACGCATGCCCAGGGTCGCGGTCGCCTCGGCCACCTTGCGAGCCAGATTGCGCTGGTCACGCACGGCATAGGCCTCCACCAGCAGGTTGCGGATGACGGCCACCGACTCCTGGTGCTCGCTGAAAGAGTTGAGGAATCCGTCGACCACCGGGTTGTTCTGCACGGTCGGCGGACTCAACGGCGAGACGACCGTGGAGCCGATGGTGGTGGCCAGGGAGTCACTCTCGATCGCGTGCGCCGGATAGGTCTTCCACTTCTGGTCCGTCACCTGCGGCGTGGCGAAACCCACGACGGGGGTGCTCGGCGGAAAGACCGCGTCCCAGTCACCCTGGTCGGGGCTGCTGACAATCTTCACCGGTATGCCGTCCGGTGCCGTGTCGGCGACCAGCACCAGTTCGGCGCCGAGCAGGGTCTTGACCCAGGTCACGGTGTCGGGGAAGAGGGCCAGGGTGGGGCGGGCGGACTCCGGCGAGGTGTCGGGTGTCAGCCGGTGGGTGAAGAAGACCGAGCAGTGGAAGGGGGCGTCGGCAGCCAGGGAGTAGGGGAGGGCGGTGGCGAGGACGGTGGTGGTGCTCATGTCTGGCTCCCGGTGTCTCAGGTGCTCGGTGTGTCAGGTGCTCGGTCTTTTAGGCGGTCGGCGCGAAGGCGGAGCAGTAGTCGGACCAGGCGTCGCTGTGGCCGGCGGCGTCAGGTGGCATGAGGTCGGCCAGGACCGGGTCGCCCTTGGAGCCGGCCAGTTGGCGCTCGACCGAGATCTCGACGGAGGCGGAGAAGAAGAGCACCGAGATCTCGACGACGATGGACGCGCGGCCGATCATCTTGCCGGTGGCGAAGTCGTAGGTCAGGGACAGCTCAAGGGTGATCGAGGCCGAGATGATGCCGAGCACGTCGACCTCGCCGCGGATCCGGAAGTAGCCGCTGAGCGAGCCACCGTCCCCCTCCAACCGCAGATAGACCCCGACCGCGATCGAGACCGACCCGGAGGCGACGCCGAGGTCGATGGACAGTGAGGCGGCGGCCTCCAGACCCATCTCCAGGGAGACCATGCCCATGGGCGAGAGCCGCAGCGCGACCCAGCCGCCACCTCCGATGCACATGACGGTCAGGCGGAACGGGCTCTCCTTGGAGCAGAAGTTGAAGCCGACGGTGACGGCGTCACCGAGGAACGGGACCCGGGCGTCGGCGCCCAGGCTGATGTTCTCCAGGCTGAACACACCGACGCTGACGTTGGGCAGCTCCAGGTCGAACCCGGCCGTGACACCGGCAGGTGACACATCCACATACGGCGGGTCGGCGAAGCCGTCGAAGGGGATCATCCGGCGCAGCGTCTCGATGAACCCGAGGGCGCCGAGGAACTCCATCCCGCCGAAGACGACGTCGACCTCGGGCTTGGTGTTGGACCCGACCCGGAAGCCGATGCGCGAGAAGTTCATCGCCATCAGCGGCTCGCCGGGCAGCAGCACCAGGGCAAAGTCGCGCAGCTCGGCGCTGACGTCTGCGCTGGGTGGCCCGCTCGTGCTGGCGCGGACCTCGACGGCGAGGCTGAAGCCGTGGGGGTCCTTGGCGTGGAAGACGGCGTCCGGGGGCTCACCGGGCCAGCTGCCGATGGGTGGGCGCCACTCGAAGCGGGCCGAGACCGACTCGGGTGGGTCGAGGATGCCCTCGACGAACTGGTCGATCGCGTCGAGCACGTCCTCCATCACGGAAAGGGCGCTGATCAGGGCCTCCAGCGGCTTGCTCAGCTCGGAGCGGACCGCCGCGGGCAGACGCGGGTGGTTGACGACGGGTCGCAGGCCCTCCAGGGATCCCGCGAGGTCGGCTGCGGCGTCAGCGGCCTGGTCGGCGGCTGCAGGGTCGTCGAGCAGGTGGGCGAGCGCGGCACCGAGGGCGGTCAGCTTGTCGAGCAGGTCGGTGGCCACCGCTTCGAGCTCGGCCTGGGCGTCCTCGATCGCACTGATCGCACCCTGGTGCATCTCGGCGGCTGCGGCCAGGTCGTCCTCGAGTCGTTGCCGGGTGTCCTCGATGGCCGTCTTGAGCCGCTCCACCTGCGTGGCGATCATGCTGATCGTGTCCAGGGCGTCGGTGATGAAGCTGGGTGCGTCGGACAGGTCGAGCTCCTCCCCGGTGAAGGCCTCGATCAGGTCCACCAGGCTGAACAGGCCGAACAGCTTGGGCAGGGCGTCCCCGAGGAAGGTCGTCGGGTCGAACTGGCCGTCCAGGAGGCCACCGGCGGTCGTGCCGTCGTCACCCACGGCACCGAGCGAGCGGGACAGCGCCTTGACGCTGAGGTTGGGGGTGACGAAACCGCCCGACCGGTCCGAGCCGGAGGTGAAGTCGACCGAGACCGGCGCACTGGCGAGGCGCAGGAAGAGCCCCGAGGGGTTGGCCGGGCCGAAGCCGGGGGCTCGGGCCGAGCGCTCCTCATCGTCACCCGGGTCGTCGGCGAGGAAGGCGGTGGCAAACTCCAGGTCGACGCCCGGTGCCTGCCCGGCGAGGTGGCGCAAGGAGGGCACGACCGCGTTGCTGCGCTCCAGGAAGGGCCGCGACGTGAACGCTGCGGTGTCGAGGTGACCGGCCCAGGTCAGGGTGTTGGTCTCCAGCTGGGTGTCGCCATAGGCGGCGGGCACGGCATACGACACCTGTTGGCCGCCCGCCCCGATCGTGCTCCGCGGTGCCCACTGACCCGAGACGTCCGCGGCCACCTCGGTGGGTGTCTGGGTCGCCCGCTGGGTCTTGACCCACGCGTCGGGCACGAAGAGCAGCGGTGCCGACAGGGTCACCGTGTCGCCCGCCTGGTCGATGCCGAGGATGTCCCAGCGAAAGTCGACGTTGCCCCGCCGTGGGAAGAACGGACTCACCGGGGTGGTGTTGTCACCGCCCGGGTCGGCCTCCGCCGGGATCGGGTCGAGGTCGGGGGTGACCAGCGGCTCGAGCGTGACCTGGGACAGCGGGGTGTCCCGCTCGGTCCAGGCGCGGGTGGTGTCCTTCAGGACGATGAAATAGCGCTGCCGCAGGTAGGCCGTGCGGGTGTCCTCGTCCACCGTGCGCTCGGTGAGCTTGACCCACTCACAGCGGTGCCCGAACGGGAACAGGAAGCCGGGATAGGTGAGCCGGACATAGGAGTCGCGCCCCATCTGGGCCACGTGCCGGTAGGAACTGACGTCCGTGACGTCCCCCGCCCACCCCTGCGGTGCGCCATAGGCCGTGGTGTCCCAGGCACCGCGCCAGTCCACCCACGCGCCCAGGGCCGACAGGGAGAGCGTGGTGACCCGGAACGGGACCGGTGTGACGCCCTCGTGCGTGGAGGCGCTCTGCCGGACCAGACTGCGCCGGTCGATCGGGTTGGTCGAGAACAGCGCGACATCGGTGTTGGAGGCGGCGTCGTCCGACTCGAGGTCGGGGGACCACACGGCGCGCACGACCCGATGGACCCCGGCGTCGGTGTGGCCGAGGAAGCCCGCGTCCTCGTCCTCCAGGCGCGTGGTGAGCCGGGTGGCCCAGAGCTCCACCCGGGCGTCGTCACCCGGCGCGACGACCGGGGCGACCTCGTGCGCGAAGGCGCCCTGCTCTGCGCTCGGGGAGACGATCAGCCGATAGGGCACCTCCAACGCTGTCTCATCCGCGGCGGGCACTCGGGGCCTGGGCTTCGGGCCCGGTCTCGGCCGGACCGGACCGATCGGGATCGGCTCCGGGACGAGACGGCCGCGTCCACCGACGCGGGTGATGGCCCCTCGCCCGACGTGCCGGGTCCGGCCGCGCACGAGGCGGGACTGCACGGCATCGACGACCGCTGCCTCGACGCGTCGACGCCCGTGGAGCGGCAGCGTGCCGACCACCGGGGGAGTGATCACCCAGGGTGGGAGCACGAAGTCGCGGGGCCCGCTGGCGGGTGAATCATCCTCGGGATAACTGTCCGGGCCAGGGGTCGCCAGGGGCACCACCCGCAGGCGCAGCGTCGGCAGGGTGTGGAGCAGCTCCTTGCCGTTCCACGCCATCTCAAAGGTGGGTGGCAGGTCATAGACCAGGCGCGAGGGTTGGGCCGCGCGGTGCCGGGCGAGGCCGGACGGGGCGGGGGAGACCAACGTCTGCGGGTAGGCCTGCTCACCGAGGTGCTGGAAGGCGAAGGTGATGATCAGGTGTCCCGGATCACCGTCTGCGACGAGCGTGGTCCCCCGGTTGGTGGTCTTCAACCTCGCCCCGACCGCGGTGACGTGCAGGTCGACCAGATCGACCGGTCGCAGGAATCTGGCGGAGACGACACTGCGGCGACGCGTTGGTGGCATGCCACCCTCCCTCGAACACGCCGAGGTGACGGCCCCTGACGGGTCATCCGACCTCGACCATTCGACGCTAGCGCCAGAGGAGTCGTGGCGAAATGGGTAGTTGTGCCCACATCACCAGCCCGACCGAGCGCGCCAGAAGCTGGGAGAACGCTCGACCGGCCGCGTGACCACCGCCCGTGCGATGCCCGCGTGCGGGCTCAGTCCTCCTCTGCGACTGTGAGGTCATGACTCAGGAGCCGTGGCTGTGCGTGGTGGCCCCCACCTCGATGCTCATGATCGAGATCGAGCGCCCAGAAGACATTGCTGCAGACATTGCTGCAGACATCACTGCGGACGGCACTGCGCGTGGTGCGGACGACCGCGCCGAGATCCACGTGCACCGGGGCGGCCAGGGGTTGTGGGTCGCCACGATGGCGCGGGCACTCGACGCACGGGTGAGCGTCTGTGGCCCGTTTGGCGGTGAGACCGGCGACATCCTCCAACAGATCGCCCGGGACGACGGCATGGAGGTGATTGCGGTCGACTACGCCGAGGGGAGCGCCGCGCTCGTCCACGACCGGCGCTCCGGGGAGCGGGAGGAGATCGCCCGCATGCCGGCCGCCCCACTGCGGCGACACGAGACCGACGAACTGTTTGGGGCGGCCCTGGTCACTGGGACCGAGGCGGACGTCTGTGTGCTGACCGGCGCTCAACCGGCCGACGTGCTGGCCGCCGAGTTCTTCGGGCGGTTGACGCACGACCTGCTCGTCGGGGGAGTCACGGTGGTCGCTGACCTCTCCGGCGAGGCCGCGCTGAGGGTGATCGAGCAGGGACCCGCGGTGCTCAAGATGGCGCACGACGAGGTGATCGCCGCGGGGTTGGCCGAGGAGGACACGGTGTCGGCGCTGCGCGTGGCCGGGCAGCGCCTGGTCGAGCAGGGTGTCGGGACGGTGGTCGTCTCCCGTGCGGACCAGCCGGCCCTGGTGGTCCACGACGCCAGTGCCTGGCTGGTGCACACACCGTCGCTCTCCTCGGTCGACCACCGTGGTGCGGGCGACTCGATGACGGCGGGCATCGCGGTGGGCCTAGCTCGCGGACTGTCCGTCCTGGAGGCGGTCCGCCTCGGCGCAGCAGCAGGCACCCTGAACATCACCCGCCGCGGGCTCGGCACGGGCCGCCGGGAACAGATCGAGCGGTTCTCCGACCAGGTCCAGATCGAGGAGTTGGACTGAGCGAAACTGGCCTGAGAGCACGTGGACTGAGAGGACGTGAACTGATGCGGGTGCTGATCACCAATGACGACGGCATCGACTCACCAGGGCTGGCGGTGCTGGCCAACGTCGCGCACGCCGCCGGTCACGACGTGGTGGTCGCTGCTCCGGCCCAGGAATACTCCGGCGCCTCGGCCTCGCTGATCGGGCAGCAGAGCGACGGACGACTCGAGCTGGTGCCCGGCACACCGCCGGGCCTGGTGTCGGGTGTGGAGGCCTTCGGCGTCCGGGCTGCCCCGGCCCTGATCGCCTTCGCGGCCAGTTATGGCGCCTTCGGTGACCGCCCCGATCTGCTGCTGTCCGGCATCAACCTTGGTGCCAACACCGGCCACGCGACCCTGCACTCGGGCACCGTCGGTGCGGCTCTTTCCGCCGTCACCCAGGGCATCCCGGCGCTCGCGGTGTCGATGGCGTCGGCAGATCCCGTGCACTGGGACACGGCAGAGGACGTATGCCGAGTGGCCCTGGAGTGGTTGACCGAGAACCTCCCCAGTGGTCGGGTGCTAAACGTCAACGTGCCCGACATCAGCCAGGATCGCCTGCGCGGTCTGCGCTCGGCCCGGCTCGCAGATTTTGGGGCCGTGCAGGCCGCGGTGAAGGAGCGCGGCGAGGGCTGGGTGCAGATCACCTATGAGGAGATCGAGGCGGAGCACGAGCCGGGCACCGACGCCTACCTGCTGGAGCATGGCTGGGCCACGGCCTCACTCCTGCGGCCACCGGCCCACGACCCATCCGACCCGGCACCACCCGAGTTCACCACCGCCGCAGCCGATCACGAGGGGGAGGCCGTGGCGGTCAGCCGGGGTCGGACCATGTCCTCCGGGCCGGAGCCGACGGACGCCTGAGGCGTGTTCGCCGGTCAGCGCAGGGCGTGCTGTGCTGAGACGATCTCCTCGACGTTGCCGTCCTGGATCGTGGAGACGAGCCCGTCGACGGCGTCCTCGATCTGGTCATACATCCGGGTGTAGGCGTCGCGCGGTAGCCCCCACGGGTCGGGGATGTCGCGCACCCCGTCGGTGGCATCACTGGCGAAGGCACCGAGGCGCACCACCTTGGCCGCGTCCTCGGGGCGTCGGACCAGGGCGAGGATGTTGTCCTCGTTGCTGCTGTCCATCGCGAGGATCAGGTCGGCCGCCTCGAAGTCGTCGGCCACGAACTGCGCCGCAACTGTGGTGAAGGCATATCCGCGCCCCTCACCCTCCTCGACCGAGAGCTCGTGCGGTCCCGTGCCCACGTGATAGTCCGCCGTGCCGGCGGAGGACACCGTGACGTCGTCCACGCCGGCCTGCTCGAGCTTGCGGATGAGCACCGCCTCAGCGGCGGGGGAGCGGCAGATGTTGCCCAGACAGACGGTCATGATGTGCATGCCACGAGTCTGTCAGGGTCCTCGCGCCGACCCGAATCACGCCACCGGAGCGCCCCGCTGGTGCTCCCTGCCCGCAACCGCGAGCATGGTGACATGGCCATCACCGGCACGACCTCACGCACGACGACAGAAGGTTGGGACGCCTTCGTCAAGGAGCTCGACGACGCGCCTCCCTTGTTCTTCGACCGGGAGGCAGTCGGGCTGCGAGCGCTCGCGGCGGCAGGTGCGCGGGTGCCGGAGGTGCTTGCCGTCGATCACCGCAGTCTCGCGCTCAGCTGGATCGAGCAGGGCGGGGCTGGCCGCACCGACCGCACCGACACCGAGGAGCGCTTCGGCCGGGAGCTCGCCGCACTCCACGGGACCACCGGCGCACGGTGGGGGGCCGTGGACGGTGAGCCCACGGCATACCTCGGTGCGTGTCCCATCGACCTCACGCCCTCCGAGACGTGGCACGAGTCCTGGGTGCAGCGGCGCCTCGTGCCGCTGGCCCGGGAGGCAGCTGACGCCGGCCGTCTCGACCCCGGCGCGGTGACTCTCGCTGAGCAGATCAGGCCAGAGCACCTCGGCCCGCAGGAGCAGCCGACGCTCGTGCACGGTGACCTCTGGGCTGGCAACCGACTGGTCGACGGCGAGGGGCAGAGTTGGCTGATCGATCCGTGCGCGCACTATGGGCACCGCGAGGTCGACCTGGCGATGATGCGGCTCTTCGGCGGCTTCGGTGAGGGGGCGTTTGCCGCGTATGCCGAGGCGTCGCCACTCGCGGACGGGTGGGCACAGCGCGTGGCGGTCTATCAGGCGGTGCCGCTGCTGGTGCACGCGATCCTGTTCGGCGGAGGGTATGCCGCCCAGTCGGCGGAGGCCCTGCGGCTCGCCTCCCGTTGAGTTTCCTCAGAGCTGTCGGGACAGCTCGATCTCCGGCCCGATGCGGTCGACAACTCGGCGCCCTGTCGGCTCGAATCCTGCTGCTGCATAGGCACGTCGAGCGCGAGCGTTGTCCTCGTGCACCCACAACCCGAGGGTGTGAGCGTCCTGCTCGGTGACCCAGGATGCTGCCAGGTCGATCAGGTCAGTCAGCAGGCCGCGCCCGCGGAGCAGAGGATCGATCCAGACCGCCAGGAGCATGCCCTGGTCCGCAGCGACCAGACCACCACCGAAGTCGGGTGAACCCCTCTGCGCGAGGCGCACTGTCACCGTGCCAACCCAGTGACCGGCCGGATCAATGGCCACGAACTGGCGCACGGTCGGGCGCGGCCCGGCATCGATGGCGGCCTCCTCAGCAATGCGGCGCCATTGATCGTCCGTCCGGGCGACCGCTTCGTCGTGGGTGGCGAAGAACGCGATCCCCGCATCCTCATCCTGGAGCGCACGCAACCGCAGATCACGTGCCTGGCGCCACTCGCTCGATCGGATGGCACGCAGCGTGACCTCCGGTGGTGTCGAGATCTGGGCAGGCTCGTTCATAACGGCGGGCCGCTCAGTCGACAACGGCCGCGACCGCTTCGATCTCCACGAGTTGGCCGGTGTAGCCCAGGACCGTGACCCCCAGCAGGGTGCTCGGGACGTCATGGTCGCCGAACGTGTCACGCACCACCTGCCAGGCGGTGACCAGGTCCTCCTGCCGCGATGACGCCACCAGGACTCGGGTGCTGATCACGTCCTGGATGGTGGCACCAGCGGCTGCCAGCGCCTCCTGCATGTTCGCGAGACAGACCGCAGCCTGGCCGGCGAAATCATCGACCGGCGCGATCGTGCCGTCCTCCTGCAACGGGCAGGCGCCGGCGAGGAAGATCAACCGCGCGTCCTTGGGCGCGGTTGCGGCGTAGGCGTATTCGGCAACGCTGGACAGGTTGGGGGAGCGGATCAACTGGACAGAGCTCGGCATGGCACCATTGTCACAGGCGACGGTTTCAGCCGAGCGTGACCGTGACGCTGACGAGCTCGTCGGCCTCGAAGGTCGCGGTCAGGATGCCACCGTCCACCGCATGCCGGACCTCGTCCACGGAACCCGCGTCGTCAGAGGTCTCCGCGAGCGGGGCGCCCAGCACCCTGCCCAGGTCCTCACGCGTGGCCGTGGACAGGTCGAGGCCGGTGATGAGCTCCGCGGGCCGCGGGAACGGAAAGTAGTCACCCTCGCGGCGGATCGTCGTGCGCACGCGCTCGAGCGCGCCGTCCCGGAACCGCAGCAGGAGCCCCTCCACGACGTTGGTGATGTCGATCCGGACCACCCCATCGGCGTCCGTGACGGCCTCATCCTCGATGAAGTGCGGGTTCCTGGTGAGGATCGCGAAGACCACGCGGTCTCGCGTCCCGGCCCCGAGGGCCGCCAGGTGGCTAGTGATCTCACCGCTGATCTCGCTCACGCCAACCATCCTCACACTCGCCCCGCCCGGCCCGCGGCCGGGACCAGGGTGAGTCACGGCATACCCTCGCGGGGTGCTGCGCATCGCATCCCTCAACATCAACGGCATCCGGGCCGGCCACCGCCGCGGCTTCGGTGACTGGCTGGCGACCCGCGGCTGCGACGTGGTCGCACTGCAGGAGGTGCGGGCTCCGCTGGATAAGTTGCCGGAGAGCGCTTTTGGGGACTTTCACGTGTCCTACGAGCCGGGGCAGCTCGCGGGCCGCAACGGCGTCGCGGTGCTCACCCGCGAACGGCCGGTGGCGGTGCGCACGTGGGACGCCGAGGTGCTGGTGCGGGCACTGGGGGAGGACCACCTGCACACCGAGCCGGCGCCGGACGAGGTCCCGCTCGCGCGCGGTCTGGGCCGGCACGCCCATGAGGGTCGCTATGTCGAGGTGGACCTGGCGGAGGCGCCGATCACCGTCGCCAGCCTCTATCTGCCCAAGGGCGGACTGCCCGCTCACCTGCAAAAGCCCGGCAGGATGCGCGAGGAACCCGATGGTGGCGCGCGCTATGAGCGCAAGATGCGGTTCATGGCGGCCTTCGCCCGACAGCTCTCGCGGACCCGGCGGGCAGCGGCGGCGCGGGGTCGAGAGTTCCTGCTGATGGGCGATCTCAACGTCGCCCACACCAGGCTGGATGTCGCCGCCTGGCGGCGCAGTCAGCGGGCGGAGGGCTTCCTGCCCGAGGAGCGGGAATGGCTCGACGCCCAGCTGTCCCCACGCACCCTGGTCGACGTGGTCCGTGCGGTGCATCCGGAGACCGAGGGGCCCTACACCTGGTGGTCCTGGCTCGGGCAGGCGTACGCACGCGATGCCGGCTGGCGCATCGACTACCACCTGGCCACGCCGCGGCTCGCGCGCACGGCAGTCGCTGCGGTAGTCGACCGAGAGCACCACGGTGTGCGGCTGTCGGACCACTCGCCGGTGGTGGTGGACTACGACTTCGGGAGCTGAGCCCGCCCCGTCACCTGGGTCCCCCCGGGACCGGGATCGCCTCCGCGCTGTCCAACTCGGCCGCGATGCCCCGGAAGCCGTGCTTGCGGGCGAACTCGATCGCCTCCTGCCGCAACGCCTCCACCCCCAGTGGCGCCGCGACCAGATAGCCGCGCAGCACCCACATCGTGACGTCGATGGCCCCGAGTCGGTGGGCCCGCTCCAGCGCCCGGCCGACCAGGTCCTCCGCCTCCGGGCGACGATCCTGGGCCAGGCGGACTGCGGCCAGGACGCCCAGCGCGAGCGGCTCGTCCTCCGACCCCGGGTGCCGCTCCATGAGCGCGATGGCCTGTTGTGCCCACCGCTCGGCTCGCGAGAGGTCACCCTGCGCGATGGCCGCGTGGGCCAGACCCACGCACGCCTCGCTGCGCACGATCTCCACCCCCGACTCGTCACAGATCCGCAGGGCCTCCTCGAAGTGATCAGCCGCCCCGCCCGGATCGTGGACGAGCAGTTTGCAGTCACCCAACCGGCTCAGACCGACGCTGACCCCGCGGGCGTCGTCGTGGTGGCCAAAGATCTCGACCGCCTCTGACAGGGCGGCCTCCGCCTGCTCCAGATCGCCCGTGTCCGTCAGGAGTCCGCCGAGGTTCGTGAGCGACGCTGCCCGTAGGAGCGGGTCGCCGACCCGGTCCGTGTGTGCCAGCGCTGCGCGATAGTCGGACTCGGCCCCCACCTGGTCACCGAGTCGCATCCTGAGGTTCCCCAGGGACAGCCGCGCGGCATGCTCCGCCCGCAGGTCACCCGTCTCTCGCGCCAATTCGAGCTGGCGAGCGTGCAGTCGCAGGCCAGCCTCGTGCTGCCCACTGACTCGCAGGAAGGCGCCGAAGGCCCGAGCCAGCGCCAACACCGAGTCCGCTGCCGAGGCATCAGCGGTGTCAACGGCCAGCAGCACGTTGCCCCACTCCTGCTCGAACCAGGACCAGGCAGTGTCCAGCTCGAGCGGGTCACCCACCGCCGCGGACTTGCGGGCATAGAAGTCCAGCACCCGAGCGTGCGCAGCCTCAACCTCCCCGGACTCGCAGGCGAGCCGTCCCTGCTCCGCGGCATACGCCCGCACGAGCTCGTGCTGTCGCAGTCGTCCCGTCTCATCACGCTCCAGCAGGTGTGCGCGGACCAGCGCGTCGAGGTGTCGGCGCTGTGCGCGCGGCTCCTGGCCACGCCAGGCGGCGAGCGTCTCCTCGTCGGCGTCGCGGCCGGGCATCATCCCCAGGGCACGAAAGACGCGGGCGGTCTCCTCGGGGAGCTCCTGACACGACCAGGCCAACACAGCCCGGATGTCAGTCTCCCCATCGCCGACGTCCAGGAGATCGAGGCGGTGCTGGTCGTCGACCATCTCAGCGACGAGCTCGGGCAGGCCCTGGTGAGACCGGAGCTCCACCTGCAGCGCGGCGATCCGCAGAGCCAGCGGCAGGTGCCCGCACAGTCGCGCGAGAGCGACAACACTGGCCTCGTCAGCTGCTGCTCGCGGCCCGATCAGCTCGCGCAGCAGCACGGTGGAGCCGGTCTCGGACAACGGCGCCAGGCGGACCGACCCCGCCCCGTCGCGGGCGCCGAGCCCCTGCAGCATCTCGCGGCTCGTCACCAGCACCGTGCAGTGCGAGCCTGCGGGCAACAGGGGGCGGACCTGCTCGGCGGAGACCGCGTTGTCCAGCACCACCAGCACCCGGCGCTCCGAGACGACACTGCGGAACAGGCTCGCCCGATCCTCCACTCCCTCGGGCAGACGGGAGGGAGGCAGACCGAGCGACTTCAGACAGGTTGCCAGGGCTTCCGCCGGACTGGTCGGTGGCCCGTCGCCGAAACCGCGCAGGTCCACGAACAGTTGACCGTCGGGATAGTCATCACGCCTCGCGTGTGACCACGCCAGGACGAGGGCCGTCTTGCCGACACCCGGCATGCCCGTGACCACACACGTCCGGGCCTGGCCGGACAGTGTCGCGTCGATGGCGTCGAGCTCACCCTCACGATCCGT
The DNA here is from genome assembly GCF_023923225.1 of Ornithinimicrobium faecis. Lineage (GTDB taxonomy): Bacteria > Actinomycetota > Actinomycetes > Actinomycetales > Dermatophilaceae > Ornithinicoccus > Ornithinicoccus faecis. Next base: position 108,385 of record NZ_CP099489.1, on the reverse strand, counting down.
CAGACCGGTCGGCGCCGGTGGCAGTTCGGCCGGTGAGCGTCCTCTGTCATCGACGGCTGCAGGTCCTGTCCCGGCATGGACCTGGGCCATCTGCTGCTCCAGCTCGACGCCAGGATCCACACCGAGCTCGTCCCGCAGAGCGACCCGGGTGCGCCGATACACCGCCAGGGCGTCCCCCCTGCGTCCGTCGGCCTGCAGCGCGCGCATCAGCAGCACCTGGAACTGTTCGTGCAGCGGGTGGGCCGCAGCGAGGGCCTCCAGCTCTGGCAGGACTGCTCCGTGGCGACCCCGAGCGAGCTCGGCCCCGCACCACACCTCGTGGAACCAGCGGCGCCGGGCGGCGCACCGCTCTGCCTCGGGTGCGGTCGCGATGTGCTCGACACCCTCGAAGGCCGTCTCGCCCCGCCACAGGGAGAGCGCCTCCAGCGCGAGGGTCGCGGCCTCTGCTGGTGGCGGATCGTCGACGAGGAGTCTCGAGGCCAGCGCGTCGAACCTCGCCAGGTCGAGCTCGCCATCCTCGACCCTGATCTGATAGCCCGCTGCGGTGAGGGCGATGCGGTCCGGGCTGGCCAGCAGGGCCCGCACGCGGTGCACGGTGAGGTGCAGCTTGTCGCGCCCCCGGCCGGACGTGTCGTCGGGCCAGAGGACCTCAAGGAGGGTGTCGACCGTCACCGGGCGGTTGGCCCGAGTCAGCAGGGTGGCCAGCAGCAGCCGCTGCACCGAGCCGGTGGGCGTGATGTCGGCGCCGTCGGCCGCCAGCAGCGACAGCGGCCCCAGGACACCGAAGGAGATCGTGGGCCGCGGGCCCGTGTCGGGCGTGCGCTGGTCTCTCGCCGCCACCGCGCCTCCCACCGACGGATCACCGGGCCGGGACGGATCCTCCCCACCCGGAGCATCTCCCGACGGGAGAGCACGACACATCATGCTAGCGGCGGGTATGCCGAGGTGCGAGGCAGATTTCATCGTCCCGACCGCGGCGGGCCGGCCGAGCACCTCGCCCGGCTGGGCCCGCCCGCAGGCCGGGCCACGCGGCATACCGCGACGTGCCGGTCCCCCCTGTCAGTGCCACGGAGGATGCTGGGCGACATGACGACCTTCAACGATGATGACCTCACCGATGCCGAGTTCCGCGAGTGCGACCTGACCCGGGCTCGCTTCGTCGGGGTGGTGATGCAGGACGTGGAGATCGACGGACTGATCCGCAATGTGGTGATCAACGGTGTCGAGGTGTCCGGCTATGTCGAGGCCGAGCTCGACCGGCGTCACCCAGTGCGGCTGCTGATGCGCTCCGGCGACCCGGCCGATCTGCGGATGGCCCATCAGCAGTTGCGGGCGCAGTGGGCCATCACCGTGGACCGGCTGCGTGAGATGCCAGCCGGGACAGAGCACGAGAGCGTCAACAGTGAGTGGTCGATGACCCAGACCCTGCGCCACCTCGTGTTCGTGCACGACTCGTGGTTCCGGCGCTGCTGCCTGGGCTCGACCGCGCTGTTCACGCCGATGGGCCTTGGCCCCGAGTTTGTGCCTGACCAGCAGCGGCAGGGCCTGGACCCGGACGCGGCCCCCGAGCTCGCCGAGGTGCTGGCGGTGCGCGAGGAGCAGGGCACCGAGTTGGCACGCTGGCTGGAGACGGTGACGACCGAGGACCTCGTGGCTCCGGCCCCCGTGCCCGAGGGACCCGGATGGCCGCCGTATGCCGTGGGCAAGTCCGTCCTGGAGTGCCTGCAGGTGGTGCTCAACGAGGAGTGGGCCCACCACGGTTTCTGTGTGCGGGATCTCGACCTGCTGGCCAGGGTGGAGTCGTGACCCGGTGAGCTCAGGGCTCAGGCCGTTGGGCGCACCGCCACGAGATTCATCACGGTCTGCGACAGCACGACCTCGTCGTGCTGGTTGAGCAGCTCGCACTTCGTGACGATCAGCCCGCGGTCGGGCTTGGAGCGCGACAGCCTCGTCTCGAGGGTCTCGGCCCGCAGCCGCAGCGCATCGCCCGGACGGACCGGCTTGGTCCACCGCACCTCATCAGCCCCGGGTGACGCGAGCGACCCACTCGTGGTCAGGTAGTGATCGGCATAGAGCCGCATGAAGACCCCGATGGTCTGGATGCCGCTGGCGATCAATCCGTTGAACGGTCCGGTGGCAGCCCACTGCGGGTCGATGTGCATGCGCTGGGGGTCATAGGTGAGCGCGAACTCGACGATCTCCTCCTCGCTCAGCGCGATCGAGCCGTATTCGCGCACGTCCCCCACCGTGTAGTCCTCGAACCAACGGTCAGAGCGAGGCGTCTCGAAGTCCTCGCGCAGGGACTTGGTCGTGCTCCACGGATCAGTCGTCATGGGTCCATCGTGACTGATCAATCCTGCCGGCCGCCGAGAGGCCCACGGACAAGCGCCACCGGCCGCCAACAGCGGGTGCTTGGATGCAGGCATGACACAGCCCACTGAGGAACAGCACGTGGTGTCCGCTCGGCGCGAGGTCGCGGCCAGCGCAACGGCGATCTTCGACCTCATCGCCGACCCAGCTCAACAGCCGACCTGGGATGGCAACGACAACCTGGCGCACGCTGCCCCCGGGCAACGAGTGCACGCCGCCGGTGACATGTTCGTCATGAGTCTGACCAACGGCAAGGACCGTGAGAATCACGTCGTGGAGTTCGAGGAGGGTCGCCTCATCGCCTGGCTGCCAGCCAGTCCCGGCGAGGAGCCGGCAGGACACGTGTGGCGTTGGGAGCTAGAGCCCATCGACGCCTCCCGCACGTCGGTGACGCACACCTACGACTGGAGCAACCTCACGGACGAGAACCGCCTGGCCCGCGCACGGGCGACCACCGTTGAGTCGCTCGAGGCGTCACTGAGTCGGCTCGCTCTCCGCGCGGAGGGCAGCGCGGACTGAATCGCCGGGGTCAGTTGCCCCGCTGAGCCATGTGGTGAGACAGCCCACCGAGGGGCGCGTCGAGGGCCCGCTGTGCATCCTCCGCCGAGATCACGCCCCGGGTCTGCAGATCCCGTATGCCGAGGCGCAGGTCCTCCTCGACCGCTCGGCGTTCGTCCATGGGGACCTGGTCAACCGCCGACGAGATGGTGGCCCGCCGACTGGCGGCAGCACGATCCTGGGTGGAGAGCTTCTCGGCCCGGCTCGGGCGCGGACCCTCGCGACTGGCGATGAGGAGGACGAGACCTGCTAGGGCCGTCGCGATGATCGGAGCCAGCAACAGCCAGGGTCGGTCGACATCCGGGTCTCGGCCAGCGCCATACCCGAGCGCGGCGGTCACACCTCCCAGCACCAGCGCATACAACCCCAGCCCTCTGCTGCCGCAGGAGGGAGCAGACGAGAACATCACCTTGATCGCCAGGGGGACCAGCAGCAGGTCACCGATCAGGAAGATCAGGCTCGCCCACGGCAGCCTGTCGGGCCGGTCGACGGGGACTATGCCGAACCGACTGCCCATGAGGAGAGCTGACCCGAAGATCGGGGCGCTGAGCACGATCACCAACCCGAAGGCCAACCAGAGCTGGGGAGATGCGGTGTTTGCCTGGCTCCATGGCCCTCAGGACTCCGCGATTCCCCTGCCAGGCGGCGAGCTCAAACTGCTTCCACCGCACCGGAGTCCCGGGCTGCACATTCGTGGCCCACTGCGCGGCCCCTCCCACCGGGTCCTGTGACGTCACCGGCCCAGCTCCGTCCATCGCATCAGCCCAGTGTGCCTGCCCGGTCGATGTCACGATTCACCCTTGCCCCTCACACTGCGGAGACTCGATCAGCCGGTACGGAATGCCAGGCACCCGGAGCGATCGGACGACCGGGATACTGTTCCACCCGGGCCACACTGCACCCGATTCGGGCCAAACGAGAATTCCGTCAATGACTGAATCAACCTGCGTCTCGAACTGATCCCCGAGTCCTGAGCGACGCTCCTCGTACCAGCCGATCTCCGCCCGGAGTTCGGCGAGGGACTCGGGGTGATACCTGACGTCGAGGCTCAAACCTGCCTCGCGGCGCGATCTGCCGCGAGTAGTTTCCTGACCTCGTCTCGAGGAACGCCCTGCACCCGTCCCGTGACGACGTCGTCGACGCGCCGCGTGATCTCGGTCGTCCACCGTCGATGGATTTCGGCAGGATCAGACGGCTCATCCAGGCTGGCCAGCAACTGGCTGGCCACCTCGGCACGCTCATTCACCGGGAGTGTCAACGCCAACTGCGTGATCTCTTCGATTCCGGCTTCCATGCCATAACTCTACGCCTGCACCACATGGGTTCTCTTTGGAACAGGGGACTGTCGGTTACTCCGCGAAGTCGATCGTCCCGTCGCGGCGCCCCGCCTCTCCGAACAGAGTGAAGGCGCAGCCAGCGACGACGAACCACCCCGCGCCCAGGACCAGTGCCAGCCCCAGGGGCGGCCAGACCTCCCTGACGACACCGTCAACCTCGAGCACGCGGATCGCCTCGAGCCCGTGGGTGACCGGGAGCACCTGGGCCAGCGCCTGGAGCCAGTTCGGCCAGGTCGTGACCGGCACGGTCGCCCCGCTCAGGAGCATCACGACGAGGACCGAGAGGTTGGAGACCACGTTGCGCCAGCGCGGGCCGCGCAGGACGACCGCTGCCAGGGTGAGGGCGACGGCATACATCGAGACCGCAACCACGGCGAGGGCCGGCACCAATAGCAACCCTGCACCGAGTGACCAGGTCACGCCGAAGAACGGCCCCACGGCGAGAAGGACGATGGAGCCGGTCGCGACACCGCTCGGCAGCCACTGCAGGGACCGGCCGACGAACACCGGCCACAGGGGACCCGGTGCCGCCGTGAGCAGGGCCAGTGTGCCGGTGCGCCGCTCCCAGGTCGTCGACGGGATGGCCATGAAGCACTCGGTCACCGTCGCCATCACGGCCTGACCGACGAACAGATAGATCACGGCTTCCCGGCTGCCGAGCAGCGTGCCGATCAGCGCGAAGAAGATGACCTGCATGATGATCCTGCCCAGCCACCCGACGGTCCAGGTGAACGGGGTGTAGATCGTGCGCAGGTCCGCCAACGCACCACGCGCCGCCGCAGTGATGACGCGTGCTGTGCTCACCCGACCACTGCTGACCCGACCACTGCTGGCGTGCATCGTGGGCTCAGGCATGGGCCAGGCTCCCGGTGGTGCGCACGCGGCGCAGTGCCCGGTGCAAGAGGTGGTGGCTGAGAGCGAAGCCGACCGCTCCCAGCACCACGATCACCAGGACCCGGACCACCAGGTCCTCGACACGGTCCGTGGTCAGGCTGTCCCGGAACAGGTCGGAGGACCACGACAGGAACACCACCCGACTCAGCGGCTGCAGCCAGTCGGGCAGCAGCGCCACCGGGACGAGGACCCCGCCGAGCACATAGAACGGATAGCTCAGGGAGTTCTGGAAGGTGCGTGCCGACCGGGCGAGCACGAACACCGAGGCCATCACCCCCGCCCATCCGGTCATCGCGACCGCACTGACCACCACGGTCAACGCAAAGACGACCGGGTGCGTGATCGTCAGCAGCTCGCCGGTGAGCCACCAACCGGTCAGCCAGCACTCGACGAACGCCAGCAGGGCGAGCGAGGTGACGGCGCTGATCCGCCCGAGCATGACCACGTCGAAGCGCCCCGGGGCCGCGAGCAACCCCTCGAGCGAGCCGTTCTCCCGCTCCCGCGTGATGAGCTCGCCGGAGGTCTGCAGGGACAGTCCCCACAGCGCGATGAGGGCGGGTGCCAGGACGCCATAGGACGTGAGGTCGCCGCGGCCAGCGTGCTGGAAGATCGTGACAAAGACGACCGTCTGCAGTGGCGCCAGGATGAGGGTGAGGAACCAGTCGGGGTTGCCGCGCATGCTCCACAGCTGCATCTGCCACCCCGCGAGGAAGACGCGCATCAGACCCCCATGCCGCGGTCGCTGCCGTCCCGCTGTCCGAGCAGTCCCAGATAGACGTCCTCCAGGCTCGGGGGTCCCGTGGTGATCGCGGTGTGACCACGTCGCAGGACTGTCTCCACGACGGTCGCGACGTGCTCGGGCGGGACCACCAGATCCGTATGCCGAGCGCCCCCGTCGTGCGTGGTGCTCACCTCGGGGATCGCCTGGGTGAGCGCCAGGGTGAGCGCGTCGTGCTCACTCTGCGAGAGGTCATGGATGCGGATCCGCACGCCACCCTCGACCTGGATGGCTCGGATGGTGTCCGGGGTGCCGCTGCCGACGATCCGTCCGGCGTCGATGAATGTGACGGTGTCGCACAGCACCTGGGCCTCGGCCATGTCGTGGGTGGTGAGCAGCACCGTCCGTCCCTCCCGGCGGAGCTCCTCGATGAGCACGCGGAACTCGTGAGCCGACACGGGGTCCATCCCCACGGTGGGTTCGTCGAGCAGCAGCACCGGCGGGTCAGCGACCAGTCCACGAGCCAGGTGCAGGCGTTGCTTCATGCCCCGAGAGAAGGTCTCGACCAGCTCGGTCGCGCGGTTGGCCAGGCCCAGCCTCTCCAGGAGCGCCTCGACCGCCGCGGGGGTGTCACGTCTGGGGACACCGTTCATGGCGCACCAGAACTCAAGGTTCTCCCGGGCGCTCAACCGGCCGTAGAGGCCGCGGTCGCCACCGAAGACGATCCCGATCAGCCGGCGCACCTGGTCAGATTCGCGCGCCACATCGCACCCGTGGACGGTCAGTCGCCCTGAGGTGGGGGTGAGGACCGTGCTCGCGATCCGGCACAGGGTCGTCTTGCCGGCCCCGTTGGGTCCGAGCAACCCGTGCACCAATCCTGTCGCGAGCTCGAGGTTGATGCTGTCCAGCGCCGTTCGGTCCGGGCCACGGCGGACCCGGAAGGTGCGCGTGAGGGAGTCAGCGTGCAGGGCGAGATCGGTCACGACCCCACTGTCCAGTCATCCTCCTCTCCTGATGTAGTCAATAATGCGTAGGTGACGGTGATGCAGCAGTCGACAACGCACCAGGAGTGCCGGGAACTGTTGTTGACGTGTCGCCCAGCCTGGCGGGCCGGTCACGGGGACGAGGCGTGGGCCGCGCTGGCGAAGGCCGAGGCCCTGGCCGCGGCAGATCCGGAGCTGCCGGTGGAGGTGCTCGCGATGCGTGCCGGACTGCACCTGCTGGCCGAACAGTTCGCTGAGGCCGTCACGTGTGCCCAGGCAGCCATCGCACGCGGCGAGCACCTGATCGCTCAGACATCCGGCGCAGATGGGGAAGCGATCGCTCAGGCCGTTGCGGACGCTCGGGTCACGCTGGCAGCCATGGCGCAGGGCGGTCCCTATCCCGCCACCATCACGACCACGCAGTCAGCGTTGATCGTGCTCGACCAGATCGCCCGCGACCCCGATCTGGCCGGCACGAACACCACCTCCCGAGCCATCAACAACGCTCTGGTCATCAGGCTGGACGGTCTCCGAGAGGTGCTTGACACCACCGAGGGCCAGGTGGAGGCCTGGGTGCGGGTCAGCGAGGCGCGCACCCTGATCCGAGGCTGTTCCGATCCCGGCACCGTGCTGCGGCAGGCGGTCGATCTCGGCATGGACTGCGCCCAGTGGGAGCGCGCCTGGAGCAGTGCCCAGGAGCAGATCGCCGACGAGACCGACCGCAACGAGCTCATCGCCGTCCTGGCCAAGGCTGCCCTGCTGGCGTGGCACCGGGGCGACCGCGAACTGGCGGCCGACCTCGGTCAGCGAGCGCGCTCCCTGTCGGTGGCGGTCGATCACCCGTGGGTGCGCACCTATGCCTATCTCGGCGGTGTCGTGGCCGCCGCCTCAGGGGCGGGCGTTCTCAATCGCGCCCTCACGGCATACGCACGGTGCACCACTGGTGAGGGGCACGCCAGCCGTCCCCACCGGGCCTGGCTGGCTGGGTGGGTCGCTCTGGAGAGCGGCCACGACGTCGACCGGGTCGAGGAGTTCCTCCACCTCACACTGCCCGGCGGGCTCCGTTGGGCGGGGGACGGTGCCGCGCTCGTCCTGGCCGACGTGCGCGGGCAGGACGTCGACCCAGCCATCGCGCAGCAGCTCGTCCGCGACCCGGGCGCTCTGCCGTTCCGGGCGCGCGTGCACCTGGCGATCGCCCGCACGCTGCGTCGGCAGGGCCGTCCGACGGCTGCGGCTGTCGAGCTCGGTCGTGCCCGGTCGCTCCTGGCCGGCTGGCCAGGTTGGCTGCTGGACCAGGTTGAGGAGGAATGCGCGCTGGTCGAGGAGCCCGTGCGTGCCACCCCGGCACAGCGCCGGGTGCTCGACCTGCTGGCCGAGGGGCTGAGCAACAGGGAGATCGCTGACGTCCTCGCCCTGAGCGAGCGGACCGTCGCGGTGCATGTCGCGGCTCTGCTCAGATCAAACGATCTGGGCTCTCGGACGGCCCTGCTCGCTCGGCACCTTCGCGCCGCCGTGCGGAGTGGCTCCGGGTCGTGACACGCCCACCGTTCGGGTGATCGCGACCTGCATCAACCCCTGCTGCGGCGGAGCGCGGCCACTCCGACAGCCGTCACGGCCCAGAATCCGCTGACCGACGGCATGGCGACCGCACCCGCCGCACCGGTCGCAGTGAGGACGGTGCCCGCCACTTGCTGGGCAGCGACGTCGCCATTCGACTCCGCGGATCGGAGCAGCCGTCCGCCGAGCCAGAAGGTGGGTGCCATCGCCAGGAACCAGAAGGCGGTGGCCTTGTCGCCATGATCTGGCACGGTGCTGACCACCCCCTCCCGGGCGATGTCGCCGAGCGCGGCGCGATAGACGCCCGCGCCGACGGCAGCGTGCGCGACGCCCAGGAACTGCAGCCACCAACCAGGTGACCGGCGGGCCAACTCTCTTGGGCGACTGCGGGTCTCGGTGCCGCGTCCTCGCGACCATGTCGTGACGGCGGGTGCGTCCACGGGTCTCCTCAGGTGTTCATCGATCGTGGTCTGGTGCTGTTCCTGCCACGGACAGGCCGAGGCCCGTGCGGATGTCCGGCATGGCTGGCACCCAGCCGAGCTCAGCGGTGGCCCGCGCGTGCGAGACACACATTGACGTGTCCAGCATCAGACATCCCAGATAGGGCACGAGCAGGCGAATCACCCGACCCGGCACGGAGATCGGGCGCGGAGTGTGGTGTGCCTCAGCGACGGTGTCGAGGAACGTTTGCCAGGTCACCGGTGCGTCATCGACGACGTTGTAGGCCTGGCCGTCCCGGCCACGCTCCAGCGCGTCCACCGCGGCCTCGGCGGCGTCATCCACGTGCACGAAGCAGGCTGTGCCGGACCGGCGCCACGGGCGGATCGGAGCGTGCTTGCGCAGCAGGTCGGCGAAGGTGTCGCTGAACGCGCGCGGCCCATAGAACATCCCGTAGCGCAGCGCGATCCCGTCGATGCCCTCGGCGTCGAAGACCTGGTGCTCGGTGGCCGCACTCGCCGTTGCGACCAGATCACCCACGTTGCCGACCGGCTCCCCGAACGCGTCGTCCTCGGTCAGCACGCGCGCACCGTGGTCTCGGTAGCCGTACCCGGTGATGAGTGACTGGGTGACAAACCGGCGTGCGCCCATCACGCGCGCAGCGGCAAGCAGGTGCGCGGTGCCGGCACGGCGCAGCGCCAGCGTCGGATCGTCAGGGCGCAGCAGGCGCCCGGCGTTGCGCAGAGCGGTGGCCTGGTGCATGACAGCATGCGCGCCGATCCCGTCGACGGCCCGCAGGAGTCCCTCCCGGTCCATCACGTCGGCCACGATCGGCACCGCGCCAGCGTCGGTGATCCGCTCGCGGTCGGCCGGGTTGCGGATGATCGCCAGGACCTCGTGGCCCCGCGCGGCCATCGCGGCGAGCAAGGGGCCGCCGATCGCCCCGGTCGCCCCGGCGAGCAGCACCTTCATGACGCCCCGCCGAGGGTGATGCGCACGACGACTGGCGTGGTGCCCAGCAGGCGAATCGATGACTCCAGAGCCTTCGCGTCGAGGCGTCGCAACCAGCCGAAGTTGGCGAGAATCTGCGCGAGGCGCTGGTCCGGGTTGTCGTCGGGGAGCACCTCGGCGATGCCACGACTCCAGGTGCGACCGATCTTGACGCGGACGCCGGGGGTGTCTCGCAGGTTGCGGACGTAGTGCGCGGCCTCACCGCGAGCGGCAATCAGCCAGAACGTGTCATCGATCAGTCCGTTCCCGACCGGAGTCTGCCGCGGCAGACCGGTGCGCCGGCCCGTCGTCTCCACGAGCGCGAAGGCGTTCGGCGCGACGCCGAGCCGCAGCAGCAGACGCATGCCCCTCTTGACCACCTGGTCGTCAAGCTGGCGGATGATCGCCGCGCGGCTCGGGCGACGCCGGCTCAGGGGGTGGCGGCTCGGGAGGTGGCGGTTCATGCTGCTCCTCCCGACCCTGGGTCGTCGGTGACGAGCGTGGCGATCCCGTCCCGGTAGGTCGGCCACCTCGGCGCCCACCCCAGTTCGTCGCGCGCCCTGGCATTGCTCGCCCGCAGACCGCCGGTCATGATCGCCTTGGCGTAGGGCGTCGCGCTCAGCAGCCAGGAGGGCATCACGAGCGGCCTTGGGGCACCCAGGGCAGCTGCCGTCGCGGTGATCAGATCGGAGAAACTCACCGGCTCGTCGTCAACGATGTTGTATGCCGCTCCGCCAGTGCCGCGCTCGAGCGCGGCAACGGTTGCGGTGGCCGCATCCTCGATGTGGACCCAGGGCTGCACGCCACCTGAGCGGATCACCGGCATCCGCCTGCGGCGGACCGCGTTCACGAGCGTCTCCCCTGCGGCGCCGGGACCGTAGAACAGCCCGTAGCGCAGGGCGACTCCCTGCACGTTCGTGGCCCCCAGCACCTGGTCCTCGTTGGAGCGCATCGCGGCCAGATGCTCCTCGAACCGGCCGCGGCCTGGCGGTGCGAACTCGTCGTCCTCGGTGAGCACCCGGCCCCCGAAGTCGCCGTATCCGTAGCCGAACACCATCGACTGGGTGACGAAGCGGACTGCGCCGATCCGCTCCGCCGCCACCAGCAGGTTCGCGGTGCCCTCGGTGCGCAGCCGGTTGGTTGCGGTCAGGTCGTTGTGGGTCATGGGTGACTTCTTCATCGACGTGAGTTGTGAGATCACGGCGTCACCCGAGAGCCCCTCGAGGGCCGCCAGGAGCGCGGGCTGATCCAGGACGTCGACCTGCAGCGGTGTCGCTCCGGCGGCAGTCAACCGCGCCCGGCCGGTTGCGGACCGGTGGATCGCTGTCACGTCGTGACCGGCCGCCTTCAGCTGCTGCACCAGGGGCAGTCCGATGGCGCCGGACGCACCAGCGAGCAGCACCTTCATGACCTTCCCTCCGACCCGAGGAACCCGGACAGCAGGTCCGCCGCGGCCTTCACGAAGCGGTCTTCACCGACTCCGGAGGGGTGGGCGCCGAACAGATCGGTCATCAGCCAGTAGTGCACGACCGCACCCTGCAGGACGACCGCGACGGCTTCCCAGTCGGTGGTTCCGGTGGTTCCGGCGGGATCGTCAGCCAGGTCAGCAAGCATCGCGACAGCCTCGGCATGAAACCGCCCGATCTCTTCCGTGCCGAACCGCTGCAACAACTCGGGGAAGGACTCCAGCCCCCGGAACAGCAGCCGACTCACGTCCCGGTCCTCGTCCAGCCGGCGCAGCCCAGCCGTCACCACCGCCGCCAGTTGCTCGGCCGGAGACTGCGGCGCGCGGGTGGTCAACTGGTCGGCCAGCTCGTCACCTCCGGCGAGCAGCCGGTTCATTCCCGCGGTGAGCAGTTCCTCCTTCGACCGGAAGTGCTTGTACAGACTTCCCGAGCCGGGTGAGAGTCCGGCGGCGGCCTCGATCTGCGCCACCGACGTCGCGGCATAGCCGCGCTAGCCGAACAGACGCATGCCCTCCGTCAGCAATCGATCCCTCGTCGATGTCATGTCACCAACGTAGCAAGTAACCACTTGCTTGCCCAGGGCTTTTCTGGTCCCCAGGAGCTGAGGAGGTGCGGGCCTTGATCACCAGCCCGACGCGTCGACGACCTCCTGCACGCCGAGCGCGTCGAGACGCTGGGGGGCTGCCAGGACCTCGAGCCGCACGATCTGGTCGCCCACGATGTCGAAGGCCATGACCGATGCGACTCGTCCGCGCATCACGGCTGCGACGCCGGGTCGACCCCCGATGAGGATCGGGATCGAGTGGGCGGCGAGACGACCGGACAGCACCGCCTGCTCGGCGATGGCGTCCGCACCTTCGACGAGCTGGGTGGCGGTGCCGTAGTCGGCATGCAGAACGGCACCATCATCGAGCAGCGAGAGGAGGGCGCCGATGTTCCCGTCCTGGGCGGCGGCCAGCCACGCCTCGACGATGCGCCGCCCCTGCTCCCGGCTCGGGCGTGCTGGCTCCTCGGCACCACGCACCCGCCGGCGGGCACGTGACGCGAGCTGCCGGGCGGCCCCCGGTGAACGCTCGAGCACGGTCGCGATCTCCTCGAACGACTGCCCGAAGACGTCGTGCAGCACGAACGCGATGCGCTCCGAGGGGCTGAGCTGCTCCAGCAGGATGAGCAGCGCGATGCTCACCTGATCACCCTGGGCAATGATCTCCGCAGGGTCCGCCGCGACCGCGACCGGTTCATCCGCCCACGGCTCCACCTGCCAGGAGTGCTCGCGCGTCCGACGCGGTGCCCGCAGCAGGTCCAGGCTCACGCGAGACACGACAGTGGTGAGCCACGCAGCGAGGTTCTTGATGCCTGCGGCATCGGCTCGCTCGAGGCGCAACCACGTCTCTTGCACCGCGTCGTCTGCATCGGCGCTTGAGCCGAGCAACTTCGTCGCGATGGCGTGAAGCCGCGGCCGCTCGACCTCAAACCGTCGCGCGAGAATTCTTCGATCGGTCATGTCACATCCCTTCGGTGTCACTCGTCAGGACCTCGACGAGGGAACGCCCTCGGTTGTGACACGAAGGGAAAACAATGATGAACACACCCCTACTGGTGACCGGCGGCACCGGAACCATCGGCAGCGCCGTCGTCCCGATGCTACGCGCGGCGGACCGCACGGTGCGGATCCTTTCCCGCCACCCGGGCGAGGACCGCGACGGCATCCAACACGTCGCAGGCGACACAGTCGCGGGCCGTGGCCTGGCCGAAGCACTCAACGGTGTCGAGGTCGTGCTGCACCTCGCCGGCGGCGCCAAGGGCGATGACACCGCAGCCCACAATGTCGCCGCTGCGGCGAGGCGTGCGGGCGTGCGACACCTCATCCTGATCTCAGTCATCGGGGCCGACCGGATGCCGATCGGCTACTTCCGGGCCAAGGCGGCGGCCGAGCAGGCCATCGCGGCATCGGGCGTGCCATGGACGGTGCTGCGCGTCGCGCAGCTGCACGAGTTCGTCCTGCCCGTGGTGCGCGGCCTGATGAGACTCCCGGTCCTCCTGACACCGGGTGGTCTGCGATTCGAGCCGGTGCACGTCGACGAGGTGGCCGCTCGACTGACGGAGCTCGCGCTCGGGTCGCCGGTCGGTCAGACCCCGGACCTCGCTGGCCCAGAGGTTCTCACCATCCGCGAACTGGCAGACACGTATGCCGAGGCGCTGGGAAAGCGCCAACGTGCCGGTCTGCCGGTGCGCATCCCCGGCGCCACCGGTCGGGCCTACCGTGCCGCAGACAACCTTGCGGGGGAGTCCGCACGACGAGGCGAGCGCAGCTGGCAGGAGTTCCTGACGGACACGGTGCCCGTCAGATCGTAAGGTCGCCTCATGGAGAAGAGCCCCAATCACTGGCGCGGGGCTGCCGCACTGCAGAGGACGCTCCGTGAGGAACACGGGGGCGACGCCGACGCCGTCATGGCGCAGGCCTTCGCCGACACGTCTGCGGGCGAGGCGGAGCGGAGCTATCGCGAGGCCATGGCGCGCAACCACGGGCTGCGGTTCCGCGCGGCGGACGTGAACCTGCCCCAGCAGGTGCTCCAGCCGGACGAGACGGTCTTCGACGTCGCGGTGGGCGCGCTCCGCTCAGACACCTTCCCGCTCCTGATCGTCACCGACCAGAGGGTCCTCCATGTGATGGACCGCCTCCGCGGCTGGACGATCCTCGAGGAGGCTCCCGCGGCCGAGGTCACCGGGGCAGAGATCGAGGAGCGACTGCTGTCCGGACGGTTGCGCGTGCACGTCCGCGACGGTGACGGTCTCTCCCTGAAAATCAGCGAGTGGACCCGGACCCAGGAGGTCGCCGAGTTGATCCAGCGCCTGGCCACCGGAAGACCCCCGCCTCGCTGAGGCGAGAGCCGACTGCGCCACCAGTGCCACCCACGTCTACGGTTTCGTCGGTGACGGCGAGGGCGATCACGACGCGGCGGCGGAAGCCGAGCGTCGCCCGGGAGGGTCGGCACGCAGCTCGTCGTATGCGGCACGGACAGGGAACGCCCCCTTGGGACCGCCGGCCACGACCAACTGAACGGCGAAAGTCCCGGTCAGACTGCTCTGACCGGGACTTTCATCGCTATCTCGCGGTGCGCGAGGGGGGAGTTGAACCCCCACGCCCTTTCGGGCACACGGACCTGAACCGTGCGCGTCTGCCTATTCCGCCACTCGCGCGAGTGCCGAGCAAGATTAGCACGCAGCAGGCACAGATTCCGCATCGTCGCCGCTCAGCACTGGGAACCGGCGTCGCCACAGACGCGTTGCCACCAGCAACGTCCCGACCGGCGCGTGATTGCCAGACGGACCGACCTCACCCAAGTACGATCATTGAAGGCCACTGGTCCATCCGGCGCTGCGCGCGGGCGGGCCACCGACAGCGAAGGGAGTGTCATGGGAATCATCGACCGCGTCGAGCGCGGCCTCGAGCGCGCCGTGAAGGCCCCGTTCGCCAAGGTCTTCAAGGCGGAGGTCCAGCCCGTGGAGATCGCTTCGGCGATGCGCGGCGCGATGGACGAGCGGGCTGCCGTGCTCGGTCCGGGCCGCACCATGGTGCCCAACGTGTTCACCGTCGAGCTGGCCAACACCGACTTCGAGCGGCTCTCCTCCTATGACACGGCGCTGACCGATGAGCTGGTCGCCGCTGCGGAGGACCACGCCGACGCCCAGCGCTACACCCCGGCAGGAACCGTCGAGGTGCGCCTGATCTCCGACGACGAGCTCGAGACCGGCATCTTCCGGGTCCGTCCGGCCAGCAAGAACGCCCGCCGCCAAGGACAGCGTCCCCCGCAGCAGGGCCCGCGTCCCGGCGGCGGTCAACGACCCGACCAGAGCCGTATGCCGCAGGGCCAGCCCCGCCCGCAGCCTGGCCCCAGTGGTGGGCACAGTGGTGAGCCGGCAGGTGGTGGGCCGGGTCAGGACCCCAACGCCGCCTTCCGTCCGCCGCAGCAGGGCGGCCCCTCATCTCAGCAGGGGATGCCCCCACAGCAGACTGGTGCACCCGCTCAGGGAGCCCCACCACAGCAGCGCCCGGCGGGCGCACCGCGACAGGCCCCACCCGGGGTCGGAGCAGCCGCCGCCGCAGCCGCCCGTGGCGGACAGGCCGGCGCCGGCACCCCGGCATACGCGCCTCCCGGCAGCCGCGGACCCAGCACCCGCGAGTTCCCCACCTCCACCGGCCGTTCCCAGCGCCCGGTCAGCGGTAGGGGGCCTCGCCCCTGGCTCGACATGAATGGGCGCGCCCACAGCCTGACCGCGGCGGTCACCGTGCTCGGCCGTGATGCCTCGGCCGACCTGGTGGTCGACGACCCGGGCGTCTCCCGTCGGCACGTCGAGGTGCGGATCACCCACGACGGCCCACACCAACAGGTGATGGTTCGCGACCTGGGGTCGACCAATGGCTCCTATGTCAACGGCGACCAGGTCGGCACCGAGCAGCTCACCGAGGGCGACCGGCTGACCGTCGGCTCGACCACGCTCATCTTCCATGCGGAAGGCGGCCGATGAGCGACAGGATCCGCGAGGACACGAGCTTGCGAGGACCGGAGCGATCCGCGGAGCTCGTCAAGGAGGCGCGATGAGCGAGCTCACCCTCAACATCATCCGGCTGGGGATCCTGGCCCTGCTGTGGGCCTTCGTCTTCAGCGTCGTGGGGGCCCTGCGCGGTGACCTCTACGGCACCCGGGTGCTGACCCGCGGCAGTGGCCGACCTGAGCGCAGCGGAGGCGCAGGTCGCGCGCCCCGTGCAGTGCGCCGCGGCCCGCAGACCCTGGCTGTGGTGGAGGGCGGTCTGCGCGGCACGAGCCTGCCGCTCAACGAGGGCGGGGTGCTGATCGGCCGCAACCCCGAGTGCGCGCTGGTGCTGACCGATGACTATGCCTCGGGGCGCCACCTGCGCATCTATCTGGGCCCCGACAGTGTCTGGTATGCCGACGACCTGGAGTCCACCAACGGCACCTTCATCAACAACCAGCGGATCGGGACCGGGCACCGGCTCGAGGTGGGCACACAGATCCGGATCGGCCAGACCATCCTCGAGCTGCAGCGGTAGCCGCCATGTCAGTCGCGCTGCGCTATGCCGCCCGGTCGCACCTGGGTCTGGGCACCAAGAGCCGGAACGAGGACTCGGCCTATGCCGGTCCCGAGTTGCTGGTCCTCTGCGACGGCATGGGTGGGCACGCGGCGGGCGACGTCGCCAGCTCCCTCGTCGTCGGCGAGTTGGTGCACCTCGACGGTGAGAGCCACGGCGCCGACGACATGAGCAGCGTCCTGGAGCGCGAGATGATCGCGGCCAACGACCGGCTCGCCTCGGTGTCCGAGGAGTCCGAGGCCACGGAGGGCATGGGCACCACCTGCATCGCGATGATGCGCTCGGGCTCCAAGTTGGCCGTCGCCAACATCGGCGACTCCCGGGCCTATCTGCGCCGCGGCACCCGCGTCACGCAGATCACCAAGGACCACTCCTTTGTCCAGCAGTTGCTCGACGAGGGGCGGATCTCCGAGGAGGAGGCGCTGCACCACCCGCAGCGCTCGCTGGTCACCCGCGTCTTCACCGGTCGCCCCGACGACCGCCCCGACCTGTCCATGCGCGAGCTGCGCGTGGGCGACCGGCTGCTCCTGGCCTCCGACGGTCTGACCGACTATGTCGCCGAGTCCACCGTCGCCGACCTGCTGCGCAGCGAGGAGCCAGCGGGCAAGGTCGCCGACCAGCTCATCGCCATCTCGCTGCGCGCCTCCACCCGCGACAACGTCACCGTGATCGTGGCCGACGTCATCGACGCCAGCCAGGACGGCACCACCGACCCCCAGGTCGTCGGCGCCGCCAGCGAGCGCCGGGGCACCCAGCTGCTCACACCCGAGACGCCCGCCGAGAAGGCAGCGGCCCTGTCCCGCACGGTCCACGGCACCGACCCGGGCCCCGAGCTGGCCGAGGAGACGGAGCGCGGAGCAGTCCGGACCTGGTTGCGCCGCACCATGATCGGGCTGGCGATCGTCGCGGTCGTAGCGGTCGGTGCGTGGGCCACCTATGACTGGTCCCAGCGGCAGTACTACGTCGGCGAGGCTAACGGCCACGTCACGATCTTCCGTGGTGTCAGCCAGGACCTGGGCCCGCTCGTCCTCTCCCAGGCCGAAGAGGAGACCGACATCGAGCTGGAGACGCTGCCCAGCCACTATCGCAACCGGGTCATCAACACCCTCACCGCCGATGACCGGTCCGACGCCGACAGCATCGTCACGGAGCTGCGCAACCTGGCTCTCCCGCGGTGCGCGGACGTGATTGAGGTCCCGTCACTGCCCCTGCCCGGCGACCTGGCATCGGAGACCGCCGGACCGGACGATGCCGAGCGCACGGCTGGACCGGATGATGCCGAGCGCACGGCTGGAGCGGACGACGCCTCGGCCACCACGGCACCTGACGGCAGCTCAGCGACGGCCGGTCCGGAGGACGCGGCCGCGACCTCCACCGGACCCGACGCTGCTGCCGCGACCGGCGGCAGCGGGCAACGCCTCCCGGCCCCGGTGGACTGCGTGCCGTGACCACCGTGACCACGTTCCGACCCCGCACGGGGCGGACGACCGAACTCGTGCTGCTGCTCTTTGCGATCGGCATCGTGCTGCTGGCCTATGTCAACGTCGGCCTGGCCGTGCGCGAGGAGGTGCCGGCCAACCTGGGGATGACCGCCGGGATCTTCGTGGGGGTGACCGTCGCCTTCCACCTGGTGCTGCGGTGGAAGGCCAGGTATGCCGATCCACTCCTGCTCCCCATCGCCACCCTGCTCAACGGGCTGGGTCTGGTGATGATCCTGCGTCTGGACTATGCGGCCGGGCGCGGTGTGGACAGCCTGGTGGCCGGGCGGCAGGTCATGTGGAGCGCACTCGGCATCATCCTGGCCGCTGCGGTGCTCTTCATCATCCGCGACCACCGGTCGCTGCGGCGCTACACCTACATCGCGATGGTGGTCGGTTTTGCGCTCCTGCTGGCGCCCATGCTGCCGGTCATCGGCCACGCGGAGAACGGCTCGCGCCTGTGGATCCGCATCGCCGGGTTCAGTTTCCAACCAGGTGAGGTCGCCAAGATCGCCCTCACTGTGTTCTTCGCCGGTTATCTGGTCGCCACGCGCGACGCGCTCTCCCTGGTCGGGAGGCGCTTCCTGTTCCTGCAACTGCCCCGCGGTCGCGACCTGGGCCCGATCCTGGCGGCCTGGGGGCTGTCGATCCTGATCCTGGTCGCCCAGCGCGACCTGGGGTCCTCACTGCTGTTCTTTGGGCTCTTCGTGGCTGTCCTCTATGTCGCGACGGAGCGGGTCAGCTGGATCATCATCGGTCTGTCCCTGTTTGCTGCCGGCGCGTTCGTCGCCTGGCGGATCTTCGCCCACGTGCAGACCCGCGTCGACCTGTGGCTCGACCCGTTCGGCGCAGACGCCTCCTCCGACCAGGTCGCCAAGGGCCTGATGGGCATGGGACACGGAGGGTTGTTCGGCACCGGGCTGGGTGAGGGTTATCCGCACCTGACCTACTTCGCCAACAGCGACTACATCTTCGCCAGCTTCGCCGAGGAGCTCGGGCTGATCGGCGTCTTCGCGATGCTCATGCTCTATGCCCTGCTCGTCGAGCGCGGTCTGCGCACAGCCATCGGTGCCCGCGAGGGCTTCGGCAAGCTCCTCGCGGCCGGCCTCGCCTTCTCGATCGGCCTGCAGGTCTTCGTCGTCGTCGGCGGGCTGACCCGGGTGATCCCGCTGACCGGTCTGACCACGCCGTTCCTGTCCGCCGGCGGTTCCTCGCTGATCGCCAACTGGATCATCGTGGCCCTGCTGCTGCGGATCAGCGATCATGCCCGACGACCGGTCGCCGAACGGGTTGCAGATGACGACCGCCAGCCCGCGCCCGGCGCGACCGCCCCACAACCGGGAGGTGCCCGGTGAACTCACCCATCCGCAAGCTCGCCGTGGTCGTCTCGCTCATGTTCGCGGCGCTGCTGGTCGCCATCACCTGGATCCAGTTCTTCCAGGCCGACACGCTGCGTGAGACGGCCGGCAACCGCCGGACCCTGCTGCAGGAGTATGGCCGCGAGCGCGGTGCCATCCTGGTGGACGGCACGCCGATTGCCGAGTCCGAGCCCACCGACAACGACCTGCGGTGGATGCGCACCTACAGCCAGGGCCAGCGCTACTCCCACGTCAGTGGCTACTACTCCTTCACCTATGGCCCCGGCCCGGGGCTGGAGCGCTCCTCCAACGCCTTGTTGGCCGGCTCGGACAGCTCCCTGTTCTATCGCCGGCTCCCCGACATCCTGATCGGCCGCGAGCCGACCGGGGCCACCCTCGAGCTCACGATCGACGCCGATGTGCAGCGTGCGGCCGATGAGGCGCTGGGGGATCGACGTGGGGCCGTTGTGGCGCTGGACCCCAGCACCGGTGCGATCCTCGCCCTGGTCAGCCACCCGACCTACGACCCGAACTCGTTGTCCTCGCACAACCTCAACGCTGTGCAGCAGGCCTATGAGCAGCTCTCGACGGACGAGTCCCGCCCGTTGACCAACCGGGCCACCGGCGGCGATCTGTATCCCCCCGGCTCCGTGTTCAAACTGGTGGTGGCGGCCGCCGCGCTGGAGTCCAACGAGTTCGACCCCGACAGCGAGCTGCCCTCCCCGCTGCGCTACACCCTGCCGGGCACCGAGACCTCGATCCCCAACTTCGGCGGCTCCTCGTGCAGCGGTGAGGACACCACGACACTCTTCGACTCCGTGCGCGTCTCGTGCAACACCTCGTTCGGGTGGCTGGCCAACGAGCTCGGCGCCGAGACCCTCAACCAGCAGGCCGAGGCCTTCGGCTTCGGCCAGTCCCTGCAGGTCCCGCTGCCGGTCACCGCGAGCCGCTATCCGGTCGACGCGGACGATGCCCAGGTGGGACTGACCGGCATCGGGCAGTATGACGTGCGCGTCACCCCCATGCAGGTCGCCATGGTCTCCGCGGGCATCGCCAACGGCGGACAGGTGATGACTCCCTATCTCGTCGAGACGGTCCGCGACAAGGACCTGTCCGAGATCGACACCACCAAGGCGCAGGAGTTCAACGACGCGATCAGCGAGACCACGGCTCAACAGCTCACCGAGATGATGGTCGCCGTCGTCGAGTCCGGCTCGGGCTCACGCGCAGCGGTCCCCGGCGTGCAGGTCGCCGGCAAGACCGGGACCGCGGAGTTCGGCACCAGTGGAGCGGCACACGCGTGGTTCACTGGGTTCGCCCCGGCGGACGACCCGAACATCGCCGTGGCCGTGGTCGTGGAGAGCGCGACCGACGACTGGACCGGTGAGACCGGCGGCGTCGTGGCCGCACCGATCGCACAACAGGTCCTTGAGGCAGGAGTGAACCGATGAGTGAGGACAAGCTGGTCCTCGGCGGACGTTACGAGGTCGGCGAGCTGATCGGCCGGGGCGGCATGGCCGAGGTGCACAAGGGGCACGATCTCCGGCTCGGGCGGACCGTGGCCATCAAGATCCTGCGCACCGACCTGGCTCGCGACACCTCCTTCCTGGCCCGCTTCCGCCGTGAGGCGCAGTCCGCCGCCGGCCTGAACCATCCCTCGATCGTGGCCGTCTACGACTCCGGCGAGCAGGACATGCACGAGAGCGGTGGAGCACCGGTCCAGGTGCCCTACATCGTGATGGAGATCGTCGAGGGCCAGACCCTGCGCGAGATCCTCAACACCGAGAAGGTCCTGGACCCCGACGAGGCCGCCCGGGTGACCGCGGCCGTGCTCGCGGCGCTGTCCTACTCCCACGAGCGGGGCCTGGTCCACCGCGACATCAAACCGGCCAATGTGATGGTCACCCGCGGCGGCGCGGTCAAGGTGATGGACTTTGGCATCGCCCGGGCGCTGGCCGACACCGCGGCCACGATGACCCAGACCCAGTCGGTGCTGGGCACCGCCCGCTATCTCTCGCCGGAGCAGGCACAGGGCGAGGACGTCGATGCCCGCTCCGACCTCTACTCCACCGGCTGCCTGCTCTATGAGCTGCTCACCGGCCGCACCCCCTTCGTCGGTGACCCCGTCTCGCTCGTCTATCAGCACCTCGGCCAGCAGGCCAAGGCCCCGTCCAACTTCCAGGGCGACCTGTCCGAGGCCCTCGACGCGATCACGCTGCACGCGCTGCGCAAGGGTCCCAACGAGCGTTACCAGGACGCCGCGGCGTTCCGGGCCGACCTGCTCGCCGCCCGTGCGGGCGACCCCATCAGCCCGCAGGCCCTGGCCTCGCTGGCCGCGGTCGCGGGCTCCACCGAGTTGCTCAGCGGCGGCGTCGCCTCCAGCGCGGGCTTCGAGACCGAGCCACACCCCGCTCCGGGGATGGTGTCCTCCCAGGGTCGCCCCGGCGGCCGACCACAGCGGATGGCGGGGGGCCCACCTGCCGAGCTGTCGGCATACGACGATGGTTATGAGCGCACCGACGAGATCCCGGTGCGCGAGCAGCGGCACTCCGGTGGCTGGTTGGTGCTCACGGTCCTGGCCCTGCTGGCGCTGGCTGGCGTCGGGTGGGTGGTCTATCAGACCCTCGGGCCCGGCGACCAGGACGAGGTCGTCATGGTCGCGGTGCCCCACGTCATCAGCGACACCGAGACCGACGCCGAGGACAAGATCCGCGACGCCAACCTGGAGTTCGCCGAGCCCGAGCGGGTCAATGACCCCGCCCCCGAGGGGACTGTCATCGACCAGAGCCCGGTCGCGAACCAGCAGGTCGAGGAGGGCAGCGCAGTCACGGTCACCATCTCCAGCGGGCCGGACGCGATCCTGATCCAGGACGTCAGCGGCGACGATGCGAGCTCGGCCCGCTCGATCCTCGAGGGCTCGGGACTGACCGTCGCCGACGAGGTCCAGGAGGACGACGACCCCGACTTCGACAAGGGCATCGTGATCGGCACCGACCCATCGATCGGCACTGAGGTCGCGCCCGACAAGCCGGTGACCCTGATCGTGGCCAGCGGGAAGACCGAGATGCCCGACGTGGAGGGCAAGGACATCTTTGAGGCGATGGGCGACCTGACCGACGCCCGACTCAATGCCAACGTGACGCGCGAGACCGAGGTGCGCAGCGACGTCGAGGAGGACACCGTCGTCAGCCAGTCGATCGAGGCGGGTGAGGTCGTCGACTACGACGAGGAGATCACCCTGGTCGTGGCGGTCCCGCCCCGGGAGACGGTGACGACGACCTACACCCCTCCGGAGCCGACGACCGAGGACCCGACCACCGAGGATCCCACGACCGAGGACCCGACGGAGACCGACGAGCCCCCGACCAACCAGCCCACGTCAGTGCCCACCCTGCCCACCGACGACCCGACCGACGACCCCACTGACGACCCGACCGAGACCACGACTGACGACCCGACGGACACCGACGCGGCACCCACGGGAGAGCCCAACCCGGCGTGACCGCAGGCCCAGTCAGTCGGCGGGAGCGGTCAGTCGGTGGGCACGGTCAGTCGGTGGGCGCGGCCCGCACCACGGTGGGGTCGAGCACGTCCACGAGCACTGGGCCGGCGCCGGGCGCCCGCCAGACCCGGGCGCTCGAGCCGACGCCCGGCACCTGAGGTTGCAGCAGGCGCCGCACCTCACCCGTCGGCCGCCAACTCGCTCCGACGACTGCGCCACCGGCGGTCCGGACGGTCATCGTGATGCCGAGGACGTCGCCGTCCTCACCGAGTCGCACGTCTCGGTGCGTGACGGTGCCGGGTTCTCCGCGGACGCCGGCGATCGCCGCTCGCCACGCCGCGGAGGCGCTGCGCTCCTCGCCGATGCGCCGGAGCCAGCCGACATAGGCGATGCCGAGGCCGAGGGCCACCAGGGCGATGAAGACGGTGAACAACGCGGAGAACCACCACCCCGGTGACCCCTCCGTCCAGAGCGTGCGGATCACCAGGGTCGAGCCGACCGCCGCGGCTGCCAGCGCGATCCCTACGAGCACGCGACCCGCACCGTTGACCCGTCGCGGCACGGGGAGCTCAGCCGGAGGTGTGGTGGGGTGGTCCAGCCGGTCGACGAACCGGACGATGTGCCCTGCGGGCGGGTGGGTGACGGCCTCGTGCACTGCGGCCTCGTGCGCCATGACCTCAGGTTAGCGAAGGGGTCCTCACCGCCGCTCGAGCGGTCCCTCCTGGGTGGGCTCCGGCCTGGGGCCGAGCAGGTCGGCGTGCTGAGCACGGACGGTCCCGGTGAAGGCAGGCAACTCAACCATGCCAGCATCCGTGACCTCATAGCCCAGGCCCAGGATGTCGGCCCACGCGTGATAGTTGCTGACCGTGGGGTCCTCGTCCAACTGCTGCATCAGCTGATCCACGTCGCCGATCGCCGTGATCGTGTAGGGCGGGGAGTAGACCCGGCCCTGCAGATACAGCGTGTTGCCAACACACCGGACCGCGCTGGTGGAGATGATCCGCTGGTCCTGCACCATCATCGCCTCGGCGCCCCCGGCCCACAGCGCGTTGATCACGCCCTGGACGTCCTGCTGGTGCACCACGACGTCGTCGACCGTGTAGCCCTCGGGCAACGTCTCCAGGGTGTAGCCCGCGTCGTCGAGCACCACCTGGACTCCGGGCCCCTCAACGGCGACGGTCCCCACGACGGGCGCCAGCGCGTCGGCATCGGCATTGGCCGGCAGCCTGCCCTGACCGCTGAGGGCATCGACCTGGGTCTGGAGCTCGGCTGCCTGCTCCGAGAGCTGGGTGACCTGCTCGTTGCGCTCGGTGATCAGCCCGGCCAGGGACTCCGGCTGGGCATCGGCCGGCTCGTCCTCTGCCAGGGCCGCGGAGGTGCCGAAGAGCAGTCCGGCTGCGAGCGCCATGACCGGGACCAGGACGTGCCAGACGCCGCGGCGCCGCGGCGTGGCGACCTCCGGAACCGCCTGCTGCGTCGAGCCCTGGGGGTCGGACGGATCGGCGGCCGGGTGCTCCTGAGTGCTCATCGCTGCCCCTGTCGTCGTGTTGCCGTTCCAGCCTATCCGCGTCCCCACGTATCCTTGACGTGCCGACCGGTTTTCACGCCCGGTCGCGGAGCCGGGCGGCAGCGAGGTCGCCCCGGTCCCCCAGCAAAGGAGTAGCAGTCGTGCCGAAGTCCAAGGGCCGCGCCAAGAAGAAGTCCCCGCAGCAGCGACCCGTCGATGTCGCCGCTCCGCCGCAGATCAACCCGCCCTGGTTCGTGCCGGTGATGTGCGGTCTGATGATCTTTGGTGTGCTGTGGGTGACCACCTTCTATGTCACCAGCGGCGACTACCCCATCGCCATCGGCTACTGGAACCTCGTGATCGGCCTCGGCGCGATCATGGCCGGTTTCATGATGGCGACCCGCTGGCGCTAACGCGTCGACACGTTGTCCACAGGTTATCCACAAGGTGGGGATAACTACACCGGTGTTATTCACAGGCAACGGCGCCCATCCACAGGCAGCGGGCCGGGTGCTGGCCTGTCACATCGACCGCGCAGCCAGACGCCCGGGCCAGAGCGCGGCACTGACAGCACTTCCCGGTTCTTGGAGCCTGCCGTGGCGAGCTTCCAGAACCGGGAGGTGCTGTCAGACGTTGTGGTGGTGCCTCAGAACGGCAGGGGCGCGTCGACGGACATGACCCGCCACAGCGAGGCCGCCGCCAGCAGCACGACCAAGCCGATCGCGGCGGGCCAGAACCAGCGTCGTCGCGAGGCATTCTCGACGGCGGTGCGGCCTGAGGGTGCGGTGAGCGCCAGGATGCCGGCGAGGACCCCGCCGGTGACGGCTCCGCCGAGGTGGGCCTGCCAGGCGATGTTCGGCAGCATGAATCCGAGCACCACATTGATGCCGAGGATCGCGATGATGCCACCGGTCTCGCGGCCCAGGTGCCGATTGAGCACGAGCGTGGCGGCGAACAGTCCGAACACCGCGCCCGAGGCGCCGACCGCCCACACGAGGAAGCCAGCCTCATTGATCGGGGGGACGAGGAGGAGATAGCCGACCGACCCACCGATCGCGCTGATCACAAACAGTCCGAGGAACTTGATCCGGCCGAGGAGGGGCTCGAGATATTGCCCGGTGATCCACAGGGCGAACATGTTGAACAGGATGTGCGTGAAGCTGCCGGTCGAGTGGACGAAGGCTGCGCTCAGGAAGCGCCACGGCTCGATCGCAGCCCAGAACGGCACGAAACTCAGGTCTTCGGTGACGCTGTCGTTGGTCAACTGACCGATGTAGACCGCGACACAGATCCCGATCAGGATCATCGTGACGACGGGACGCCCGCCCCGCGTCCGGGCGCCGAACCGCGAGGTCGGCTGCCGGACGGTCTTGGCCTGCTCCTTCACGCAGTCGACACACTGGATGCCGACGGCGGCTGGCCGCTGGCACTCGGGGCACACTGGCCGACCGCAGCGTTGGCAGCTGACGTAGGAGGGGCGATCCGGGTGCCGCGGGCAGACCGGCGGGGCGGGGGCCGTCATCTGATGATCGTCGAGTCTCGGGCGGCTCGGGTCACTCCGAGACGACGACCTTCTCGATCACGACGGGCTCGGCCGGCTTGTCGTTGCGACCGGTCTTCACCGCTGCGATGGCGTCAACGACGGCCTTGCTCTCGTCGTCAGCAACCTCACCGAAGATGGTGTGCTTGCCCATCAGGTGCGGGGTCGGTCCAACGGTGATGAAGAACTGCGAGCCGTTGGTGCCCTTGCCCATCTGCTTGCCGGCGTTGGCCATGGCCAGGACGTAGGGCTCGTTGAAGTTCTTGTCCGGGTGGATCTCGTCGTCGAAGGTGTAACCCGGGCCACCGAAGCCCTCACCCAGCGGACAGCCGCCCTGGATCATGAAGCCGGGGATGACCCGGTGGAAGGTCAGGCCGTCGAAGAAGGGCTCGGGGTTGGTCCGCCCGGCGTCGTCCTTGTAGTCCTGCTCGCCCGTGGCCAGGCCGGTGAAGTTCTTGACCGTCTTGGGAGCGTGGTCGGGGAAGAGGGTGACGTTGATGTCGCCCTTGGATGTCTGCAGCGTCACGTTCATGGGCTTATCTTCGCACGCAGCGGGCCCAGGAATGCTGGCCGCCATGACCCTCCCCACGGGCCCGGAGTGGTGTCTGACGCACACACGGTGCAGGATGGAAGCCAACGCATGACAAATCAGAGGAGGACTGTGTGTTCCAGCGCAAGAGCAAGCCTGAACAAGTCCGTGAGTCAGCCGAGTCCGCCATGGACAAGGCGTCCGCGAACGTGGGGGCAGCTGCAGGTTCCGTGCTGACGGCGGTCAGGGACGCGTTCGACGAGAAAGTCGCTCCCAAGGTCGGCCCCGCGGCAGAGACGGCCAGCGCGCGTGCCGCCGAGGCCCGCGAACGAGGCTCTGACTTCGCACACCAAGCCAAGGAGCGTGCGGCCCAGGCCCGCGACCGTGCGGTGAGCAACCTCGACCACCAGATCGATGCTGCTGTGCCCAAGGGCCAGGAGGCCATCGCTGGGGTGGGCCCGAAGGTCGACCACGCCCGCGACGTGATCGTCGACGACATCCTGCCCAAGATCTCCGAGATGCTCGGCAACGTGCAGACCAGCAAGGACGAGGTCCTCTCCCGCCAGGATGCCCCGATCGCAGCCATCACCGGCGCCCCCAAGAAGAAGAAGCGCAAGGGCGGCGCACTGCTGGCGTTCGGCGTTGCCGCGGCGCTCGGTGCTGCGGTGGCCTACTACCTGAACAGCCAGAAGAAGCCACCGAGTGACCCCTGGGCAACGGAACACCACGTGGGCGGCGCCCCGGGTGTTGACGCTCAGGTCCGCGCCTCCCTGGCCGACCGTGACACTGCCACCTCTGGCGGTGCGGCGGGCACGGCCGGTGGCGGGGCAGGAGCCGCTGCTGGGTCTGGCACCACCGGCGTTGCAGGAACCACCGGCGTTGCGGGCACCACCGGTGTTGGCACCGCGGGTGCCTCGGACACCCCGCTTGGTGACCGTCTGGCCGCCAAGTCCGGTGACGACCTGGACGGTGGCGCAGGCTCGACCAAGATGCTCGCTGGCGATGAGATCGACCAGCTGGCTGCGGGCTCGCCGGTGACCGGCGATGAGGAGATCCCGGGCACCAGCGGTTCCGGCACCTCCGGCTTTGGGACCGACTTCGGCGCGGACAGCACGAAGGACGCCACACACGCGGCCGAGGACGTCAAGGACTCGACCGACCGGAAGACCGACCTGCCCTGACAGTGCCGGCCTGACCGGGAGCGTGGGCGGCAGTCACCCTAGGTGGCTGTCGCCCACACCTTTGTCCGGGGCCGGGCTGTTGCCACGGGAGCGGAAGCGGCCGGGCCACAAGTTTCACCGCTCACCCGCGTGGCGTCGGAGCGGAGCCGCACCACCGACCTAGCCTGGGGTTTCGTCAGGTGTGCCCCCGGTCGGGAGGAGGGGTTTGGTGTCGGCCCAGACGCACGAACCACGGTCGTCCCCCGACGCGCCCCAGGCACGCACGCAGCCCGCCACCCCACAGACGCCCACCCCACAGGGCCGCGCCCAGCCCGCCACCCCGCAGGCTCGATCCAGCGCCCCGGAGTCGTCCGGCACCCACACTGACCTCCTGGAGCGCGTGCCCGTCCCGCCGATCGAGGGCACGGCACCACCGCAGCGCCGCCGTCGACGACGCGGTCCGCGCGAGGCGGACCCCCGGCCGGGACACATCCACGGGCTGGACGGCCTGCGCGCACTGGCGGTTGTCTCGGTCCTGGTCTTTCACTTCGCCCCGTCGGCGCTGCCCGGCGGCTTCCTCGGGGTCGACATCTTCTTCGTCGTCTCCGGTTTCCTGATCACCACCCTGTTGCTGCGCGAGATCGTCAACCTGGGCCGGATCAACCTGCCGCAGTTCTGGTTGCGTCGTGCCCGCCGCCTCATCCCCGCCCTGGTGACCGTGGTCGTGGTGAGTGTTGCCGCGGCTCGACTCGTCGGCGGCGACCTGCTCGTCAACATCGGCCGTCAGGTCGTCGGGGCGCTGACCTTCAGCACCAACTGGGTCGAGATCGGTGCGGGCGGCAGCTACTTCCACAGCACGTCACCGCTGCTCTTCGTCAACTTCTGGTCGCTCGCGGTGGAGGAGCAGTTCTATCTGCTCTGGCCGCTCGGGCTGGTCCTCGTCCTCGCCCTGACCACCTCGGCCAAGCAACGCATCGGCTTCGCACTGGGTCTGGCGCTGGCCTCGGCTCTGCTCATGGCGGTCCTGTTCAATCCCGACGAGGACTCGACGCGCGTCTACTACGGCACCGACACGCACCTGTTCGGGTTGATGCTCGGCGTCGGGTTGGCCTTCGCCTGGGCCGCACCGCACCGCGCCGGCCTCACGACACCCCAGTGGCGACGCTGGCGACCGTGGGCCGTGGCAGGTTCGCTGACCGTCCTGGTCGCCCTGATGCTGCTGACCTCCGACGGCACCTCGTGGACCTTCCGTGGCGGCATCCTGCTGGCCTGCGTGGCGACGGTGGTCCTGATCGCCGCGCTCCTGGAGTCGCCCAGCCTGTGGCGCCGGCTGATGCAGCTGCCGCCGATGGCCTACCTGGGCGAGCGGTCCTATGGCCTCTATCTGTGGCACTGGCCCGTCCTGATGATCGTGGCCACCATGTTCCCGTATGCCGAGGGCACAGACCGCGGCACCATCACCGTGGTCTGTGCTCTGTTCCTGACCTTCGTCCTGACCGAGCTCAGCTTCCGGTTCATCGAGACACCGATCCGTCGCAACGGCTTCCGTGCCACGCTGTCCCGGATCACCGAGACCGTGCGCGGCGCCGGACGTGGCGAGTTGCCGCAGATCGCGGCAGTGACCGCGGGGATCCTGGTGCTGCTGGCCGGGGTGGCCATCGCGACCGCGCCCGACAAGTCCGAGACACAACGCGCCATCGAGGCCAACGAGGACAACCTCAACACGCCCAGCGTCGACGCGGCCGGTCGTCGGGCGGCCATGAGCGGCACCCTGATCGGCACAGCGGGCACTGCCGACGCGGCACCGACGGCTGACGCCCCCGCCGAGCCGACCCAGGGCTCAGGAGCCGAGGACACGGACGAGGCCCCGGCAGACCCGGAGGACGACGGGGAGGGCAAGGACGCGGCTGGGGACGAGGCCGACCTGCCCGAGGGGTGGATCCTCGACGACGAGGGCCTGATGGTGCCGACCAGCGACACGATCACCGCCATCGGCGACTCGCTCGTGGTCACCAGCGCGGACGGCCTGAAGTGGCGCTTCCCCGACATGAACTTCGCCGCCAAGTCCAACCGGCAGTGGAAGGACGCCAACCCGGTCCTGGAGTCGGCGCTGACTGAGGGCATCGTGCGCGACAACGTGATCGTCCACTTCGGCACCAACGCCGGCGTCAACGAGGACCAGCTGCGGACCTTCCTGGACTCCCTGGGGCCCGACCGCAACGTGGTCGTGATGAACCTCTATGGGTCGAGCACCTTCGTGCCCGACTCCAACAAGGCCATCGAGACGGTGGTCGCTGACTATCCCAACGCCGTCGTCGGCCAGTGGCAGTCCACCATCGAGGCCCAGCCGGACGTCCTGCAGTCGGATCGGATCCACCCCGACCTCGAGGGCATGCACGTCTATGCCGAGGTCGTGGCACGGGCCTTCGACGAGCTCGCCCACCACTAGGCCCTCCTCAACGGGAGTCGCTCCGAGCGCGACGCAACCATCCACCTGCACCCATCCTTGTCGGGAGAGGGGGCCTCGGCATACTGCCGTCAGGAGTCGATCTGTGGGAGGCTCGACCTCGTGAACATCGTCTTCGTGGAGCCACACTTCCCACGCAACCAGCGCGAGTTCGTGCGGGCGCTGGCGCAGGCCGGCGCCAACGTGTTGGGGGTCGGTGAAACGCCCGCCGAATATCTCGATGACGAGCTGAAATCGTGGATGGGGCACTACGAGCAGGTGGGCTCGGTCACCGACGTCGAGGCGATGACTGCTGTCGTCCGCAAGCTGCAGGGCATGGTGTGGGTCGACCGGCTGGAGGCGACCATCGAGTCGCACACGATGCCGGCCGCGATCGTGCGCGAGGCCACCGGGATCCCCGGCACCTCCGTGCACACCACCTGGCTGTGCCGCGACAAACCGTCGATGAAGGAGGCCCTGCGCCAGGTCGGTGTGCCGACGGCCGCCTCGACCGCAGCCTCGGGTGTGGACGAGGTGCGGGCGTTTGCCGAGCGGGTCGGCTATCCCCTGATCCTCAAGCCGCGGGACGGCGCCGGTGCAGCGGCCACCAGCAAGGTCGAGGACGACTCCGAGCTCGAGGCAGCACTCGCGCAGTTTGGACCAGGCACCACCTCCATCGCCGTCGAGGAGTTCATCGAGGGCCACGAGGGCTTCTACGACACGATCTGCGTCGACGGTCGGCCGAAGGTGGACTATGCCTGCCACTATTTCCCCGGGGTGCTCGAGGCGATGCGCACCCGGTGGATCTCCCCGACCTACATCACCACCAACCGGATCGACGGCGGCGGGCTCTACCACGAGATCCGCGAGATGGGTCAGAAGGTCATCACCGCTCTGGGCATCGGCACCTCCGCCACCCACATGGAGTGGTTCCACGGGCCCAAGGGCCTGAAGTTCAGCGAGATCGGTGCCCGGCCCCCCGGTGTCGGCTGCTACGACCTCTACTCCGCGGCCAACGACATGGACACCTATCGGGCCTGGGCCGACGCGATCGTGCACGGGAACGTCACGACCCGGCCCAGCCGCAGTCACTCCGCCGCGATCATCGCCCTGCGCCCAGACCGCGACGGCACCATCACCGGCTATTCCGGGTTGGACGACGTGGAGAACCGGCTCGGCCGCTGGATCATCGACGCGCACCTGCCGCCCGTCGGCACCCCGACCCAGCCGATCGAGGCCGGTTACATGGCCAACGCCTACATCCGTCTGCGTCACCCCGACTATGACGTGCTGCGCTCCATGGTCGACAACGTGGGCCAGGTCGTCCAAGTCCATGCCGGCTGAGGGGCGAGCGGAGGGGCCAACTGAGGCGCAGGCTGACGGGCCGACTGAGACGCAGGCTGCAGGACACCGCGGCGGCCCCCATGCGTCGATCACTCTGCTCGGCCCGCAGCGCCGCCCCCGGGTCGACTCGGTGCTGCGCTCCCTGCAACTGCACGGCGCCCGGGCAGCGATCATCAATGCGGGGTGGCGCGAGCGCGAGCCTGAGGACGAGCTGCTGGTCAGCCTCAACGCCGGCAACGCCGTCAACCTGCGGCTGTGGCACCGGATGCAGGAGGTTTGGGACGCCGACCCGGAGTTCGCCGCCGCCGACCGCCAGCGCCGGATGCTCCTGGAGGAGATGCAGGACCTCTATGTCGTCGCCCTGGACCACGTGATCGACGCGCTGCGGGCCATGCGCAACAGGGTGCCGCGCTCGCAGAGCGTGCAGGCGGCGGCGCTGGGGGACGCCGAGCAGATCATGCGGGAGATCGACCAGCTACACCTGGAGCGGGTCAACCAGGTGCACGCCGACTTCTGGGAGCGCTGGCCACCCCACGAGCGTCGGGCCGTCCAGCTGCTGCGCGACCTAGTCAGCTC
Organism: Ornithinimicrobium faecis; assembly: GCF_023923225.1. Taxonomy (GTDB): domain Bacteria; phylum Actinomycetota; class Actinomycetes; order Actinomycetales; family Dermatophilaceae; genus Ornithinicoccus; species Ornithinicoccus faecis. The sequence goes on along the minus strand of NZ_CP099489.1, from coordinate 76,521 downwards.
CGAGCTCGCCGACGCCGAGGTGATCCTGGTCCCCGGCGGGCATGTGGGCGTGCTGGTCGGCGCGATGCACCTGTTCAACATCGCCCCGCAGCTGCGCGTGCCGATCGTGGCCTGGGGCGCTGGGGCCATGGCCCTGACCGATCGTGTCGTGCTCTTCCACGACCGCGCCGTCCACGGACCATCGGTCAGCGAGGTCTTCACCTCCGGCCTCGGGCTGGTCAAGGACACGGTCGCCTTCCCCGGGGCGCGGGAGCGTCTCGACCTGGGCAACCCGCAGCGCATGGGAGTCCTGGCGAGGCGGTTTGCTCCCTCGCAGTGCTTGTTGCTCAATGACCGGGCGCGGGTCGACATCCGCCCCGGCGGTGGGCTCCCCGACGACGCGCCGGTGCTCGACCAGGATGGCACCCAGACCCTGATGGAGAGCGTGAGGTGAGCCATCAATGAGCATTTCCCTCCCGTCTCAACCGATGCGCGACACAACGCGCGGCAAGCTGGCGATCAACGCCTTCCGCGAGTTGGCGCACCATGACGAGGCGGTCGTCGACGCCTTCCTGCACGAGCGTCAGGTGCCCATCATCGAGGGCGCCAAGTGCACCTTCCTGTTTCGCGGCGAGGCCGACGAGGTGCACCTGCTGCACCGCATCGTCAACCAGGACCAGCGGGTGCCGTTGCGCCGGATCGAGCACACCAGCCTGTGGTACGTCATCATCGAGCTGCCCTACGGCTCCCGGGTGGAGTATCAGCTCGAGCTCAGCCACGACGGGCGCACGGTCCAGGGCAACGACCCCCTCAACCCGCTGGTCGCGCACAGCCCCGTCGGGTCATCCTCGGTCTGTCAGGCCGTCGGTTATGTCACGCCGGAGTGGACCCGGCCCAACCCCGAGGCACGCCCAGGGGAGCTGCACGACCTGATCCTGCCGTCCAAGGCGCTGCGCCGCGAGACCCGCAGCCGCATCTATCTTCCGGCGCGCTACCGACCGAGCTCGTCCTATCCGCTGCTGATCGTGCACGACGGCGACGACTATCTGAACTATTCGTCCATGAAGACCGTCCTGGACAACCTGATCCACAACCTGGACATGGCCGAGACGATCGTCGTCTTCTCCAACCCCGGTGACCGGATGCGCGAGTATCCGAACTATGCGCCGCACGCCCGCCACCTGGTGGCCGAGCTGATCCCGCACCTGGAGGAGCACTACCCGGTGATGCGACGCCCCGAGGGGCGGGCGTTGATGGGGGCCAGCTTCGGCGCGGTGGCCGCGATGAGCGTGGCCTTCCGCAACCCTGAGATGTTCGGATCGCTTCTGCTGCAGTCGGGTTCATTCGTCTTCACGGACATCGGCGACGACCACGGCGGTGGCCCGGCCTTCGACCCGGTCGTGAAGTTCATGAACCGCTATCGCTCCCGCCCCCGCAAGGTCGCCGACCGACTGTTCGTCTCCTGCGGCGTCTATGAGCCACTGATCGTGCCGAACCGCTCGATGGTGCCGGTCTGGGAGAGCACAGGGAGTACGGTGCGATACGTCGAGGCGCGGGATGGCCACTCCTGGGAGAACTGGCGTGACCGGCTCCGCGACGGCTTGTCCTGGATCTATCCGGGGCCGCAAAAGTTTGTCTATGAATAAACGGGTCCTGCGTGACTCGCACCATAAGTGACTACAGGAAGAGGCAACGTGGACGACCACACCCAACCCACGGCATACCTGCTGGTGGATGGTGAGAACATCGACGCCACCCTGGGCACCTCGATCCTCAGCCGGCGCCCCGAGTCGCACGAGCGTCCGCGCTGGGACCGGCTGCTGCACTTCACCCGCGAGCGGTGGGGCGGCTCACCACGCGGCCTGTTCTTCCTCAACGCCTCGAGCGGCATGCCGATGTCGTTCGTGCAGGCGCTGAAAGCCATCGGCTATCTGCCCGTGCCGCTGTCCGGTCCGCCGGAGGAAAAGATCGTCGACATCGCGATCCAGCGCACCCTGCAGGCGATGGCCGACCGCGACGGCGACGTCATGCTGGTCAGCCACGACGGCGACTTCCTCGAGGACATCGAGCCGTTGCTGGGCACCGACCGCCGGGTGGGTGTGATTGCCTTCGCCGAGTTCCGCAACAGTGGCTTCACCCAGCTGATGGACCAGGGGCTGGAGTTCTTCGACCTCGAGTATGACGTGCGGGCCTTCACCTCGCCGCTGCCACGGATCCGGGTCATCCCGATCGACGAGTTCGACCCGACTCCGTTCCTCTGAGCCGGTCATGAGTATGCCGAGTGGCTCGGTCTCCCCGTCGCCGCGGGTGATCTATCGGCCCGGTGAGGAAGGGGTCAACTCCTATGGGTTGCTGACCTCGATCATCCTGCCGCGGCCCATCGCGTGGGTGTCCACGATCGGCGCGGACGGTGTCGGCAACCTCGCGCCGCACTCGTTCTTCTCCGTCGCCTCTGCCTCGCCGCCGGTGGTCTCCTTCACGTCCGTGGGTCGCAAGGACTCGCTGGCCAACGTGCTGGCGACCGAGGAGTTCGTCGTCAACATCGTCAGCACCGACCAACTCGAGCAGTGCAACGGGACCAGCGCCGAGGTGGACTCCTCGGTCGATGAGGCCGCGCTGCTCGGGATCGCCCTGGAGCCCAGCGATGTGGTGGCACCCCCGCGGGTGGCCGGGTCACCGGCGTCCATCGAGTGCACCCTGCACTCGACCGTCGAGGTGGGTGACAGCGTGATCATCCTCGGCCTGGTGCAGGCGATCACCGTGCAGGAGCGGGTGCTGAGCGGTCGCCATGTCGACGCCGCGCTGCTCGACCCACTGAGCCGGTTGGGCGGGCCACAGTGGGGCACCCTCGGCGAGATCCGCTCCCTGCGTCGTCCCCGGCCCGAGGACGTGCTGCCCGACTGAGGGCCAGCCGTCCCCAGCCCTTCACCCCCAGCTCACCGCCCGCCACTCTCGCGACACGGGTGGGTGAGTCGTGCGGTGACTCATCCACCCGTCACCAGCCCTTCGCCCCCAGCTCACCGCCCGTCACTCTCGCGACACGGGTGGGTGAGTCGTGCGGTGACTCATCCACCCGTCCCCGGCTCCCCGCCCCGGCTCCCCGTTCCCCACTTCGCCCACAGCTCACCGTGCATTCAAACCGGCGACGTCAACAGCCCTTGAGCAAACACGCAGGTCAGCGGCCTGTGGGTCCGTGCGAAGGCTCACTTTGCCTGTTTGGCTGCACGGTTGGCAGGCGAGAGTGCCAGCCGAAAGTCGGGCGGCGGACGAGCCGGCGGGCATGGGATGGCCGGCAACCCCGGGTGGGGCCGCCGGCCATCCGTTCTTCATCACCCGCCAGGAAGGTCTGTCAGGGGCCAAGGGGCCCGTCAGGTCGGGCCGTCGGTCAGGTCGGACCGTTGGTCAGGGGCGGTTGAGCTCAAAGGTGTAGCTGCCCGACCCGCTGTAGGACTCCACGACCCACGAGTAGGAGCCCGCACTGCCGGAGTAGGACACCTCCTCGGACGAGCCAGCCGTGATGCCCTGTGCCACGGTCACCCAGGACGAGCCGTTCCACTTCTGCAGGAACAGGTCGAAGTCGGCGTTGTCGGGGCCGGTGAGGCAGCCTTGGTGCGCACCCGCACCGGAGTAGTAGCTGCCGCTGCTGCCCGGGTGGAAGGCGTAGGCACCGGACCCTGAGAGGCTGCCGGACTCGCTCAGGGTGAGGTCACAGCCCGGAGTCGGCTCGGGGTCCGGGTCCGGGTCGGGGTCAGACCCGCCGGTGAACAGCGTGTGCAGCAGCAGGTTCGGCGAGCCGGTCCCGATGCCACTCAGCACGTCCGGGGTGGCGTTGCCCGTGATCGCGTCGGCGACGGCGGCCGGCGATGCGGAGGGGTTGTCCTCCAGATAGACCGCCACGGCGCCGGCGACGTGCGGGGAGGCCATCGACGTGCCGCTGATCGTGTTGGTGGCGGAGTTGCCCGTGTGCCAGGCCGAGGTGATGTTCGAGCCCGGGGCGAACAGGTCGAGGCAGCTGCCGTGGTTGGAGAACGACGAGCGCGAGTCGCTGCTCGTGCTCGACCCGACGGTGATCGCCTCGGGAACCTTGTTGGGCGAGCCGCTGCAGGCGTTGGCGTCGGCATTGCCCGCCGCCACGGCATAGGTCACGCCGGAGTTGATCGAGTTGCGCACCGCATCGTCCAGCGCGGTGGAGTCGCCGCCACCCAGGCTCATGTTGGCCACCGCTGCACCGGAGGCGTTCTGGGTCACCCAGTCCACGCCGGCGATGACCCCGGAGTTGCTGCCCGAGCCGCTGCAGTCCAGGACGCGCACAGCCACCAGATCAACGTCCTGAGCGATGCCGTAGGTCTCACCGCCGACGGTGCCGGCCACGTGCGTGCCGTGCCCGTTGCAGTCCTGGGCTCCGTTGCCGTCATTGATGGCGGAAAAGCCCTCGCTGGCTCGGCCGGAGAACTCGCTGTGGCTGGTGCGGATGCCGGTGTCGATGACATAGGCCGTCACGCCCTCGCCACTGGCCTCGTAGGAGTAGGTGCCGTCGAGCGGCAGGTTGCGCTGGTCGGAGCGGTCCAGACCCCAGGTCGCGTTGGTCTCCGAGCCGGAGCCCGTCAGGGTGATGGTCGTGTCCTGCTCGATGTAGGCCACGTCGGGGTTGCCGCGCAGCTCCTCGATCGACGTCTCCGAGGCCTCGACCGCGAATCCGGTCAGGACGCTGTCGTAGGTCTGCAGCACCCGGGCGCCATCGGCAGTGCTGGAGCGCTGTGCCGAGGCCATCGCACTGGACGAGGCGTCCTTGTCCAGGACGACGATGTAGCGGTCCGCGATCGGCTCACCGCCCTCGGGCACCACGAGCGGGGCCAGGTCGGAGCCGGAGGTCGTGAAGGAAGCCCCACGGTCCGGGGGAGCACTGCGGTCCGGTGAGTCTGCTGCGGCCGCGGCACCTAGCGGTGCGAGAGCCACCATCGCGCCAGCTGCCAGCACGCCGGCACGTCGCATGAATGATTTCGACATCGGTTTCCTCTTTCTCCACATCATCGGTGACGCGGTGCACTCAACTGTGGTCCAGAGAAATGGGGGTGACAAGGTTTAACAATTAGAACGAGGTGTTTATGAAGGCTCAATCAACAGCCATTTCGGCAGGTCAGTGCCGCCTTTCACCAGCGGGTCGACGCGCCTCAGACCGAGTCCTCTGGCCACTCCCACCGAGCGCCCACGATGCCCGGTCGCCCGTCGATCTCGACGAGCAGGAGCCCGTGCTCGGGGTCCAACGGGAGAGGCTCGATCGTGGGCTCGCCATCGATCGGCTGGGTGTAGCTCTCGCACCGGACGGGACGGGCGGCAGGGTCGAAAATCACCTCGAGCTGGTATTGCCGGTTGGGCATCCGCCGACGCCGTTCATAGCGGTCGGCAGGTGGATAGGGCGGGGCCTGGACGCACTCGTACTCCACGGCGACGAACTCGCCCCGGCGCAGCGGACGCGGCAGGAGCAGCTCGGAGGTGACGATGCCCGAGCCCGGTTGGCTGGAGCTGTGACCCACCCGGCAACGGGTCAGCCCCACCACCTCCGACACCGGGCAGCTGGCGTCGTCGTTGCCGTGCATGACCACGAATCGGTCCACTCCGTCCCGCTCACTGCGCATGACCTGCCGTGTCCACGTGCCCCGCTCGGTGCGGTCCGGCCCGACGCGGACGCGGTCGTGATAGCTGATCCGCGTGAGGTGGTCCTCGCTCTTGCCCCGCATCGCCTCGAAGGCGCTGACCACCTCCGGCACCTCGTCCCAGAGCTCGACCCAGGTCGGTGGTTGCTGGTTGCGACCTCGGGTCGCGGGTCGGCCGAGTTGGCCGGTGAGACCTCCGGGTGGCAGGTCGAGGACCTTCTCCAGGGTATGCAGACAGTCCAGTGAGGTGCGCCGGCCCGGCCGGCTCCTCCCGGACTGCCAGTAGCTCAGGGTCGCGGCGCTGACCGGTGTCCCGGCCTCCTCCAGTCGCGCGACGATGCGACCCAGGCCGAGGCCGCGCTGGTCGATCGCCTCGCGCAGGGTGCTGGCAAAGGCATCATGCATTTGATCCGTGTCCGCACCCAATGTCGCTCACCCCTCCAGTGGTCCCGCAATGGTGTGTGCGGAGTGCTGATTTCCGTGGTGCTGCACAGATGGCGCAACAATCGACCCTACCGATGGGTAGATGTGAAATCTACGGATATTCCGCAAAGATCCGGTCAAGAGTTAGTTGGTGCGTTGTCACGTGATGACCAAGGCGCGTGGTGACTTATGCTGGAGGGGAACTTCAGGGGCGTCCGTTGTCGCGGTGCCAGCCCACACCCGAGGAAGGCAGGACGTTGCGTCGGTTCAGCAGGCCCGGAGTCGTCGCTGCCGTGAGCGCCCTGGTCCTCGTCGCCTGCACGGGCGCACCGACCACCCAGCCGATCTCGGAGCCCACCACCGAGCCGACTCCGTCCGGACCCGCTGCGGCCACGGCGACACCCTCCGGGCCGGATGCGGCCACCGCGTCACCGCCGCGGATGACCGAGGACGACGAGGTCACCGACCGCGCCGAGCCCACGCCCAACCCGACCCCGCTGCCGGACGTGATCTTCGAGGACGTGCCGGAGCGGCTCTTTCCCAACCCACCGCAGACCGCGCCCCCCGACGACCAGCACCGCACGAGCGCCCCCGGCCCACGGCATACGGCAGGTCCTGAGGAGCACCCACGGACGCCGCAGTCGATCGACCGTCCCCGCACCCAGATCACCGGGTTTGAGGAGTCCACCCGCGAGCCGCAGCAGATCCCGGTCGGGCTGCGGCCCTATCAGCACGGGCACGTCAACCCGGTGCCGTTCGGCCGGGTCGACTCCACGGGCGTGCGGGTCTTCCAGGCCAACTGGGACGGGCAGGTCTATGACCACCCGATCGCCCAGGCGCAGTATGCGCTCAGCGCTCTCGAGTCCTATCGCCTGAGCGAGGACCAGGACTTCCTCGATGCCGCGATCGCCAACGCGCAGCGCATCATCGACCGCAAGCACGTCATCGACGGGGCGTGGTACTTCCCCTACGACTTCGACTTTGACCTGTTCCGCAACGGCAGGGGAGTGCTGGAGGCTCCCTGGGCCTCGGGCATGGCCTCCGGTCAGGCACTGTCGACCTTCGTCTGGTTGCACGAGGTCACCGGGGACCAGAAGTGGCGCGACGCGGCGGACCACACCTTCGCGGCCTTCCTGCAGGCACCGGACGGCGCGGGCTATTTCAGCTCGTTCGTCGACGACGAGGGCCTGCTGTGGCTGGAGGAGTATGCGCGCTATCCGGTCATGGACAGCGAGCGCGTGCTCAACGGCCACATGTGGTCGATGTTCGGGATCTGGGACTACTGGATGATGAACGACTACGAGCAGCCGGAGGCCGAGAAACTGTTCCGCGGTGCGCTCTACACGGTCGAGAAGACCGCGATGCGGGACTTCCGCAACCCGGGCGAGACCAGCACCTACTCCCTGTGGCAGGGACAGCCGGGGACCACCTATCACCAGCACCACCAGCAGCAGTTCGTGATGCTCTATCGGATGACCCACGACGCCGTGTGGATCTCACGGGCCAGCGCCTATCGCTCCGACTTCCCCGAGTGGCGCACCACGCAGGGTCAGGCGGTGATCACGCCGGAGACCACGGTGGCCTACCGGCTGGACGACACCGCGACCCACATCAAGGACCGCTCGATGAAGGTCCTGGCCACCCGGGAGCTCACCATCCCCGCGCAGACCGGCGCCGCCTATGACCGTCGCGGCAAGATCCCCGGGGGGCCCAACGTCATCAGGCTCAGCGCGGGCTGGCTCAAGGGTTGGTGGGTCGAGGAGAAGCCAGGCCACGCCTGGTCACAGGAGCTCGTCGAGGAGCACCGCTATGCCCCCGAGGCCCAGCTCACTGTCGAGGCCGCGCAGGACGTGACGATCTATCAGTTCGACGAGCAGGGCACCGAGATCGCGAGCAGGACCGTGCAGCTCGAGCCGGGGCTGCGCTACCGCACGGACCGGTCCGCGATCGCCGGCGGCCGGGCATCCTATCACCTCAGTGACGGCCGGTATGCCGAGTGGTGGCTCCCCGAGCAGCCCTCCGTGAGCGTGCACCGGACTCCCGGATGGAGAGTGGACTAGGTCCAGATAGGGTCGCCAAACCTTCGTAGCGCTGCGGCGCGGAAGGGTCTAGTTTCGTGAGCATGGCACTCAACGACACCCTCTTGAAGGCACTCTCGGACCAGATCACCCTCGAGCTGGAGAGCTCGATCGTCTATCTGCAGCTCGGCATCGCGCTGGAGGACCACGACCTCCCCGGGCTGGCGACCTGGATGCGTCTGCAGTCCGACGAGGAGCGCGCCCACGCCGCCAAGTTCATCGCGCACGTCACCGACCGCGGTGGCCGTCCGCAGATCGGCGCCATCGCGGCCCCGTCCGTGGGTGAGGTCAGCGTCCTCGAGGCGTTCGAGGCCTCGCTCGCCCACGAGCAGAAGGTCTCCGAGTCGATCCGTGACCTCTATCGCCTGTCCCAGTCCGAGGGCGACATCGATGCCATCCCACTGCTGCACTGGTTCATCGAGGAGCAGATCGAGGAGGAGGCCACCGTCTCCGAGATCGTTGGCCGCCTGCGTCTGATCGGTGACGACGGCGCCGGTCTGCTGCGCCTGGACGCCGAGCTGGGGGCGCGCACCACCGCGCAGTAGTCCGACCATTCGCCCAGCCACGGTCTGGGCCGAGTCGCTACGGTGGGCGCGACGGGGCCGCACGAGCCTCGAGGACCAGGAGGCTGCCATGTCACTGCTCACCCGATCCAGCACGGTCGACGGGGTCCTGAGGCGCAGCGCTGCACGCTATGACGGCGCCACCGCCCTCACCTTTGCGGACCGGACCTGGAGTTATGCCGAGCTCGACGGCGCGGTCAGCCGGGTTGCCGCCCACCTGCTCGGGCTGGGCCTGACCAAGGGTGACCGAGTGGCGGCGCTCGGCCGCAACAGTGACGCCTACCTCATCGCCTTTCTGGCCTGTGCTCGAGCGGGGTTGGTCCACGTCCCGCTGAACTACAACCTGCTCGGCGGCGAGCTCGACTATCTGCTCGCGCAGTCCGGGAGCACCGCGCTGCTGCTCGACCCGGCACTCGAGGGCTCCCTGGGCGGCGTCCAGGAGCAGACGCTGGCTGCCCTGGCACACCAGATCCCGCTGCGCGACGCCGAGAGCTCAGTGATCTCGGTCGCCACCGAGGGCCCGGTGCCCATCATCGATGCGGAGGTGGCTGACGAGGACCTGGTCCAACTGCTCTACACCTCGGGCACGACCTCCCGCCCCAAGGGCGCGATGATGAGCCACAAGGCGCTCGTGCATGAATACCTCTCCTGCATCGTCGAGCTTGATCTGGCAACCGACGACAACCCGCTGCACGTCATGCCGCTCTATCACTCGGCGCAGATGCACGTCTTCCTGCTGCCGTGGCTGGCCATCGGTGCGACCAACACCGTGCTGGAGGTGCCGGACCCGGCCGAGGTTCTCCGCCGGATCGGCCGGGACGGCCACCGCGCCTTCTTCGCGGCGCCCACCCTCTGGGTGGCCGTGGTCAATCACGGCGACTTCGAGGGCAGCGACCTGTCGGGGTTGCGCAAGGCCTACTACGGGGCCTCGATCATGCCCGGCCCAGTGTTGAAGCGACTCCTGGACAAGGCGCCTGACTGCGGCTTCTACAACTGCTTCGGACAGTCCGAGGTGGCACCGCTCACCTGCGTGCTGCGACCGGAGGACCACGCCGACCGCCCCGACTCGGCCGGCAAGCCGGCGCTCTTCGTGGAGGCCCGGGTGGTCGATGCCCAGGGTCATGACGTCGCGCCCGGGGAGAGCGGGGAGATCGTCTACCGCTCACCGCAGCTGTGCGCCGGATACTGGGACAACGCGCCGGCCACCGCCGAGGCCTTCGCCGACGGATGGTTCCACTCCGGCGACCTGGTCCGGGTCGATGACGAGGGTTATGTCTTCGTCGTGGATCGCATCAAGGACGTCATCAACACCGGCGGTGTCCTCGTCGCCTCCCGTGAGGTCGAGGACGCCATCTACACCCACCCGGCCGTGGCCGAGGTCGCCGTGGTGGGCGTCCCCGACGAGAAGTGGGTCGAGGCGATCGCCGCCTTCGTGGTCCGTAAGGGCGAGGTGGATGAGGCGGGCATCGTGGAGCACGTGCGCAGCCACCTCGCAGCCTTCAAGGTGCCCAAGCGCGTCACCTTCATCGATGACCTGCCCCGGAATGCCTCGGGCAAGATCCTCAAGCGCGAGCTGCGGGACGCCACCCCCTAGCCGACGCCCAACCCCGAGAGCCCCATCCTGGCGAACGCGTGGGTCGCGAACCGCTGCCCGATCAGCTCGTGGCTGGCCGTGTCGGGATGGAGCGCATCGGGCAGTGGAAGATCGACCGCGTCCTGTGCACCATAGAGCGCCGTCCCGTCGAGGTAGTGAAGAGCGGGGTCGTCCCGTTTCTCTACGATGTCGGCGAGGGCCGCACGGATGATGGTGAGGGTCAAGCGCCCCTGCGAGGTGTCGGCATCGCCGTCGCCGGCAACGACGAACTGCGCCTGCCCAGTCCCGATGCTCGCGGGGTCGATCATGCACGGCCCCGGGGCGTCCTCGTGAAGGCCGCAGAAGATCGGCGAGACGAGCAGCAGGGGCGTGTCCGGGTGGCCATCGCGGATCGTGTCGAGAAAGCCGTGCACGGCGGGGACGAAGGCGCGCAGGCGCATGGCGTCGTGGTTCACCACGTTGATCCCGAGCTTGACGCTGATGACGTCGGCCGGTGCATCGCGGATCACTCGGGCCATGAACGGATCGACCAGGGCGCTGCCGCCGAAGCCGAGGTTGCGTAGGTCGACGCCGGCCTCCCTGGCTGCGACGGCCGGCCAGACGCGCGCCGGCGAGGTGGCGTTGGAGCCGTGGCTGATGGAACTGCCGTGATGCAGCCAGATCGGACCCCGCTGTGCAACGGGCGCGACCGGGGCGTCGCTGCGCAGCTCGATGAGCTCGACGGACTCGTTGTGCGGCAGCCACAGCTCCACTGTCTTGTCGCCGACCGGCAGATTCTCGAAGCGAGAGACGTGCGGCGACCCGGGCACGAGCTCGCTCGCCCCGGTGGCCAGGTCGATCTCGATGGCGTCACCGCCGGTCAGGCGGTCCGTGGCGAGCAGCTCGCCGTCCACCACGAGGTCGACCGCGCCGCGCGGCCGGGTGACGCCCGGATAGGCGATCCGGTGGGGGTGCGTGACCAGCTGGATCTGGCGGGCGGATGTCCGCACGACGACACGGACGCCCGACGGCTGCACCTCCATCGCCTGCAGCTGCTGATCGGCGAACACGTCGCGGACCCGCTTCGGGAGGCGATGCGGGCGGATGCCTCGCCGCGTCGCCTCGCACTCCTCGGCGCCCCGGATGAACGCCTGGGTCATGGGTGTGATGGTCACTGTGAATCCTCCGGGTTGGTCTGGTCCTCCTGTGACGGCCAGCTGCGCAGGAGCACGTCCAGCGCAGCGAGCGCCCGTGCCCACGACACGTCGGGGTCGGGATCACTGTGCGCGAAGTTGCCCGACTGCTCGAGCGACAGATAGCCGTTGATGGCGCCGCCCAGCAGGCGGATCGCGTGCACCTGCTCGCCCTCGGGCAGCCCATAGCCGTGCAGCACGGCCCTCATCAGCGACACGAGAGAGCCGGCTGCCTCGGAATCTGCCACGGCTGAGCCGACGCGTCGCTGGAGGGACTGCCAACGCCCGGGCGCTTCACGGGCGAACGTCCGGTGTGCCCCGGCCAGGCCGCGGAGCGCGTCGGAGCCGGACCTGCCGGCAATCTCCGCGGAGATGCGCCTGCCCAGCTCGCCGAGGGCCGCCTCCGCGATCCCGTCCTTGAGTGCAGCGACATCTCGCACATGGGCATACAGGCTCGGGGCCTGCACCTCGAGCCTGCGCGCGACGGCCGACACGGTGACCGCGTCGAGGCCGTGCTCATCCGCGAGAGCGCACGCTTCGCGCACAACGATGTCGAAACTCAGCTTCTGGCGGGGCACTCACCCGATGCTACACCCCATAGGCGTTTCCCTATAACCCATAGTTAAGGACAGGGTGCAGCGGCGGCACGGCGGAGGCCGCCCCCACCCGCCGTGCAGCGGGTGGAGACGGCCTCCGTGTCGAGGTGGAGCTGGTCAGGTCAGGGCCGCAGCTTGTAGGCGCTGATGACCTGTGGCCATGCTGGCCCTGGCTTCCGCCCCCGCGTCGATCACCGCCTCGATCATCGTCCACCCATCCGCTCTGCTGACCTCCCTGCGGCTGATGTTCGACGTGCTCTGGGCATCCGCCCTCCCCGTGCGCGGCACCGGAGACTTTCAGCATCAGAGCGGCACGCTCGGCGGCGCCGACCTGACAGACGTGGATCGTCGTGTCGTCCAGTTGCTCGTCACCGGGATGACCGACCAAGCCATCGGCCGGCAACTCGACCTCGCCGAGCGCACCGTCCAACGCAAGGTGCGCACGATCATGCAGAGTCTGGGCGTCACCAACCGACTCCAGCTGGGCATCAGATTGGCCCAGCAGGGGTGGGGTTCCTAGGTGGAAAGGGTGGGAAGATAAAACTGCAGGTCAACTGGGGTATGTGGCGATCTTGCCAACCCGGTCCCAGCAACTTGCCAACCTTTTCCGAGCCTGCTCGCGGCAGCGTCGGGCGGGCCTGTGTGACGCTGGGTAGGCCCGTGAGGGGCTCTCCGACTGCTGGTGTCCCGAGGGTCCATTCGGGGCCTGACCTTGCAGATCGCCGTAGGGCGGCGAGACCGTTTCAGGTTGCCAACGGTTTACGGGAGTGGGGACGCGCTGAAGCAGGGAGACCGTGTGGTCTCCCTGCTTCATCGGGCCCGCAACAGTTAGGCGGCCTCGTCCTCCGGAGGCGTCATCGGGGTGTGGAGGTCGTGAGCTTCCAGGAGGGACTGGTTGACAGACGCCACCACCATGGCACCGAAGATCGCGATCGCGGTCCCGTTGACGATGAGGAAGCGGTCCTCGCGGAACTGGGCGCCGGACCCGGACTTCATGAATCCGTGGAATGCTTCGTCGGCGGCCCGGCCACCCTTGCCGAGTTCCTCATGCTTCTGGGTGCCGACCATGGCGACCTGCCACCGCTTGTACTGGTAGTCGTCGAGGGAGAAGGTTAGGGAGTCCTGCTCGCACACGGCGGGGGCGGTGCTGGGGGTTGGTGGGGTCGGCATGATCAGCATGGCCTGGTCGTGGGCGATCTGCTCCTTCCGTGCGACGTCGGCCAGGCGGGCGTCCCCTTCGTCCAGGTCGGAGCAGGCGAGCGCGCAGAACACGCGACCAGCTGCTGCTGGGCACCGGAACGTGACCGAATGCTTCGTCTCGACTGTGGTGGGCGCGTCCTTGCGTGGCCGGCCCGGGGGCCGGTCCTGCTTCGGTTGGGGCAGGCCGCGCCTGACCATCGTGAACTTCTCGATCTCCGCAAGCTTGGCCTGACGGGTGTCATGGTCGACACCCTTGCTGGCAAGCTTCTGGTACTCGTCGATGAGGGAGTGCGCGCCGGGGCAGACCGGGGCTCCACGGAAGAGGACAACGCCGTGACCAATGTCGGTGGTCTTGTTGATGTCCATCTTCCGGTAGTTGTGGATGGCCTCGTAGCCCCGGGCGTGCGCACCGGGCTTGAAGTCGAGCTTGTCGCTGAACCCCATGTCCGTGACGACCGTCCGGTACTTGTCCTTATGCTTCACGGTCTGTGGGGCGATCGCGCCGCTGGCCCGGCCACCGTCGATGGCGGCGAGGCCGCCGGCCGTCGTCCCACCATTGGGTTCGTGCCATGCCAGAGCGACTGCGAGGGAGACGCCATCGAGTTCGGGCATGGCCATGGTCTTGGCGATCGTCATGCCGTAGGCGTAAGCACCATGCATGCAGTTCGACTCTTCCGTCGGTTTGGACCCCGGGAAGTAGCGGTCCAGAATCGTCCAGTCGGAGTCCGGGTCTGGTCCGTGGAGTTTCTCCGGGCCGAAGTACTTTTGGGTGCGACGACCAACGGGGATGATGGTGGTATCCAGGATGAGTGAACCGGTCCACCCTTGCGGGAGGACGGGGACGCTGGCCCTGACGAGCAGGTTCAGCATTTCGTGCAGCCGGTCGTACTTCGCATGGTGGGCCTCGGTCATGGTCTTCCGGATCCTCATCACCTCCGCTGTCGTCATCTTCCGCCTACGGATCCCTTTGAATGGGCTACCGTCGACAGGTTCAAGGAGCGCGTCGACGCTCCGCTTGAACGCCATGTACATGCGGTTCTGCGCCTCCCTCACCCGGTCCGGGTCCTCGCACTTGTACCTGGCCTGGCGCCGCAAGAGCTTCCGGTCCTCATGGTCGACGGCGTCGTAGGCACCCAACTCCCTGAGCTGCTGGTCCGACATACGGACTCCCAGCAGGAGGGCCGCCTGCCTCCAGTGGATCTGCTCGTTCTCGACGATGAGCAACAACATGACCACAAGGACTACCCGCACCGGGAATGGCACCTGGCGCACGTTGCAGTCCTCCTGGTTCCACCGTTCGATCCGCTCGACGGCTCCCGACCTGCGGACCAGGTCCAGTGCCCACGCGAAGGCGTACTCGTTCACGCTCGCATCGTTGATACGCGGCGTCATCATCAGAGCTCACCCCAGACAGCGGCGGCGTGCTCCTCGGGGGTGGCACCCTTCCCAGCCCACACGAGCAGGTCTTGGGCGACGCTCCCGCCCGGGTTCAGGTCTGCCAGGTAGGCAACCGTCACGAACGGCACAGGCTTGCGCAACAGGTTCACGATGAAGGTGTTCCTCGCCGTCGACAGCTTCAGCCGTGACTTACGGACCCTCTTCGACGTGGGGGTATCCAAGACCCGGTTGACCACGGCCCGGCGGTCTGCCTTGTCTGGCCGGAACACGAACTCGTCCACGGCTTCGGCCGCTGCCTTGCAGCGGAGCAGCCGCGCCGCCGGCAATGGACCGATCGGCACATCCCGGACAACACCCTTGCGGTTCACGATGGACACAACCGCGCCCTCAGGGCGAGGGGTAATCCGGTCCCAAGTAAGGATGGACATCTCCTCGGACCGGACACCGGCAGCGAACGCCAGGTCGTGGGCGATCCGGTAGGTGCGCTCGTACTCGCCTTCCATGTAGTCAGCGTCGAGCCACAGGTCGTTCCGTTCCCTCTCGGAGTAGGCCGACGTCACCGACGGGCGGCGACCCTTGAACCGGGACCTGACCCGCAGACCCATCGCCTCTGCGTCCCCACGCAGGTAGGAGCGGTAGGAGTTCCGTGACCCCTGGGTCATGTGCGTCTGGGCCTCGCAGTAACGGTCCAGCTCCGGGTCGGACATGGCGGCCGCCCAGTCGACGGTGCCCTTCTGCTCCAGCCAGGATGCCTTGCGCTTGACGAGGCGCTGCATGCGCTTCCGGTCGTCACGGACGGTGGTGAACGGGATCGTCGCCACCCTCTGCGCGGTGACCACGATGGCTTCGTCCGTGAACCGCCCGACATGGCTCGGCTGGAAAGCCATCAGCCTGTCGAGCCGCTCCTGGTCTGAAACTTCCACCTTGTGGAGGGCCGGGACGTGGCCGCGCTCCTCCGGTGGGCGCTTGGCCCACCCGCGAGTCTTCTTGGCAGGCATCAGGCCACCGCCTGACGGTGACCGGCCAACTCCAGCGGGCGCTTGCCCTCCGGAGCTTGCACGGTCGGGACGGGCTGTGCTTCGCGCCCGGACCCGGTATCGTTGATGTTGTTGAACATCAGATCCTCCTTGGAACTGATAGCGCCCGGGCGCTTCTTGGACGGAAGCCCGAGCTAGGTGTTAGGACGAACCGGTTGGTTCGGCCGGCGAGTGGGCACTCCGTTGCAACCGGAGTGCCCCTCTTGCTGTCAGGAACCAGATCGGTCCTCACCCGCGAGGTGGAGCGCGTGTCGGTCCCGGCGAACCACCAGCCTGCGTGTTAAGGATCGTTAACATGCGCGTACGGTACAGCCAAGTCCCGAGCAAGCGCTACCCCCGGCGAACCGAGTGCCTCACTGACCCCGTGACCCCAACCGCTGGCCACATCCAAGAGTCTTCCCGCCAGGTCCACCCCTCGTCGAGAAGTTCATGATTCCGCGTCCCCTGCCGCCGCATTTTCTCGGGGACCCACCCAGCCAATCCACACATGTGACACGACCGCTGACCTGGGAATATGTCAAAGTACCCTTGACAGTTCGTACACTTCCTGACCATATTTTCTCGGATGGACTCCACCCCCACAGCCGAAGCCACCCTCGAATCCTTGGGCCTGGGCGACCTGAGCCAGCACTGCCTCCACCCCGCGTGCAGCAACCCACTGCCAACACCAGTCGGCCGAGGGCGACCTCCGGAATACTGCGGACCAAAGTGCCGAGACTCAGCCGACGCCGCACGACGCAGAATCCGTCGAGCGCTACACGCCGTAGCCGCCCGGGATGCCTCGGAGCCAATCCCTGAGTCCGTCCTCAAACACATGCAAAGGCTGGCGCGGCAGTACGGCATGACCAGCACGGAACAGAAAACCCCCACCAACCAGCAGCACGACCCACCTCCTCATCCACAACCCCGGCCCACCCCTATAAGACCGCGCATGAGCATCGACTATCACTTTCACTATGCCGCACCACTCTCATACGGGACGTTCCCCGTGGAAGTCTACTCCACGATCACCGACATACAGCCCGCAATAATCACCAGCCAAGAATACGTCCAACAAGTCGAACAAATCGAACGACGCAGACCGAAGACAAGAGGAACCCTTCAATCCGACGGAGCAAGAATAGTATTGCACTTGATAGACATCCTCACCCGACTGCAAGAGTTTCACCATATGCCGGACCGCAAGACCTACCACCATCTCTTCCAGGGCGGAAGCGCCTACTGGGGCAATACACCAATCGCTTTCGACTCATACTTAGAAAACCTTGAGGAAGCATGGCTACAAGGGAAGACCGCAGGGACAAAATGGCGTATCCCTAAAGAGAAGGCCCTGGCCGAACTCAAAGAAAAGTCCCAGGCAGATCGCGAAACACGCAGCCTACGCCTGTTCGGACACCCTAAGAACCGAGAAGGTCCGATCGAATCAGATTTCGAAGATGATTGGGCGCTATTGCCAGTCACGCCACAAGACTTGGGAGAGTCCTCGCCAGAACGTCCGTAGGAACACTAGCCCGGATCGTTCACCGGGGGTCGGCGTGGTGAAACACCGAAGTGCTCCCTGAGCAGGGAAGACTTGGACTTGTCGAAGGTCCCAGGTCGCCCAGCAGGAAGCACTCGGTAAGTGAAGCGTACGTCGTGGTCGTCGGGGTTGTCTGTCTCTGCTGATGGTGTCGGCGTGGTGGCCCACGCGGGCAGCGTCGCGTTGCGGTTGTTGGCCGACCGAACGGGCTTGACTCGGGAGTTGTCCAAGGCGATGGCCCGGCGTCGTTTCGTCCCGGTCCATGACCGTGGCCGGGTCCTGGCCGATGTGGCGGTCATGCTCGCCGATGGTGGTGAGGCGATCGCCGACATCGACGTGCTGCGTCACCAGGGTGATGTGCTCGGACCGGTCGCATCGGCGCCGACGGTGTGGCGCACCCTGGATGAGGTGACCCCTGGCCGGGTGAAGAAGATCCAGGCCGCGCGGGCCAGGGTGCGTCGTCATGTGTGGTCCCAGTTCTCCGGCGGGGTGCCGGCCAGCAAGGTCGCCGGCAGCGACCTGGGCGACGTCGTGGTGTTGGACGTGGACGCCACGATCGTGATCGCGCACAGCGAGAAGGAGCATGCAGCGGCGACGTTCAAACGGACCTTCGGGTATCACCCGCTCGGAGTGTGGTGCGACAACACCCAGGAGTTCCTGACCGCGACGTTGCGGGCTGGGAACGCCGGGTCGAACACGGCCTCTGATCACGTGCAGGTCCTGACCGAGGCGATCGGGCAGGTCCCCGCCGCCCACCGCAAGCACCTGCTGGTCCGCTCCGACGGTGCTGGCGCCTCTCACCAGTTGTTGGACTGGTTGCACGAGCAGGGTCAAGTCCGCGGCCGCACCGTGGACTACTCGATCGGGTTCGCTATCACCGAACAGGTCCGTGCGGCGATCGATCAGGTGCCGAAGAAGATCTGGACTCCGGCCCTGGACGCTGACGGCGGCATCCGGCAGGGCGGTGACGTCGCCGAGCTGACGGGGCTGATCGGCGCGAGCGTGCTGGGCAAGTGGCCCGCGGGCATGCGCGTCATCGTGCGCCGCGAACGCCCGCACCCCGGTGCCCAGCTATCCCTTTTTCGAGGAGGCCGACGGGTGGCGCTACCAAGCGTTCGTGACCAACACCAAGATCGGACAACTCGCCTTCCTCGAAGCCCGGCACCGTGCCCACGCCCGCGTCGAAGACCGCATCCGCCACGCCAAGGACAGCGGGCTGGGACGGTTCCCGTCGCGAGAGTTCGCGATCAACCAGGCGTGGCTGATCCTGACGCAGATCGCCGCTGACCTGACCGCCTGGACGCGACTGCTCGCCCTGACCGGTGACGCTAAAGCCCTGGCATCCTGCGAGCCCAAAGCGCTGCGCTACCGGTTCCTGCACGTCCCCGCCCGGCTGGTCCACGGCGCGCGTCGACGACAACTCCGGATACCCGAATCATGGCCCTGGGCGGCACCGATCGTCGCCGTGTTCGCCAACATCGCCGCCATCCCACAACCCGCCTGACCCACACATCCGCCCCGACCCCAGGAACCCGGAGACCCGCAGCCCGGCAGCGCCAGCCGGACCATCGCCATGCCCTCCAAGCGCCACCGCGCCATCTCACCCAACGACGCGGGACTCAGCCTCCTCATGAATGACCGGGGCTAGTCAACAACCTGAGGGCGTTCGGTGCCTGAAAGTTCAGCGATAGCAACGGTACGCAAGGCAGCCCGGAGCATCGCCACATCGAGAAACGACCCGTCAGACAGCGTCGCGGTCCCCGTCCTGTCCGACTCGGCACCAGCCAGCAGTTTGAGGGTCTCTCGTGCCCGATCGACGTCGGCAGCACTCGGCGTGAATGCCTCCTGGATCGTGGCAAGTTGGCCCGGGTGGATGGCCGCGCGTCCGAAGAAGCCGATGCGACGTCCGGCAGCGCACGACGCCCGGAGCCCGTCGAGGTCGCGCACGTGGGGGTACACGCTCATCAGCGGCGGCGGCAGCCCTGCCGCCGCAGCCGCATACACTATGCGCGTTCGTGGCCAGTCCAGGCCTGGATCACCGTCGGGTCCGGCCGGCAGACCGAGTTGTGAGCGCAGATCTGCTTCACCGAGGCCGACGGACGTGACCCCGGACCGGGCGATTTCGAAGGCGTTCTCCGCGCCGAGAGCCGACTCGATCAGGGCATGAACTTCCCGCCCAGGCAGGGATTGTGTGATCGCCCGGACATCGTCAGCGGTGGTGGCCTTGGGGATACGTACGGCGACCAGCCGCGGCAGTTCGGCGACCGCCGCTATGTCCTCCTCGTGCCAATCGGACCCTCGCCCGTTGATACGCACCTGGACCGCGGGAATACCGTGCCATTCCGCAAAGACGTCTGCGAGCCCCGCTCGCGCCACCGCCTTGTGGCTGGGGGCGACGGCATCCTCTAGGTCGATCGAAACCACATCGGCACCGGATGTGAGCGCTTTTGCGATGCGATCCGGACGGTCGCCAGGCACGTAAAGCAGGGTACGAGCTACGGGGAAACTAGACGGCATCATGGGATCCGACCACGCAGGCGCTCGGTCAGTGTGGTGGCGGCCCGGATGACCTGCTGACCGAGATCCTCTTCGCGCTCCGGCGTCAGTCGAGAGGTAAGCGCAGCGATGCTGATGCAGCCGACTACTTCGTTCGACGGACTCCACACCGGGGCTGCGAAACCGGTGGAATCCTTCACTCGTTCGTTCGTGGTGTGAGCGTATCCGTCACGGACGACTTCTCGAAGCCGCGCACGAACCTCTGAAGGTTCCGTGACGGTGTACTCGCTCATCATCGGGATCGGAATGGCGAGCGCCGCTTCGATCTCGTTGTCGGGGAGGAAGGCGAGGATGGCGGCTCCGGAGGCACCGACAGTCAGCGGCAGAGCTGTCCCGACTTGTACAGAGATGCGAACCAGTTGTCGGCTCTCTACCTGGCCGACGTACACGCGGCGGTGTCCGACCCGACCCGAGAGGGTGGTGGTCTCACCTGTTGCTTCGGTGAGGTCCGCCAGGATGGACATCCCGATCCTCCGGAATTCAGATGCTTGGTTTGCAGAGTCTGCCAGGGCGAAGGCGGCCATCCCCAGACGGTACTTTCGGGTGACCGGATCCTGCCACACGAAACTCTTGCTGCATAGCGTTTGGACGATGCGGTGGACGACCGCCTTGCTGAGGTTGGTCGCGCGGGCTACGTCGGTGATTCCGAGCGGACTGTCGGCCCCAGCGAACGCCAGAAGCACATCGGCTACCCGTGCTGTGGTTGACTCTGCACCATCCTGGGGTCTGGTCTCGCTGCTCAAGGTCATTACTGGTCCGCCGTGCGATGCCATGAGACCCCCGCTCACTTCCAGAACACCGTCGCCAGGTGATCCAGGTAGTCCGGATCCGGGCGGCGGTTCCAGTAGCCCGCCGCGGATCGCGACAGGATGCCTAAGGTTTTCAGGTCGACGAGGCTCTCGGCCATCTTCACCAGGAGTCCGTCCGGGTCCAGGATCGGCACGTCCCCGATGCTGGTGATGCCCTCCTGGACCAGGATCTCGTTGGGTAGCCCCTCGCCTGGGATAATGAGTTGGGCACCGCTGGCTATGGCGCGCCCGGCGGCCTCCTCGAACGCCTCGAGGAATGGGCCGGTTTGGCCCTGCAGTGCCTTTGTCACGAACTGGGCTCCGTCTTGGATGTAGCTGAAACCGCGGAATCGGTGCTGCAGACCGCTGGCCTTGATGTTCTCGGCGAGCGGTTCGGCGAGTTCTGGGATGAAGCCTACGATGCCGAAGTCGTGCCCTGTCATCCCTGCCATGTGAAAGGAAGTTTCCCCGTATCCGAGCACGGGGATTCCGGCGAGCGACCGCCCCTCGCGCAGGCCGGGATCCTGGGATGTGCCTATCACGAAAGCGTCGTACCCCTGCCGCTCGGCCTCATACGCCTGGCGGGCGAAGTAGTGGCTGAAGAAGGTCTCCACGGCTCCGAAGCGGACGACTCCCTCGGGGATTGATTTGGGGTACGCCTCGGCCGGCAGGGTGTGGATGTCGATGACCGTGCCCGGCCGGGCGATCCGCCTCAGATGGTCCGCATACCACTGGTCGAGCAACGGGAGACGTCCCTCGACGGTGTGTTTTTGGAACCAGATCCTGGTCATCGCTTACGCCTTAGCCTCGGTGCCGTGTCGAATAGGGATGCCTCATACAGGAAGGTGAACGCGCGGTGAGGATCCTCCGCGAGCGCCTTAGCCGCCGCGATGGCCATGGTGAGGGCGTCCGTGTCCCCGTCCGAGCCTGCCGCACGGGACTCGGTGCGCGGGACGATAACGTCCCGCACGACGCGTCGCCGCTCGTCCCCGGCGTCTTCGAAAGCCGCCAGCGGCGAGCCGTCGAGGGCTTGAGCGGTAGCGCGAGCCATGGCATACGCGTCGTGCAGCCCGCAGTTCATGTTCATGCCGCCGGCCGTCGTCGTGACGTGGGCGGAATCCCCTATGAGCGCGACCCGGCCGAGGACGGTGCTGCTGGCGACGTGTGCCCGATTGCTGTAGACCTCAGCCATCGAAATGCTCACGCCGGGGGCGACGGTGTCGACCAACTGCCGTACCGTCGAGGGTTCCAACGCTTCGGCGTCGCTGGACTTGTCGGCGACGCGGAAGATGAACCGCCAGTGGTCCCGCATCTGGAGCAGACTGCATGACTGTCTCGCGTCACGTACGTACGTGATGCCGGAGAGCCCTGGCAGGTGCTCGCGCAAGTCTTCCTTGGTGATCACCCGCAGCGCGCGGGACTCATAGGCCTGTCCGGGGAAGTCGATTCCCAGCTGTTTGCGCACCTCGCTGTGAGCACCGTCGGCGGCCAGCAGGAACGGGCTCTTGACGGTGTAGCTGCCGTCTGCGGTGGCTATCGTTGCCGACACTCCGTCCGAGTCCTGGACCAGGCTCTCGCACCGGGATGAGAAGCGGACGGAGTCTGTGTTGATGGCACGTAGTTGCCGTAGCAGGATGGGTGTGAGCAGGGTCTGCTCAGCGTGTAAGCGGTATGGGTATGCCGTGTGTTCGGCGAGTAGGGAGAAGGGGATGCTAGCCAGAATGGTGGCGTCAAGGTCGCGCCACTGGATCTCATCGACGAGGACGCCTTGGTGCAGCAACTCATCAGCAGCACCTGCCTCGTCGAGCAGGTCGAGCGTGGAGGGGTGGAACGTGGACGCCTTCGAGACTGTGCCGAGCGTGGGTTCGGCTTCCACCACCAGGACGTCGACGCCCTGTTGGGCGAGCCGTAGCGCCGCGAACAGACCGACTGGGCCGGCGCCGGCGATGAGGACGTCGTGTTGTTCGTTCATCCGGAAAACTCGGCAATCTGGGCTTCTAGCCGGGCGAGTAGATGGTGTCGGCCACCACCTGGGTGGTGGCGCTGCAGCCACCGTGCGCCACACAGGTTTGAGGAGATGACGCGGCGCCGGTTGCCCGAGGACAGCCGGGTCATAGCTCCGACGGTGGGCATTCCGGTGCCGGTGAACAGGATGACGGCGTCTTCGGCCACTCCCGCCGCATCCACCTGCTCCGCCAGCGACTCGTCCGTGACGTCGTAGGGGTTGAAACCTTGTTGAGACCGCACCCGTACGACCTGGGTGACGGGGAACCCGGCAGCTTCCCAGTAGCGGTGGGACAGTTCGGTGAGCCAGTCCTCGTAAGGTGAGGCTACGACGATCTCGCGGGCGCCGAGGTCGGTCAGGGCGTCGGTGATCGTTAGGGTCGCCGACCGCACCTCAGTTCCTGCCTGCCGGCTGAGTTCCTGGCATAGCATCGCGTCGTCCTCGGGGGAGAGTAGGTAGTGGGACCCGGTGCAGGCGACGAACACCGAGTCGAGCGCGAGGGTGCCGAAGGTGGTGATCGAGGTGGGGAGGGCGTCCAGGTATCCCTGGTTGCGCTGCTTCTGATCCCAGCCGGTGAACACCGGGAACCGGGTTGTGTGCAGGGCCAGACCTGGCGAGATGAGGTCGGCGAACTCTGGCTCAACTGTCGGATTGGCGGGTGGCACGATGACTCCGGCGCGGTGCTGCAGATTTGACACTTAACCGTCCTTGCTGAGTGGGTACTGGATGTGTTGGGTTTCCTGGAAGGCCGAAAGTCCCCACACGCCGCCCTCCCGGCCGATACCGCTGAAGCCGAAGCCGCCGAAGGGGGCGTCCGGGCGAAGGCCGCTGGCTTCGTTGATGGCGACGGTGCCGACGCGAAGTTGCGGAGCGACTGTTGCGGCGATCTCGGGGTCGCCGTAGAGGTAGCCGTTCAGCCCGAACCTTGAGTCGTTCGCTATGGCAATCGCTTCGTCGAGGGTCGAGTACGGCAGCAGGACCGACACCGGCCCGAAGACCTCGTTCTGGGCGATGGGGTCGGAGTTGTCTAGTCCGGTGAGCATCAGCGGGTTCACCCACCAGCCCCCGGCGAATTCGGGGCGGCCGCCGCCAACGGCGATCCGGGCCCCCCGGCCGATGGCGTCGGAGACCATGCCCTCGATCCGATCCCGGTGTTCTGGACGTATCACCGGTCCGACATCTGTCGCACGGTCCCATGGGTCACCCACGACCAGGTCGTCGTATACCTGCTCCGTTGCGGCGATGAAGTCCGAGACGGCGTCCCGGTGGACGAGGAGCCGGGTGGGAGAGGCGCACCCCTGGCCGGCGTTGCGGGTGTAGCGGCGATGTACCTGGTTCGCGGCGACCATGAGGTCTGCGCCCTCCAGGATGATCGCCGGGGACTTACCGCCGAGTTCCAGGGTGACCCTCTTGATCCCGGCCGCAGATTGGGAAATGATGTGCTGCCCGACTGCGTCGGAGCCGGTGAATGAGATCTTGTTTACCTGGGGGTTCTCGGTCAGCGCCCGCCCAACGTCGGGCCCACCGACGATGACATTAAGCACACCGTCGGGCAGGCCGGACTCACGGGCGATCCGTCCCACTGCGAGCACCGCGAGCGGGGTTCGCGGCGAGGGCATCAGCACGATAGTGCATCCCGCGGCGAGCGCTGCGCCGACCTTCCACATCCCCAGGTGCAGGGGATAGTTGTATGCGGAGATGGCCGCGACGACTCCCACCGGGCGGTGGTAGACCACAGAACGGCGCGGTTGCCCATAAGTGGCCACGCCTAGGTCGACTGAGTCATCGGCACGGATCAGATCGGCATACCAGCGCATCTGCTCGATGGGGAAGCCGATCTGCAGCGACTCCGCCAGTGTCACGGGTGTGCCCACCTCGTTGATGATCGTGGAGATGAGGTGGTCGGAGGCCGCCTCGAGCTGGTCGCAGAACCGGTGGATCAGCCGGGAGCGTTCGGCACGTGGCGTGGCAGCCCAGCCAGAGAGTGCGGTCGCAGCAGCGGTCGCTGCCTGGTCCACCTGGTCCATCGAGGCAGAGGGCACCTCGGCGAGGAGTTCACCCGTGGCCGGGTTGGGGATGGCGAGAACGGTTCCTGCACCGCGGACGGACTCGCCATTGATTGTCATCTCGGGTTGGGTCGTCGGCGCCAACCGGTGCCTCGAGTCCAGGGTCATAGCCATCCCTCCGGGGTGGTCAGTTGGTAGTGCCGTGAGTGAATGCGTCGAGTGCTGACTCGAACGCCCAGATGGTGTCGTCGATGTCCGCCTCCGTGTGCTCGACCGAGAGGTACATCAGACCACGTGGCAACGTCATCACGCCGCGTTCCACCAGTAGCCCGGAGAGCTCGAGTACGGCCTCCTTGTCCAGGCCGATAGTGTCGGTGAGTCGTTCAACTGGACTCGGTGACACGAAGACCTGCAGGCAGGTCCCGACGTGGTTGACGTGCACAGGTGCGGCCAGTCGCTCCGCGGCCTCGCGGATCCCCGCCGCGAGCCGGGTTACCTGCGCCTCCATGCGGGGGTACAGCACGTCGGCGCTATTTGCTAGTTGCTTCAGGCAGGCGTTGCCGGAAGCAACCGAGAGGGGGTTGCCGTTGTAGGTGCCTCGGTGGAGCATGCGCCCTGAAGCCACGGGCCGCATCGCGGCCCTACTTCCGGTGACTGCACTGATGGGCAACCCCGCTCCTAGCGCTTTGCCGAGTACCGTGAGGTCGGGGTTGACCCCGTATCTGCCCTGGGCACCACCGAGTCCGAGTCGGAAGCCGGTGATGATCTCGTCGAAGATCAGCATCGTGCCGTTGGCTGTGGTGGCGCGTCGTAATCCCTCGAGGAAACCTGGCTCGGGCTCGAAACAACCGGCGTTGACAGCGGCGGGCTCGGTGATTACGGCGGCGATCGTGTCGTCGAGGGTCTCGTTCAGCGCTTTCAGATCGCCCCAGTCGAGCAGAATGACGTTCTCGGCGGCAAGGGGATCCTGACCGGTGGTGGTCGGGTCGTCACTGCCTGGTGCGTTGGCGACGTGCATGCTGTCGGCCCAGCCGTGGTAGTGGCCCCTGAACTTCACTACCCGGGTGCGTGCCGTCTCTGACCGAGCGATGCGCAGTGCCAGTTGCACAGCCTCGGTGCCGGAGCTGAGGAAGGTCGTGACTTCGGCGCTCGGGACGCACTCGGCTACTCGTTCGGCCAACTCGGCCTCGCCCGCGGTGACGCCTCCGGTGCGTAACCCCAGGTCGAGCGCGCGACGCACCGCGTCGAGCACGGGCCCCGGGGTGTGACCCAACAGCAGGGGACCGTATCCGAGTGCGTAGTCGATGTAGG
The DNA here is from genome assembly GCF_023923225.1 of Ornithinimicrobium faecis. Taxonomy (GTDB): domain Bacteria; phylum Actinomycetota; class Actinomycetes; order Actinomycetales; family Dermatophilaceae; genus Ornithinicoccus; species Ornithinicoccus faecis. The sequence continues at coordinate 50,642 of NZ_CP099489.1, read as the reverse complement.
TGTTGCCGTCGGTGTCGGTGACGTGGCAGCCGTCGGCGTGCTCCTGCACGATCGCAACCGGACGTTGGGAGGCGCGGGGAGAGGATGAGACGCCTCGGGGCAAAGACCTGACGGCGCGATCACGGTAGGCGCGCGACGCGTCGAAGGTTCGCGACATCCTCAGGCTATGCCGCATGGCTGTCCTCTCCGGCCCAGAACACCACGCGCCGTTCGATCATGCTGATGAAGGCGTGAAGAGTCATGCCGATCACTGCCAGCACGATGAGGACCGAGAACATCCCCGCGATGTTGAACTGGTAATTGTACTGAAGGATGAGGTATCCGAGTCCGTGGCTGGCTCCGACGAACTCCCCAACGATCGCTCCCACGAGAGCGAACAGGGCGCCGATCTTCAACCCGGTGAAGACATACGGAAGTGAGTTCCGGATCTTGACTTTCCAGAATACTTGTCCCGAATTCGCCCCGAAGGAACGCATCATCTGCAGTTGGTCGGGATCGGATGCCTTCAGGCCAGCGATGACGTTCACCAGGATCGGGAAGAACGAGATGATTGCTGCCATGACGATTTTGGATAGTTCGCCGAAGCCGAACCAGACCACGAAAAGGGGCGCGAGCGCGACGCTTGGGATAGTCTGGAACGCGACGACATACGGCATGAACGCACGTTCGAGCACCCGCGCCTGCGAGATCAGCGCGCCGAGCACCAGAGCGATCAAGACACCTAACCCGTAGCCCAACAGGACCTCGCGCGATGTAACCCAGAGGTGGGCCCAGAATGTGTCTTGGGATACGAGATCGGTGAAGGCGGAGGCAACCGCGAGGGGCCCGGGCAGGACTATCTTCGGAATATCGAAGAGTCGAACCGACAGTTCCCAAGCGGTGATGATGACTACGAAGACGAGCGGCACAAGGTAGAACTCGGGCTTCCTGGCGAACAGGGAAGCGAGGTTCGCCTGGTCCTTCTTGGCCGCCTCGTTGGTCGTGGCGGCCGGGGCGGGGGTGGTATTTGTCATCGCTGGCTCCCTTTCGCTCAGTCAACCATTGAACTGTTGTTAAAGTGCGCACGGATGCGATCCAGTGTGATCCCGGCAGCCGCGGTGGCCATATCGCCGAGGGATCGCGGGCGACTGAGGTCGACGTCGACGACCTCAGCGATGCGACCCGGCCGTGGTGTCATGACCACGACTCGGTCGGCCAGGAAGGCGGCTTCGGGGATGGAGTGGGTCACGAAGACCACGGTCTTCCCGCTGGTGAGCCAGATCCGTTGCAGCTCCTCGTTCATGAACTCTCTGGTCATGGCATCGAGGGCGCCGAACGGCTCATCCATGAGCAGCACCTTGGGGTCGTGGATGAGCGCCCGGCAGATCCCGGCGCGCTGTTGCATGCCGCCGGAGAGCTCCTTGGGGTATTTGTCTCCGAATCCTGCCAGGCCCACGGTGTCCATCAACTGGTGGGCTCGATCCAGACCGGCCCCTTTGTCGAGGCGCTGGACCTCGATGGGAATCATGATGTTCTCGAGAATCGTGCGCCATGGCAGCAGGGTGGGCTGTTGGAACACGACGCCGACGTCCGAGCTGGGACCAGAGACGGGGTGCCCGCCCAGCGAGACATGACCGTCGAAGGTGGGCACCAGGCCAGCGAGGATCTTCAGCATGGTGGTCTTGCCGCAGCCGGAGGGGCCGACGAGAGCGACGAACTCGCCTTCCTCCACGGACAGGGCGACGTTGTCGAGTGCGATGGTGGGAGTCGATCGACGCGGTCGGTAGACCTTGGTGAGGCCTCGCACCTCAATGAGAGCCCGACCAGGATTCATCGATCTGCTGTTCCCTCGTGCTCCGTTGAGCTCGTCGGCCCCTCCGGGTTCCACTTACCGCTCTTCCGTCTGTGCTACAGCGGTGGGGTCGAAGTCGAAGTACTGCGACATTAGAGATCCGTCCCAAACGTCGGACACGGTCATCTCGGTGGTGATCTGGTCAGTGGTGAGGGCGTAGTCGATCACTGCCTGCCAGCGCTCGTCGGAGAGTTCGAGCCAGTTGCCCCACTCCGCTGGGTCGGCGGCAGGATCCTTCGGCAATGAGTCGAGCAGGGCAGTCTGCATGGCCGCCAGGCTCTCCTGAGCTTCTTCACCCTCTGGGTCTGCGGCACCAGGGAGCACGTCGAACTCATCAAAGCCCAGCTGCAGCGCCTCTTCGGGGTTCACCTGCGAGTAGACAATGCCTTTGTAGGCGGCACGGACAAAGCCGGCCAGCGCCTCGGGGTTGTTCTCGAGCATCTCCTCGGTCGTCACCATCGTGACGCTGAACAGATCGTCCAGCTTTGCCGGTCGCTCGAGCAGGGTCAGTGTGATGCCACTGTTGTTCATCACCGTGAACGAGTCCGTGTAGGAGTCGACAGCGTCGATCTCACCGTTCTCCAGTGCAGCCGCGGCGGAGGCGCCCGCGCCGACTGGGATGATCTCGACATCGGTCTCTTCCAGGCCTGCCTCGGCCAGGTTGGCCTTGACATCCGAGTAGGAGGCGGAGGCGAGACTGATGACACCGATCCGCTTGCCCTCGAGGTCCTCTATCGATTCGATGTCACTGTCTTCTGGGACGCCGATGTAGTACGGCCAGTGCAGGGTCAGGCCGGCGAAGGCCTTGACCGGAACACCCTGCTCGATCGCGGTCAGGATGTTGGCCGAGGAGGCGTAGGCGATGTCAGCACTGCCGCCGGAAAGCGCCTGGATCGCAGCAGTCGATCCGTCGGCGGTGACCATGTCGACCTCCAGCCCCTCCTCCTCGAAGAAGCCGAGTCCCGTAGGGACCGCGTACGTGAAGATCTCTTCCGCTGCAGTCACTGTGTTGCGCGCGAACCCGACAGTGATGCCCGTGGTCTCCGAGCCGTCGTCGCCCTCGGTTGTCTCACTGTTGCCGGAGGAGCACGCCGTCACCATCATCATCAGGGCCACGAGCGCGGCTAACGGCTTCAGAACACTTGACTTGTGCATATCTGCCCTCTCTAGAGCAAGTGGCGGTCCCGTTCCGTTCAGCGGAACTTGGGTTCGTGTCTCCAAGACTGCCATCGGTCGGGGCCTACGTCAATGGCTAGGAGAATTTTTTTTTGGATTCCCTGGTCGAGACACGGTTTGGTGTGCTTAGATGGTTCCGATGCCTCACTCACGAGGCGTGTTCCAGTGAGTGGAACTTGTTGCTACTCAGGGCCGGCGCGACTCCCGCCACGCCAGACGTTCACAACCAAGAGAGGGTCTCTGTGACCGATCAGCTTCTAGACGTGGTCTCCGCTGGTGTCAGGGCCTACGACCTCGCCCGCGAACTCCGGATCGGTATGCCGCAATCACCGAACCATCCGCCGTTCTGGCACGTCGTCCCCCGCAGGCACGGGGATTCGGTGCGTGCCGACGGTGGGAGCGCGGCGAACGACATGATCACGACCGGCACCCACGTGGGAACCCACATCGATGCGCTCGCTCACGTCAGCCAGGACGGTGCACTCTTCGGCGGCGTCGACGCCGAAGAGGCGTGCATCGGAGGTCGGTATGTCCAGCATGGTGTCCACACCATCGAACCGATGATCCGCCGCGGAGTGCTGGTCGACGTCGCCGCGCACCTCGGCGTGACCACTTTGGACGGCGATCACGAGATAACACTCACCGAGTTCCAGGACGCTCTCAATGCCCAACAGACCGAGGTGCGCAAAGGGGACGTGGTGCTGATTCGGTCAGGGTGGGGCGCGAAGTTCGACGAGGGCCAGGCCTTCGTCGGGGGCGCGACGGGTGTGCCGGGGATCGGTGAGGCCGTCGCCCGGTGGCTCGCAACACAGGGCATCCACGCCGCCGGCGCCGATTCCATCGCCTTCGAGCATCTGAGGCCGGGTGCCGGTCACGGCTTGCTGCCGGTGCACCGCCTGTTCCTGGTCGAGAGCGGCATCTACATCATCGAGACCATGAACCTCGAGCAGATCTCAGTCGATCGAGTGTATGAGTTCACGCTCGTGCTCGCGCCACTCAACATCTTCGGAGCCACCGGTTCACCGGTGCGGCCGCTGGCGGTGGTCTCGCGTGGCTGAACCGACTCTGTCACAGCAGCTGGCCCGTTTCGCCGCAGGCGTCTCGTTTGACACCCTGCCAGGGGAGGTCATCGAGAGTGTGCGCGGCCGCGTCCTCGACATCCTCGGGATCTGCTTCGCAGCTACCGAACTGGACACCAGCCACGGGGCCTTGCAATGGGTCAAGACACAGGGTGGCGCCCCACAGGCGACCGCGATCGGCATCCCCGAGCAGGTACCGGCCGCGGCCGCAGCCTTCGCCAACGGCGTGTTGGCTCACTCCCTCGACTACGACGACACCCACTTGCCCTCTGTGCTGCACCCCAGCGCCTCGGTGATTCCCGCAGCACTCGCGGCGGGCGAGGCGAATCGCGCCAACGGCGAACAGGTGATCGCTGCCATCGCAGTCGGTATCGAGGTGTGCGTGCGGATTGGTATGGCCGGCTACGACCGCGAGGCGGGCACCTCGACGTTCTTCGAACACGGTCAACACGCGACCTCGATCGCGGGGGCCCTGGGCTCGGCCGTTGCTGCCGGAAAGCTCTCCGGCCTCGATGAGCGGGGGCTCGCGGACGTTCTGGGAGTCGCGGCATCAATGGCAGCTGGAATCATCGAGTCCAACCGAACAGGTGGCACCGTCAAACGGCTGCACTGCGGCTGGGCCGCCCACGCGGCCGTGTCGGCGGCCCAACTGGTTGCACTCGGCTTCACGGGGCCACCGACCGTACTGGAGGGGCGGTTCGGGTTCTTCCAAGCGTGGCTCCACGGCAACTTCACCGCAAGTGAGATCACCGAAGGACTCGGTACGCAGTGGGCGACGCCAGACATCTTCTTCAAGCCCTATCCTGCCAACCACTTCACACATGCGGCTATCGACGCGGCCCTGGAACTGCGTGCCGAAGGCCTCCGTCCCGAGCAGGTGGAAGACATCGAAGTCGGGGTACCGACCTCGACGGTGCGCACCATCGGTGACCCGATCCACGTCAAGCGTGCTCCAGAGACGGGATACATGGCGCAATTCAGCGCACCGTTTGTCATCGCGGCGGCCTTGAGCGGCGGTAGCGGGCTGGGCCTCGGGCTAGATGACTTCACAACGGCCAGGGCGACCGATCCGGATCTGCGCAAGATAATGGCCAAAGTCAGCGTGGTCGCCGACCCCGAGTGCGACCGGATCTTCCCGAACCAGTTCCCGTGCGTTCTACGGGTACGGACGACGAGCGGGCTCGAGCAGGTCAAGAAGATCCTCGTGAACCGCGGCGGACCGCAGCGCCCGCTGAGCTTTGAAGAACTCTCGACCAAGTTCCGCGACAACGCCGCACGGATGTTGAACGACGCCGCGATCACCCACGTTCAGCAAGCAGTCAGTTGCCTGGAGCAACTCGACGACGTCGGCGAGGTAATCAAGCACCACACCGCGATTCTCACCACCCCAGTCCTGGAGCCGTTCCCCCCAAGGAGTTCACATGTCTGAGTTCGACCTACTCATCAAGAACGTTCGCGTGGCAAGCGCGAGTGCTGACGTGTTCGACGGTGACATCGCCGTCAAAGACGAGACAATTGCCGCCGTAGCGCCGTCGATCGACGCCAACCGCGCAGCCGCCCTGGTCGACGGCCAAGGGAAGTTGGCGTTCCCCGGCGCCGTCGACGCGCACCAGCACTGGGGGATCTACAACCCGTACCGGGAGGACGTGGTCACCGAGTCGCGTGCCGCTGCCCAGGGCGGTGTCACCACTGGTATCAATTACACCCGGACCGGGCAGTACTACCTCAACGAGGGCGGGCCCTATGAGCAGTTCCTGCCCAAGGTGCTCGCCGCGTGCGAGGGCCGCGCTCACATCGACTACGCCTTCCACGTCGCCCCGATGTCGCGACAACACATTGAGGAACTACCCCTGATCGCCGAGAAGTTCGGCGTCACGTCGTTCAAGATCTTCATGTTCTACGGCGGCTTCGGGTTGCACGGTGCGTCCTCCAGCCAGCGAGATTTCCTCATGCTGGGGGAAGACGAGCACTACGATTTCGCCCACTTCGAGTTCGTGATGCGCGGCATACAGCGACTACGCGAGGAACAACCGGAGTTGGCCGACCAGATCTCGTTGTCTCTGCACTGTGAGACCGCCGAGATCATGCGGGCCTACACCCAGCTCGTGCAGACAGAGGGTGTGCTGACGGGGCTCGAGGCCTACAGTGCCGCGCGGCCGCCGCACTCCGAAGGCCTCGCGATCGCGATCGCCGCCTACCTCGCCCACGAGACTGCGCTGCCCAACATTAACCTCCTGCACCTCAGTTCAGCCAAGGCGATGGAGGCTGCGCTAACCATGCAACAGGCCTTCCCCCACATCAACTTCCGACGGGAGGTCACCATCGGTCACCTGCTCGCCGATTACCACACCGCGGCAGGTGTCGGGGGCAAGGTAAACCCGCCGCTGCGCTCTGCAGACGATGTCGAGGCGCTGTGGGAGCACTTGCTCGCTGGTGACATCGACTGGGTCGTCAGTGACCACGCGTGCTGCAAGGACGAGATGAAGTTCGGCCACGGTGAGGATCGCGATGACGTCTTCATGGCAAAGTCGGGGTTCGGCGGCGCCGAATACCTGCTCCCCGGACTCGTCGGCGCCGGACTTAAGCGTGGGCTGTCCGAGCGGCGGATCGCGCAACTGACTTCCTGGAACCCGGCGCAGCGGTTCGGCCTGCCCAATAAGGGCGACATCGCGGTGGGCTTCGATGCCGATATCGCACTGGTGGATCCCACGCAGTCGACCGTCATCCGCCCTGATGACTCGGAGTCGACGCAGGAGTACACCCCGTTCGACGGCTTCACCCTGGAATCGGTCGTGACAGACACGTTCGTTCGGGGTCACCACGTGTTCGCTGACGGACGGATCGTTGGTGATCCCAACGGACGCTACGTGGCTCGAGGAAATAGCGACGCTTCGTCATGATCAACCTGCCCACTGACGGGCCTTTGACCGGTCTTCGAGTGCTGGACGCCTCGACAATCCTGGCGGGTCCGTTGACCGCACAGATCCTCGGTGACTACGGGGCGGATGTGATCAAGATCGAGCACCCGACTCACGGAGACGGGATGCGTGGGCACGGGCTCGACAAGGACGGCGAGCCCTTGTGGTGGAAGATGATCAGCCGCAATAAACGCACGGTCGGGCTCTACCTGGGCGATCCTGAGGGTGCCGAGGCGTTCCGGGCGCTGGCCCGGTCTGCGGACGTGGTGGTAGAGAACTTCCGTCCGGGCACCTTCGAGAAGTGGGGGCTGGGGTATGAGGAGTTGTCCCAGGACAATCCGGGCTTGATCATGCTGCGTGTTACCGGCTTCGGTCAGAGCGGGCCGTATGCGGAGAGGCCAGCGTTCGGAACGTTAGTCGAGTCGATGAGCGGGTTCGCGCACCTGACGGGACGGCCGGACGGGCCGCCGACGCTGCCTGCCTTTGGGCTGGCTGACTCGATCGCAGGGGTCGCCGGGGCGGCAGCGGTGTCGATGGCGCTGTTCCAGCGGGCCCGGGACGGGAAGGGACAGGAGATCGACCTGGATCTGCTCAGTCCGATTATGACCGCGGTCGGGCCGGGGGTTATCTACGCCGACCAGCTGGGTATCGACCAGGAGCGCACCGGAAACCGGTCGCAGAACAACTCCCCGCGTAACACGTACCTGACAAGCGACGGGCATTGGCTAGCGATCTCGACTAGTGCAAACACGATCGCCGAGCGGGTGCTGCGTCTGGTGGGGCATCCCGAGGTGATCGCAGAGCCCTGGTTCGCCACCGGCCGACAGCGGGCTCAACACGCCGACCTCCTGGACCGGCACGTGGGGGAGTGGATCGGTATCCGGACGCGCGAGGAAGTCCTCGCCGCGTTTGAGGAGGCGGGTGCTGCAGTCGCGCCGGTGTATAGGCCGAGCGAACTGCTGACCGACCCCCAGGTCCAGGCGATGGAGTTGGTGACCACGGTCGAGGACGAGACGTTGGGGCCACTGAAGATGCAAAACGTGATGTGGCGGATGATGCGCACTCCCGGCCGCATCCGGTCCACCGGTCGGGGTCTTGGCGAGGACACCGACGAGGTGCTGACCCATGTGGCGGAACTGTCGCAGGAGCAACTCGAGAGGCTTCGAAACCGCGGGGTGATCCGGTAAGCATCTACTCTCGCCGCTTGCCTAGCACGGTACCGGTGGTGTGCCGACCCAACAGGTGCGCGTCGACTAGATATGGCAATCCTGGGACCATCCCTCCGACCCCGACTCCAAACTCGGTCCACGTGGTCAAGCTTGCCCTTGCCCTTGCCAGCACCGGCGGTCTGTGACCACGTGCTCGGCGTGTGGTGAACGTCGCTCTGGGGGACGATTGTAGCGGTGGGGGCCGCCAGGGCCAGTTAGTGGCGTAGCCGCCGGGCGCGGTTGGCGATGCGGGCGGAGATGTTGATCAGTTGGGCGCGGATCGTGGCCGTCCGGCGCGGGCGTGGCCGGTGGAGGCCAGGACACCGGCGGCACGGGTCAGGTTGAGGCGATGGCGGCCAGGACTGTCCACGCGCGGGGCTGTAGCCTCCACCCGAGCCGAGGGCCGCAGCGCAGTAGTGGTGCTGGCGGCGGCGGACGCTCCACGCGTTATTAGGCTCTTCGCAATCAAGGGTGTAGTCGGGGTCTGAATCCGCCGGCCTCGAGGAGCGCTCGCGCGATGTAGTTGGTGAGGTTGCGGAACCCAAGGGCGGAACCCCTCAGGTGCTCAAGGCGGCCGTTGATCGCTTCTGTAGGCCCATTCGATGTGCGGGGACGGTCGAAGTAGGCCAGGACGTCCTCGGCGCGGCGGGTCAGGGTGCGCCCCAGCCTGCGCAGCTCACTCAGACCGGCCGGGACACCCTGGCGGAGAGCATCGATCACCGACTGCATCTGCTCGCGGCCCTGGCTGCGGTCGGGTTCGCGGTAAGCAGCGACCATTCGCTGGTAGATGCCCCAGGTCGCCTCGACCGCGACGTGCTGCTCGACTGCGAAGAGCGCCTCAAGGCGGGCTTGCTGCTTGTCGGTGAGCAGGTCAGCACCGGTGTGCAGGGTCCGGCGAGCGGACTACAGCGGGTCGCTCTTGCGGCCTCGGTGCCCGCAGGTCTCCTGCTGGACCCGGCGACGACAGTCGTCCATCGCCTCCCCGGCCAGCTGGACTACGTGAAACGGATCCATCACGCTGACCGCCTCCGGCAGCTCCTCGGTGGTGGCGGTCTTGAAGCCGGAGAAGCCATCCATGGCCACCACCTGCACCCCGTCGCGCCAGGCCTGGTCGCGCTCGTGCAGCCAAGTCTTGAACGCTTTCTTCGAGCGGCCCTCGACCATGTCCAGCAGCCGCGCCGGCCCCGTCCCGTCACGGACCGGGGTCAGGTCGATGATCACCGTGACGAACTTGTCCCCGCCGCGGGTGTGACGCCAAACAATGCTCGTCGACCCCGAGGACCTCGACGCCGTCCAGACGGGCCGGATCGTCGATCAGCAGCCGGTGTCCTTCGGCCAGGACAGCGTCGTTGGCGGTGTGCCACGCCACGCCCAGCCCCTCGGCGACGCGAGCCATGGACAGGTGCTGGACCACGATGCCGACCAGGGCCCAGGCCAGCCCGCCCCGGGAGATCTTCGCCCGCGGCTCGGCCGCGGCGGTGGTGTCCTGACGCCACACGTGACCGCACTCGGTGCACCGGTACCGGCGCACCGTGACCAGCAGGATGGTAGGACGCCACCCGAACGGCGCGTGCGCGAGCCGACGGACGACGGTGTCCCTGGCCACGCCCTGACAACCGCACCGGCGGCACCAGTCGTCGGGTTCCACGACCCGACACTTCAGGACGGCGCGCTCGGGCTCAAGCAGCTGGCCGTTCACCTCCAGGCCGAGCTCATCCAGCTGGGTGAAGGTGGTCAGGTCGGGGCAGGCGAAGGTAGTAGCGTCAGGCACGTCGAGGTCTTTGGGATGGGCGGTGTGAGAACTCCCATCATCGGAAGACCTCGACCCTCATCCAGCCAGCGACGCGCGGACGACCTCTACACCCTCAACTGCGAAGAGCCCGATAATGCACGGAATCGTGTCGAATAGCACAGAGGGTCGGGGTGGCGAGGGAAGCGGCGCGGTCCGTGCCTAGCGTCCACCACACCCGGCTGCGTAGTTGACCGGCGTCGCTAACTGATCGGCAGGACCTATGCGAACGCCAGTTCGATTATGATTTTTCTCATGGCGGGCGGCATCGGAAGGCGTTGTAGCGCTGGGGTCTGGACGTGAGGAACGTCCTCCTGATGCGCTTGTCGGGCTTGGTATCCCATCGCCTTCAGGAAGGACGTTCAATGTCTAACCGTAGTGGTGTCTCGCGTGGTGACCGGAACCGGAACGCCCGGCTGGCCCGCCTTCGCGAAGCGGTCCCGATCGGCAATGCCATCGTGGGGATCGACCTGGCCGAGCGTAAGCAGATGGTCGTGGTGTGCGACCACGACTCCCGGGTCCTGGCCGGGCGCACCTTCCGGTGCAAGGCCTGGGACCTCGGTGCCGCGCTGGACTGGGCGCGACAGCACGCGACCCGGCACGGGTTCGCCGGGCTGACGGTGGCGTGCGAGCCGACCGGGCACCGGTGGCGGGTCCTGGGCCAGCTGGCGGCCGACCGGGGCATGGCTTTCGTGTGCGTGCAGCCGACGATCTCCTCGTGGGCGCGCAAGTCCGAGGACCTGACGTTCGACAAGACCGACGACAAGGACGCCGTGCTGATCGCGCGGCTGGTCGCTCAGCTGCGCTGCTACCTTCCTGAGCCGGTCGATGGGACGTGGGGCCGGTTGCGGCACCTGGGCACCCGCCGCGCCCAGCTCCTGGATGAGCACGTGGCCTGCGTGCAGCAGCTGCGTGACCTGCTCGAGTGCGTCTGGCCCGCAGCATTGACAGCGGCGGCGCAGCCGTTCAAGTCGACCACCTGGGTGGCCGCGCTGAGCGTGATCCTGCGCCGCGACGGCGGGGACCTGGACCGCACCCGCCGCCTGGGCGCGGCCCGGTTCGAGCGCCTCGTCCGCACCGAGATGGTCCGTCGCGGCAAGGTACGCCCGTGCCTGGGGATCGTGCGCAAGGTCTACGCCGCGCTGGCCGACCGCGCCGGCGTGCTGGACCACGGGTCCGGCGCCCTGGAACGCGCCGAGTGGGTCCTGGCCGACTGGGACACCGCCCGGACGCAGCAGGTCGACGTCGAGACCCGCATGACCGTCGTGCTCGACGAGCTCGGCCTCACCGGCCTGGTCACCACCATCCCCGGCCTGTCCGCGGTCGGCGCCGCCGCGATCCTGGCCGAGACGGGTGACCTGTCGAGGTTCACCTCCGCGCGGGCCGTGGTCAAGCACGCCGGCCTGGCACCGCGGGAGCGGATGTCCGGCACGTTCACCGGCAAGGCCCGGCTGACCGGTGCCGGACGACCCGGCCTGCGCACCGCGGCGTGGCGGGCGGTGTGGGGCTGCCTGCAGACGAACAAGGTCTACGCCGCCCGGTACCGGCACCTGACCACCCGCGAGCAGAACAAGCTCACGGCGACGCAGGCGCAGACCATCATCGCCGCGGCGATCCTGCGCCAGCTGCACGCCGTCGTCGTCCACCGCCAAGCCTGGGACCCCGTCATTGCCACCGGCGCCACCAAGACCCAGGGGCCGCTCGAGGCCGCCTGACCCTCGCGCGAGGCGTCGCGCGTCACCAGCAGGGCCGGGGCGAGCCTTCCGCGGCATTGAGAACCACCACCGGTATCTCGACGGACATCAAGGGCCGCCCCGGCCCGTCGTCACCGAACCCGATCACACGCTGTCGAGCCACCAAGCTCCATTACCGCTATGCAGGGACGACGACGGGCCCCGGGCACCGGCCCCCTTGACGTAAACGCCTCACGCTGATGTACGGGCGACGCGGCCCAGGGGTGCCACTCACGGACCGCGGCTCGGGCATGCCCTCCTCCCCGCCTGCTCTCTCATTGCCCACTGTGCCGGCGGTGCGTTCACGGACACGGCACGCATGGGCGCGTCTGCAGCCGGGAGCGGCCGAGGTGGAGGCGTTGGTGGTCAGCTGGCAGAGCACCGCTGATGGGTGGGCGGCCTGGGTGGTGTGTGCGGTTGAGGAGGACCAGGTGGTGACTGTGCGGCTGCCTGCTTCGCAGCTGCGTCCGGCCAGCTGAGGAAGGTCTCTGCTTCGAGTGAGTCCCTGAGCCCAGCTGCGCCGCCTAACCCGGATCGTTCACCGGGGGTCGGCGTGGTGAAACACCGAAGTGCTCCCTGAGCAGGGAAGACTTGGACTTGTCGAAGGTCCCAGGTCGCCCAGCAGGAAGCACTCGGTAAGTGAAGCGTACGTCGTGGTCGTCGGGGTTGTCTGTCTCTGCTGATGGTGTCGGCGTGGTGGCCCACGCGGGCAGCGTCGCGTTGCGGTTGTTGGCCGACCGAACGGGCTTGACTCGGGAGTTGTCCAAGGCGATGGCCCGGCGTCGTTTCGTCCCGGTCCATGACCGTGGCCGGGTCCTGGCCGATGTGGCGGTCATGCTCGCCGATGGTGGTGAGGCGATCGCCGACATCGACGTGCTGCGTCACCAGGGTGATGTGCTCGGACCGGTCGCATCGGCGCCGACGGTGTGGCGCACCCTGGATGAGGTGACCCCTGGCCGGGTGAAGAAGATCCAGGCCGCGCGGGCCAGGGTGCGTCGTCATGTGTGGTCCCAGTTCTCCGGCGGGGTGCCGGCCAGCAAGGTCGCCGGCAGCGACCTGGGCGACGTCGTGGTGTTGGACGTGGACGCCACGATCGTGATCGCGCACAGCGAGAAGGAGCATGCAGCGGCGACGTTCAAACGGACCTTCGGGTATCACCCGCTCGGAGTGTGGTGCGACAACACCCAGGAGTTCCTGACCGCGACGTTGCGGGCTGGGAACGCCGGGTCGAACACGGCCTCTGATCACGTGCAGGTCCTGACCGAGGCGATCGGGCAGGTCCCCGCCGCCCACCGCAAGCACCTGCTGGTCCGCTCCGACGGTGCTGGCGCCTCTCACCAGTTGTTGGACTGGTTGCACGAGCAGGGTCAAGTCCGCGGCCGCACCGTGGACTACTCGATCGGGTTCGCTATCACCGAACAGGTCCGTGCGGCGATCGATCAGGTGCCGAAGAAGATCTGGACTCCGGCCCTGGACGCTGACGGCGGCATCCGGCAGGGCGGTGACGTCGCCGAGCTGACGGGGCTGATCGGCGCGAGCGTGCTGGGCAAGTGGCCCGCGGGCATGCGCGTCATCGTGCGCCGCGAACGCCCGCACCCCGGTGCCCAGCTATCCCTTTTTCGAGGAGGCCGACGGGTGGCGCTACCAAGCGTTCGTGACCAACACCAAGATCGGACAACTCGCCTTCCTCGAAGCCCGGCACCGTGCCCACGCCCGCGTCGAAGACCGCATCCGCCACGCCAAGGACAGCGGGCTGGGACGGTTCCCGTCGCGAGAGTTCGCGATCAACCAGGCGTGGCTGATCCTGACGCAGATCGCCGCTGACCTGACCGCCTGGACGCGACTGCTCGCCCTGACCGGTGACGCTAAAGCCCTGGCATCCTGCGAGCCCAAAGCGCTGCGCTACCGGTTCCTGCACGTCCCCGCCCGGCTGGTCCACGGCGCGCGTCGACGACAACTCCGGATACCCGAATCATGGCCCTGGGCGGCACCGATCGTCGCCGTGTTCGCCAACATCGCCGCCATCCCACAACCCGCCTGACCCACACATCCGCCCCGACCCCAGGAACCCGGAGACCCGCAGCCCGGCAGCGCCAGCCGGACCATCGCCATGCCCTCCAAGCGCCACCGCGCCATCTCACCCAACGACGCGGGACTCAGCCTCCTCATGAATGACCGGGGCTAGTAGGTCGGACCCATCGCTGGTCGCTAGAACCTCAGAGAGGACGTGCGTCGGGAACTCGAGCAGACGAAGGGGTTCGTGGGCGAACTCTCCATGGACGATCTACGGCAGGGCTGCTGCCCTGACACGACCTACTCCCCCGGCGCTGGACCCCCCGGCCCCGCTCACGGATGCCCACCCGGAAGGGCGTGGTTCCCAAACTCCTGACGTTCCCCTTGCACAAGTACGATACCCAGGTGAACGCCGAGTACTTCAGGAGGAAGTACCCGAACCTGCCCGCGACGCGGTCGCGCACGAACTCATCAAGATGGCCGCTCGATACGCCAGTATCGCTGGTGGCATCCAACGCCGCCGCCTGCCCCGGAGCTATCGTCGGCTACCCGCCCCGGTCTGCTCCGCCCCGACGGACTTCACTCGTCGTTGATAGCCGGATCCACCTTGTGGCCGCGCAGGCCGCATGCGGACCCCCCGCGAGCTGTCCATCGGCGGAGGTGTTCCCGGGCTCTGTGCCGGTCGCAACGGAGTCGGGCAGACTTCCGTCATGAGTCCCTTCCCAAGTCTTGGCCAGATCTCGTTCACGAAGTTCACGTCTCCCGAAGCGACCGTTGAGGTGCTGAGCAAGGTCGTCCCCGGGCAGACAACAGGCCTGGACATCGAGACTGCTTTGTCCGCAGCGGGTCAACCGCCTCCGCTGTGGAACGACCTGCTCGCGTACGATCCGCCACTTGCCAACGCTAGGACCGCCGCAGGGCCGCAGGTCGCAGTCGACAATGAGTTGTTGCGGGCGAGCCGTGACGAGCGGGATGACAGGTTCCTGCTGCTGTGGGTAGCACTGAACTTGGCTGACCCGCGGCTCGACGACATCGTCCGTGAGGTCCTCACGGACAGCCAGGGGCACCTGAAGCCTGAGGAGGTCAACGCCTCGCGTCTGCGCCCGATCCTCGACAAGCGGCACGCGGACAGCATGGAGGATCTACCCCACGACACGAAGGCGACGTCGAACATCCTCAGTCTGATGGAGCGCTGCCGTCTGATCATCCCGGCCAAACACGGGGGGTCCATCGTCGGTATTGACCGCCCTCTTCCGACGCGCCATGCAGTGCCTGGCGCGGTGACGTTGATCTCGGAACGCCTCGCCGAGCAGGGGTTCCTCGCCGCGCCAGGGCGCGAGATCGACCTGGCCCTTAGCATCGGTGCTAACGCATGGCTGAATCTGTCCACGGACGAGTTCAGGGCAGCCTTTCACAGCCGACCGATTGCTTCTCAAGTGCAGAGCCAACGCGCCGCTCTTCCTAACTCGCTAGTTGAGCTCGCCTCGCAGTTGCGCCGCAAAGGCCAAGTCGTCCTGCAAGGGCCGCCTGGCGCAGGCAAGACCTACATCGCCAAGCAGTACGTGTCCTGGGTGACAGCGAACAGGTCCAGTGACAGTCGCCTTCAAGAAATCATCGACTCCCTCCCCGCCAACGAACGTACCGTCGCCGGCATCAGTGACGAAGTCCAACGACGTGGCCTCGCGGGGCTGTGGGACATCGTCCAGTTCCACCCCGGGTACGACTACACGGACTTCGTGCGCGCTCTCGCAGCGCAACCCCATGGCGAGGGAGTCACATTCGTACCCGAGCACCGTATCCTCAGCCTAATCTGCGCAATCGGGATGGAACTGGAGCGTCGCGCCTATGACATCGAGCTTGTGCTCGTTCTCGACGAGGTCAACCGTGGCGACATCCCCAACATCTTCGGGGAGCTGCTGTACGCACTTGAGTACCGCGGCCAGGCAGTGGCCACCCCTTACACCGTGGATGGGGACGGCTCCCTCACCATCCCAGACTCGCTCAGGGTCTTGGGCACGATGAACACCGCCGACCGGAGCATCGCGGTCATCGACTACGCCCTCCGGCGTCGCTTTGTGTTTCTCGATGTTGCCAGTACCCAGGATCCCATCACGACATACGGCTTCGATGACGAGGCCACCCGTGACGCGGCCCTGTACTTGTACTCAGCGACGGCCGATATGTTGAGCGGGGCAGCGTCCGGACTGCAGGTAGGCCCGTCCTACTTCCTCGCCGATCAGGACGGTTCCGCGTCTAGCCTTGAGGTCCTCGCAGGACGCTACGTATACGAGGTTCTCCCGCTTCTGACTGAGTACGAACTTGAGGGTGAACTCGACCCCAATGTCGTCACTGGACTACGGCAGAGAATCGGCCTGACCGACGGCTCCGCCCAGTTGGCGCACGCCAAGGAACTGGTCGACCACCTTGTCGGCAAACCATGGACCAACCAAGGTGATTCAGAGTCGTGACCCATCTCATCGAGGTTCGCGAGCACGGACGCGCACCTGTCCCCGAGGACGCGGCCGCGGAGACACCAGAGGAGTTCTGGTCGGGCGCTGACTGCAGCGTCACGAAGACCGCAGGCCACGACGGATGGGTATTGCGCGCAGGCAACAGGGTCGGCGTTACCCGTACCCAGACAGCCGCAGGCGAAGTGACCCTCCAGGTACGGCCGAAGCTCGAGACAGCCGACGTGTTCTTCATGGCTGACTACGCGTACGAACAGCGGCACGACCCGCTCCGACTCCTCGACAACGACATCGGACTCGAAGCCGTGCTTCGCGACCCGACCGCCTGCCTCCTTGTGTGGCATGTCCGCACCATTCGTCGGTTCGCCGCCCGCTGGCTCAGACGCGACTACCAGGCCCGGCACCAGGTCCTCAACGGCAAGGTCAAGGGGCGAATCCTCGTCAACAGGTACGTCACCGAGCATCTCGCGGTCGGAGACGCTGCGCGGATTCCATGCCGGGTCCAGGAACGCACTCAAGACACCCCGAACAACCGTCTCCTGAAGGCAGGGCTCCGGTACATTGCCGCAGTCAGCCACAATCTTCCGGTTCCAGCCGCCCGAAGGGCCGTGCTGCGGCAGGTCAATGCAGCGCTGCCGTTGTTCGCGCAGGTTACCGACATTCGTGTCTCACCCGCTGACATCCGAGCCACGTCAACCCGAGGCCCGCAGCGCCGCTATGCGAGCGTTTTGGCGGCGACGGTTGGCCTCCTCCAAGGCCGGCTCATGGGCGACGAGGTCTTGCCCGCGGATGGGACATCTGCGTTCATGTGGAGCATGCCTGTCCTGTTCCAGGAGGCAGTTCGCGGCATCATCGACTCCTCTCCCCACTTGACGCTTGACCCTGGCAAGCCCGGAGCCGCTCGCATCTACGACGCGGACGGGACTCGACGGAGGTCGTCCAAGGTCGACCCGGACCTCGTCCTGCGGGTCGGGGCCGACCGGACTCTGGTGATAGACACGAAGTACAAGGACGCCCTGCCCAGCGGTCATCTGCCCGACGAGGACGTGACCACCGTTGATGACCGCCACCGCATCAAGATCACCCGCGCTGACATCTACCAGGTCGTGGCCTACTGCCAACACGAGAGGTGGGTGAACTCCACGGGGGCGCTGCTGTACCCGCTCGTCCTTGCCCCTGGGGATCAACTCCCGGCCCCGATGGAAGTCCGAGGTTTCGCAACCCCTGTCTCTCTGTTGTTCATCGACATCGGCAAGAGCGCGGCCGCTAACCTCCCTTCATTCGTCCAGATGTTGCGCCAGCACGCTCAGGCAGAGTTGTCCTCAAGGGTCGGGTGAGCGACTCTATGGGAGGCCGATCTGGGCGTGCACCAGCACCGTGCTGGCCCGCGCCGTCACCGCGGGTCCTCAAGGGCTGTGCGCGTTCGCGAAGGTAGCCTCAACGGGTGACCGAGGAGACGTCCCTTCCAGCGCCTGCGGGGCTGCTGTTCGAGCCGACGGCCACGTTCCCGGACGGCTACACGATCGGTGTCACCCGGTATGCGGACCTGATCCTGCGGGACGCGTTCCCAGCCAGATTCGACGACTTGTGGTTGACGTTGGAGAACTACAGCATCGGGGCGGACGAGCTCGTCGCTGGCGGCGGGAACCGTGCCGGTCACACGGCACGGTTCGACGCGTCTCTCCAACGGTTCGGCTGGGGTAAGCGAAACATCACGATCGAAAAGTTCGTCGACGGTCGCCCGATCCACCGCACGCGTGGACATGAGATCGACATGTTTGGTGCTGGCCCGGGAGGAGCACCCGACCCATACCCTGGCGTTGGCGTCGAGATGGAATGGAACAACAAGGATCCGTTCTTCGACCGGGACCTGCTCAACTTCCAGGCGCTTCACCGTGAGGGTGCCCTCGCCGTCGGGGTGATCGTGACCCGCGGCCCCGACCTGCAGCAGATCATCGGTCCGACCATCTACGGCACATCCCGATCGCCGAAGTTCGGGCGGTCCACCACTCACTGGGACAAGCTCGTGCCGCGGGTAGAGCTGGGTGGCGGCGGGGAGTGTCCCCTCATCCTGATAGGAATACAGCCAGAGCGGATCGACGGGTTTGAGCCGATCGTCCAGGCGTACAGCGACCGGCGGCCGATCACTCGCGGCGACACGCTCGAAGCGTAGGGACAGCCAGTCCAACCCTGCTGTAAGATCTACTTAAGATAAATAGATCTTTAATCTGAGGAGACCCATGACAGCTGAAGCCACCGCCCCAAGCCTGCGCGCAACCGCTCCTCTCCGACTGGTGCAGGAGGCCCCTCCCATGCCGGAGATCGATGGTGGGTTCAAGACAGTCCTCGCAGACCCGCCCTGGCGGTTCACGAACCGCACAGGGAAGGTGGCCCCAGAGCACCGCCGGCTGGACCGGTACTCGACCATGGACCTCAAAGACATCTGCGACCTACCCGTCGCAGCCACCGTTGCAAAGGACGCGCACCTGTACCTGTGGGTGCCGAACGCGCTCCTACCCGAAGGCCTGAAGGTCATGGAGAGCTGGGGGTTCCGCTACGTCTCCAACGTCGTCTGGGCCAAGCGACGTAAGGATGGAGGCCCGGACGGGCGAGGTGTCGGCTTCTACTTCCGCAACGTCACCGAGATCATCCTCTTCGGCGTCCGCGGATCAATGCGTACCCTCGCGCCCGCTCGGTCCCAAGTGAACATGATCGAAACCCGCAAGCGCGAGCACTCCCGCAAACCGGATGAGCAGTATGACCTGATCGAAGCGTGCTCCCCAGGCCCGTACCTGGAGATGTTCGCTCGCCACCCCCGAGACGGATGGACCCTCTGGGGCGACGAGTCTGCCGAAGACGTGGCGCCTCGCGGGAGAGTGCACAGAGGCTACGCAGGCGGAGAGATCCAAGTCCCCCACATCGACCCTCACGTGCACCTCCCACAGCAGGCGCTCGACAAGCTCGGGGAGACCCTCCGCAAGCAGTACGAAAGAGGGTCATCCATCAGGGATCTGTCCGAACAGACTGGCTACTCGATCACGCGGGTCCGTACCCTCCTACATCATGCTGGAACCACGATCCGCGGCAGAGGGCGATCCAAGAAGGTGTGAACGGGCGATACGACGTACGTTGGCGCCCGGTCGGGCCAACGACGGAGATCCAAAGGAAGTGGTCGGAATCTAGAGGGATCAGAAGGGACCAGCGTCCAATCAGCGGTGCTACCGGGAGCTCAACCCTCGTGTGTTCCTGTTGTGGCGCGAGGCGCAGGACCGGCTGCAGAACCGTCGCTTGGCGGCGCCGAGGAGGGGGCAGAACTGGTTGCCGCACCAGGCGCAGGTGACGACTGTGCCGTGGCGTTGGGTGCCGCGTCGCGTGCGTGCGGTTTCGCGGATCGCGGCGAGTCCTGCTGGTGAGATTGAGTTGGGGCCGCCGCGTTGGGCGGCGCTGGCGGCGGCAGGGTTGCGCGCTTCGATGAAGGCGACACGGCCTGCGAAGGTTCGGCGGGCGTTCTCCTGGATGGTCGCCCGGGTTTCGGCCACGACGAGGCCGCGGCGTCCGAGTCCGTGCGCGTGCCGGTACTGGTCTGCGGTCATCCCGTGGGCTTTGTAGGCGTGGAGGCCGAGGTGGGTGAACCGGTGCCCGCAGTCGTGGCAGAGCAGCCCGTCGGCGTCTTCGTCGAGCACGCCGAAGACGCCGAACCCGTCAGGGTCACCCACCTCGCTGGACACGGCTGCCATCTTTCCTGGCCCGCAAGACTGATGCAACGCACCGACCCCTTCGTCCGCTGGCTGGTCCCAGGGCGTCGTGGCTGCCGACGCTCGGCTGCTTCGCCGAGGGCCATGATGTAGGAATATTCCTACTGACTTGGCGTAGGAGTATTCCTACCGTCAAGAGGTGCCCGAACCGTCCCCGATCGCTCGTGAAGGGCGGGCCGCGTTCGCGACGCAGTTGCGGGCGGTCCGGTTGGACCGAGGGTTGACGCAGGAGGCGGTCGCCCATGCGGCTGGTCTGGACCGGTCGTTCTACGTGGAGGTGGAGACCGGCAAGCACAGCATCGCGTTGGACCGGGTCTTTGACCTCGCTGAGGCTCTGCAGGTCAGCGCGAAGCAGTTAGTCCCTGACGTTCCCGTCGGCACACCCGCTGAAGACTGAACCTGAAGACCTGCGCGGCGGACTGTCGTGGCTTGCTGGAGGATGGCCCCCTGACCGTAGGGTCCACATTCTGCGAGGACCCTGCCACGAGAAGGCGAATGGGACCGTTGACTCTGACAGCCAGGTGGGGAGAGCTCGGTCAGGTCGCCTGCTTCTTGAAGTCGAGGAACCACGTGTCGTGGTCCAGGACCCACTTTTCGCCCGTGTGAATCATGCACGGGACCTTTGAGGCACGGACGCCACCGGCCCAGGCTCCCTCCTCGACGGGGATCTGTGCGTCGTCGTCCAGGCAGTACTCCCCGTCGTCGGCGACGTCCAGCGGGACCTCGGAAACGTCCATGGACGCCCACGACGCCCGAACGTCTTCGCTGGCTCCGCCAAGGGCGGACTCCACACCGCTGGCGCAGTCCTCGGTCCCAAGGTCCCTGACGAGGGACGCCTGGTCCTCGGCGTTGTAGAACCCGCAGATCGTGTCTGCGTCGCGTTCGGATAGAGCCGTGGTGAATAATCTCACCGCAGCCCGGTAGCCGGCCTCGTCAGCAGACAGATCGTCGGTCGCTGCGTCGCCGGGGCCTGAGCACCCGGCCAGGACCACCAGGGCAGCAGCAGCGGACAGCACCCCTGCGTAGGGTCTGATCTGGGTCAATCGCAAGGTCTGGTGCCTGGCCAACGGCTCTTTGCCGGACACGGCATCTTTGCCGCTGCCAGGGCTAGCGGACACCGCCATGACACCCGTCAACGTCTCCCCCAGACCACCCGCCCGGATGTACCTGCCAAATCTCATGAGCTTGCCTTCCTCACTCGTCCAGGGTGACGGTCACCCTGGCGCTGACTCGCCTGTGAGACGAGGTTCGGCCTCACCGTCTCGATGGTTCTGGCCCTGGCGTCGTGTGCACCCCACCCGACAAGCAATGTTGGAATGTTCCTACATTTCTTGTTTCGGCGCCATCGACCCGCTTGAGGTGTTCCGTCAGCCGTGGACCCTAGGGACTCTGGGCGACGCACTCTCCCTCCGCGTAGCCGTCAAGGGCCGGCTGCAGCTCCGGAGGATCGCGGATCGGTAGCCTCAGTGCGTGGATCTTGGTGCCAGCGCTCGGCACGAGCGCGCGAAGTTGGAAGCCGTCGAAGACGCAGCGGCAGTGCTTGCTCAGGTAGCGGCCGAGTACGAACGCGCACGCGAAGTCCGCGACCGGGCAGTGCGCGCAGCAGTCCAGGCCGGCGTCGCGTCCACCGCAGTTGCCCAGGCCGCGGGTCTCAGCCTCGGGCGCATATCCCATCTGACCCACGCTCCACCCCCTCGATGACTTGGCCCGTTCCAGGCGCGTCTCAAGCCAGGCCCGGTCCTATGCTGGGACGTGACCGGCGCCCGCCCGTGCCGGCCCCCCGATGAGTGACTGGAGGTCTGAGTGGCCACGCCGGTTCGTGCTGTGCTGTTCATCGGTGGCAGCGTGGCCACGGGTGTCACAGGTCTGGGCGCGGTAGTCGTCGGCGGTGTCCAAGTGAGGCGTGCTCACACCCAGATGCAAGCCCAGGCAACCCGATACGAGCAGCGCCACGACTCGCACCTCGCGATCGTAGACGACACGAGCCGCCTCCTTCAGATCCTCGGGGGATCCCAGGAGCGCGCGCTCCACGAGGTCATCTTCCGGATGAGGAACTTTCTGGAGAGCCACGCGAAGCAGGTAAAAGCCGACGAGCACCTGATCCTTGACGGTGTGGGCGCGCCCAACACCTACCTCCCGGCACTTAGGCGCTTGGACCCAGACGTCACGGGATGGGTCCGGGACGTCATCGACTCAGCTCTTGTTGGGGCTGCCACCCCTTCGGTCTTGAAGTCCACAGTGTCCCGCCTTGGGACGGCCAGTACAGGCACCTCCATCGCAAGCCTGCGAGGGGCCGCTGCCACCAACGCAACATGCGCCTGGTTCGCAGACGGCAGCATCGCGGCAGGGGGTGGCGGTAAGGAGTTCGGTGACATAGTCCTGAGAACCACGATGGTCGGACCAGCCCTGCTGGTGGCTGGGATCGCGATGAAGCGCCGTGGTACTGCGGCCCTGACAGCAGCCGAGGAAAATCGCACCGCGGTCGAAGTCTTGATCGCAGAGTTGAATCTCAGCGACGCACTCCATCGCGGTGTCCAGGCCAGAGCCAGGGAAGTGAACGACATTCTCGTGCGTCTGATCTCGGGTGCGACCGAAGCCCTCAACCTCCTAGAGTCCGAGGAATTCGCGATGGACCTGCACGCCACTCGTCTCCAACGTGCCCTGGTTCACGTCAAGGCAGTGCGTGATATCGCGACAGCGCCCATCGTCGACGATGACGGGAACTTGAACGTGGGGACCGAAGAGTTGGTCGTTAAGTACCGCACTAACCCAGAAGGAGAGACTGATGGCTCAGAAAGAGACGTCGGCGAACAAGAAGGCAGTTGAGCCAACGGCAATCACGGACCCAGTATCACACTCCATCAGCACGTTAGCAGACGGAAACGCGCTGGGCGCTTTGTCGAAGCTCGTCGAGGCCACCTTGGAAACGGTTCAGATTCATCAAGCCGAAAGCACGAAACGCGAGCGTCTTAGAACCTACCGCGAGACAGAGGTCGAACGAATCAAGGCTTCGGAGAGAGTCCTTCGCGACTATTTTGATCGTGTGTTCGACGAGCGTCGCGAGACTCACGAGCGGCTTTTCGCCAACCTCGATCTCGCACTCCAGGCTGGCGACGTTACGGCGATGCAGACAGTCGTGGGAGGGATCGTGGAGGTCGCAAGAACCTCTCCACTTGCAAGCATCGGAAATCTCGGTGAGTTGCGGCGTGCGATGGATGATCCCAATGCCGTCTTCGAACTGTGAACCAGGTTCCCCAATGGCTACGGGTCTGAGAAATCTGCCCGGAGTCTGGCCTGCAGACTCGCGTGATGCGTGCGCGGGTCGGCTACTCTTCGTCCGATGCTTCGGTCGGCATGGCTTGGGGCTTGAGCCACTCGCTGTCCGGGCGGGAAACCAGGCGGGCAACCGTGTAGGCCATCTCAAGGGTGAGGATCGTGTGGCCTCGATATGCAGTATCGCCGATGGCAGAGACAACCAGCGCGAGGTCTGCGGCCCCGCTGCCAGTCAGGTCAAGGGGTAGCAGGAACCCGTTCTCTTGCGTTCGCGGGTACCATTGCGGGACGACCATCTTGAAGTTTCGGCGTGTCCGCTTGAGGGTCAGGTCTACCGCGTGGTCGAGTGCCTGTCGTGCGCGACGTGGCTCAGTCGCGAGGTCCGAGGGGAATCGGTCGATGTTGTCGACCAGTATGTGGTCATACGCCAGTTTCAGGTCGCGATCCATATCGTAAACAAGGTCTGACGCCTTACTGGCGTAGGTCGCCATCTCGGGCGGGTTTGGGAAGTTGCGAAGAATGTCCCGGTCGGACTCGGTTGCCCATCTCCTGAACTTCCATTGTTGGGCGCGGGGGTTGTTGTGGTCGTTACGTTGGAAGAGACCAAAGATGTCTTCGGCATGGACCGTGAGCAGTCCGGTGTTGAGGGCAGCGAACTCACCATCTTCAGAGACGGCGATCTTCTCCTCCATCGTCAATCGCTGGTACGTGTATCGGATGTAACTGCCTAGAATGGGGAGGGGTCGGTCGCCCGCCCCGGCCCCTGTCCAGTCTTCTTCCTCTGCCAACTGCGCCAAGGCTTGGAGTGTGTGGGCCCATGCGCGTTGAGAAAGTTCCTGCGGATCTTCGATCCATTCTTCTCCCTTGTAACCAAAGAAGGCGAAGCGGCGGATCGTGTCGGGGCGGTGCCACTCTTCGTCCTCGCTGACCTCCCGGGGAGCCTCGGCGGGCCGCGGAGGCGAGAGTCGAGCGAGGTCAGCGGGTGAGGGGGTGTCCACGCTCCGTAGTGTAGGTGGAGGCTGGAAGCACGCTGTCGGTTCCCGTCCCGAGCGGATTGCCAGGGATCCTCCGGTCGCTGCAACTGGTGTTCCCAACCCAACCTCGCCCGTGGAGCCAGCGTCGTGGTCGGTCAGTCGTCCAGGGTTGACCTCCGGCACCTAGCTCGATCCAGCCCGAGGCTCATTCACGAGTTCGAGTACGTGGCAGAGTCAGTGTCATGCTGCGCTTGGAGGACATGGAGTTGGTCGCGAAGGACCGTCTGAACGCTTACACGGATCCGGCAAACCACTACGCGTTCCGCACGTACGACCGTGTCCCGGAAGGGCATGGGGACACCGTGCTTCCCGAGGACATCCTTGCCGCGAACCTGCTGAGCCTGCGGCTGTCCTGGAAGGAAGTGACGCCGCTGTTCGCGGACGGTACCGGACCGGCACAGGACCTGCTGGCCAGGCTGAACGACGCCCTCGTCGAGCTGCGCGAGGCACCCGCGTTTGAGGAGCATGATGACGTGGCCGCGTTGGAGGACACGCTCACGCCCCTCGCCACCGCCAACCGGGCTACGGAGAAGGTCAAGAACTGGACAGCCGTGACGGTGTCCAAGGTCCTCCACCGGCACCTGCCGCACACTGTCCCGATCATCGACAGCCGCGTGCGCGAGTTCTACGGGCTCCCGCGAACCAACGTCGCGGGGGTGCGCGCGGCACTGTTCGAGGACATCCGGAACAACGAGGACTGGCTATCCGACCTCGCGGCGGCCTACCACCGCCCCGACGGTCAGCCGCTGTCGCTGTTGCGGGCGGCTGACATTATCATCTGGACCCCGTGAAGCCGTGCAACACGGCCCCCACAGTGGACGCCGACGAGCCAGTAGCCGAGCCTGAAGACCAGCGCGCCGCTCGCCCGGAGCCTGAAGATCTGCCGCCAACACGCACCGGCGAAGACCGTCGGTGACCCGGCATCAGCCCGCTCCTTATGGGTGCTTATAGATGGCCCCATCTATAAGCATCCAGAAGAGGCCCGTCACGCCGCCGATGATCAGCACTCGTCGGTGCTCGGCCGACTCCCACGAGAACAAGCACCCACGGATGGAAACGTCGGGCGGCGGTGACCTTCCCGTCCTGGTGCGCGGCCGGGGACCCCGTCAACTTCGTGACTGCCTCGACAGTGCCGGCCTGTCGGTGGTCTCGCCGCCGCCCGACACTACCCAGGGTTGACGCTTCGCGAGGGGTGGTGGGGCGAACGAGACGGATCTGTGGATACCTCTGGTCGGACTGAGGTGGATGTGGATGGCCGAACGGTTCAGCTGGTCACTGAGTCCGCCTGCCGCCCGATCGAGTTCTGACTCTTACGGCGTTGCCCCGCTGCCACCGCGACGCTGGGACATCGGGACCCAAGCTTTGGCTTCCGCCCTCGCGCTGCGATGTCCGCGCGGATGCATCCAGGGCGGGCGCACGGGAGCGCCTTGATGTGTAGCGAACTCGGGGGCCAGTGGCATACGGTTCAATCGGCTGGAGGAGTCGTCATGCACGGAGGGGTCGAGATGACGGGACTGAACCTGGGTGGCTACCCGGCGCGGAAGTGTCCGCGTGTAGTCCACAACGAGAACATGCCTGACAAGCCCGAACCCGCCGATCCCCCGGCTCAGTTGCTGCAGCTCTTCGATGCGGGACGCGCGTTCGAGTCCGACGTTATTGAGAGCCTGCGAGACGTCTTGGGTTCCCGCGGCACGTTCCTCACCGAGGCCGACGGTTCGTGGACCGCGAACGTCGACGCGACCATGGCTGCGATGAGGCACGGGGACGAGGTGATCGTCGGAGGCCGGTTGCCGAGCGTCATGGGCCGGGCGGGCGCGCCCGATGTTCTCGTCCGCACGGACACCGATCCCAGCAGTCCGGTGTACGTCCCGGTCGACATCAAGAATCACCACACAACGAAGGAGGCGAAGCGGGGGACGCTTCCACACTCATCCCTGTCCCAGCCAACATCGCGGGAGTCCTCGCCGGGGAGGAGTAACCGGGGGAGCTACTGGCGTAACGATGTCATGCAGTTGGCGCACTACACGCGGATGCTTCAAGACCTCGGGTTCCACCCGGGTGACGACTGGCTATGGGGCGGCATCATCGGCACCGAAACCTCGGACGACCAGGGGGAGCGCTGGTATGGGATCACCTGGTACGACCTGACCCAACCAGGGGAGAAGACGTTCTCAACCTCAGATCCATCTGGACGCCGTATGAGGACCCCGCTCGAGCGGTACGACCATGAGTTCGCGTTCCGCCTCAAGGTTGCGAAGGCAGCACGCGACGGACAAGAGCTGGTGCGACCGATCGGAACTGACGAGTGCTTCACCTGCGTGTGGGCTAGCTACTGCGAGCAGATCGTAGGACCTGATGACGCAGGGTTCGCGCTAAGTCACGGTCGACTCCGGACACGTGAGTGGCAATACCTCGCGTCCCGCGGGGTGACCACCCTGCAAGACCTCGCGTCACTCGAAGTGGATGCTGACCTCCTGGCCGGGTTCGTCCGGCATGCCGACACCCGACAAGGTCCGGGCAAGGCGACCGAGGCGTTGCACGCGGCGATCACGAAGGCGCGCATGACCGTTGCCGACGTCGACATCGAACCCGTCGGGGACACGTGGCCTGTCGTCCCGACCGCCGATGTCGAGGTCGACTTCGACATCGAATGGGACCGGGCCGGCCGCATCTACCAGTACGGGTTCCGCGTCCGGCAAGGTACCGACGACATCACCGCAACCTACGACCCCGTGGTGTCCTTCGAACCTCTCGACGACGACGGTGCAGCGGCCTTGGCCACTGAAGCGGCGGACAAACTCGCTGCGCTCATCTCGGATGCTGAGCAGGACGGCTTCTCGCTCACCATCTACCACTGGACTCATCCAGAGGTCAGCAAGACCGGCAAGTTTGATGACCTCGCGTCGCTCCTCGCGGGCCGGACACTCGACCTTCAGGGCTGGGTCCAGAAGGAGTTCGTCGCACGTAGTTCCTTTTCGCTCAAGGACGTTGCACCGATCTTCGACTTCCAGTGGGGCGTCGACGATGCTGGCGGGTTCGCGTCGATGGATCAGATCGAGCACGCCCGCAGGTCCGGCCCCGAAGCCGAAGCGGCGCGAGCCTGGTGCCTGACCTACAACGAGGCTGACGTAGCTGCACAGGCGGCGATCCGAGACGGTTTGCGTCTGAAGGCGCAGCAGTCTCACGAGGCCAAGGGTGACTTCGGCGGCGTGACACTTGCGTAGCACTTCAGGGCGACCGATGGCTGACAACTTCGCCAGCCAGGTCGGGCCCGAGGTGCCGCCCCGTGCTCCCGGGATCAGTACAGTTGCGGGATGGGCCAGTTCACGACGTCCGGCAACTCTCGCTCGACTTCACTGGCCCTGCCGCACGCACGACTCAGTGGCTGGCCGTCGGGCGTTCACCATCGGTTGAAGGAGTAGCGGCATGCCCAAGGGGAGGCAGTCGAAGGTCCACGCCCGGGACGGGACGAACAGTTGGGTCATCCTCATGGCCGTCGGAGCGATCCTTCTCGCTCTGTTCCTCTTCTGGTTCTCGAACACAGACTGGTTGGCAGGCCACAGAGCTTGGCAGTCAACGCTGAACCAGGTCGCTGGTCTTGTCGTCGCCACTGGCCTCCTGGGTGTGGCATGGGAGCTGCTCGGCAAGCGGCGCTTCGCGGAGGAGGTGCTCGCAAAGGCCCGTCTCAGCACGGATGTGGTCGACGCTGGCATCATCCGCGTCACAGACCAGTACCTGGACGAGGTTGAGTGGGCGGAACTGTTCGACGACGTTAACAAGTTGGACATCGTGGTCGCTTACGGCAGGACTTGGCGGAACAGCCATGCACAGCGACTACAGAAGGTGGCTTCACGCTCGGGCACGAGGATGCGGGTTTTCCTGCCGGATCCTAACGACGATGACACGATGCGAGTGATGGGTGAGCGCTTCAACATGACCCCGGACGTCGTGAAACAGACGGTTCGGGAGGCGATCACCGACTTCAGCACCTATGCGACGGCGGGTCAAGGGAAGGTGGAGGTGTACGTGCGCCCCGGGGACGCGGTGTTCAGTTGCTACCGCTTTGACGGCCGCGCAGTGCTGACGCTGTACTCGCACGCGAAGGAGCGTCGGACCTCTGTGCCAACCTTGGTCGTGCGAGGCGGTCAGCTCTTCAACTTCGTCTACGGAGAGATCAAGGCCATCAAGTCGCAGAGTCAGCGGGTTCCGCCCGCACCGAAGAGTGGAGGTTCCTGATGATCGACGTAGGTGCTGCTGTCAGCGTCATCCGAGGGGACCTGAGCCAGGAGTGGCTCGACGCTGCTGTCAGGGTGGGACGGGTTGCCTGGGACATCGAGACCTCCGGCTTGGACTGGCGCACGGATCGTATCGGCACCTGCCAACTCGGCGTGGACGGGCGAGTGGTCGTTGTCGTCCTCGACGTCGAAGTGCCACCCGTCCGCCTAGGCGAACTCCTTGAGCGCCACGACGTGACCAAGGTGTTCCATCACGCCCCCTTCGACCTCCGGTTTATGGCGCACCAGTGGAGAGTTGCACCGGTCAACGTGGCGTGCACGAAGATCGCGTCCAAGATCCTCGATCCACGGGCCGACCCGGCGGAGCACAGCCTCATGCCGGTACTGCGCCGCCACCTGAGCGTGCACATCACCAAGGACCAGCAAGTCTCTGACTGGCTGGCGCCAAACCTTACTGATGACCAAGTGCGGTACGCGGCCGCAGACGTCGCGCACTTGTTGGACCTACTGGACGTGCTTACAGCGCGCTGTGAGGCACTCGGACTGCACGCTCTCCTCCGTGCGTCGTTTGAGTACCTTCCCAGTCGAGTCGCGCTCGACCTCCACGGAAGCGGTGACGTGTACTCGTACTAGGAGGGAGACCGTGTCAGACCTTGGGTAGGCTGCCGTGCCGCGCTCAGCACCGGCAGGGTGACGCCGGTCGGCAGCGTGCCCCACAACACTCGCCGCGCTATCCAGCCTGCGGAGACCGAAGGATCAGGCGCTTGACGAGACAGGAGTCCGCACGTGAACGCGGATGAATCACAGCAGGATCGCGACAGCACCTCACCTAGAGAGGACGTGCGTCGGGAGCTCGAGCAGACGAAGAAGTTCGTGGGCGAACTCTCCATGGACGATCTGCGGCAGGGGACCTGGTTCCCTAAACTCCTGACGTTTTCGCTGCACAAGTACGAGACCCAGGTGAACGCGGAGTACTTCAGGAGGAAGTACCCGAACCTGCCCCCCGACGCGGTCGCGCAGGAACGCATCAAGATGGCCGCTCGATACGCCAGCATCGCTGGTGGCCTCAACGCCACCGCCTACACCGGGGCCATCGTCGCAACCATCGGCAGTCACGGTGGAGCCTCACCCCTCACGCTGCCAGCAGCAGCGGCCTCCTTCACGGTCGACCTTGTCTACACCTCCCAGCTCCAACTTCGACTGGCCTACGATCTCTCCGTTCTGTACGGCGTGCCGCTGGACCTGGACGATCCAGACGATCTTTGGAAGCTGATCAGGGTCGCCTTCGTCGTAAAGACGGGCGAGGTCGGGACTGACGTCCTCGTGAAGGGAGTCCCAGTCGTCCTGCGACCGCTTGTGAAGAAGGTCTTCAGCGGTGCGACCCTCGCAACGCTCAAGGGCCTCCCGGGAGTCGGCAAGTACCTACTCCAGCGGAACATCATCAAGATGGCGATCCCAGGGGTCGGTGTCCCGCTCGCAGCAGGCGTGAACTTCTGGACAACTAAGGTGGCCGGCAAGTACGCGAAGAACTCCTTCCGCCGGGAAGCCAGGATCATGGAGGAGGCGGGCCGTATCACCTCCCGGACCCGCCTCCATCCAGAGCTCCTGTGGGTCCTCTGGCTGGTCGTGCACTCAGACACTGCTTCCAGCACCGGCCAAGTCAGTCTGCTTCACCACGTCACACTTCGGGTCAACGACTCTGCTGAAGTGCAGGAAGCACTAGAGCAAATGCGCGCCGTGATCGAGGTGGACCCCGACCACGTCTGGGCGATGCTGGCCGCTGCCGACGGAGACCTCGAGCCGCTGTATGCAGCATCTCTCACGGCCGCCGTCGTCGACGGGAAAGTGCGCGACAAGCAGCTTCAGGTGCTCGAACTCGTCGCGGACCGTTGCGGCGTTTACCACAGCACAGAGGCAGTGCAGGAGGCTGCTCTACGCTGGCAGTGACTCCTAGCCTGCCGACCGGCGACATCAAGGTGGGGCCCACTGTCTCGGCCCAGCCTGACATGCCGGTGGCGACGCTTACGCCCGCCTGCATCAAGCTCGTTGTCAGGAACCGACTAGGTTCCAACCATGGACGAGGACCCATGGCTGGCTCGGATCCAGCGAGCCGTGGACGCAGTCCACGGCTGGGAGGACCGCACACAACGGCCGGAAAGTCCAGACCCGGGCAGCGCTCTCGCCGGTGATGATCAACTCAATCCGCAGCACCCGGCGAGCCTGGTGGCCTGGTCAAGCATCGGAACAGCAGTCGACCATCTTGGACTGGCAGCTGACTCGCTCGAGCGCGAGGGCGGTGCTCGGCTACGCCCCACGGCCTTCTACACAGTCTGTCGCTCAGCCCTAGTTGCGGCCAGCCAGGCAGTTTGGGTGATGACTGGCAACAGGCAGGCTCGCCTTCAGCGGGTGCGGTGGTGCGAGGCCGAAGAGCACCTTGGTAGGAGCCAGTTGCTTCGCGACTACTTGAACGAGTCAGCGTTCCAAGCCGATGTGAGCCCCGAGTTCCATCGCGAAGTCGGGGATCTTCGTGACCGCAGCGTCGAACGTCGGAAGCGAGTGCTCGCAGAGATCAACGGGAAGTCGTTCACAGTGACCGGGATGCTGCAGGACGTTGCCGCGATCGTTGCTGCCGACGACCCCTGGTTAGCGAGGGCATACGCCTTCGAGTGGCGGATGTCCAGCGGTGGTGCCCACGCGAGACTCTGGCCTCAGGAGCTGCGACCCGGACACAAACTTCCTGTTCTGGGCACGTCGACGACGTTGAGGTACACCACCGGATCGACCGAGACTTATGGCCAGTCGCTCGGCGCAGCGACCCTGGTAACCAGTGAAGCATTCAGGCTGTGGGATGAACGCCGGGTCAGTTCGGCGACGACCGATAGCGACTGACGCCGGTCCCTGTCTTGCCGTGCAACAGACCGGGGTCCTCAGTCAGAGTCTGTAAAGAGCACACCTGTCGGGACGCCGAGCGCCGCGGCTAGGGGGCGGACGAAACTGACGGCTAGGTCGTGCTCGCCGTTCTCGACCTTGCTGAGGGTGACCCGTGACATGCCGGCAGCCTCGGCTACGTCCGCCTGCTTCAAGCCTCGCGCCCGGCGGACCTCACGCACTTTGTGACCGAACGTCTCACGCTCCAGCCGCTTGAGCTCGCGACGCTCCTCAGTGCTCGACATCGAACCCAAGCCCTGCAAGTTGATCATGCTCCCAGCGTCCCGCAAGCAACTGACAGGCGTCCTGACCTCTCACGGTGACCTGCTCTCAACGCGCGTCCGGTCGCCTCCCGGTCGCTCTGGAACCATCTGGGTGTACCGACGCAGATCGCTGGCGTGCGACTGCATACTGGCTGGTCAACGGCTTGGAGGACCGTTTTAACTAGGGTCCTCCAAGACCGTTAACCAGCCAAAGGGTGGAGACTAGGGGGCTCGAACCCCTGACCCCCGCCTTGCAAAGGCGGTGCTCTACCAGCTGAGCTAAGTCCCCTTGTTCAATTTTTTCAGGTGTTCAGTTGCTGCTCGGCGCTTGGTCGGTCACACCGTCCGTCGCCTCGGCCCACAGGTCGCGCTCGGCCTGCTGGTCCTGCATCTTCTTGGCCACAGCGAGGGCTCCCGCAGCAACGGCGACCATGGCCAGCAGACGCTTCATGCAGACTCCTCAGTTGTGATCAGTGCCCGAACAGGATACCTGCGGGGGACCGATTGCTCCTAAATCACGGCCCTGAGAGCCTCGAACACGCCAGAGCTGATGGCTTGCGTGCCGCCCATGACCACGGCTGTCGCCGGCTCCCTGGACTCCAGGACATCGACAACCGCCCTCGGCAGGTGGTCCGGCTGCGTGAGCAGCACCGGTCCGCCCGGCCCGTGTCCTGGCCCCTGACCGGCGGCCAGTGCATCGGGGAAGTCCAGCCCCGTGGCGACCAGGACGCTGGTCGCGTCCGGGTCGCCATAGGCACGTGCCAGGTCCGCCGACGTCTCGTAGCGGTTGTCACCGGCAACCCGCCTCACGTCCGCGTCTGGGAGCACGGCGCGCAGGCGTGCCTCGACGGTCGAGGACACCACCGTCTCGCCGCCGACGATGACAACCTCGGCGGGTTGCGTGGCAACGAGCGCGTCCTGGCTCGCGCTGGGGAGGTGGTTCTTCTGGGTCAGCAGCAGCGGCCAGTCCCCGGCCCTGGCCACCCCGCCGACGCTGACGGCGTCGGCCCAGGCGTTCCCCGACGTCACGAAGACCCGGGTCAGCGAGCTGTCGCCACGCTCGAACTCGGCGAGCTTCGCCGTCGTCTCATAACGGTCCGTCCCCGCCACTCGACGCATGGCCGCCCGGGGCAGGGTGTCCCGCACCTGCTCGGCGACAGCGCCGCTGATGGCGGACGTGCCTCCGACGAGGATGACGCGGTCGGGGGCCAGTTGACGCAGCGCGTCGCGGGTGGGGGCAGGAAGCGAACCCTGACGGGTCAACAGCAGGCGGTCCTCGCCGGCACGTGACCCTGCGGCGAGAGCGTCTGGTGCATCGACACCAGTCGCGAGATAGACCGTGTCGACGTCGCGCGGGTTGCCTTCGAGCGCCAGTCGCGCGGCGGTCTCGTAGCGATCTGCGCCGGCGTGCCGGTAGGTCGGGGCTGACGGGTCGTTCTCGACGATCCCGGCGCGATAGAGCTGGGCCGCGATCGGGTCGGCGAGAGTCTTGGCATAGGACGTCGTGATGTGGCTAGCGACGCCTGTGACCTGGACACCTCCAATGACCCCTGGGCAGGCGCCGAGGTCATTGTCCGGACAGACCCATGGCTCCAAGTCGACAAAGCTGACCTGGTCGTCGCGCAGGGCTCGTGCCTGTGCCGCCTCGTTGAGGACCTGGATGCCGCCCGGCTCATGCTGATAGCTGCACTCCTGATAGTTGGCCGGAAGGTCATCGAGGCAGTCCACGGCCGAGGTCCCCACCACGATGCCCGGACTCTCCCACAGCACCGCGACGTGACCGGCCCCCGCCGCGAGCAGGTCAGCGATGACCTGATCCTGCTCAGCCGGGGTCGTGGGACTGGCCGGCTCGTTATACGTGGGCGCGAACGCGACCAGGTCCGGATCGCGCTCGTCGACCAGGTCAAGGACCGCGTCATTGAAGGTGTCGCACTGCGGATAATCCAGGACCTCCAGGCCCGGCAGGAAGGCGCAGGAGCTCTTGGTGTGGATCGTGACGCGCCAGCCCTCCCGCTCGGCGACCTCCACCAGCGGGTCGGCCCACTGCCCCGTCTTGCTGGAGCCCACCAGCCACAGGTCGAACTCACCATCGGGGTCGCCATAGACGCAGCCGATCGGCTCGGTCCGCTCCCTCGCGCCGTGGCAGCGTCCCCAGTCCTCACTGCCCTGTTTGGTGTCGTGGTAGTACTCCGGGCGGTCGTTGCGGGCTTGCTCCGCGGTCTCCGGGATCAGCGGCCCATCCTTGGTCAGCGCCGACGAGACGTCGTGGGCCGGGAGATACCAACTGCCGTCCGTGAGCGCCTCGGCCCCCTGCCCCGGATCCGGGTCGTAGCCAGCGGCCGGAGCGGCGGTCGGCAACGCCACCACCAGGGCCAGCCCGGCCACACCAGCGAGGACCCGCCTGCCCCATGCACCGAACCCCACGTGCTCAACCTCCTGATGCGCCAGCTGCCTTGCCGCCCCGACTATAGCCAGTTGCTGGCGTCCGCGGTCCGGGCAACTGAGCACGCGCACACCAACAGCACATTCAGGGATCGTCATGTTTTGTCAAAGCCTGGAACCACACCCACCGACGGTGCCGTCACTTCCCCGACCTGCAGCGCTGACAGCTGCAGGTGCAACCACAACGAAGGGGAGAATCATGAAGAACGTCATACGCAGCCTGGCAGTGGCAGGTCTCGTGGGGGTCGCCGCGGTGTCGGGGACCGCGGCCAACGCCGCCGGTGGAGACGCCGTGCCGACGGCAAAGAAGTCGACCAATGTCACCGTGACCTACGGCTCGATGGGCGAGTGCTGGGTCGACATGCCCTACATGTACTTCTCGGGCTACGACCTGATCGAGGGCTGCCACGCCGGGGGCGGCGGGGTGCAGTCCGTCTGGCGCTACAGCACCGGCTGGTGGTGACCGTCAACCACTGACGAAGCCGCCCGTCAGAGCGGGTGAGCAACACAGTCGCTGACGAGCCGCCGTCGAGCCCTGCACACCAGGGCCTCGGCGGCGGCTCCGCCACGTCCGCGCTTCGTTGGCTCGATCGGGTTCCACGTGAAACACAAAACCGCAGACTCTGAGCGAGTCTGCGGTTGGGTGGTGGGCCTAACAGGACTTGAACCTGTGACCTCTTCCTTATCAGGGAAGCGCTCTAACCGTCTGAGCTATAGGCCCGGGGGTGTGCGTGATCCGACGGACACGCGCCGCACGAGATTACCCCATCTCGACCCCTTGCTCCAAAGCGGCGGATATCCCTTCGGTGGCCACCTCGCAGTGAACTAGGTTTGGACCACCGGCCACAGCGATCGCAGGGAGCCTGATGACTGGGACGAGCGCCACCATCTCGACCACCAACCTCCGGATGCAGTATGCCGCCACGCGCGTCCTCGATGACGTCACCCTGAGCATCGGCCGGGGTGAGGTGGTGGCCCTGTTAGGGCCCAACGGCGCCGGCAAGACCACCACGATCGAGATCCTCGAGGGCTTCCGCGTGCCATCCGGCGGGGAGGTCAGCGTCCTGGGGGAGACACCGCACACGGCCAGTGAGGCGTGGCGTGCCCGCGTCGGCGTGGTGCTGCAGTCCTGGCGCGATCACGGCAAGTGGCGGGTCGAGGAGTTCCTGGACTACCTGTCCCTGTATTACACCGACTATGCGACGCCCGAGGTGCAGCGCCCGTGGCCCACCGGCGACCTGC
The DNA here is from genome assembly GCF_023923225.1 of Ornithinimicrobium faecis. Classification (GTDB taxonomy): domain Bacteria; phylum Actinomycetota; class Actinomycetes; order Actinomycetales; family Dermatophilaceae; genus Ornithinicoccus; species Ornithinicoccus faecis. The sequence goes on along the minus strand of NZ_CP099489.1, from coordinate 15,255 downwards.
TGGAGCGGGTCGGCCTCGGCGCCAAGAAGCAGCGCCGGCTCGACCGACTCTCCGGTGGTGAGCGCCGCCGGCTCGATGTCGCGATCGGCCTGGTCGGCCGCCCTGAGGTGCTCTTCCTCGACGAGCCGACCGCGGGTTTCGACCCCCAGGCGCGCCACGACTTCCACGAGCTCATCCGCGGCCTGTCCGATCTGGACACCACGATCCTGCTCACCACCCACGACCTCACCGAGGCCGAGCTCCTCGCAGGCCGCATCCTCGTGCTCGCGGGCGGCACGATCGTGGCCGATGGCAGCCCCGACGACCTGCGACACCGCATGTCAGCCACGGCATCGGTGCGCTATCGGCGGGACGGCCAGCTGCACAACGAGTCCACCGACGATCCGGTCGCCCTCCTGCGCGACGTGCTCGCCCGCCCGGGGGAGATCACCGAGTTGGAGGTGCGCCGCGCCTCCCTCGAGGAGGCCTACCTCGCCCTGGTCCACCAGGTCGAGACCGGCGCCGAGACGCAGGCGGCGAGCTTCGGCATACTGCCCGACGAGCCGACCGATGAGCCGACCGATGACCAGGCCGACACCGGCGTCGAGCCCGTCGACAAGGAGGTCTGAGATGCCGACCGTCCTGCGGGCTGCCCTGCGCCGCGCCAAGATCGAGCTCCGGCTGCAGATCATGTCGCCGATGGTGCTCTTTGTCCTGCTCGGCCCGGCGGTCATGCTGGCCGTCCTGTTCTGGCTCCGCGACTCCCAGCTGATGGAGACCGCCCTGTCGCTGGGTCAGTTCCTGGTCCCGGCCTACCTCGCCTTCGGCATCATCAGCGGCGGCGTGCTCGGCGTCTCGGGCGAGATCACCACCGAGCGCGACGACGGCACCCTGCTGCGGGCCAAGACCGTGCCACATGCCATGACGGGCCACCTGATCGCCAAGTTCTTCGTCAGCATGACCACCACGCTGCTGCCGATGGCCGTCATCCTGATTGGCGCCAGTTTCCTCGTCGAGGGCGTCACCCCCGACACGGCCTGGGGGTGGTTGCGGCTCCTGCTGCTGTCCGTGCTGACGATCGCCGCAATGCTGCCGCTCGGGGCGGTGCTGGGCTCGATCTTCAAGGGCCCGATGGCGCTGCTGTTCACGACGATGGCCATCTATGGCCTGTGCGCAGTCTCCGGCCTGTTCTATCCGGTGACGGCGATGCCGGAGTGGCTGCAGTGGGTCGTGCAGGTCTTCCCGGTCTACTGGCTGGGCCTGGGGTTCCGGTCCGCCATCCTCCCGGACGAGGCTGTCGCCCTGGAGATCGGGGAGTCGTGGCGCACCTGGGAGACCTTCGGGGTGCTCGGGGTGTGGGTCGTGATCGGCCTGGTCCTGGCTCCCATCGCACTGCGCCGTATGTCGAGGCGCCAGTCCGGGTCAGCCCTCGCCTCCGCGCGGGAGAGAGTGCTGACCCGGGGTTACTGACCGCCGTCAGCGGCAGCGCCGCAGATCAAACCGGACCACCTCTCCGCCGCCGGGCACCACGGTGCCGGTCGTGACATAGGCGTTGCTCTTGTGCATCGTCACGCCATAGGGCGCAAACAGACCGTCGGCGATGACCTGGTGGGTGCTCTTGCCCTTGCGGATCTTGAGCAACGACCCGGTCAGGTCCTCGGACAGCAGCCCATTGTTGGCCAACTGCACGGCATACAGGCTGCCGTCGGGTCCGAAGGTGAGGTCCGTGACGTTGGTCAGCCCGGTCGCCCAGGAGGTGACCTTGCCGGACGGGGAGACCTTCCAGATGGTCGAGCCGCCGACCGGGAACGGGAAGCCGGTGAGCACGCTGATGTAGACGGAGCCGTCGCGGCCCCGCTCGGCGGCCGTGGGCACCGGCTCGAACGGGATCATCGTGCCCGGGGGCAGCTCGAGGAACGGTGGCGCCTCGGCCTCCCCGCCCGGGGGCACCGCGAGGGTGCTCAGCCGACCCTTGTGGTCCATCCGCAGCACGGAGTTGCCGCCCGCATCGGTGATGATCCAGCCGCTGCCGTCGGAGACGATCGCGTTGGGGTTGGTGTCGACCATCGCCGGGTGCGGGTTGTTGTCCGCCTCGAACTGGCCGAGGTCGGCCACCGTCCGCGCGGAGGTCTTCTTACCGCTCAGCTTCACCTGCTGCACGGTCGCCAGGTCCTCATAGAGCTCTTCATCGAACAGGTCAGCGGCAAGGTCGCGGACCGCCGGGTCCGCGCCCAGGCCGACCGTGACCATGAGCTTGTTGCCCCGGACCGCGACGTCGCTGGGGCCGGTGGCCTCACCACCACCGAGGTCGACGGCCGGCAGGCCGGTCACCACCCGGCTCTGGTGACCCTTGCGAGTGATCTTGGTGATGGATCCGGTGTCACCGAGGCGGATCTCGCCCCAGTCGGGGTGCTCCTCGGGATCCCAACTGCCACAGGGGATCGGGACACCCTCATCCAGGACGGGGCCCTCCTCGCCCATGACGAGGCAGTCGTCTCCGCCGGTCCCGGCCTCGGCGACATAGAGGTCGCCGTTGGGAGCAGCCGTGAGGTGCCGCGGGCTGTTGAGGCCGGTCGCCACGACGGTGCCCTCGATGGGGCGGTGCCGGTCGGGTTGATAGTTGTCGGCTGCTGCGGTCGAGGTGAAGGCCGTGGTGGCCAGACAGGCGGCGGCAACGCCGCCGAGCACACGCATAGTCACGGATGGCATGACGCTCCTTGGGTCGAGTGATTCACGGGACACTCGAAATGTAGGGACCCAGGGGAGCAGCGGATATACGTAGAACTACTCATCGCCCGCCCCTTGTCGGGGACGGGCGATGCGAGGATGATGAGTGGGCTCTCGGGCGCGCGCGGCCCGGTCAGCTCACTCGTCGGAGAGGGTGAGCTGTGCGCCGCCGACCAGGGCGGTGCAGACGTTGTAGAGGAAGGCCGTCAGGGTCGCCAGGGCCGTCAGCAGGATCACGTTGATCACACCGATGACCACCGAGAGCGACACCACGCGACCGAAGCCGATGTAGTCCATCAGGTTGAAGGCGCTCGCCGAGGTCTCGCCGGTGGTGATCTCCACGATGAGCTCGTTGACCGTGGAGAAGACATTCATGCCGTTGAGCACGGTCCACAGCACGGCAACCATGATGACGGTGGCGACCCCGAGGGCGACGGACACCAGGAACGAGATCTTCATGACCGACCACGGGTCCACCCGCTGCAGGGTCAGCCGGACCCGACGCGGGCCGGTGCGCCGCTGCGGACGCGCGCCCGCACTGCCACCAGGGCGTGCGCTCTGTGCGCCGGTGCCTCGGGCGCGGGCGGCCGCGGCACCCAGGTCACGGCGTGGTGCGGTGCGCGCCATCGCGCCGTCCCGCATGCCGCTGCCCTGACCGGTCTGCGTGCCTGGGCGGCGGATCTTCTGGGTGTCGTCATCGCCGGAACGGCGCGCCGCAGACCCGGAGCCACCGGTGGAGGTGCCCTGTCCCGTCGTGCTCACTACTCGCCTCCGTTATCCGGCTCATCGGCGTCCGCGGCACCGTCGTCCGGAGTCACCTCCGGCGCGTCCGATGCCTCGTCGACGTCCGCCGACTCAACAGACGGTAGTACATCGTCGGGGGTGCTCACCGCATCGGAGGCGGCCGGGGCACTATCTGGTGTCGGTCCTCCCTCAACCGGCTCCCCCTCGATGGACTCGATCTCGTCGGACAGCTCGGACTCGGCGTTGACCGCGACGGCCACGATGGAGTCGCCCTTGCCCGGGGTCGCAAACTTCACGCCGGCCGTGTCCCGACCGGTCACCCGCACCTGGTCAATGGAGGAGCGCACCACGTTGCCGCGCTCCATGACCACGAGCACCTCGTTGCCCTCCTCGACCGTGAGGGCACCGACCAGGTCGCCGCCCTTCTCGGTCGCCTTGGCCACCTTGATGCCCAGGCCACCACGGCCCTGCACGCGATAGGCCGAGATCGCAGTGCGCTTGGCCATGCCGCTCTCGAAGACCACGAAGACGAACGGCTCGCTGCCGTGCGGGACGACCCGCATCGACAACAGGCGGTCCTCGCCCCGGAACTTCATGCCGGTGACACCAGAGGTGGCCCGTCCCATCGGGCGCAGCGCCTCGTCGGTGGCGGTGAACCGGACCGACTGCCCCTTGACGGAGACCAGCAGGATGTCGTCCTCCGGACCGGCCAGCCCCGCACCGACCAGCTCGTCACCCTCGCGCAGGTTCACCGCGATCAGACCGCCGGAGCGGGGGGAGTCGTAGTCGGTCAGGCGGGTCTTCTTGACCAGGCCGTTGCGGGTGGCCAGCACCAGATAGTCAGCCGCCTCGTAGTTCTCCAGCGCCAGCACCTGCGCGATCTCCTCGCCCGGCTGGAAGGCCATCAGGTTGGCGACGTGCTGACCCTTGCCGGTCGGCCCGCCCTCGGGAATCTCGTAGGCCTTGGCCCGGTAGACCCGGCCCAGGTTCGTGAAGAACAGCAACCAGTGGTGCGTGTTGGTCGTGAAGAAGTGCGAGACCACGTCGTCGGCCCGCAGCGCCGCACCGCGACGGCCCTTGCCGCCGCGGTTCTGGGGGCGATACTCGGTGACCTTGGTGCGCTTGGCATAGCCACCTCGGGTGATGGTGACCACCACATCGTCCTGTGGGATCAGGTCCTCCATGGACATGTCACCGTCGAAGGCCACGATCTGGGTGCGGCGCTCGTCGCCATACTTCTCGACGATCTCGGCGAGGTCATCGCTGATGATCTGCCGCTGCCGCTCCGGCTTGGCCAGGATGTCCTCGTAGTCCAGGATCATCGCCTCGAGCTTGTCGTGCTCGTCAATGATCTTCTGACGCTCCATGGCCGCCAGGCGGCGCAGCTGCATCTCGAGGATGGCGCGGGCCTGGATCTCGTCAATCTGCAGCAGGTCGATCAGCCCGTCGCGGGCGTCCTCGACGGTGGCGCTGCGCCGGATCAGCGCGATGACCTCATCAAGGGCGTCCAGCGCCTTGAGATAGCCGCGCAGGATGTGGATCTGCTCCTCGGCGCGCTTGAGCCGGAACTTCGTGCGCCGGACGATGACCTCGATCTGGTGCTCGACCCAGTGCCGGATGAAGGCGCTGAGCGGCAGCGTGCGCGGCACGCCGTCGACGATCGCCAGCATGTTGGCGCCAAAGTTCTGCTGCAGCTGGGTGTGCTTGTAGAGGTTGTTGAGCACGACCTTGGCCACGGCGTCGCGCTTGAGCACGATGACCAGGCGCTGACCGGTGCGCCCGGAGGTCTCATCGCGCATGTCGGCGATGCCCTTGAGCTTGGCGTCGTTGACCAGCTCGGCGATCTTCTTGGCCAGGGTGTCGGGGTTGACCTGATAGGGCAGGTCGCGCACGACCAGGCAGGTGCGACCCTGGATCTCCTCGACCTCAACGTTGGCCCGCATGATGATCGAGCCACGGCCGGTGCGATAGGCGTCCTCGATGCCCTTGCGGCCCATGATCTGGGCGCCGGTGGGGAAGTCGGGGCCCGGGATGCGCTGGATCAGCGCCTCGAGCAGCTCCTCACGGGAGGCCTCGGGGTTGTCCAGCAGCCACTGCACGCCGTCGGCAACCTCGCCGAGGTTGTGCGGTGGGATCTGGGTGGCCATGCCGACCGCGATGCCGGCCGAGCCGTTGACCAGCAGGTTTGGGAAGCGGGCCGGGAGGACAGCCGGCTCCTGGGTCTTGCCGTCATAGTTGTCGCCAAAGTCGACGGTGTCCTCATTGATGTCCCGGACCATCTCCATGGCCAGCGGCGCCATCTTGCACTCGGTGTAACGAGCGGCGGCGGCCGGGTCATCACCGGGCGTGCCGAAGTTGCCCTGCCCGTGGACCAGCGGATAACGCAGGGTCCAGTCCTGCACCAGCCGCACCAGGGCGTCATAGATCGCACTGTCACCGTGCGGGTGATAGTGACCCATCACGTCACCGACGACGCGCGCACACTTGTTGAAGCCGCGGTCGGGGCGGTAACCGCCGTCGTACATCGCGTAGAGCACGCGACGGTGGACGGGCTTGAGCCCGTCCCGCACGTCGGGCAGCGCACGGGACACGATCACACTCATCGCGTATTCGATGTAGCTGCGCTGCATCTCCGCGTTGAGGTCGATCTCCTCGATGCGGTCGGTCTCCGGGGGGGTGATGTCAGTCACGCTCGTCCTTCTCGTATGCCGTGTGGCTCAGTCTGCGTTTGCGTGGGGGTCAGTGGGTTAAATGTCAGTGTCTTCGGGACATCTTCGACAACGCTCCTTCGTCGCTATCTCCTCAGATGTCCAAGAACCTCACGTCGCGGGCGTTGCGCTGGATGAAGCCGCGGCGGGCCTCGACGTCCTCACCCATCAGCACGGAGAAGACCTCGTCAGCCTTGGCCGCATCATCGAGGGTGACCTGCAGCAACACCCGGTGGTCGGGGTCCATCGTGGTGTCCCAGAGCTCGGAGTAGTCCATCTCGCCCAGACCCTTGTAGCGCTGGATGCCGGAGTCCTTCGGCATGCGCCACCCCTTGCCCAGGCCCTCCTTGACGAACGCGTCGCGCTCACGGTCGGAGTAGGCGTACTGGTGGTCCACGTTGCTCCACTTGATGCGATAGAGCGGCGGCTGCGCCAGATAGACATAGCCGTGCTCGATCAGCGGGCGCATGAAGCGGAACAGCAGGGTGAGCAACAGGGTGCGGATGTGCATGCCGTCGACATCGGCGTCAGCCATCAGCACGATCTTGTGATAGCGCGCCTTGGTGATGTCGAAGTCCTCACCGATGCTGGTGCCGAACCCGGAGATCAGGGCCTTGACCTCCTGGTTGTTGAGCACGCGGTCCAGGCGGGCCTTCTCGACGTTGAGGATCTTGCCGCGGATCGGCAGGATCGCCTGGTTGAAGGGGTTGCGCCCCCGCACCGCGGATCCACCAGCGGAGTCTCCCTCGACGATGAACACCTCGCTGATCGAGGGGTCATTGGACTGGCAGTCGCGCAACTTGCCCGGCAGACCGCCGGACTCCAGCAGGCCCTTGCGCCGGGTGGCCTCGCGCGCCTTGCGGGCGGCGACCCGGGCGGCGGCCGCCTGCACGGCCTTGCTGATGATCTCCCGGCCCTCTCGCGGGTGGGCCTCCAGCCAGTGACCGAGCTCCTCGGTCATCGCCGACTGGACGAAACCCTTGACCTCAGAGTTGCCGAGCTTGGTCTTGGTCTGTCCCTCAAACTGCGGCTCGCCGAGCTTGACCGAGATGACTGCCGTCAGGCCCTCGCGGATGTCCTCGCCGGTGAGGTTGGGGTCCTTCTCGCGCAGCAGTTTGTTGTTGCGCGCAAAGTCGTTGACCAGTCGCGTCAGGGACGCCCGGAAACCTTCCTCGTGCGTGCCGCCCTCGTGGGTGTTGACCGCGTTGGCATAGGTGTGCACCGACTCGCTGTAGGACGTCGTCCACTGCATCGCGACCTCGACGGCGAGCATGCGCTCCTTGTCCTCGGTCTCGAAGCCGATGATCTCCTCGTGGACGGCCTCACTGCGCTTGGACTTGTTGAGGTGGGCGACGTAGTCGAGCAGACCATTGTCGTAGCGATAGATGACCGGCTTGCGCTTGGCCTCGCCCGTCGGGGAGGCATCGGGCGTCGCGTCAGCATCCTCCTCGTCGAGCCCGTCCATCGGGTCGTCCTCAAGGGCGTCGATGTCGCGGACGACCTCAATGGGGCGCTCGTCGGTCAGGGTGATCGTCAGGCCCTTGTTGAGGAAGGCCGTTTGCTGGACCCGCGCCCGGATCGTCTCAAAGTCGTGGTTGACCGTCTCGAAGATGTCGGGTGAGGGCCAGTAGTTGATCGTGGTCCCGGTCTCGTCCTCCGGGATCTCCTCATCCATGGACAACGGGGCCTGGGGCACACCGAGCTTGTAGGTCTGGCGCCAGACGTGACCGCGCTGGCGCACCTCCACCTCGAAGGTCTCAGCCAGGGCGTTGACCACCGAGGAGCCGACGCCGTGCAGGCCACCGGAGACCTTGTAGCCACTGCCGCCGAACTTGCCACCGGCGTGCAACTGGGTCAGCACCAACTCAACGGCCGGCTTCTTCTCCACCGGGTGGATGTCGGTCGGGATGCCACGACCGTTGTCGACGACCTTGATGCCGCCGCCCTCCATGATGGTCACGTCAATGCGGTCCGCGTGACCGGCCATCGCCTCGTCGACCGAGTTGTCGATGATCTCCCAGACCAGGTGGTGCAGGCCGCGCTCGCCGGTGGACCCGATATACATGCCCGGCCGCTTGCGGACCGCCTCGAGTCCCTCGAGCACCTGGATCGCGTTGGCATCGTAGGACGACTCGGTCGCCAATGATGCCGGGTCCCCCTCCTGAGGCTTTGCCTCGGGGAGCTCCGGCATCTCCGGCTCGGTGTCCTGGGGATTGTCTGGTCCGACCGTGGCCACGGGGCTCCTAGGAAAGAGTGGGTGGGTGAGCCTGCCCAGTCTACCCTTTCGACGCCCTAAAACACCCCATCCACAGGCCCATAATGGGCATTTTGAGCAAAGAAGTCCCCCCGTGCTGGGGTCCTCCCCGTCGGGTGGGGTGTTGGGCGGTCCTGAGTGGCATTGCGCCAACGCCACCGGTCGCTCACCCGTAGGTGTCGCGCGGACCACGCCCCTGAGCCCGCAGCCGACCCTTGCGCCAGCTCGGGGCGGCCGGCCCGCGCACGGTGATCTCGGTGACCACGCCGGCGCCGACCTCGGTCTCGATGCGGGTCAGGACCGAGTGGGTGAGCAGACGCATCTGGGTGGCCCACGCCGTGGAGTCGGCCTGCACGGTCAGCACCGTCCCGTCGAAGCCGAGTGGCTGCACGTGCGAGGCCACCTCCGGACCCACGATCGTGGTCCAGCGGCCGATGACCGCCCCCACCTGCACGTCTGTGCTCCAACCCCGCGAGCTGACGAGGCGATCGACCTCGGTGTCGAGCAGCCGTGGGTCCCGGGCAGCCCCCTCCCCGGTGCCGGAGCGTCGTTGCGCGAGCGCGTCGGCAGCCGTCCGGCGACGATCAGTCTGCCCGGGGCGCAGACCACGCGACCGGGCGTTGGACCGCGCCCGGGCCAGGGCGTCGGCAGCGGCCGCCAGCGGGTCGGCGCTCTCCGCCTCACCCGCGGTCTCGGCTGGCTCCTCCGGATCGGGCATCACGACTCAGTGTCCTCCACAGCCGGGTCCTCCACAGCCGGGCCTGGGTCCGCGGGAACGGCCCGGTCGGCAGGACCAGCTGTGGCATCCGTGTCAGCAGGGGCACCTGGGTCTGCAGGATCGTCACCACGCGGGGTGACCGTCCCGTCCGCCACATCCAGGATCACGCCCCGGCCGGCCAACCACGCTGGGACGTCAGCGGCCACAGCGGCAGTGATCAGCACCTGCTCGCAGTCGGAGATCAACTCGGCCAGGCGCTCACGACGTCCCGAGTCGAGCTCGGCGAAGACATCATCGAGCACCAGGACCGGGTCGGTTCCCACGTCGTGCTGGAGCAGTCGGAAGGACCCGAGGCGCAGGGCCAGCGCGATGGACCAGGACTCTCCGTGGCTGGCATACCCCTTGGCCGGCAGCTCACCGAGGGCGAGCACCAGCTCGTCCCGGTGCGGTCCGACCAGGGTGACCCCGCGCTCCTGCTCGTCGCGGCGGCGAGCCGCCATGACCTCCAGGGTCGCGGCATACAGGTCCTCTTGCTCGGGCACCTCTCCTGCGGCGATCGCCTCGGCGACCGGACCCTCCAGGCTGGACCGATAGGTCGCCTCGGCGAGTGCCTCGGCGTCACTGATCGTGGCGTAGGACTCGCTCAGATAGGGCCGCAGGTCGCGCAGCAGCCGCAGCCGCGCGTAGGTCAGCGCCGCCCCGACCTGCGCAAGTTGAGCATCCCAGACACCGAGCGCCGCCTCCGCGGCCGCGCGTGCGTCCTCGATGGTCTCGCCCGGGGCCAGCCGGTGCTCTGGCACGCGGCGACCCGACCGCCACAGGTGCTGTCCGGAGCGCAGCAGGGCATTGCGCTGCCGGAGCGCCTTGTCATAGTCGCTGCGCACCCCGGCCCAGCGCGGCTGCCGCGCCACCAGGAGGTCGTCGAGGAACCGGCGTCGTTCGGCCGGGTCCCCCTTGACCAGCGCCAGGTCCTCCGGGGCAAAGAGCACAGTGCGCAGGGTGCCCAGGACGTCGCGTGGCCGGGTGAGCGGCGATTTGTTGAGGCGGGCGCGATTGGCCCGGCCGGGCACGATCTCCAGCTCGACGACGGTGTCGCGCCCATCACGCACGACCGCGGCCCGCACGATGGCCGACTCAGCCCCGTGCCGCACCAGCGGGGCGTCGGTCGCCACGCGGTGACTGGCCAACGAGGCCACGAAACCCACGGCCTCGATCAGGTTGGTCTTTCCCTCACCATTGCGCCCCAGCAGGGTCGTGATGCCCGGCGCGAGAGCCACCTCCGCGCGGTGATAGCTCCGGAAATCGGTGACGCTCAGGTGGCGCAGGTGCACGGTGAGTTTCGCGTGGGGACAGACAACCCGGGTATGCCGGGGGCTAGCCCTGAGCGTCCGCGTCGGTCGAGCCCGACCCGGAGGAGGGGCCAGCGTCCGCAGCGCCAGATCCACCGGTCTCCCCACCTGGAGCCTCGGTGCCGGCGCCGGGGCGCTCTGCTCCCTCGTCGTGCTTGGGCTCGGCGCCCTGGTGCACCTGCTGAGCCTCGTCATCGAGCATCTGGACCGCGTGGCCACCAAACTGACCGCGCAGCGCGGCGACGGCCTGCATGGCGGGCGAGTTCTCCTGCCGGGAGGCAAAGCGGGCAAACAGCGCAGCGCTGAGGACCGGCATCGGCACAGCGTTCTCGATGCCCTCGATCAGCGTCCAGCGGCCCTCACCGGAGTCGGTCGTGTATTCGCTGATGCCCTCCAGACCGGGGGTCTCATCGAGTGCCTTGACCATCAGGTCCAGCAGCCAGGAGCGCACCACCGTGCCACGGGTCCACGCCTGGAAGACACCCTTGACGTCCTTGACGGCATCCTTGGCGGTGAGCAGCTCGAAGCCCTCGGCATAGGCGTGCATCAGGCCGTATTCGATGCCGTTGTGCACCATCTTGGCGTAGTGGCCCGAGCCCACGTCACCGGCGTGCACCCAGCCCTCCTCGCGGGGGCCCTCGGGGCGCAGCGCGTCAAAGATCGGCATCGCCTTGTCAACCCACTCGGTCTCGCCACCACACATCAGGCCGTAACCCTCGGTGATGCCCCAGATGCCACCGGAGACGCCGCAGTCGACATAGCCGATGCCCTTGGCCGCGAGCTGCTCGTGGTGCTTGATGTCGTCGGCGAAGTGGGAGTTGCCGCCCTCGATGACCAGGTCGCCCTCGCTGAGCAGCTCACCGAGCTCGTCGACCGTGTCCTGGGTCGGCTTGCCGTGCGGGACCATCACCCAGATCACGCGCGGGGCTTGGAGCTGGTCGACCAGCGCCGCCAGGCTGTCCACGTCGCGGACCTCCGGGTTGAGGTCGTAGCCGATCACCTCGTGGTCCGCCTGGCGCAGACGGTCGCGCATGTTGGCGCCCATCTTGCCCAGTCCGATCATTCCCAGTTGCATGGTGATGGCTCCTTCGTGGGGTCGATTCTGTGGGGTCGATGAACGCGCGGAGCCTCGATCCTGTGGCTCCTGGCCAACGGACCTACTCAGCCGGCGAAGCGCACCGGCATCAGCACATAACGGTAGGTCTCATCGGACTCGCCGTCCATCTCAGCCTGGCCGGACAGCACCGCTGGCTTGGACGGCTGCGTGAAGCTGACCCTGGCGAACGGCGTGCCCAGCGCGTTGAGCCCGTCGATCAGGAACTGCGGGTTGAAGGCGATCTCCAGCTCGGGGCCGGTGAGCACTGACTCAATGGCCTCGCTGCCCTGGGCGTCGTCCCCGGTGCCGGCCTCGATGGCGACCTGGCCCTCCGAGAAGCGCAGCCGCACGGGGGTGTTGCGCTCGGCGACGAGCGCAACACGCTTGACCGCCTCGAGGATCGTGTGGGTGTCCACGACCGCGGTGGTGTCCACGCTGTTCGGGAAGATCGAGGTGACCTTGGGGTATTCGCCGTCCAGCAACCGGGTGGTGGCCCGTCGGGAGCCGGCCTCGAAGCCGATCAGACCCTCACCGCGTGCGGCATCACCCAGCGCCACCTCGACCGCGCCAGCGGCGCCCAGCGCCTTGGCGGTCTCGGACAGCGTCCTCGCCGGGATCAGGGCAACATGAGACACGCTCGGGTCCTGGGGAGCCCAGGTCAGCTCACGCATGGCCAGGCGATAACGGTCGGTGGCCAGCAGCGTCATCTTCTCGCCCTCGATCTCGACCCGCACTCCGGTCAGGATCGGGAGCGTGTCGCCACGGTCGGCCGCGATGGAGACCTGGGCGACGGCGTTGGTGAAGACATCACCCGCGACGCTGCCGCTGCTCTCGCTCGAGGTGGGCAGGGACGGATAGTCACCCACCGGCATCTGGATCAGGGAGAACCGGCTTGAGCCGCACACCAGCTGCACCTTGGTGCCATCGGTGCTGACCTCGACCGGCTTGGCCGGAAGGTTGCGGGAGATGTCGGCGAGCAGGCGGCCCAGGACGAGCACCTCGCCACCCTCGCTGACATCAGCCTCGATGGTCACGGTGGCGGAGATCTCGTAGTCGAAGGCGGACAGCGTCAGCGTGCCCTGCTCGTCGGCCTGCAGCAGCACACCGGCCAGCACCGGGACCGGCGGACGGTTGCTCAGGCCGCGCACGACCCAGGCGACGGCTTCGGACAGGACATCGCGTTCTACGCGGAACTTCACGACGGTCAGCCCTTCACGTGCGGTTGGTGAACTCTGGTTGCCCCGGACTCTGCTGCACAGACTCTGCGGCCCCACGGGCCAACGGTGCGTCGGCGCGTGGAAGATGACATTAGCCTCCCGCATCCATTGCGGCCAACACCGACCGGGGATGAGGTCCAGGAACGGTCCAGATCCTCCAGCCCGTTCCTCCAGCCAGTTTCCCCAGCCAGTTTCATCAGGGACGTGGGGCGAGGCCCTCCCAGAGAATAGTTAGTCGTCGTCATAGGTGCTGTGGATGCTGTGGATAACTGCGTCCCGGTGCAGGTCGGCCCACCGATTCACCGTGTGTATGCCGCGTGGACACCCTTGGGGACGGCGCCCGGTGGTTGTGGACGGTGGCGAGTCGTCCACAGAGGCGACTGTCGGCATACCCCGGTTGTGCCCAGGCTGACCTGCACCCAGGCACATGTCGTCCACGGGAACTCCACAAGGGTGTGCCAGGGGTCGGAGACCGTGATCGACGGGCCGTTGGTGACGCCCAGATGAACGGCAGAACTTACCCACAGAGTTATCCACAGGTTGGGGATAAACTGGTGATGCTGCAGGTGACCGGCAGGTAACCCCCGTGGATGAACCTGTGAGTTCAGCGTGGCGCGGCCGGTCGTGGCCAGGTCGTTCCGGTGGGTCAGCGGGCCGACGCGTCGTGGTCAGCGGGCGGAGGCCTTGCGGATCAGCCCGGTGAGTTCGGTGATCTGGTCATAGAGCGCGCGCCGCTCACCGATCAACTGGCGGATCTTGCGCTCGGCGTGCATCACCGTGGTGTGGTCGCGCCCACCGAACTCCTTGCCGATCGTGGGCAGGGACATGTCGGTGACCTCACGGCTGAGGTACATCGCGATCTGGCGTGCGTTGACCAGCGCCCGGGACCGCGAGGTGCCACACAGGTCCTCCACGCTGATCCGGAAATAGTCAGCGACCTCGGTCTGGATCGTGCCGATCGTGATCGTGCCGCCATCTCCCGTGGGGATGATGTCCTTGAGCACGTGGCTGGCCAGCTCGACGCTGACCGGCTGCCCGCTGAGCGAGGCGAACGCGGTGACCCGGATCAGGGCGCCCTCGAGCTCGCGGATGTTAGTCGTGATCTTGCTCGCGATCAACTCGAGCGTGTCGTCCGGGATGGTCATGCCCTCCTGGGCGGCCTTCTTCTGCAGGATCGCGATGCGCGTCTCCAGGTCCGGCGGCTGGACGTCGGTGAGCAGGCCCCACTCGAAGCGGCTGCGCATCCGCTCGGCGAAGCCGGAGAGCTTCTTGGGGGGTTGGTCGGAGGTGATCACGACCTGCTTCTCGCTGTTGTGCAGCGTGTTGAAGGTGTGGAAGAACTCCTCGACGGTCTGTTCCTTGCCCTGCAGGAACTGGATGTCGTCAATGAGCAGGAAGTCGACATTGCGATAGCGCCGCTGGAACGCACCGGCCTTGTCGTCACGAATGCTGTTGATGAAGTCGTTGGTGAACTCCTCGGAGTTCACATAGCGCACCCGGACGCCGGGATACAGGTTGCGGGCGTAGTGCCCGATGGCGTGCAGCAGGTGGGTCTTTCCCAGACCGGACTCGCCATAGATGAACAGCGGGTTGTAGGCGCGTGCCGGCGACTCGGCCACCGCGAGCGAGGCGGCGTGGGCAAACCGGTTGGACGATCCGGAGACGAAGGTGTCGAAGGTGTATTTCGGGTTCAGCCGGGGGTCCATGTCACCGCCAGGCGTGCTGCGCTCGGGCCGTGGCGCCGTGCCGGGCCGACCGTCGCGGGCCGCGGTGTTGCCACCGTCAGGCCCCAGTCCGTTGTCCAGGGGCTGGCCGTCGGTCTGTTCCGTGGCCGCCTCGGGACGGTCGGACGTGGCCGACGCCTCGTCGTTCGAGGGGCGGGCACCTGAGCCGTGGTCCCCCTGGCCGGGCACCTGGTCGGCCTCGCCCTCAACCTGCTTGCGGAGCTGGTCGTCGACGGTGATGGCCAGACGGACATCGTGCTCGAGCACGGACGACAGGGCCGCGCGCACCGGCTCCCGCAGCGTGGTCTCCAGGGTCTCCTTGGTGTGCTCATAAGGAACCGCGAGCAGGGCGGTGGAATCGATCAGGCCCACCAGCCGGACCATCGCGAGGTAGGCGCGGTCACGCGGGGACGTGTCGCCATCCATCGTGCCGATCGTGTCGCGCCAGACCTGCGTGTAGTCGACATCTGGCTGCGTCATCGGTGGTGGCGTCCTTCAGTGGTGGGCGTGCTCCGGGCCCCTACCTTACTCCTGTTATCCACAGAGTTATCCACACCTGTGTATAGGGCAGTGGACAGAAGAGACCGAAGCCGGGACGCTAACAAGGAACCGCGCCGCTGGGCAAGTGCGCAGGTCAGGAATTGTCAGTCGATTGACTCAGCGTCGGCGTGTCGCGAGCCGATGCGAGAGTCGATGGGCGACCATGAGCGGTTGCCCCGCCCCGGCGGCCACGACCGGC